>NZ_FOTS01000080.1 GCF_900114615.1 Pelosinus propionicus DSM 13327 | reverse complement strand
TAAACGATAATTTTGAAAAGCATTTTAGGTGAGACTACTGATTTTCTGCCTTTACGAGAATACGCTTTGTATAACAGCGAATAATCAAGTTGATCCATTATCTTACTTAACAGCCTGACCGAATCGTTTTCTGGTATGAGGATTTCGATAGGAAGCGGTAAAACTAGTTGATATGAATTTGTTTTTGTTGTAGGATTTATATGTGTAAAGTTTTTCATAGCAGTTTAATTCTACACCAAGAGGCAGGTTCTTCGGAACCTGCCTCTTGTATTTTTAATACATATAAGGGACTATCTCAATTTCTTATTGAGACAGCCCCTTTTTACTATGCATATTGCAGGAATCATTTTCAATTTGCGCAATAAGGGCATTTCTCAGCAGACTTGCAGATATCGACATCTGGAGTACTGACATAAATTTCAATAGAGTCATTTCTCTTTTGACTTGTTAATAATAATCCTAAGATTACCATTCCCCCACCCCATAATTGAGCCCCTGTGATTACGCCTCCCAATAGAAGAGTGATCATAGCCGTGTAAACAGGAATTAGATTTACAGTAAGATTAGCAATATTTGTACCCACCGTACGAACTGAAAAATTCCATAAAACAAACGCACACACAGAAGCGAAAAAACCAACATATAAAATTCCATTAAACCCCATTGTACTGATCTGATAAATTGGAAGAGGCTGCACGATTAAAAATGGAATCATAATTACTACAGCAATTAGCGAAGAAAGAGCAACAGCCGTAACCGGAGGTATTCGATCTGACATCTTGCATAAGAAAGCATATATCATCCAGCATACATCTGCACCAATCATCAAAAGGTCTCCCTTATTCAAATCCATTTGAAAAACTTGCATAAGCTTGCCGCCAGTCAGCAATGTTGTCACACCTAAGAACGAAACAATTAGACCTGATAGCTGCACTAATGAGATTTTTTCTTTCCATATGATAAAAGAAAAAATCATCGTAATGGCAGGGGTAAGAGAAAACACTAACGTTCCATTTGTGGGAGTTGTAAACTGTAATGCAGAATAGGTAAAAAGATTAAATAAAATTCCTCCCGTTATCCCCATGCATGTTAAAATCACCCACGAATTTTTCAATATCTTTTTCATCATATCATAACTTAAATTCTCATATCGTGCTGCAATCGGAAACAGAAGACTGCACGCAATCAACCAACGTAAAAATGTAATCCACATTGGCGAAAATTCATTAATTAATATCTTTCCAAAGACAAAATTACCTGCCCATAATAAGTTGCATAACAAAAGAAATAAAAATGCTTGATATCTCATCTTATTCCCTCCCTTACTCAAATTTCTTGTTAGACTTAATTATAAGAGAGAATTTTCAATTGTTCAATTTAATAATATTTAGTATAATCATTGTTATAAACTATGATCGGATGTGAAAATTATGGAACTTCGGCATTTAGAATATTTTATGACCATGTACCAAGAACTTCATTTTACAAAGGCAGCTGAAAAATTAAACATTTCTCAACCTACCTTAAGTCAACAAATTCGTATTTTAGAAAGCGAAATCGGCTCCCCCCTATTCGACCGAATCGGTAAAAAAGTTTTTGTCACCAAAGCAGGTGATATTCTCTATCATCATTGCTTACAAATCTTTGGAGAATTAAAACAAGCACACACTGCGATTGAGGAATTAGAAGGATTAAAACGCGGTCACCTTGCGGTTGGCTGTTCTGGAAGTCACTTGCTAATCTCTTCTGTTGTAAAATTTCATACTCGCTACCCTGGTGTTAAAATATCCATTGTGCAATTATCCACAGAAGAAATAAAAGAACAATTATTAACAAATGAATTAGATATCGGCATTGCCTTTCTTCCATTAGATGATCTTCAATTAGAAAATCTTCATCTCTATACCGAAGAATTATGTATTGCAGTGCACAAAGACAATCCACTTGCCAAACACTCAAATGTAGCTTTAGAAATGCTACAATCCATCCCCATTGTTTTACTCCCTCCTAAATATATCATCAGACAATTTATTGACCAAGCTACAGAAAAACTCGGTTTTCTATTAAATCCCATGATAGAAATAATGCCTTTCGAGCATTTATTAGAAATTGTAGGCCGTAATATTGCAGTAACCATTCTTCCTCGCTCTTATATTAATAGTTTTGGAAATGATCATATAATCTCCATCCCTATAGACGATCCTCACATGAAAAAATCCATGGGCGTTATCTATCGAAAAGACATTATCATTCCTGCAGCCACAGACAAATTTATAGAAGAGTTGATCCTTGGATTCAAAAATTTCCATTTCTAACAATTTCGAAAATGTCTCTTTCCCTTTCTGCAAAGCTATGATAAGATAAATAAATATTTAAAATGCAGAGGATGACGATATTGAAAAACACAGCAAACAACCGCCGCATATACTTACTACTGATCCTAGTTGTGGTTCTCTGGGGAGTTAATGTGGTGTCCATTAAGTATCTTACTCAATTTTTCCCACCGTTAGCATTGGCTCCAATACGCTTATTTCTGGCAAGCGCCTTACTGCTGCCCTTTGCATGGCGACAGCATGGTTATAAGAAACTATCGTTCAGAGAATGGAGCCCCATCATTGGTGTTTCGATGTTCTGTATTTTTTTTCATCAGATCGTACTCACCATGGGATTGACTGCTACCAGCGGAATACATGGAGTTCTTATTTTGGGACTCAATCCCTTATTTACAACCATTTTTGCTAGCTTGCTGCTAAAAGAAGAATTTACCTGGGCCAAAGGAATCGCAATACTATTTGGATTCAGCGGCTTGTTATTAGTTGTTTCTGGCAGTTCAGAAGGCAGCGCTACCCTAGTTGGTGACGGGATGATGTTTATTGCAACCATTACCTTTGTCATAGGGTCCTTATTTGTAAAAAAAGCTACCTTGTTTGTCCCCCCTTTAATTGTTACTGCCTATAGTCACTGCGTAGCAGCTGTTGGTTTACTGGTCATGGGTCTCTTTGTAAATCCGATATGGAATTATCCAGGCGCTTACGATTTCTGGCCAATAGCAGTTTTACTTTTTTCCAGTTTCTTTAGTACAGCATTAGGAGCATTATGGTGGAATACAGCAATACAGCAAGTTGGTGCTTCAACATCCTCTCTTTTTCAAAATGGCTCTCCGATAATAGGAGTCCTTGCATCTGCCATTTTCCTGGGAGAGCAATTATATTGGTATCACTTTGTGGCTCTTTTACTTGTTATATTAGGAGTCAGCTTAGGCACAGGAGTCATTCGTGTTCCACATCGTTTGCTGCTGCTAGGCAGCAAGCTTCGTCATTAATAAAATCTGCCACTAAAAAGAAGGTCTTACTGATATCCGGTAAGTCCTTCTTTTTTATTTTTTTCCTATTTAAATTTTTAGCATGCCACTGTCATTAATTCTATAAAATACATAGAGGTGATGGAATGAAAAAGCTAGGTAATGTTCTTATCTCGCCATATGGAAGTACCGAGATTGTCATGGGTAATACGGCTATCGTTCGTGGAATGATTGAATCAGGTGTTAGAGTTGTCACATCCTACCCTGGTTCCCCTACACCAGAAATTGCTGCAGCCATAACAGCAATTCCCAAAGACAAAAACCCTCTTTATTTTGAGTTTTCAACCAATGAAAAAGTCGCTACAGAAGTTGCCTTTGGTGCTTCTATTAATGGGCATTTATCAACTGTCTTTTTCAAAAGCGTCGGACTAAACGTTGCTGCCGACACCTTTGTTCAGCTCGGGCACATGGAAGTAATCGGCGGCATGGTGATTGTACTCGGTGACGACCCAGGAGCCAATTCATCACAAAACGAACAAGATAATCGTCATTATGCCCGCCTTGCCTATCTTCCTATGTTGGAGCCATCTACCCCAACTGAAGCTTATACGATGTTTAAAGAAGCCGCTCAACTATCGAAAAAGCGTTGTATGCCAGTGATTTTAAGAATGACTACTCATGTCTGCCACGCAAAAGAAAATGTTACCTTTTCCTCTTGGACACCTCTGCCCCTTGATCATTCATCTTGCTTTAACGTAGATAATGGTCCCTATATACCTTTAACTACGAAGCTGGTCCTGCCTTTAAAACGACGAGCCTTAGAAAAACTAGCTCAATTCTCTGTTGATGCAGATACCTCCTCTCTAAATACTATTATAAACAATAATAACCCCCTTTATGGAATCATAACGATGGGAGCCCCCTTTCAATCCTTACAAGATGTAGTAGAGGAAAGCAGTTTAAAGCCCGATATTCTTAAGCTAGGTATTATTCATCCTTTGCCGAAGTACCTAGTTGCCGATTTTATTCGCCAGCACAAGGAAGTCAAAATCCTAGAAGAATTGGATGACTTCATCGAACAGCAAGTGAAGGCACTCGCTTATGATCAAGGTATCTCCACGAAAATAATCGGTAAGCAGGACTACGAAGACTGGCTGAATGAATACACTCCTGAAAAAGTATATAAGATTCTTCAAAAAACATGGCCTCATTTACTCCCCAATAAAAAAAACGCTGCCCCTTTTTTGCACTGGTCACCCAGGCCAGCACAGCTCTGCCCAGGGTGCGGGCATCGTTCGGCATTTCATGCGATTAAGCAAGCTCTTGATCCGAATGATATTACGGTTGCTGATATCGGCTGCCACACCCTTGGCATTATGGAACCGTATCATATGGGGCAAGTACTATTATGCATGGGACACAGCTGTGGTACTGCTGCCGGCCTTTCCCTCTTTAATAACAGCCGTAAGGTAGTTGCCTTCTTAGGAGATTCCACCTTCTTTCATGCTGGTTTACCAGGAATTATTAATGCCGTTTTTAATCATCACAACTTCACTCTGATTCTCCTTGACAACGGAACTACCGCTATGACTGGTCACCAAAGTCATCCTGGTGTCGGTTACAATGTTAATGGGCCAACAGAAAAGATCCCCATACGACAAGTATTAAATGGTATTGGAATTACGAATATCCGTGAAATCGATGCCTATGCACAAAATCATCTGACAGAAGCAGCTAAAGCAGCCCTTACTGAAAAAGGATTTAAAATAATCATAGCCAAACATCCTTGCATGCTAAAATTAATGAAAGAACATCATGCAAAAGGAAAGCCACTGCCTTCCCCTGTAGAAATTACAGACGACTGCAATCAAAATTATGCCTGTATAAGTGGCTTTGCATGTCCAACTTTTCAACGCAACGATGAAGGAGCCATAGTCGTCCATAAAGATCTTTGTATCGGCGACGGTTCCTGCAAACAAACCTGCCCTACAAAGGCGATCCTTCATAAACACCCAACAAAGGAGGGCAATAGCTGATGCCCGTAAAGATGGATATTTACATTATTGGAGTCGGCGGACAAGGCATTGGCTTATTGAGTGAAGTAATCATCCGAGCCGCTGACTATGCTGGGTTTCCAGTACGCGGAACCGATACCCATGGTCTTGCACAACGCGGCGGCACCGTATCATCCTGTGTTCGTATTGGTTCACATGCCCATTCTGCACTCATACAGACAGGATGTGCTGACTTGGTTATCGCATTGGAAAAAAATGAAGCCTTACGCGGCCTTAACTCCCATCTAAGAGATGGCGGAACACTGATCTATTATGATACTCAGTGGCAGCCTCTGCAAGTCAGGCTAAAAAAAGAACGTCTTTTAAAATCAGAAGATATCAGTGCTGCATGTCAATACCGCAGCATCCTGGAATACCAGATAGTACCTACAAAATTAAGTAACCCTAAAATGCAAAACATTGCCCTTCTTGCTAGTATTGCAAAACACAATAAGATTCCTGGCATAACCCCACTCCACTATGAACTAGCCCTCAACGATCTTCTAGAAGGAAATAAACTAGACAACAATCTCTCCCTATTCCGTTCCTTAATAGCAGCATTATGATGAAAAATCGGCTTGCAGTCCCCTTCTAAGAGTACTGCAAGCCGATTGTATTAAGCACTGGCTCCTACTGTGGTAGTATAAATTTTTTCCAGCAAAGTAAGAGCACCTCGATATCCTATATAAGATCTTGAAAGCACTACTTCATAAGATGCAGGAAATCCAACTTCTACAATCGCCCCCTTTAATTCCTTTGCTAAATCTCGTTCCCACGTTGTACCAAATACAATAGGAGGCTTATGTCCAAAATTCGTTTGCCTGATTTTCTGATGAATCGCATAACTATCTTCTTCAAATTCAACATCCGTAAAGACATCTTCTGCAATCGTTTGATACTGCTTACGAATTGCAGCGCGATATTCCTCCGGTGGATTTTCAGTAATAATCTGTTTTCCAGGAATGATTCCTAACTGGTTGACCAAAAATTTCGTTAAAGCAAGATTATACCCACTATCACCGATGACAGCAAATTTGGCAGGCAGTCCCCACCAATACTCGGCATAAAAATCAGAAAATCCTTCAAGATAATGATAATACTGCTTTTCCTCTTCCTTAATAAAGACTTCAGCTTTAGCAATATCCAGCTCTGCAAAATGTGTCACCTTGCGCAAAAATGCACTCGTTTCTTTTCCTCCAATAGGAATAACGGGAACGTGCAGGAAAGGCTGCCCATATTTATCTTCTAAATGTTTCGCTGTCTGCAGACCTAACCAAGGTGAGAGTACAAGATTGAATTGGGCCTTAGGAATATCCCTCCATTCTGCCACGCCCTTAGATTCCTGTCCAAAAAGTATATTGACTGTAAGACCAATCCCTTCTAATATCCGCTTAATCTCAGTAAGGTCACCACGCCAAAAGGTATTATGGTAAGGGAGCAGAGACCAAACATTTACAGAACCTTGCTTTTTCGGACCATCATAATCTCCTACATATTGATCAATGATCGCTCTCACCACTAGTTCATGCCCCGTAAAATTATTGCCTTTAAATCCCCCTGTTTCCGCATAAACAATCGAAACACCTTGATCCTGAAATTCTCGAACAATAGAACCTACATCATCGCCAACTAAATCAGAAATACAGCCTGTTAATACAACAAATAAATCTGCATCCAGAATTTTGATCGAAGCTTTGATGAGTTCACGCAAGCGATTTTCTCCTCCAAATACTACATCCAATTCTCTAGAATTTGTGCTGGGTACAACAGCACCGCCTCCATATCCTCCCCCCTGAAAACCATTATAGAAAGCAAGATTCATGAATTGCTTATCTGCACATCCAGGACCACAATGAACAATTGGAATTACCCCTGGAATAGCAGAAGCACTATGCATGGCAGCGATAGCACAAACATAGCGAATTTGCTGAATCGAATTCGTTTTATGTGAAACTTCAAGATTAAACATATGAAGGTTCCTCCTTATTGCCTAATTTGCTTTCCTTTGCCAAAACAAAGGGATCTTTCTGATCAAGCCACCACTGTTTATAAGGCAATTTCGTATGCGCCGCTAAATCTTGATGAAATTTCTTATGTGCCAAAATATCTAATATGGATTCACCTAAATTAATAATTCCCTGATACCCCAATGAATGATGCTCGTCTCCTAAAGGAGCAGCCGGAATACCCATGCGTGACGCCAAAGGAGCAAGACCATTATGGCGAATCAGAATAAAATCCGGATTGACTCGTTTCAGCAGGCCATAAAACTGATGCTGCTGCCGATTGCTTACACTAAAAAAAGGAACATCTCCATAATTGTCTACTAAATGCACTAGAGAATCCTGTCGGGGATCTTGACTGTCGTAGACAGGATCATGATGAAATACCAATGAACCATCCACTTCCACTCCCAATTCCCGGAGGACGGCAATTAAACCGTGAGCATAAGCAGAGCCAGTCGCAACATAACCTTTTTTCCCTTTAAGAAGCTCACGCAGTTCCGCCAGACGAGGAGCTATTCGTGCATGCTCTCTAGCAATATACGCTTCTGCTTTTTCTACTCGGTTAGTAACACGCGCTAATTCACGCAGCCAAGCATCTGTTCCCGCAAAGCCATAAGGCTGAGGTGCTTTGATTTCTGGTACACCAAATTCCTGTTCTAAGGCTGCGGCCATATAAGAAGATAAGGTATAGCAAAATCCAACTGTAGCCGCAGCTTCGGAGAGCTGTTCTAAATCCTCTACCGTTGCCAGATCAATCACATAATTGACCCGAAGATCCAGCTCCGCCAACATAGGAGTAAAGATATCAGATCCCCACAAATTAATAACGTTTACTAAATCTTCCTGCTTCTTAGGCTGTTTACGTACAATCTGCCTTACGATCCCATGCTGAGTGGCATCGAATCCAGTACTCCAATGCTTTGACTTAAATCCCTCACAATGCAGCGGAATAACTGGTATCTTCAGTTCTACCTCCATTTGGCTGGCTATACCATCTACATCATCTCCAATAATACCAGTAGCACAAGAGGTTGCAATAAAGATCACTTTGGGATGATTGCGTTCCCAAGCATCTCGAATGGATTGCTCCAGCTTAGCAGCCCCTCCATAGACCATATCTTCTTCCAAAAGATTCGTGCAGATGACATGCTGATTTTCCACTGGTAAATTGCGAAGCGCCAGACCATTGCGATAAATAGAATTATAGATGACTTGCCCTGCTCCACAGCCAATCGGAGAGTGTTGAATCAGCACGGCATTTCGCACATGACCCGCTTGACATTCTACCATTTGCTCACTACAAACAGAACCTTGCGTGAATGGCCCCTCCATTTCACAAAGTCTGCGTGCTTTATCCCCGCAAGTATTTTCACAATTACCTCGAGCATAAGCTGATTCTTTTGAAAGATCGGCTGCCTTTCCATCCCATGCAATGATGGTGCCAAGGCGCTGTTCACGACTTTCAACTACAGGTGTCTTTAAATTGATCTTCATACGACTTCCTCCTACTCGTTTCTCCTTTTAGCAAGTTGATTAACAATCATGATTCATATTGGAATAAAAAGAGGCGAAACAATTTGCTCAAAAAAGAGCAAACCGTTTCGCCTCCAAAACTTCTTTTGGTCAGTTCCACTAGAAAGTTATATGCGTTTAAATGATTACACTAACTATAATCTTACCGTAAAAAAATGTCAATAGTTTATTTTAACCTTAGTGATTTGATAATGTCGCAATTATTCATCTACTATTATTTTAACTCCTGTAAAAAACTATTGCCGTATTCCGGCATTTTCACTTGAAAATTCTCTGCAATGGTCGCACCAATATCTGCAAAAGATGTTCGTATAGGCAGTTCCTTGCCTTTAGCAAAGCGAGGAGAATAAGCAAGTAAGGGCACGTACTCTCTCGTGTGATCAGTGCCATGGTAAGTTGGATCATTTCCATGATCAGCAGTAATAATCAACAAATCTTCACTCGTCATCTTAGCGAACACTTCTGGTAAACGAGCATCATACTCTTCTAATGCTTTCCCATATCCTTTGGGATCACGACGATGCCCAAAGGAAGCATCAAAATCCACTAAATTTAAAAAACTAATACCGGTAAAGTCTCTATCCAAAACCTCAACCCACTTATCCATACCATCCATATTAGAGACGGTATGAATTGATTCTGTAACGCCCTCACCTTTATAAATGTCAGATATCTTTCCTAGAGCAATCACATCAAAATCTGCATCCTTCAACTCATTCATCACAGTCCGACCAAACGGTTTTAATGCATAATCATGACGATTAGCAGTGCGAGTAAAATTACCTGGCTCGCCCACAAATGGACGGGCAATGATACGCCCTACCTTATAAGGTTCTTCAAGAGTAATTTCTCTGCAAAATGCACAAATCTCATACAGTTCTTTCACTGGAATAATCTCTTCATGTGCAGCAATTTGCAACACCGAATCAGCAGATGTGTAAACAATAAGTGCCCCTGTTTTCACATGTTCCTCACCAAGCTCTTGAATGATTTGGGTTCCGCTTGCAGGCTTATTGGCGATAACTTTCCGTCCTGTTTTTTCTTCAATTCGGCGAATCAACTCATCCGGAAAGCCATTGGGAAATACACGAAAAGGCTTAGCGGTATAAAGTCCCATGATTTCCCAATGTCCCGCCATAGTATCCTTCCCTTTAGATAATTCCTGCATTTTTGTATAATAAGCAAGCGAATGATCTACAGGATCAATACCTTGAATGTTTCTAATATTAGAAAGACCTAGTTTACCCATATTCGGCATGTTAAGTCCCTCGCATGCTTTAGCAATATGCCCTAAAGTATCTACATCAAAATCACCAAAATCTGCAGCATCAGGCGCTTCGCCAATTCCAACAGAGTCCATCACAACTAAATGAATTCGTTTAAAACTTGTTGTAAGCATATTCTCCTCCTTGCCATATATTTTCTAAGATCATTCATATCCTACGAAAAGTAAACATATAATGGTACTATTCATAAATTTATCACCGAATATAAAACCTTCAACATATTATCTAAAAATTCCTCTTTTTGTGACAATGAGGCAACAATCGACTGCACCCAGGCTACGAAATATCATTTTTATCCTTTTCTTCTTTTACTTTTTTTGTTTTTTTCAGCTCAACCCCCAACTCTCTTGCCGCTTCAAACTGCAAACGATTAACGGGAAGCCTTTTTTCTACCAGCCTTTTCTGGTACATACTTTGACCTATATAAATCCCTGAGAATAAAATGACTAATATCACTCCTGCTACTAGGCCTGCCCCCTGCCCTGGAACTAAGGGCATACTTAAGATAATCATAAGAATACTGATAAAAGTTAGCCAAGATGTAATCGGATATCCTGGCAGCTGACATTTTCCTTCAGGTGGACAGCTATTGCCTCTTCGCAATTTATAATGAGTAGCCACAATTACTGCATAGGAGAAAAGCAATGCAAAACCACCGGAACTAACTAAGAAAAGGTATACTTGCTGAGGAAGCATAAAACCAAGCCCAAGTCCCACAAGCATCGCTATCCCGGAGAAAAGAATCCCACGATAGGGTACATTGCCCGCATCCTTGATCCATGAGGGAGCATGACCTTCATCAGCCAAAGATCGAATCATCCGGCCTAGCCCAAACATAGCAGCTAACATAGTAGAAAGTATGGCTGTCACCAATATCATTCCAATTGCATTTCCTGCCCAGCCCAAATTCCATCTAACCAAAGCAAAAGCTAGAGGACTTTCCTCAGCCGTCAAAACATTTGTTGGCACTAAGGGCAGTAAAACAACGATCGCTGCTACATATAATCCTACTAACCCAATAACCGTATATGTGATAGCCCTCGGTACTATCCGAACAGGGTCCGTTGTTTCTGATGCCGCTAAACCAATAATCTCAAAACCCGCATACGTAAACATCACAATAAGCATACTTCCGGCAATCCCCCATATGCCAGCTGGAAATAAAGGTTCATCTGCGATTGCCCCTATTCCTACAGCAGCTATTCCTGGCATAAATCCGCCAATCAAAGCAACTCCCAGAACAATAAAACCGATGATAGCGAACAGTTTTACTGCCGCTAATCCACTCTCTAATTTACTGAGCTGATCAGCGCCTAATAAATTGAGTAGTGATACCCCGATAATAATGACAGCTCCTAAGAAAGGCAGAGAAATGTTAGGAAGCCATGTACGCAAAATAATAGACACAGCAGTAGCTTCACTGGACATAGCTAAGACCAGGCCACTCCAATATACCCAACCAACAACAAACCCCGCCCCAGGACCATAGGCTTTTTGAGCAAAAGTCCGAAAAGATCCAGGTGCAGGATCAGCTACTGTCATTTCTGATAAAGCAAATAATATAACATAAACAATAGCACCTCCCAACAAATAAGAGATAATGATTCCTGGGCCCGCTGTACGAATGGCTACTGCCGATCCCAAGAAGAACGATCCCCCAATTACAGTTCCAAGTGCCATCATGGCCAATTGCCAAGCTGATAAACCATTCTCTCTTTTTTCCAAATTCAGACCTCCTAATTCATAAAGAAAATATCATAGTATCAGTATCTCCTTCACTGATTTAAGTTATGACCCTTATGTAGAAAAAATCGAAATTCAAAGAATCCTTATGCTGGCAAAGTAACTTATTCATGCTAAAATGAAATCGTATGATAAAATTTTAACTTCTTGTGATTCTTATGAGTCATAATCAATATAATAATAGAAAAACATAGGAGGTGCTTTATGGATATTGTCAAAAACATCTTAGAAACTAGTCACTTTGCGCACGAATTTATTTATCACAATCAACCTCTGCTAACAGCGCAGGAAGGTGCTGATTACTTTAAAATTGACACTGGTCAAACTGCACCTACCCTAATTATTAAAACAGATATTGATTTCTTTGCTCTTGTTATTTCTGGTAGTTCCAGGCGGGTTAAATTACAGGACCTTTCTTTTCTTTTGGGCTGTAAAAAGATTAGAATGGCAAACCGGGAAGAGGTTAAAGAGCGAACAGGATTCGATGCAGGAAATCTTCCGATGATCGGCATACCACTTCCCCATATTTTAGATAAGCAGCTATTCTCCTATCCTTGCATCTATGGAGGTTCGGGACAATTGAATCGAACACTTAAAATTACACCTCTTGCCTTACAGCAATTGAATACAGTGATTGCAATTACAACCGTGTTCAGATAACAATCTATTCCATAATATCCATCAAAACAAAAAACTACTCACATTTTTCAACATGAGTAGTTTTTATCATCTTATTGCTTAACAAGAGCCAGCTTCAGTAATTCACCGTTAATCGTTACATCAGTATACTCTCTAACTTCATCAAATACAATTTCCACAGCTAAGGTTTCGTTTATAATATAATCTCGATATTGTCGTACAACTTCTTCTAGAAGAGCATTTCCCGTCATATAAATCTTAATTTTATCCATGACTTCAAAGGAACTATCTTTTCTCATATTCTGGAGTTTGCTAATGATTTCTCTAGCATATCCTTCCGTTCGTAACGTTTCAGAAATATGGGTGTCAAGAACAACACCGATATCACCTTCCCCTGCAAAAGCAAATCCCTCTAAACCACTCATGGTAACCAATAAATTTTCAGCATTAAATTCAATAGGCGTGCCATCAATTTCAATTATAATCGATTGACCACTTGTGATCTTTAATGCCAACTCCATTTGATCCATAGCAGCGATCGCTTTTCTGATCCCAGGTATAAATCTGCCATGGCTTTTTCCTAGTACTGGTGAATTGGGTTTTACATTATAACTTACATAGTCTGACATATTAGCATTAACTTCTACATCTTTAAGATTCAATTCTTCCTTAATAATCGCAATGTAATACTCGGGCAATTCCTTGGTACTCAGCAGCATTTTGGAAAGAGGCTGCCGATTTTTTATATTAGCCAGATTTCTCGCGCTGCGCCCAAGACTGCAAATCTTATAAGTCAATTCCATCTCTTGTTCCAGCTGCTGATCAACAAGATTTTCATCGTAATCAGGCCACCTGCACAGATGAACACTCTCTGGTGCCTTTTCATCAAGCTGAACTACAAGATTTTGATAAATTTCTTCCGTTATAAAAGGGACAAACGGTGCTGCTACAATAACCAGATTTTTTAGCACGGTGTGTAGAGTAAGATAAGCATGGATCTTATCATCAATCATATCCATCGCCCAATAACGAGTTCGATTTCTCCTTACATACCAATTTGACAGTTCATCGGTAAAATCTTGGATAAGCTCTGCAGCTTTTGTTATATCATATGCTTCCAAATTTTCATCCACTTTATGGATCATGGTATTTAATTTGGATATAATCCATTTGTCCATGACATGGCTGCTTGTTCTTCCTTGGTACTTAGTAGGATCAAACTGGTCAATCTGTGCATACAGCACATAGAACGAATATACATTCCATAACGTATTCAAGAATTTGCGCTGTACTTCAATGACTGCATCTTCATAAAAGCGTGAAGGAAGCCAAGGAGCACTAGCAGTATAAAAATACCATCGCAATGCATCTGCACCTTGATTTTCTAAGACTGTAAAGGGGCTTAGAACATTTCCCTTATGCTTTGACATCTTAATACCATTTTTATCTAGTACATGCCCAAGGACGATGCAATTTTCAAAGGAACTCTTATCAAATATAGCTGTAGATATGGCAAGCAGCGTGTAAAACCAACCTCTCGTCTGGTCCACAGCCTCTGATATAAACTGTGCAGGGAAGTTTTGCTCAAACAATTCTTTATTTTCAAAAGGGTAATGATGCTGCGCAAAAGGCATGGAACCCGAATCATACCAGCAATCAATCACCTCGCTCACCCTTTTCATTTCCTTACCGCAAACGCTGCATTGCAGCAGTACATGATCAATATAAGGTTTGTGAAGCTCAATATCGTCAGATACCTGAATTGCTTTTTCCTTTAATTCGGCAATACTGCCAATACAATCCCGATGCCCACAATCGCATTCCCAAATGGGCAAAGGAGTGCCCCAGTATCGTTCCCGGCTTAGTCCCCAATCAATAACATTTTCTAAAAAATTACCAAAACGGCCTTTCTTTACGTTGTCAGGATACCAATGAATCGTATCATTATTCTCCAGGAGTTTCTCTCGCAGGGAAGACATCCTTACAAACCATGAATCTCGCGGATAATACAAAAGTGGTGTATCACAGCGCCAGCAAAATGGATAGGAATGAAGATATTTTTCTGCTTTGTAGAGAATACCGCTCTCCTTCATAGTCTCAATGATTTTCTCATCGGCTTTTTTAACAAACATTCCTTGCCATGGGGTAACTTCTTCTATGAAATTTCCCTGAACATCCACCAAATTAATCAAAGGAAGATCATATTTCTGCCCTACTCGGTTATCATCTTCACCGTAAGCAGGTGCAATATGAACCACTCCTGTACCATCGCTGAGTGTTACAAAATCTCCATGAATAACATAATAGGCTT
>NZ_FOTS01000097.1 GCF_900114615.1 Pelosinus propionicus DSM 13327 | reverse complement strand
ATATTCCCTTTTCATGCAATCGCCCCCTGTCGTAGTTTCTATCCTACAACAGGGGGCGTTTTCTCTCAATGTCTATTTCTTGGGATGCGGTCTATGTTTGGAGGGTGTCTTTTTACTTTACTTTGCAATATTTAAATTACCGCCACGACGTCTTATGCCTTCCTCTTGTGCTATTTTCTGAACTAAATTTCTATTAATATTGTGTCTGTCGGCTATATCATCAAACGAAAACATCCATTTATCCGAACCATGAAATCTAGGCTCTAACAAATCCTCTTTAACGTGCATTTTAATGTGAGCATCATATTCCGCTTGTTGTTTTTCGAGGTTTTTTTGAAGTTCAGCAACATTAACATCTGTTTGAGCGGATTTTAGTTGTAGTTTTGCAATATCCTCACTGTGTTGGTCTAATCTAGCACCGTTACTACTTAGCTTTCTCATTTTCAACCATCCCTTTCAAAATGTTTTATATAGATAAAATATAATTTATATGTATAAAATATAACCTATTTACATTCTATACCGTTTATATTTACAGGTCAAGGATTAATAAAAAATTTCCGACAAATTCCGACCATTTTAGCAGGATTTTAGATAATTACCAAGAATTTCCATATTATAAAAAGATATAGGGGGTTTGGTAATGATGTTAAAATGGTCAAAAATAGCGGTTTTATTGGTGGTCTTGGTGCTAAGTATGGCAAATATGGTTTTTGCTAGTGAAGTCCCACAGGAAGCAGTCCAGTTGCTAATTGATGATTCAACGGAAATACAGGGAATGTATGGGGCGGGTATGAACTATCAGGACTGGAAGCAGGGGTATGGTAAGCTAGTAAGAGATGAAGCGAAATTCTCGGCAAAATATCCTGATAATCCATACAAAGATAAAATACAGTCGTTAATGACTTACTATGATATGGCAGGGCAAGGGTGGTATTACTACATAAAAGGCACTAATGACGCTAAATCTAAACAGGTAATACAATCAGGCATGAAATTAGCAAAAGACGCTCAAAACGACTTAATAGAAGTCCTACAATAGCTTCAAAATCCTTTGATAGAGCCGATTTTATCGGCTTTTTCTCACCAAAACCTGCTATTTTTGAAACCTATTAATGCGTGCCACTTAGTAAAGGGTATATTTTTAAGTCCAAATGATGGATTTTAGCGGTTTTATCCTCTCGATACTATTACTATTTTAACTAATACCAACTATAAAAATTTCCCGCCCCTTCCTTTTCTTTTGCCAGTGTTTTAAGGCTAGTCAGGGGGAAATGGTCAAAGAACGCTTTCAGCGTTGCCACAGGCTAAAATAAACAGGATAAGCGGTATTGTTTTGAGTGGTTTTTAGTTGGTAGAACTAACTGATTATAGTTGGTAGAACTTGATATTTTTGTACCTATACCTGCAAACAAATTGCCAAATTATTTTACTAACTGCGGTCAATATTTGAGGTTCGTATTTTTGAAGGTAGGGGGTCTGTATTAGCAGTCCTATCTCTCCCAATAGGCGAAACAACACTCCCTCCTACTATTTCCTCTTTTGCATGGCTTATAATTAATACTAAAATATGGTATACTATATATAGTGACTAGATACTTATATATTTGTCTCTAGCTTCAAATGTTCCGCACTTTCTTTCCCTTTTCATACTCATGCGGAACGGTACATATTAGGCTTGAATAATCTGTGATATACGGTATAATAATAGGCACAGGTAAATGAAAACGTCCTAGAAGGTGCTAACTTCTAAGACGTTCGGTAATAGTTTTACTTAACAATTTTACGTTTTCTTTTAGGAACGCTCTCATTAGTGCTGGTCACACTTTTGGGAGTGTTTTTATTTTGTGCTTTTTCCGCTAAAAATTCCTCTAATGTCCTCCCTCTTAGTATACTGCTTTCAGCTTCCGTACTCGAAGCACTTTCAGCAGTAGCTTTATTTATTTCCTTTCTAGGAAACTTAACTATTTTAGCGTCTTGTTCCTCGTCTGCTTCCTCAAATACATCAATATTAGGGTTATACTTATCATCATTCTGAACACGGGTAAAGTCCTTAATAGGGTCAAATGATGGACTTTGCAAGGCTTCAATACGTTCAGTATAAAAGCGTACTTTATGAAGTTTCTTTGCATACAGTTTCAGCTTATACTGTGCTTTTTCTATCTGTAATTCCTTGTATGCAGTCCAAAACTTTTCAACTAATAATTTCTCATTCAGCACTATTTTAGTAGTTGGGTGTCCATTCTCACGCTCTTTTGTATATGTGGTAATAATACCCCACTTTTTCAGCTTCTTATATGCTCCCTGCTCTATAGAACGGCTATCCAATCCAGTTTCTAATGACATGGCCATAGCAGACTTTGCTATACACAGTTCCCCTGTAGCTTCAACAGTTCTTTGCAACTTAGTTCCTTTTTCTCCTGCTCTCCACCAATAATAAATTCTCGCTAATACTATTGCTGAACTAGCATCACCGCCACAAAGTCTATTAAATTCAGCAGGAACTAATACAAAATCACTATTTGTCACTTTGACTTTTAGTAACTTGTCCAATACGGAAAAATCCGCATCATAATCCTTTTTATACGCCAATTTCCTTGCTCCTTTCATTTTATTTATCTGTGGATAAATTTCATTCCCACACACTAAATTTAGTAAATGACACATACTAAATTTAGTAAATGGCACATACTAAATTTAGTAAATGTACAAACACTAATTTTAGTAAATGTTACATAGAATACGTCCACAGACTACTTTCAAAAATTAATAAATAAATCCTATGTGGCTTCGCCACGTCCCATTAACATAATTATTCTAACAAAAGGCGGTCAAAATTGCTTATTTGCTAGATTCTTAATTAACATAATGTTTTTGTAAATTGTCCACATAGTAAGCAAAATGGTACTATCAATTAGTTACTGGCTTCAAATAAGTATCATAATACTTAACTAAATCAGACTCATATACGCGCCAATCTTTTCCCATTTTGACAGCATTAATTTTCTTTGCACGAATAAAGCGTCTAACAGTAACGGGGTGTAATTTCAGTAATTCCGCTATTTCTGATACGGTGTATACTTTTTCAATCTCCGTATTCAATGCAGTATTTATCATAAAATATTCCTCCTATTTGTTTCCTATTTATCTATATTGTATCATTTTACCAGTTTTCTGAATAGGTACTTTACAAAACTATTTGAAACCAGTTAGAACATATCGAACAGGTAAACAAGAAACACTAGGCGAAAAATCTTTTTAGACAAAGAAAAAGGATCTCATTGTAGCAAGTTAATACAATGAATAAACGCTATACGGCTTTATTTGACTTTTACGGGGTAGAACTATCGGCACAATAAAGGCAGACTCCTTAGACTCTATGCAGGACATTTCTTTTATAAGCTATCTCTGAAAATATGTAATCCCTCCAATCTATCAAAGACGGGAGGGACTTTTTATTTCGCAAATTGGCTGTATTGCTTAGTTTGCTTGTAATATTCTTGCATTGTAAGCGGTTGAACATTGCGCTTCATAGGTTCGTTACAGAAATTGCCTAAATAGCTATCAATTTCTGTCTTTAGCTCTGCCGCGTTTGCTACTCCTAGAAATACGGGTTTTTGCAGTAACTTGCTATATTGCTGTAGTTCCGACAACTTAACTTTTGGGTCGCTTTTCAAATGGTAGTTTCCTGCTAAAACCTCACTTCTAAAAGTCTGGACCTCCTCCTGAATAAATTGGATTAACTCATTGTCATTCATGGCAAATACATTTACCTTCATGTGTAGTAACACTCTCCTAATACTTTAAATTATCGTTTATACGGTCAATTAACTGGTCTAGCTTCTCATGACTATGTTTTCCCTGCTCTATATACTGACGGTTCTTAAAAGTCCCTTGTAACATTCGTATACAGTCAGCTTTGGTCTTACCTAAATGAACAGTAGGAAATCCGCTATCAGTGAACTTGCAGTAAATACGGCTTCCTTTGGTATTAAAACTAACACTTGCCATTTTCTCAAATCCCTCCTTTTAGTCTTAATGCTGAGAAGGGTTTTTGCGGTAATAATTTCTAAAATTATGTTTTATGGTTCTTAATATTATTAGGTCTAAATGAAACTAAACTACGTCTAGTGCGCTTCATATATTCGTCTAATGATGCTTGGGTGATATAGTTTCTATTTCCGCGCTTAAACGCTTCTAGCTTTCCCTCTTTGCAATACTCGTTTACGGTTTTAATTTGAATATTTAATATATCCGCTACCTCTGAGGTAGTTAAAGTCTTTTCCTCATCCATAAATAGCACCTCTTTTCATAACTTTTTACATCTTAATTATACTAAAAAATGCCATTTACATAAAGTGGGTTTATGTAATTTTATGTCGGACAAAGTCAGTATTTGCGTTGGTTTATGGAATTTTCTTGCTCTCTAAAAGATAAAAAAAATTTAATAGACAAATAAAAAGGTACTACAATTTTGCCAGTACCTCAATTCATCTTATTAATTATGATTACTATAAAAGTAATAGCTAAAACAGTACCCCATTAGCTACTTTTTCCTCATGCTCGGCAATCCATTTATCTAATACAGGTCTGGAAACTCCGCATATTTCCGCTAATTTTACTTTAGTCAGCTTTCTAGTTTGATAGTCATGGAACAAAGAAAGGAAGTTATCAGGCGCTTTCTTTTCCTGCCGTCCTTTATACTTTCCTTCCTTCTTGGCTAATGCAATCCCTTCACGCTGACGCTCTAGCATATTCTCACGCTCAAATTCTGCGATTGCTCCAATCATGGTAAGCATTAATTTGCCTGACGGTGTGGAAGTGTCTAGTCCTTCCTTTAGGCTAATGACTTTAATCCCCTTGGCGGTCATTTCATCAATGAGCGTCAGCAGGTCTTTTGTGTTTCTAGCTAAACGGCTAAAGGATTCTATGTAAATGGTATCGCCTTTTCTAGCGAATTTAATCATAGCTTGCAATTGAGGTCTATCCATGTCTTTCCCTGATAATTTCTCTGTGAATGTTTCATCTATGTTATAGGCTTTCATCATTTCCCTTTGCCGTCCCTCATTCTGTTCAACTGTTGAAACTCTGATATATGCGACATTTGCCATTATTTACCATTCCTTCCTATATTTTAATCCCTAAGTAAATAATATCACTTTACAAGATATTTGTAAATTTAAAATCTTAAATATAAACTTCAAAATGTAAATAATATTGCAAATTAACTCTAAAATTACAAACTATTCGGTTTTTTGAATGTTAATTTGGACTATGCTCTAAAATTACATTTCAAATGGAACTTATTTCGAGTTGATTTTACTTCGGTTTTGTCGTATAATAATAGTGAAATAACAAATGTTTGCCGCTACCTGATATGCGGCTGATACAAAAGGTCAGGGTTCAAATGTTTACCGCTACCTGATATGCGGTTATACAAGAGGTCAGGGTTCAAATGTTTAGTAAAGTTCTATCTTTTTGATAGGACTTTACTTTTTTAGGGAGAGTTTTAAAAGTGAATATTGGAAATTTCTATTTTATTAGCGACAACTATTTTACTGATTTTCCTGATGACAAATTAATGACTAACAAAGAGGTAATCAACGGCAAAGCACATGGCAGACCGTGCTATTATACTATAAAAGATAATAAAACGCCGTTTTCATGGGTGATACCAATTTCATCACAAGTAGCAAAGTATCAAAGAATTTATGACGATAAAGTGAAAAAGAACGGTAGTTGCGATACTATTCACTTTGGACATGTTCTTGGTGAAATGAGAGCGTTTTTGATTCAAAATATGTGTCCAGTTACTAACGAATATATTAGCAATCAATATATTAACAGTTCAACAGGAACGCCCGTTGTTATAAGTAAAAAATTAGCTGATGAAGTTGAACACAAAGCAAGAAAAATTCTTAGATTACACAGGAGAGGAATTAAGTTAATTTTCCCTGATGTATCTGCCATTGAAACAGCATTATTAGCAAAAATACAGCAATCATAATTTCATTCATACATAAATAAAACCAGCGTTTAGCTGGTTTTTTATTTTATAGTAAAGGAGTATGTAAAAACGGTATAGAAAGTAAGGGTATGGAAAGACAGGTAGACCTGTTTCGGAATTATCAACGTATCAAAGGAAGGTGTATAAGAGTATGGCAGAAATAGAGGGTAAATTACAACAGCTAGGTATAGAAATTATAGAGGGTGCTATAGATAGACAGGAGTATTTTTCAGTCAAAGAAGCCGCTGAAATGCTGAATTGTACAACTAAGACCATTAGAAATAGGATAGAAAGAAAAGAGTTAAAAGCGGTCTATCATAAAATAGGAATTGGGCAAAGTCAGTATTTGATACCCAAAGAGGAAATAAACATAGCAACTATTACAACAGAGGTTATTCCTGTTTCTCGTGCCATTTCCATAGGTGAGTTAAAGGAAGCTATAAAAGCGGAAATGAGGGCAGAAAACGCTCAAATTAGAGAGGAATTATCAGTAGTAAGGGAAACGCAGGAACGCATAGAAAAATCATTGCAGGAACGAGATGCCAGGCTTTTAGAAGCTATTAGGGAACGTCAGCATGAACGGCAGGAACAGGCTGAAAAACCTTGGTGGAAATTTTGGGAATAAAAAAGACACCTTCCTTTGTTAGACCGCTCCCGTGGAAATAGACAGGCAGGAAACGCCCTGTCGTAGGATAGCTTAGAATTACACGGCCATGCTCCTGATTTGAAAGGGAGTAT
>NZ_FOTS01000115.1 GCF_900114615.1 Pelosinus propionicus DSM 13327 | reverse complement strand
TCGTCATTTTTATTTTTAGGTAATCTTATATCAGATCTATCTACAGCAAGAAGACGATATCCTTTAAATAAAATCTGCTCGTCACATTGTTTAGCCATTTCTCTAAAAATATATTCCATAGCTTTAGATGAAATTTTCTGCCTTTGCTGAACAAAGGCAGAAACAGATGCGGTATCTTCTGCATAATTGAACCAATCATATATTTCTTTACATAAGCTATTTCCACCCATGCCAATCATCATTTTAATAATTGTTTCAAATGATAGTTTTCGATTTCTTGTAAAGTCCTTTGATGGATTTTGCAAAAAATCAGATGGCTCATCTGATATAGTACTTATTATGTTTGAAAGTATTTCTTTTACTTCAGTCGGTTTCATATGTGTTCCTCCCTCGAATCTTTATATTTCAAGGGCAGGGCCGCAAATTTCCGACTATTTGTCAAGTATTTTTATATGACTAGCAAATAAAAAATAGAACGTTTACATCTACTTTTATCGATGTAAACGTTCTATTTTGCTTAACTTAATGACATTGACTTGACAGGGGGCACTTCATTAAGATAAGACGGCAGCAATTTTATTTCGTAAGCTCCATAACCTCGAAGCTAATGATCTTTTCAAACAGTAAATATTCTTTTCTGCTTCTAAACTCACCTACATTATAGATCTTATCAAACACATACAATGCTTTACCGGTACCAACGGTTCGGTCGCACCACTCAATAAATTTTTTAATTTCATCATGAGATAACTCATATTCCCTTTCACTGGAATCGTTCATAGTGATTCGTAATAATCCTTGATTACTTGGGGCCTGCGGTGTTACAGAAGCTTCATTTGAATTAGCACTTTCACTCCCGCTTCCATCAATTGCAGTTACTACATAATAATAGGTAGTACCGTTAGTTACATTCTCATCTACATAGGTTGTACCAATTACTTCGGTAGCAATAGAAGTATATGGCCCCTCTGCTGTGGTTGAGCGTTTTACGTTACAACTTGCTGCTCCTTCTACTGCATTCCAAGAGAGACTTACTTGAGAATCTCCTGCAATTGCAATTAAGTTCATCGGTGCATTTACAAGTAGTGTTGCAGATGCTTCATTTGAATTAGCACTTTCACTCCCGCTTCCATCAATTGTAGTTACTACATAATAGTAGGTAGTACCGTTAGTTACATTCTCATCTACATAGGTTGTACCAATTACTTCAGTAGCAATAGGAGTATATGGCCCCCCTGCTGTTGTAGAGCGTTTTACATTGTAACCAGCTGCTCCCGTAACTGCATTCCATAAAAGGGTTACTTGGGAATCAACTACGGTAGCCGTTAGATTGATTGGCACTGCTAAATCTGGTGCATTTGGCCCTGAATCTACAATATTATTTATATCATCTTGTGATAGCGCATCATCGTACATTCTAAAATCTGCTACAGTCCCACGAACAAAATTAAAATTTGCGTTTGCAGTATTTATTGGCGAATTTGAAAGTCCTCCAATACTTAGTGGATTATTAATGCTACCACTTACAATTGTTTTATCAATAACCTTAATACCATCGACATAGACTATCATTTTATTTTTATTTTCAATAGAGAATATGATATTTTTTCTTTTTCCAATATAAAAATCTTTAGACACTGTTGTATTATAAATATCGCCACTCCCTGTCATAGCCAGTATAGAGTTGGAGGAAGTATGATACAAGATACCATACGCATTGCTACCTATACCTCCCGCTCCTATTCCGCTACCAAATAGCAAGTTATGATCTCCCGTATAACCTTCGACAGTCGCCCATAAAGATAAAGTAAAGGTCGCTAATTCAGTTTGATTGATTGTTGTTTTCAAACCGCAGCTACCATCTAGATAAGTTCCATCTTTAGATTGGGTAATGCTGCCACTCCCATATTTCGCTAGATCCATTGTCCCCACTACATCTTTAAAGTCATTCGATAAAGGCCATCTATGAAGTAATGCCATCTTATAATAACCTCCTAGTAATTTTCTAATTTGATAAAACCAACATATCCAAGGACCTCTATTTCAATTGTGTGTATCCTGTATATCGGCTTTCACTGAGATACATTCCTCAGCAACTATAAATTAAACTACCAAAAGTAAATTTTTTAACTATATTTCATAAAAACCTTAATTTAATGATGTAGAAAATTATATACACAAAAAGCACCGTCTTATCAAATATGATATGCTCCCCTTGTAATCAATGTCATTAAGTTAAGTAGTTAAGAGCAGGTTAATGTATCAAAAAATGGTGAACGCTATGATAAGTGTTCACCATTTTTATGATTTAAACAT
>NZ_FOTS01000087.1 GCF_900114615.1 Pelosinus propionicus DSM 13327 | reverse complement strand
CAGTCCCAAGGCTGGATACTGGGTGAATGGCTAATCCTTCCCAGGCGGGATTCTCACCCGCTATACTCCGTGCGCTTCTTGGCGCACGGGACGTTTCTTTTTCGTCAACTTTTGGCTATGATTCCTCTTTTAACTGATTTATAATTTTATCTCGTTCTCTTCTTTCTAGCATTCCTATTTTTTGCGGGACAATATTTGTGATTTTTAAGATTTTTTGCCGGATTTCTTCTCCACTTAGTTTTTTCCGTCCTTCTACTTCAAATTTATTTTCTACCATCTGCTGATGTGCTTTGAACCATTCTTTTTTCCCAAGCATATCTAAACTTAGGCTGGTCTCAACAATTTCTCGTTTTGCTATATATTCACAGTAACTGCTATATTTATAATTTTCTAGTTTTTGCACTATTCCTGCTCGCATTGGATTCTGATGAATATATATTATCAACGGAATAAAATACTCATCCACCTCTACTGCTTTACTTTTATACCTACTTCCTATCAATGCTCCGCTTCTTTGATAGTTTCGGTTAAATTTCATTACATATTTTATTAACAATCTTTTTATGATTGTAGATATATCCCCTGGTTGATTCTCTTTTAACAAAATTTGCACATGATTCGTCATTAGACAATAAGCATGCACTTCAAATCCTATTTCCTGCTTCAAGACTTTGAATATCTCTAACATATATTCAAAGTCTTGTTCTTCCTCAAAGATATCCTGATGATTTATTCCTCGAAATACAACATGGTAAAATCCACTCTCACTTAACTTTCTCGCTTCTCTTGCCATATCTCATCACCTCTTATTTTAAGTATAATACCTTGTTGTCAAAAAAGAAACGTCCCTTCTGTGTTTCTGGAGGGAATGAGTCTAAGTCGTTTTGATTCACAAGATTTGATTTTCATGGGTTGTTAATAGGAAATATTACCTATAAATTATATGTTACTAGAGGGCATTGAGATGAAAACAGAGGTTAACGGATTTTTATGTCCGTTAACCTCGTTGTTGATTATATATCTTCTATTTACCCTAGCTTATCATAAAAATCTCTCAAATTCATTTGAATAACCCATGAATCTTTAAATGGTCTAAAAATTATTTCGTAGTCTCCTTTCTTATACTTAAAGTGGTGAAAAGTTTCATACTCAGTCTTACTAACAGGCACTTTTGACCAACCTTTCTGGAGTAATTCATGATCATAATAATTTTCTAGTTCTGCCGCATTGAGTCTATACCTGTAATTTGCAAGAATCCATCTCTTTAAAATTTTACTTCTCATTTCAAAACTTACTTGTTCTGCATCATTAGGATGAACAATAGCTTGAAATTCTGAAATCAAACCTTGTTCTCTTTTTTGAAGACCTTGAGAATCAAATAATCTAATGCCAAATGTTAAGAGCACTACGGCAATAAGAAATGAAAAAAGTATTCTTCCAATAACTTTACTTCCTCGTGTAAGCTCTTTTCCAAACAATTCTTCACCTTCTTTACTCAAAAATGTTAAATATTTGTTTAGCATACCTTGCACCAACGCTTTTTCCTATACCAAAACTAGCTTGCACTTCCGCACTAAGAACAAAGCCTGAACCCACAGATACATTTCCTCCAGCACCCGCTACACTTGTAGTGCCTACTGATAAACCTTCTAAAGCATTTGTCAAATCATCTCTCTGCGTATCAGGAATATTTCCAACAAATCCTTTGCCGTATGTACCTGTAATTGGTGGAGCTATTCCAACACCTGCACTACCATCTACTATTGCATATACATTTCCTTGCTTATCCACCATAAAACCACCTGCTACACCTACAAATTTACCCAATCCAGCACTTAATTCAAAATATGCATAATCGCACTCCATTGTTCGAGGATCTCCAATAATACCTGCATCAATTAAACTTCTAATTGTTTCTCCTGTATTGGCTGCTAGCTTACGCATCCTTTGTGTATCTCGATATGTACTCCATGCATTATCATTATTTTTCGTCCCACTAGCAGCAGTACTAGCTCCTGCTTGAGCATCTCCACCAATAATACTGGTAGCTGTAGCTCCTACAACAGCACTAGCCCACTGCCACATATCTGGTTGATTTTCAAAACGATTTTTTAATTCTTTTTGTACTACTTGATTAAAGCCTGAACCTACTGCACCAGATGAGAAACCACTACCGCCAAGGTCAGACATGATTCCTCCAACAAGAGCATGCAGAGCAACTTTATTAGTTCCACCTACATCCCAAGAGTCAACCTTTGCTTGTAGACGATCAAGTTCATCCTTAGATGCACCATTCTTCTTAGCTGCATCTAATTCATTTTGCGCACTGTCTTGAGCCCTTTGAGAAATTTTATGAACTTCTTCATATGCTACTTCACCAAATACCTTGGCTAATTCCTGTTGTTCTTGAACCGTTTGCTTATCAAATATTTTACCTAACGTGTTTAATGATCCACTAGTATCACGACTGAGATTAGAAATATCTTGATTTGGATTGCTACGAATTTCAATAGTACCATTAGCTACTGCTGATTTAGTAGTACTTTCATCATTTCCACTTGCTGGTACACCGATATTTGGTGTAAATCCTTGTTCGTTATATTTCGCATTAGGACTTGTATTAAGATTGACTCCAATGCTGCTTGCGCTGTACTCCGCCTTATTTTGAATATCGGAGTACGTAAGAGTATCGGTAGATAGTTTGTTTTTATCTGGAGTCGCGTCGCTAGCAATGACCGCACCTTTCAGGTCGGTATTGCCTCCCACTTCAATGTTAAATCCGCCTTCGCCGGCGTAGATTCCGGCTTGGTCGGTTACGCTTTGGTAATTGGAGTTGGTTTTACCTTTACTGTAGGAGCCCGTTACGCCTTGACCGATACCGGCACTTAAGCCACTGCTTGTGGTCTTCGCGCTGTAGTTGTCAATATCCTGCAAGCTGGCGATGTTGAGGTTGCCGCCAATTTCAGCTACTACTTTATCCCCTTTCACTTTGGAACCAATGATATTGGTATCATCTCCAGAGAGGAAGGTTAGGGTATCTTTAGCTGTTACACTACTGCCGCTATTGGTAATTATAGTACCATTTTCTTTGCTGCTGCCTTTTGAAACGCTGCCAAATATACCCGTTCCTAATTGCATACCAGCACCCCAAGAGGAGCTTTTGCTGCTGCTAGTTGTTTGTTGCTGATTCTGGGCTGCACCTAGGTTGATATCACCGACGGCTTGGATGGTGATGTCTTTTGCATCAATTTTGGCACCAGTTAGATTGACGTCATCCCCTGTAGCGGTAATGGTTATGTTTTGTTTGGCACTGATGTCGGAGATATTGACCGTCTCCATATGAACGGTTTGCTCGGAGGTACTTTTACTACTGCCAACGCTGACGCTTACGTTAACACTTTGCTTGAGGTCTTTGGTATTTTTTATTTTACTTAGGTCTTTAATATCATCATAGGCCTTATAGGCATAGAGGGCTTGCAGTCGTTCATCGGCTACTTGACCAGCCCGTTCGATACTGTTTACCGCATCCAATCCCTTGTTTACTACGGTACCACCTAAAGATACGCTGAGACCACTTTGTTTTACTTCAAACTTCGTGGTGCTGTCATAGGTATTGCTGGTATTGTCAATGGTTACAGATTTCCCTGTGATGTCAAGATCCAGTCCAGCACTGATTTTTGCCCCAGAGCTTGTGAACTGGCTGCCCGCGGTTAGGGTTACATTACCAGCATTAGAACCGATGGTGCTGCCGATTTCAGCTAGGGTCTTTTCTTTGACAGTTAACTTCTCACTTTTGCTGCCAATGGTAAAGCCTAGACCGACACCGCTGAATATGCCGGATTTTTTAGTGTAGCTGTAATGGTCTTCCGCTCCAGTTTCTGCCATGCTGGTGATGGTCATATCATTACCTGCCGTGAGGTTAAGATCATTGGTAGCTACGATGTTACTGGCCTTAACGCTCAGGTCATGATCGGTGCTGATGTCAACGGTTTCACCGGAGATCGCGCTGCCTACAACTTCATTTAACAAGGCGTAGTCACGTTTCGTTGTTGTTTTCTTAGAAAGGAAGCCGGATTTGGTTTTTTTGGATTCGGTTAAGGCTTCATGTTTTCCTGAAACGGCTTCAATGACAATGTCTTTACCAGCATTTAAGGTAATGCCGCCTTCTTTACTAATGGCAGAGCTGCCAGCCATAGTGATAGAGTCAATAGCACCCACCTTGATATCACCGGTTGCTGCTAGATTGGTGCCAATGAGGGCTTCGTCATAATTCATGTTTCGTTTGTAGTTTTTGCTGCTTCCAGTTTTGATATCACTAAAGGCGCTGTCGGTAACGCTGTTTAGGGTGAGGCCGCCGCCGCTTAAGGCAGTGATAGTATTGCCTGCAGCCTGAACACCCGTTAAGGTCATGTCACTACCAGATACCATGGTAAGAGCACTGCCAGCTTGTAGGCTGCTTAATTGGTTGGTAAATGTGACTTGATTATTGAAGTTATAGGCATCGATGTTGTAATCAGAGGTGGAACTGTTCGCTACAGCAGCCAGCTGTAAGTTGTTGCCAGCCATTAGTGTTAAATCCTCGCCAGCACTGAGCTTAGCAGCTTGCATGTTCATATCCTGGCTAGCCTGCAGATTAAGATTTCCACCAGCGACGATCGTGGTGCCAAGATTAGATACTTCTTCTGTCACTTTAATTAACTGGAGATGATCCGTGTCAGTGACCACACCAAGTTTGATGTTTTGAGCACTGAGGTTTATGTCACTTCCCGCGCTAATATTAGTCCCTAACAAGGTTAAATCCTGACCAGCAACTGCTGTCAGCGTATCCCCGGCGCTAATGGTTGCGATATTGCTGACTGTGGTCATGGAAAGATGTTTACTCTCAGTTGTGGTGGTATAGGTTTGGCTGATGATATCGTTACCGGCAGTGAGGAGAATATCATTGCCGCTAATGCTGCCACTTAGATTTAAAATATCTTGATCGGAGGTAATTTGTGTCAACTGTCCGCCATCAATGCTGCCGCCAATATTGTTTACGTTGGCAGCTCCGATTTTGGTGCTTTCAATCGCCTGAATGGTGCCGGTATTAGTCATATCACCAGTTAAGCTGATTTGTACCTTATCAGCACTGATGATTGCTCCACTATTCGTTAAGTCTCCTTCCCGCAAAGCCGAGAGGTAGACGACGGGAACCAATACTTTCTGACCAGAAACTTCCTGTTCGACCAGCCATACCAAGTCAGAGGTTAATGCAGCCTGCTGCTCAGCACTTAAGGCCACTCCAACTTGCAAATGAAGATTGTCAGCAGCCGCAGCTCCGTTTTGCAGCAGTGCCTGATACTGCCCTTCGGCACTGTCATAGCCGTTTAAAAATACCCGACCGGTTAATTCGGTAATTTGTTCCCGAACCAATTTCTGCTCATAAAAACTGTCGCCAAGACGCTTCATGGTGGTTGCCGGATCATAGCTTAGTTTATCCAGCAGATAATCACTGGAAATAAATGTTTTGTAGTTGGCAAACTTCGTATTGGTCTCTATTAGGTATTTGCTGCTTGGATCTGGTATTACCGTATACAAACCGTTTTGCGGCAAGGTGATCGTGCCACCATTGTTGGTTTGAGGTGGTTTGACGGTCTCCGCCTTAGCGTTAGGCAATAAAGCGGCTACAGTACCGGGATCCATATTTCCTGTGCTTATGCTAGACTTAGTTGAGGCTTCACCTGCGACAACTTGACTTACATTAGGGGTAGGAGCACCAGACTCGATGCTGGTAGTATCTACCGCTGGCTTATCCGTGAGCAAATTGGTATTAACGGTAGTTACAGTGCTACTTTCTGTACTGGTTTCAACAGCGGCGGCGCTGCCCGCTTGTCCGCTACTGCCTAGGACACCTAAATTCGGACCTTGCACGGTGCTGCTGCTTACATTAGTATTAACGTTCATACTTATATCGTTTCCTGTTCCAGACACAACAATGGTTGCACTTCCTGTTTGTCCGACGCTACCAATACTACTAACCGCCGGACCTTGTACTGCGCTGCCGTTAATGCTGCTATTGATGCCCGTATTAACGGTTGCTTCATTGCTGTTAACAACTGTGGCGGCATTTATTTGTCCTGATGGACCAAGAGTTTTATTCGAACCTATGCCGCTGGCGGGGGTAACGGTAACATTGCTGATACTGGTGCCGTCAATGACGACTTGCTGGCCGCCACCAAAACGGGCAGTAGTGATATTTTCCTGTTTTGACTCACTCTCTACCACTTCGTCGTAAAGAGCATGAACATAAAAATCTACAAACATCAAAGGCCAATCCTCAACATAGACGTTACCGACCAATGCATAATGATTTACCGTCCCACTTTTACCGCTTACAGCTTTGTTAACTACCTCGCCACTAGCAAATAAGTTGTTTCCTGCTAATATCCAACTGTTATCATTAATTATTTTATTGGTTTTGAAAGTCAAATTCTTTCCAGCAGTAATTTTACCAACAGGGGAATCTTTAATGATTTTAGTCTCGGTACCGCTTTGTCCCAGCAATAGTAAATAATTCTCGACTTCTGAATACCCCACTCGAGAATATCCCTGTTTATTTGATTCTTTGACACCCAGATACTCCTTAAATAAGGGATCTACATTTCTACCACTCATACGAAAAGAATCTGCATCTGTGGTAATCTTGTAATACCACTCTCCCTCCACTAATGGATAAATCTCATCCGAAATTACCGTTTGCTCAACCTCAAACTCCCGCTTCTTATTCACTACATCATCTGCGTAAATAACTATATCTCCTTCTGCCTCAATATTGGCCGACTGATTGAGGAGGGATTTCGCCTTGTTGGTGTACTCTTCGCCACTTTTTACTTCACTACCCGCAATATCAATATTGCCCATGCTATAAATGAGCGCGCCATCTTTATTCTCCAGGCCATTAGCTGCATACAGCTTGACACTGTTGGTTGACGCAATGGCTGCTGTCTCATTGGCATTCACAATATTGGCTGCCGCTACGTTCACATCATTGCCAAACATACTGCCATTGTTCGTCACATCATCAGCAGCCGTTATACGTAATTCATCATTAGCAACCAGCGTAGCTCCTGCACGGTTTGTCACCTGTTGACCGCTTATCACCAGATTTTTGCTGGCTTCCATCATGCCGCTATTGGTTACAGAGCCGACAGCATCTATGCTAAGATCATTCACTGCCTGCCAGGTATTGCCGGAAGCATTGGTAAAATCTCCTCCGACCCTTAGACTAAGGTCGTTCCCCGCATTTACACTGCCAACTCCCTGTAATCCATTGAACGTAAGTCCTATATTCCCATTTGCCGCTAAACGCCCCTGGGCATTGTCAATGGCTGCTGCCTTCAGTTCCAGATTACGACCAGCTTCTAAGATGCCTTTGCTGTTCATTAGATCGGCATATTCCTGTTCGATGGTTAAATCCTGACTAGCCACGAGTTGACCCTCAGTATTATCAATGCCGTCACTGGCTGTAATTCCAAGGCTAGCTCCACTTAAGACCTGACCTCTGGTATTATTCAAACTCTTCGTCGTTATTGCTGCAGCACCGTTACTGCCAATCAATCCAGTACGATTGTTAATATCTTGCTGTACTGTCATAGTAAGGCCGCTTTGATCCAGGCTGGTCAGTTTTCCATTCTGATTATTGACATTTTTCGCCGCAATCGTTAATGTTTTACCAGCTTCAACTATACCGCTTTGATTATTGATTTCATTTCCTATATCTAAGCTAACCGCACCATTACTGACCGCCACACCGGTCTGATTATCCAGACTGTTGGCTGTAATCGTCAAATCTTCTTTCGCTGAAATGGTCCCCTGATCATTATTTAGGGTCTGAGCATGAACCTCCATGACTCCATTCCCGACAATCTGTCCGTCAGTATTGATCAAGTCACCATTGCCATGAACAGAAAGTTCACCGCTGCCAGCATGCTGAATTTGGCCCTGACTATTATTCAAATTGCTGACATTAAGGGTTAGATTTGTACTGTTACCAGCAATTTGACCATTGGCATTGTCCAGTGTCCCAGTATTGATGGTGAGATCACTCTGACCATATTGGGCGATCACTCCGCCACGATTGTCAATGTCACTAGCGGCGATTTGGAGTTGATTGGCTTTTACGGCTGCGGCGTCATTCATCAGATTATTCTTAGCCGCAATGGTCAGATGCTCTTTAGCTGACAGATTACCGCCGCTGTTATCTACGTTTCCATCAGTTGCTGTTAAACTAGCCGAATGACCGGCATAGGTAGTACTGCCACTTACGTCAACGCTCACACCTTGTATTGCAAGATTACCGCCAGCCAGGTTTTGCCCCTTGGCCGTTACATTTTTACTGGCTGCAAGGGTTAAATCACCCGTACTGCCCACGACCCCATTGTTTGTTAAACCTGCCACCAATGTTCCTGTCGCGTCAATATTCTCTGCAGTGATTTCAACATCAGCGCTTCCAGCGATGGTTCCCATTGTATTCAATTGCTTGCCAGCCTTAACAATTACCGTTTCTTTCCCATAGATAGTTCCCTGATTGCTTACCTTGGTTCCACTGATCTCGAGCTTTCCGCCACTTTTCACAGCAGCTCCTGCTGCGTTGGTTACACTGGATCCAGTTATACTGACGTTATCTAAACCGATCATTGAACTAGCATTACTTACCTCTCCACCCGCTATAATACTTAATGCACCATTACTCTGCACTTGACCTCTATTGGTAAAATCCTGCTCGATTTTGACTGTTGCGTCCTCACCTGCTTGTAGTAAATCAACAGCTAGGCTCTTCCCACGAACATCGATCGTTTTGCCTGCCACCAGACTACCACCATTACTATCCGTGTTTGCGGCTTCAATCGTTAAATTTCGACCAGCTTGTAAGATGCCCGCTTCATTGTCTAGTCTAGCAGTATTACTGACAGAAATGCCTGAACTTTTTCCTGGCGTCACCGTGCTAGCATTGCTACCTACAGAAGTACCTATATTTTTTTCCGTGGCAATGCCGCTAGTCGTACTACTTACTGGTGCCCCTGAATTACTTCCTGGAGTTACCGTGTTTGAGTTGTTACTTACTGGATTGCCTATATTTCCTCCCACTGCAATGCCACTAGCCGTATTACTTACTGGGATTTTACTATTTTCTGTTGGTGTTACTGTCGTAGCCATATCTCCAACTGGAGCACCGCTAGGCTGGATCGTCTGATTTGTAATCGTTTGGGCTTGAATAGTTACTCCTTGCCCACCACCATATAAAGAGGTATAGCCTGGCAGTTGTTCGGTGGTTGTAGTATGAGTTGGGATTGTCTCAGTTGCGTATACATCTACTAAACTATATCCATTACTTTCTTCGCCACCGCCAGAATTACTCTCACGAAAGTGGTGCGTTCGATAAACAGTTTCGCTATCAGTAGTGGTTATTCGCGTATTACCTATAGAGATATTATTTACATTATCAGCTACTGTATCTAATGTGCCGTTAGCTAACATCCAGCTTAATTCATTATTTACCTTTATCGCTCGCAAAATAAGATTTCCACCGGATAGTATTTTCCCTTCTGGCGAATCTTGGATTATTTTTGCTTCTGTTGTTGTTACTTTATTTACTTGATCTTTGCTAACATACGTTACTCTTGCATCCGGCCCATCTTTTACATATTTACCACTATAAGTTACAGGCAAAAGACTAGCTTCATCATAAAAACGATCGTTTTTCTCATAATACCCTCCAGATATAACATCTGCTCCAGGTGGATTAGCTGGAATAGCTGCTGTCTCATGAGTCGTGTTCGTAGAAACTACGACTTGCTCTGTAACAAATTCTCGTTTCTTATTTGTTATCTCATCTGCATAAATACTAATATCCTTTTCCGCTTCAATATTGGCTGATTGGTTCAATACATTACCAGTACGATTAATGTACTCACCAATACTGTTTTTGTCTTTGCTACCTGCAATTACAATATCACCCATGCTGTAAATACTGGCATCGTCTTTATTCTCAACTGCAGTACGAGCATAGAGGCTAGCATTTCCTGTAGTTGCAATTATAGCAGAAGAACCTTCATTGGTTATTTGATCTGCAGTGACGTTTAGGTTACGACCGAATATTGCTCCTGTATTTTGTATGTTTTCTCCAGAAAGATTGACTGCATCCCCTTCGATGGTGCCTTTATTTATGATGCTGCCTGCTGTATTGGCTGTAAGTGCATTGCCGCTGGTTAAGATACTTTTTGTATCATTTAGTATGCTGCTGCCAGATACATTTACATTTTCTACTGCCCCTATTGTTCCCTGATTGGTAAGCATACCGGTGGTAGTCATACTCAGATTTCGATTTGCTTTAAGTTCATTGCCTGTCTCATTCGTATAATCACCGTTTAAGCTAATATTTAAATCCTGACCAGCAAGAATTTGACCAATACCTTGCATACTTTGAGCCGTAATATTGCTGTCTTGATCTGCGCCAAGCTTACCGCCATTATTATTTACAGTTTTAGCCTGTACTACTAAGTCACTGCCTGCACCAATAGTGCCACGGTTATTATTTAAATCGGCAGTACTTTGGCTAAATTCCATATTTCTCTTGGCAATGATCTTGCCATCTGTATTATTAAACCCCTTTGCCATGGAAATAGCCAGATTGCCTTCCGTCAACACTTGTCCTGCCTCATTATCAAAACTCTCTGCTTCTACTATTACATTGCCATTACCACCCATAAGTCCGAATTGATTCAGAATCCCCTCGGTAGCAACAACTTTCATATCACTATTATCCACATTCACAATTCGTCCATTTACATTATTTAATGACTGTGCTGTTAGATTTAATCCTTTATTCGCCTCAATGTTCCCTTCCTGGTTATTCAGTAAACCTTGTGCAGTGATTTGAATTGTATCATCAATGCTAGAAATGAACCCTTTGCTATTATTAATTGTAGATGCCGATGTTATATCTAAGCGTTTTTGTGCTGCAATTATACCATTCTCATTATGAAGGCTCTTTGTTTTAAGATTTATTTGACTGTTACTTGCTACTTTACCATTAACATTTTTAAAATCATCGTCAGTGTGTACCCATAACGTCCCTGTACCTGCATGTTCAAGTTTTCCCTGGGTATTGTTCATGGAATTGGCCTTGATTTGCATGGTTTCCCCATTGGTGAATATTTCGCCGCCAGTATTGTCTATGCTGTTGCTAGCCGTGAGTGTCGTAAGCCCCGACCCAATTTGTGTCAGGCTGCCACCTTGGTTACTAATTGCTTCTGCCGTAAGAGTTAGCTGACCCGCCTTGATTTCTCCTTTTACCTGGTTTGCATCCTGATCGTTGCGAATGGTTCCGCTGGAAGTGGCTGTTAACGTACCAGCCGTCTGCAAGGAAGCACCCGTATTGTCAAGATCTCCGACTGCTGCAGTCAGTGCTGCACTGCTGCCAGCATAGGTCGTGCTGCCAGAAAGATCGATGGCACCCGCTTTCACTTTGAGATTACCAGCTGCCAGATTTCTGCCATGCGTTGTCACTTTATCTGTAGCGGTAATCGTCAGGTCGC
>NZ_FOTS01000008.1 GCF_900114615.1 Pelosinus propionicus DSM 13327 | reverse complement strand
GACGTTTTCTTATGAGAGGCAGCGTCAAGGTGCAAACCGAGTTTCTATTGCTGTGCATGGGGTATAACCTAAACAAACTCCACAACAAAATTCAAAGTGGTCGCTGTGGAACTTACTTGCATATTCCCAAAGCAGCCTGACAAATACAAATAGACTTTTTTATTGGGGAAGAGGCTTCCTCTGTTTGCTATGGGCATAAACGGAAGAAGAGCTTCTTTGTTTATTCTTTTTCGCCTGGATTTTATCTGCTCAAGAAAGGAAGGCTGCCACAAAATGCTTTTTTTCAAAAAGCATTTTGCGACAGCCTCTTTTAGTGATATCTTTAAAACGCCAAAATACGAGCTGGATTTTCCACCATTATCTTTTTGATATCGTTGTCAGACACACCGCATTTTTTCAATGATGGTAAAACAAAATCTGTGAGACGCGTATAACCTTCACCCCCACCGCGACGTGTAGCCAATTTAGTAAATACATCATTGCCGATAACGATTTGTCCAGCATAGCCCATTCGTATCAACGCCACTAACCCCGATAAAATATACCAGTCAGGATAATGGGCAATTCCCAAAGGCTCATCATCTGCCTCAAATCCAAAAGGAGTGAACGAAAGTACAAATCCCATATCAAGCAACTCTCTATGCAGGCTGATATCAAAAGGTACATGTCCAGGATTGTTCACAAGTTGTTCAATAGATAGAACGCCCATAAGCAGCTGGACATGACACAAAATTGTCCTTTCAGGAATACACCCGCCTCGAAATAGGGGGCGCAGTATATTCTGCCTCACCTCGTCTCCTGTGAGATAAGGTCCTAGGTGAACCTGCAGAGACAGGCCAGTTTCGCTGGATACGAAGGCGGCCGCACGTAAATAGTCTTCTACCTGTTTAGTGTACATCTCATAGGCCGCCTTAATATGACCTGGAAAAATACCAGTTTCGCCAACACCATGATCAATTTCACGGAACAAGAATGCACAAAACTGCTCAAATGACATATCACGGTAATAAGCCGGCCATGTATATTCTGCATATAAACCTGTAGATGCCACAATGTGAACACCTGTATGCTCAGCTATCTGCCGAATGGCAAAAAGGTCTTTGGGCGAACTCCGAATCCCGGGTGCACTAACTTCAACAATGGAATCGCCGCCATGATCTTTAAATTCTCCGACTTCGGCAGCCATCATCTGCTGGTCATCTAACCTCATATTGTCCAAAGATAAAATGATGTTATGACGCAGGGCTGAACGATTCTCCAGCACTAGCTTATCTTCTAACTCCAAACTGTGACATCTCGGAATAAAGCAGGATCTTCTAATTCGGCTGCGAAACATGGAGCAGTCCGAAAGGACGTGTTCATGCATAGAAGTAACTCCAAGCTGGTCTGGTCTGATCGGACCGCAAACCGTCATAATCTTTTGCGACATGCTATCATCCCTTCCTTTACATTACGTGTCTTCAAGAATGTTTGATAGAGTCGCCCCCAAAATCAAAAGTTATTTTAACTGGAATGTTGTATCTTCCGGCAGACACGACTATCTCTATTATCATATGCCGTACAAATTCCAGAGGAACATTTTTATAATAATCCATTGATCCTGATACGCACTTATATCCTGCTGTGCTTTACCTACACATGGGTTTTTACTTTTATTTTTATCGGCAACCCTCTCGGAGTTACTGCCCTTGCGAGGAATTATATGGATCTCTTTTCTCACAATTTTACTTATGAAACGTAACTTACACTTTAAATGTATTTACCGCACATTGCAGATTTTCAGCAAGCTTCGCTAATGCCCGGCTGGATGCTGCAATTTCTTCCATGGATGCAGATTGTTCCTCTGTTGCTGCTGAGATATTTTGCGTTTGGCCAGCGGTATCTCTACTGATCGTATCAATTTCTTTTACAGATGCAACTACCCTTTGACTGCCACCGACCATTTGCTGTACAGTCAAGGAAGTTTCTTGAGTTTGTGCAGAAACCTGATTGATCGAAACAACGATCTCACTAAAAGCAGTTCCTGCAGTATTAACTACGCTGGTACCTTTCTTAACCTCTTCGGTTCCCATATGCATCGCATCAACTGCTTTTCCTGTTTCGTCTTGAATTTCTCCAATCATTGCAATTTCCTTGGCAGCATCTTGAGACTGCTCTGCTAATTTTCGTACTTCTTCGGCTACAACAGCAAATCCTCTGCCTTGTTCTCCCGCTCTGGCTGCTTCGATAGCAGCATTTAAGGCTAACAGATTGGTTTGTGCAGCAATACCAGAAATGGTTCCGACAATTTGCCCAATTTCCAGAGAACGTTCGCCTAGTTTTTTAATTACACTTGCTGATCTTTCAACTGTATTTTCAACCCTTGTCATTTGGCTGATTGCAGTCGCTATGGCTTGTGTTCCATTGCCCGCAGCGATTGCAGTTTCTTCTGAAGACTGAAATGCGATTTGTGTATATTCAGCTACTTGTTGTATATTGGCAGACATTTGTTCAATCGCTTCTGTACTTTCATTCATGGCAAATAATTGCTGCTCTGCCCCGTTTGCCACATCACTTACTACTAATGCAACCTGATTAGCCGCTTGGGCTGATTGCTCTGCACATGCTGTAAGTTCCTCCGAAGAAGCTGCAACCTGTTCGGAAGAAGTTAGAATATCACGAATCATGCTGCGCATTTTTTCCCGCATGGTATTGATTGCTTCAGCAAGCTCACCTAATTCATCGGAAGAGGACACTACGATTGCTTCACGCCAATCCCCAGCAGCAAATTGCTTTGTTCCTGCAAGCATAACCTGAATTGGCCTGTGTATTGCCCGGGTAATCTGAGAGCCAAGAATGACACCAATTAGTACAGAGATAAGACTTAAGAAAGCAGCAATCATGATTACTTGGTTGGCCGCCGAAATAGCAGCCTCTGTACTTTTTTCCCCCAACTCATCATTATATGCTTTTATTTCATCCGTTAGCTGCGTGATTTGCGTAGATAGAGGCAAACCACGAACGCCAATTCTGGCCACTTCAGCCCGCCAGCTTTTAGCACCTTCGATATTGCCTGCAGCAGTCTCCTTAGCCATCGCACGAGCTGCCGGCAAGGATTCGTTTATCACAAGATCTCGCTGCATTGTCGTTACTTCAATCAATTTTTCTACATCTGCTTTTTTTTCAGGAGAAGTTACTTCCAGCAATTGCTTTTGTATTTCCAGCATATCGTTATTTGCTTTTTCAGCTTCTTGATAAAACACTTCTCTGCCATATGCAAAAATACCACGAGTACTGGCCAGAGCTTCTCGCTGAGCCAAAGCAGAAGCTGTGGCGAGTTGACTACGCTGGTTTGCAATTCTAATTTCTGTTATTCTTACTTTTGCATCTTGCAAAGAAATATAGCAACTGATTCCCAAAATTAAAATGAATGTGATCATGATGCCAAATCCAATTCCGATCTTTTTTCCAACAGATATTCTCATGATAATTCCACCTTTTTTTTGATTCACACGCAATCAATGCAGTCTTATTTCTTATCCCATCGTCATAAATGATTTTGTATATTAGTTAAATAAGGGCTGCCCCACCAACGGAGAGACAGCCCTTTTCAATGTTATTAGCACTCTAAGGAAAGTAGTTGAGTTGAATACGAGTATAATTTGGAAGACTCTCTCTTTCGGAATCTTCTTGCTGAAAATCCACAATAAGCAGAGAATGCTTAAAACATATAGTCTAACTGTAGACGGAAGTAATCTTTAATATCGTCTTTGGTAGAAACCTTTTTTGCGTCAAAAACGTAAAAGACGCTGGCAACTACGTTTTTCTCCAGAGCTTTGCTCCCTATAACGGCCCAAGCCTGAATATCTTTTGGTGAACCAATCATAGCAGCAGTATATCCACTATTATTAGCACCAGGCTCAAACTTGAAATACTCAGCAGCTACACTCCAAGAACCAGGAGCCGCATACTTTGCCGCACCATAAGTCAAACGGGTATGATGATAGATAGGTTCATGCCCCTTTGTCTCAATACTGTTTTTACCGTAATCGCTTATTAAAGTATACTTAGCGGAAAGCTTCGAACTAACGTTAATAGATTTTACATCATATTTACTATCATCACCGGTTTTTTCTTTAAACCACCAAGCCCCGATAGTGGTAGCTTTACTGGTAGGATAAAATCCCTGAATAAAGAATGCATCTTTGATTTCACCAGTAGAAGTAGTCTCTGGGCTGGCAGTTGCATTTCCCGTCATAAACCCAAAATAAGGAGAAAAATTTGCAAACCCTGCTGTCACTTTTAGTTTATTGCCCGCGGTAACCTTCATACCATCAACGCCACCTGAAGTATTCATCCAATATCCCCCGACATCCATCTGCTGGCTGAAACGACCGACGGTAAGTGACGTACCATAGAAATTCTTAGTCGTAATAGCAGCATCTGCCACATTAAAGCGATCCAGACCAGAGCTATTACTGTAAGTACCAAATTCATTCTGGTTAAGACCGACGAGGCGACCGTAAAAACTAGTATTCTCATTAAGATCTGCATTCAAGTTCAAGCGAAAACGCTGTCCAAAAGCTGTATTACCAGAACCATTATCAACCCACCGAACACGAGCGTCACCAGAAATTGCTATACTTCCGGTCTTTTTTTCCGTTTTAACAGCCGGTGTGCTTATTTTATTAAGTTCAAGGGCAAACTCAATGGCTAATTTATCGATAAGAGCTTTTTGATTGACGGTTGCCTTCCCTGAGTTTTCCATAGCTTTTTCTACGATATTCGCCATTTCATAGCGAGTGATTGTCTTTCCTCGAGAAGCACTCTCGCCTTGGCTCCCATCAATAATTCCAACACGCTGAAGTTCAGCTATGGCTGCGTAAGACCAGTGCTTTGCGGGAACCTCTTCAAACTGCGCAGCCGCAAGTGCCGTACCTGTAATACTTAAGATAACTAGGAGTGCTATAATTACAATATATTTTTTCTTCATTTATCTTTCCTCCTGATTTTTGATGAACTAATTCGAATGAAGTTTAATCATCACTATACATCGTGCTGGCTACTTGACTCAAATCGCTGGCTAAAACGGCTAATGTTTGGCTGGCCTGAGCCATCTCCTGAACTGCTGTCGTCTGGGTGCCTACAATTGTATCAAGCATTTTACTTTTATCTGCCAATTTGTTAACGGATACTTGAATCGTACCAAGAGACACAGCAATTTCATTGACTGATGCAGCACTAGCTGTGGCAAGCTTGCGAACTTCTTCGGCTACTACGCTAAAGCCTCGTCCCATGTCTCCCACCCGTGCAGCTTCAATCGCCGCATTCAGTCCTAGCAGATTCGTTTGATCTGCAATTGTTTTAATAAAATGAACAATATCATTTGTTTGGCTGCTTGCTTTTGCCAGTTCTTGGCTTAAGGTTTCCAGATCATTGCTGGTAGTGGAAACCGTCTGTGCACCTGCCGCCATTTCCTGCATTCCTGCAGTGAGCTCCTCTGCCGAAGAGGCTAAGTCTGCAGCTACAGACAAAAACTTCTGCTGTTTATCAAGCAGCTGAGCAGTGGTTATACAGCCGATCACTCGTTCACCATCTTTAATCGGAAGAGCGCAGGCCACATAAGGAATTCCGTAAGGAGATTTTTCTTGAGGAATTACTTTGACAACACGTCGCCCTTGTTCAAGACACTCTAAGCTTACCTGGCCTGTGACGGGTTTTCCGACCTGGCTGCCGGATTGATTCGTAGTTAAAGCTGAAATGGAACCAATTATCGTCCTGTCTTTAATCACCATTACACTCATTTTCCCTATTACAATACCAGGCAGATAGTGGGCAATTTCAGTAAACATATCAATTATTTCTGCCCCAGAGCGGGGCTCCTTGACCCCTTTATCCGTCATTTTTTTATCCCCTTTCTGCTTTTTTTTAGCTTACGAAGGCATAGGAAATAGGCGCATCAAAGCATCATGTCCACGGTTCCGGACACGAAGATGATACTAACTATTTTGATAAAGCAAATTTTCATTTCAACAACAGTATTACTACCGCCCACTGCACCGTATATGTTTATATCATATCGATGCAGTGAGCAGTACAATCCACTACTTTGAAGCGGCTTAGTCGTTATCCTCAATGTTATCACGTAATCGTTTCTGCAAAGCCGCAATATCAATTTCATGTACACTGCCAGTACCAGCAAGGTTTAAGGCATGAGCTGCAGCAGCGCCTGTAGCAATACAAGGACCCATAACACGTATACTGGAAAGGGCACCTAAATCTGCATCAATACAGCGACCAGCAGCAACTACATTGTCAACATCAGGGGGAGTTAGGCTGCCAAAGGGTATGTAATGCACATGATCCCTTGGGAATACGTGCCAGGCATATCCTGATTTACCATGCAGTTCCATTGGCCACGCAGTGCGAGCTATTGCATCCTTAAACTTGGAACCTGAATTTACGTCCTGAACAGTTAGTTGCTGGGAACCAACAATCCAACGTGTCTGGCGAATACCAGCTAACCCGTAAGCACGAATCTTTGCTTTGCCAAAGGCAATAGGAAATTCTTTTCTCAGAAAGTCAACAGCCGCCTCGGCCTGCTTTTTGCCTTCAAGAGATTTGACAGATGCTGCTAGCGGTTCAAGAGGAGTCTCTTCGTGAGTCATGTTAACAAAAGCCAATTCTTTTTCAGGAAAAGGAAAAACCAAACCATCCTTGCGTTCTAAACCATAAGCGTGAGCTTTTTCTTCCAGACGTGCAACAAATTCGGCTCTAGCCGGCTGATTGTTAAAATCAATTCCATCAATCACTGCCATATGAGTACCATAAACTCCGCCTGATGCCGGCTCTCGGCAGGGAAGCCCCGCCTGCCAAGTAAGAGCAGCATCCCCTGTCGCATCAATAAAGCCTGTAGCTGCAACGCGTAAGTCGCCATATCTCGTAGCAACTTCAATGGAGAGGATACGTCTGTCCACCTTTGTTACACCCCGCAGAACGCCCCCCAATATCACCGTTATACCTGCCTCTTGTACCGCGTTTTCAATCCAGCGGGCTAAAGCCAAATCATCATATATCACCGAACCTAAACCAGTTTTTAAATAATGTAACGCTCCTTGTGCACCAAGATCACGCAGCATCTCATCGACAATCCCATGAGTAAATTGTCTGGGATTTGGAGGATTTGAAAAAATACCGCAGAAGAGACCAATCTTTGAATTCACAGCCTGACCGCCCAAAGTAGGCAATCCATCAATTAAAACGACCTTATGACCCAATCCAGCTGCTTCTAAAGCGGCAGAAATACCAGCCATACCTGCCCCTACAACGCATATATCTGCACTGACCTCCTGAGCGGATCGCCGAGTAAAGTCTTTTCGTACTGTAAGGGTTTCGCCGTTATCCCCTATTGCTTCATCTATCATATACATGCTCCTTCTGCAAAAAATATCGTTCTTACTTCTTGGTTACTTCTACAATGCCTTGATCAGCATCAATTTTGACCCAATCACCACTTTGAATGATCTCAAGAGGATTTTGATTAAGACCGGTGACTGCCGGTGCATGAATTACGACAGAACCTAAGGCCGCTTTCGTATTCATCACATTAAAGATCAGTCCTGAAGGAGCATTCCCGTTGCGTCTGGTATAGTGAAACAGGCTGGACCATCCTGATGATCCTTTTGCCCCTGGAAATACGAGTATTTTTCCCTTTACACTTTGTCCATGCAGTTCATGACGAACATCGATAATCTTGCCATCTGCGGGATTGATTCCTCCCCAACCTGAAACCATTTCAGTAGTAACAAGAGCCTCCCCTTCAACAACGCCTCCTACCACTTTTCTGCCATGCAATACAACTGTTTTCATTTCAATCCACCTCTCCATTGTCCAGTAACAGCAGCATCAATGCACTCTTCCGTAGTACCATACCAAGCCTGAATTCCCTTTATATTCGGTAAATAATGCGCCTGTTTACCAGAATTTGTAGCCATTACCTTGATCCCCTTAGGGATAAATTGTCCTAAAGCAGGACAAGTATCGCTCATTAAAACACCACCTGCATCATTAATGATTTTTGTAAAACCGTTGCGATCTGCAATCTCTCTAAGTCCTCGCGGCGTAAAGACCCAAAGAACCGTATTTTCATGCAACCGTTTTCCTTCTAACAACTTGCAAATCTCCCATATTTCCTCAATGGAAGCATGAGGACAACCAAACATAACAAAATCAACATTTGTATCTTTGGCCGTTGAATTTAGTGCCTCATACGCCATTTGTCTTTCTTCCTTTCCAAATCGCAGTCTTTCAACAGGCTGTCTGTTTCCAAATGCTTCCTCTACTGTACGAGCCTCTGCAGTGATCCCGGGAATATGGTACATCTCCACACCGCCTGACGATGCCGCAGCCGCACCAAACTGTTTTAGTTTAATTAAATTTGGCAGTTTTTTGATACCGTTAATAACGGGAACACGTTCTTTCACCATTGTGCCTGCATAATAACCCAATAATCCCCAATCCATTTGATTTTCAACAGCACATTCCACATCAATTAAATGAGTACCTAGGCGATTTTCATCAATATGAAAGCCCCAATAGGGAATTTTTCCAGTCAGCATGGCTGCCGTAGAACTGGAATTGCCTTCTGCATTGGTGCGGGCTCCCAGTACGGAATTAATATAGACAACAGCTGATGACTCCATCCAAGCGCAGTGTTCGCCTTTGATGGGCACATTTCCAACCAAGTAAGGTGTACAGGTACACATCAATGCGACACCACCACTAGCAAGATATTTTTCATTGGCCAACATGAGTTCATAATCTTCTTGAGATTTTCCTTGTATTTGCCAAAATTCCGGATCCATCGTTGTTTCAAATTGGCAGCTAAAAGCCTTCACTTTATCCTTAGCAAACTCAACCACTTCGGAGCTATCTAAATTAAACTCTGAAAATAACGCATCAAAGCTGCCAAGCTCATCCATATGATGCTTCTTAGCTACCATAAAACCGCCAACATTGTTTGTATCAACGAGGCGCTCCGCCCCTAGAGCCTCACCATATCGCACAAGCAAATCCATTGCCTTTTGCCGGGCTCGTCCTTCCTTCCCATCAAGCATTGCTTTTTCATCATCTGTTAATCTCATAATTACCGCTTCCTTTCGTATACTATTTTTATCAATTCAATTACCCCTGCAACTTTTTAGTTTTATTTTTAGATCCGATAAAGATATTGGTTACAATCATAATTAAGCAGAGAGCTACACATGTAGGCGCAACGATCATCCACGTAGCTTTTGGTCCTACAAAACCAAGAATAGTTGCAATATAGACCAGAAAAGGAGATCCGAACTGTCCAATACCCATAGAGCAGACAAAGAAAGACATTGCCACTGTTACCACGGACTTGTCCACACTCTTAATTGTCCGAATGGTAATCTCAGGATTATAAGTCCCAAAGCCCAGACCGTATAAAATAGCTCCCAGAAGAAACATTTCATAGGTATTATAATGGGCAACGACTAAAAACGCAGCTCCCAGGAAGGCAAAAGCGAGGGCTAATGTGTATTCTTTAAACAATTGAGATATCTTCCCGTAGAATACTCCGGCAATCAAAGCTGCAACTGTAAATATAGTAAGAACCGTTCCAGCTTGAGCCGGTCCTCCAATCTTTTCACTTGCCATGACTAACGCTACATTTGTTATAAAAGAATATTGCAAAATATTAAACACCATATTAAAAGCATAAATAAACCAAGTTGTGGAAGTAATTCCCCCAAAACGGCTGCCAGCTGCAGTCTTGACTACTGGTGCTTTTTCCGGTTCAGGCACTTTGTATAGCACCATCAAATAAATGGGTATGAGAATAAGCAGTCCTAGAAAGTTATATCTCCAGTCAATAGCAGCTAAGAAACCGCCCAGCATTTGAAACACTACACCGGCAGCAGCTCCTACAGCACTCTTATATCCCATCATTGCATCTCTTTCTTTCCCTTCAAACAAATCTGCAATTAAAGAGGATGCCAGAGGGAACGTCATTCCATAGCCAAGGCCAAAGAATACTCGAGTAATTAACATGAACGTTATATCACCATAAAAAGCCGGCATAATGCCGCAAACAATCTGCAATAGAATCCCAATATACAATATCTTCTTTTTGGGTATTACTTGCTGGAGTCGCGCAGTGACCAAAGAACCAACGATCATCATCATTGGTGGAATCGTAAGAAGTTGCTGAATCATAATGGGGCTGACACCTGGAAAAGCCTGCTTTATTGCACCGAGTGCCGGCCCTGCCATCTTAACGGTATACAGCAGCGTCGCAATTGATAATACAGCTGATTTAGTTATTATTCCATGTTGTTGTTCATTCATATTGACACTCCTACTTGTTTTTTATGTACGTATCATTTCATAACCTTCTGCCTCTAGACTGACTTACGCCACACTTCTAATTTTTTACGTCGATATTTTTCTCCTTTCTTTATTTTCATTACAACTAGCAGTAATCTCACCCTTAAGGAAATCGTTATTAGAAAAAATTCTTCTACCATCCTAGCGGTACTGCATTATATATTTATCATAACAACAGTACTTTTTTAATTCTGTAAAGTTATTTACAAATTCAGAATTTTTTTTTGAGTTGCATTACTCCGGCAATTTTGCTTATTGCTACAACTTTAGGAAAAAAAAAGAAAAACGCAAGCAATACCTGGCGGGTATACGCTTGCGCTATGTTCCACGTTTTATGTTGGATTATCATATATTCAATTACTTCGTTTCATTGCTGAGCATATTCTACCAAATGCTTAATATCATTAACCACTAAACTTCGCTTACTTATATGCTCAATGATGCCTTCACGCTTAAGTTGAACAATGGCATTATTCAACGTTACTCTATGGACTCCAAGAATCACTGCCAATTCCTGCTGTGAAATCCCCTTGGAAGTTATCTTGTTGTCTTTTCTAGCTCGGCTATCACTTTGCCTTTGAATTACATATAATAACACCTTACATACACGACTTGGAAGTGATGCAAGATCCCCTCCGCGGTTTACTGCAAGAAAAATTTTATAAGCCATGCTTTCTATTAAATTCGAAATAATTTCAGGATAGTTTCCCACTATTTCATCATTGAAACAAGATCTAGAAAAAGTATATACTTCACAATCTTCTGTGGCTACTAGTACATTACACATATTTTTGATTGGCTGACGGTCAAAAAAGGGAGCCGCACCAAAAATGTTGCCTTTGTCTATATACCAAACAATTTTCTCATCACCGTCAGTATTCATTTTAGAATACTTAATTCGACCTGTATATAGATAATACAAGTGGTCAACCGGCTGCCCTCCACCAAGGATCATACTGCCTTTTGGATACGTATGCTTATGTCCCAAATGCAGTATGGATTCCCAAACCTTGTTTTGTGCACCAATCCATGGAGAATAAAAACTCTGTAACTCATCGGTTAGCATAGTAACGTCTCCCCTTTCTAGCCATAAGACATTTCTATACCGCGTGCAAATCGCAAAAGTATCAAATGCTGGCGTAGTAATTATCTGTTTTGCTAATTCAAAAAATACTCGGATCATTATAGTTTACATTTAGTTCTACATTTGTCGACAATCCCCTGCAAATTATGACTACTAACCTGACCGAGATGATTGAAAATTGCAACTGTCCCTTAGCAATCAATATCTTCATCGTTATATCTTCGAATTTCGTTAAGTACCATAACGACTAAGCAATGCTTTCCTCTTTCACAATAATGCAGGAAAATTCTTATTCCAGCCGCATTTAATTTGTTTTTTAAATTTTTTAACTTGCGCGCCTAAAAAAAGAATGGGACAAGGAGCTTGTCCCCCTGTCCCATTTAGCATTAGCAACTTCCCTTATTCCTTAATAGAAAAATAAGACAAGCCTTTACTATCTTTCAGCAATCGATAATTAAGCCTAGCTGTCTCCAGCTGAAATTGCTCTCTTTGCTTACCTCTTACGATGATCAGACGATCAGATAACGGGGGCTTCGCCCCAAAGTCAGCTATCCTCTGGGTCGGCATGGTGTATTTGCTTGACCAGTCTAGCTCTTCCGCCTGACGAAAAGTCACTTGACTTGGCGATATAAGCTTAACTGCGACCTTGCCGCTATAAAAAACCGCCGAAGTACTATAAAACTGATACATCCCTATCTTCTCCACTCCAAGGTCGACCATGCTTCTAGCTATTTCTTTTCCTGACCGGCTTTCCGCTATGATAGGAAATATAAACAGGGAAAGTATGATATATGACCCCAATTGGCACAGACAAAACAATTTGAAAACATCAACCGCAGTCCGGTTTCTTGCTTTCCACACGCTGAATACCAGGAACAGTAGCAGACCGGCTGTAGTCAGGCCAAGTTCCCACCCCGCCAAATAACGATAAGCCGCTATCATATATCCGACCATGAGCAAGGCCACAGGAACCCCTATCCAGTAGAAAATTTCCTTCATTTTCCCCTGCGCTAGCATTCGCTCCAGTTGAATAGCTGTTAGGATTGCCACGGGAAAGAGAATGGGAAACGTATAGGTCAGGTATTTAGTGGCCATTAGCGAATAAAAGCCAAAATAAGCAGCTATCCACAGAAAAAGGAATAACAGCAGCGGAGACTTCCGGGAACAAAAGTCTTTATATCCTTGGATCAAAGCTTTTGTGACCAGGGCAGACCAAGGCAGCATACTGAGCACAAATACAGCAAGGTAATAGTAGCTCACATTATCTTTCGGATGTTCGGAAACGGTTGCCCGAAGATAATTATGAACACCAAAAAAGGTATTGATAAACTCCATACCGTGCAAGGTATACATGGCAGCGTACCAGGGCAGTGCCACAATGGCAAAGAGCAAAAACCCTGTCAGCGGATACATTTCTTTAAGTTCCGTCCAATTGCGCTGCAACAGAATAACTAACAGTATAACTAGAGCAGGCAACAGAGCGCCAATCGGCCCTTTCGTCAATACAGCCAGCGCCATGCTGACATAGGCAGCTAGATACCATCGCTTGGTGCCGTCCATTTTTACATACCCCATATAAAAAAATCCCAGAGCAGCGCAATTAAACACAAAGAACACCATATCGGTAATCACTAATTTAGCCAACAATAGATACTCGAAGGACGTTCCCATAATCACCACTGCTAATAATGCGGACCTTCGCGTAATGGTTTTGCCTGCAAACCAATACAGCAGCACGACTCCCACAGCAGCAAACAAAGCCGGTGCCAACCGAGCTGCCCACTCTGAAAAACCAAAGAGTTGAAAGGATAATGCCGTAAGCCAGTAAAAAAATATGGGCTTATCAAACCAGACATTTCCATAAATCCTTGGTGACACCCAGTCCCCTGACAACACCATTTCTTTTGCTGTAAGCGCATAGTTCGATTCCACCGGATCGGTGATGGGTATGGCTTGGTTAAAAAACATATAACTAAAAAACGAGATCAGAAACAGGACCCCATAGATTTTAGAGGAAGCGGTAACGTTGCTTACATCATCAAATAATTTCATTGCTATAAATCCTTTCTAAAGACATCTACTTGTTTTCATGGATTAAAAGAATTTTATCCTCTTGCACAACAAGTAGACGGAGTTTATTTTGAATTGCCGGGGGCAGTTGCCCGTACTTTTTCTTTTTCATAACCAGATACGCTGTGTTTTTTTCGCTGGCTGTAACTGCTATTGCCGTTTTCAGAAACGACGGCTTCCGTGCCACTTTTAAATTCAGCGCTGACCCAGTATAATGGCCGCTGCTTAACCTCCTCAAAAATGCGTCCAACATATTCACCGATAATCCCCAGGCCTACCAATTGAATGCCTCCAAGCGTCAATACGCTCACTGCGACCGTGGCCCAGCCCGGAACAGCATCAGCGGTAAACAATTTCGTGTACACCACATTCAGGGTCAAGCCAAAACTCAACACACCAAAAAGTAAGCCAAGATAAAAGGCAACACGCAGGGGGAGTTTTGAATAAGCGGTAATACCGGCAAGGGCAAAAGAAAACATCTTTCTGGGCGAAAATTTAGACTTCCCGGCAAAGCGTTCAGGCGCCACAAACTCCACCTGCGCTTGCCGATACCCCATATCGCCAATGATCCCCCGGATAAATCGGGCTTTCTCCTTAAAAGACCGGAAAGTTTGAACAACCTTTTTATCAAGCAGCCGGAAGTCTGATCCGCCTTCCACGATATGAACATCAGACATGATATTCATTAACCGGTAGAACATACTCGAGGTAAACTTCTTTAACCAAGAGACGCCAGTTGTATCTACGCGGACGGTTTGCACAACATCAAAACCTTCTTCCCATTTTGTCAGCAAAAGCGGCAACAACTCCGGCGGGTGCTGCAGGTCGCCGTCCATGGTGATCACCACATCCCCCTGGGCATAATCGAGCCCGCAGGTTAAAGCCACTTGGTGCCCAAAATTTCGTGCCAAAAGAACCGCTTTAACTTTTGTATCTTGCTTTGTCATGTGTTCGAGAATAACTGCAGTATCATCTCTAGAGCCATCATCAATAAAAATTAATTCATAAGCATAGCTTAAAGGCTCCATATACTTACGGACTTCCTGGTAAAACACATTCAAATTCTCCTGCTCGTTAAAAACAGGTACAACTACTGAGATTAGTTTCATTTCTATCTCCGCCCTCTCTTCCGTCAAGCCATCCAGACTCTGCACTCTGCCTTTGTAAGCAATAAGCAATTGAAACTCGGCTGATTGATAGCCAGACGAGCCTCAATTGCTTACGGCGGTCTGCTGATATTTTCTTTTATCTTATTCATCTGGTTCGGATTAACAGGTTATACAGAGTGGCTCATTTCCCACCTTGCTCTCCCATAATAAATACGAGAGTAACTTTGCTTTGGTTCAAAGTAAGGCAATTTTTTTATAAAAAAAACAAGACACAAAAAGTGCCTTGTCTGTATACCTACATATATTTCTTATTTATCTTCCATCAACACGTTCATCAACGAACCCTCAGCCTAAAGTATCTTGCTTCTTCTACAGAGGATAAATTCAGGGAATTCATCGTTTCCGCCTTTTGCCTTGGCCCTTTCATAATCCGATTGACTTGCTGAGTGGAATAGCCTTTTTGTAATAGCTCTTGTCCAAAATGATCCATAATATGAAGCATATCGAGCCAGTCAATCTCTCTGTCGTATGTACTGACAGATTCTGCATGAATCTTTTGTATAAAGGATTTTACACCTTCATCACCAAGCTCTGATTGCCTAATATCATCAAGGATTAAAAAAATCTCTTTTACAACCAGGTTATCACCCCCGGCCTGGATTCTATCCCCATTCTCGCCGGCCACCAAGTTAGGCACTGGCTTATACTGCAGCCAAAATTGTTTCACATCCTCATAATACGTTTTACCTAGTAGATTCTCTTTATATAAGGTATACATATAGGAAAGCATCCCGGCACTTATATTTCCTGGATCGCTTGTATTAAATGCCGGCCACCAAAGACTTAGGACAGCCTCTTCAAAATATAGCATTTGTAATTTTTTTTCACTCGTATCTTCGTTTGGCAATAATTTAAAAAAATATTCCGAGACCAAAATAGCATTTTTCAACCCTAGTTTTTTGCGTTCAGCAGTTTCTTCCAGCCAGCTATCCAATAAGAATTGAGGCACCTCAACTACATTCAAATCTTGCTTGTTCGCCCGTGGTATCAGGTTTTCATAAAATGTGGTCCTGTCCTGGACTAGTGTAATGATCGTATTTGCGTTCTCTTCATCCAGTTTTGCGTAATAAGTTGTCACATCTGTGCTCTGATCCGCAATTTTTACATAAGGAGCAGCTAGCAAAAAAACGTCCTGGGCAGATGAACTGAAAAAAGCAAACTTCCTGCCAGTTCCCTCTGCTAGATATATACTTTCTCTTAAGGGTAATCCTGTAACAACTTCCATGTCCCTATCGATTTCAACAGTTATCGAAAAGGCGGCAGGAGGGTGGGAGACATTGCGCGCCGACAATATCCGGGTGGGCTCATTACTCCATCTGCTCTGATACTCAACAATGTTGTATACCGGCTTTTTACCTAAAACAGGATACCATGCATGACCAGACCGTAGCAAGGTCATCACCGGTGTAACAAAATTAATCAATCCCCTCGGCTGGGCATCATAGTCCGTAAACCACTCCCCTACTTTTCCCGAATAATCCAAAGCAATTTCCATACTAGCTCCGGCAACAAGAGGTGCATTTAGTTTCACCGCAATAAAGTCACCTTTTCTTTCCCAAACAAGTTCTTTGCCACTACCATCGGTTACATGCTGAACCGTATAATAATGTTTCAAGGTCAAAGGGATCTCTTGTACTTGGCTGTCACTTGTATTTTTAAAAACCAGCTTTACATCACAGTCCGCAGTGTTCGGGACTGTTTTCAATTTAATATCCATTACATAGCTAACAGGCTGCAGCCTATTTGACTGATCTGCTACTTGTCCGGCATCAGCCACCGCATTGCTAAAAGACTCTTGATAGCTTTGCTCACGCGCTTTATACTCCAGGACGAGTGGAATAGAACCAGATAAAAATACAGCCAAGGCAGCTGTCACTAGCAGTATGGTTGATAATGCCAATTTTCCCAAAGAGCGCTGCTTACTGTAAAAATAATAGCTGACTAAAAACAACATTGCTGAAAGCCCCAGCTGCTGGCACAAAACCATTGGTATAAACCCATTCTTAGGAAAGCGTTCTGTAAGCTGTGAAGGAACTTCTGTAGCTGCCACATTATAAGCCAAATTTATCGGTGGTAACCAATACGGCAGTAAAGTATTATGATCACCATCAAGAATACTAATCAATATGAGATAAAAAGCGGTTATCAAGGTGGTTAAAAAAATACTCGAACGACAGATCGTCTCTATAAACAAAGTGACACATATTGAATTGATACTGATCAAAAAATAATTCAACCAATAGTTCCATAACAGGTCAAAAAAAGGCGTCGACGTAGGAAAAACGAACAGTGCCATAGTCGCCATGACTAAAAACATCTGCATACCCAGCAGACCTAAAAGCAAAAAATTGCTCACTGCTCTCCCTAGCAGCAACTCCCAATCCTTACAAGGAAGTGTATTAACAATCTCTGCCGTGCCACTGCGCCAATCCCTGGCAATCATACCGATATTCCAAAAGACAAAAAACATATAGAAAACCGCTATGGTTCTAAGCGCAAAGAATTGCTCCTCATATAAAGTATACAATGAAAGACAATTGACTAAAACTACAAGTACCCAATAACCAACACCCTTTATGCCTACTCTCATTTCTTGCAAGGCAATCGCCATTATATTATTCATCTTCCTCTTGCCTCGCCGATCCCATCAATGACATATAACCGTCTTTGGCACGAGCAGTATCTTTTATCTGCCAACTCATTTCTGTGACCAGCTTAGCAAGTTCATCCGGCTTACCTTTGAACACCAAACTTCCTTGACGTAATATAGCAAGCTCCGAACAACAAGCTTTAATATCAGCAAGGATATGGGTAGAATAGACAATCGTTATTTTCCGTCCCAGTTCACTGATTACATTGCGGATATTATTGCGTTCGACAGGGTCAAGTCCAACTGTAGGTTCATCCATGATCAAAAGCTGGGGTTTGCCCAATAAAGCTTGTGCAAATCCCAGCCTCTGTTTCATGCCAAAGGAATATGTGGAAATCCTTTTATTCCTAACCTCTGCAAGATTTACTAGCTCCATAGCCTCATTCACCTGTGTTTTTCTTGCCTGTTTACTTGTTATCCCTTTTAGTACTGCAAAATACTCGAGCATCTCAAAACCGGTCAACCTAGCGTAAAAACCAAATTCTTGGGGTAAGTACCCCAGTTGCTTACGAATTACGGTTTTCTCTGCACATAGATCTAAACCATTAACCGTTACCTTACCACCCGTAGGCTCAATCATCGTCGCCAGAATCTTTAACAAGGTACTTTTCCCCGCACCATTTTCCCCTAAGAGACCGAATACACCTGTGCCTATGCGGCAAGTAATATTATCCAGCGCCATACAATTGTTGTTATATCGTTTACTAAGGTTATTAATCTCTATCATTATCAATACCATTTCTTTCTCATTTTGAATCCCCCTGGGATACTAGATAGATATACGCATCCTCCAAGGTGGGCTCCACAGAACACACTCCCGTAAGCTCCGGCCTAACATCGCTAATGATCCTTATTTCATACAACCCTTTATCAGCCCGTAAGCTACTGACGATTAATTCATTTTTTTTATCATTCCACTCACCCTCAGTCAAAACAGCTCGCCAAACAAAACTCCTGGCAGTGTCTATCATTACAGAGATTGGACCTTTAAATCGTAGTTTTTTCTTATCTAGCAGCATGATACTATCTGCCAAAGCAGTTAATTCTGAAATGATATGGGTACTCAATAGGATAATACGTTCAGAGGATAACCGGGAAAACAAATTACAAAAATAAAAACGTTCTTCCGGATCAAGCCCAGATAATGGCTCATCCATAAGGAAAAGATCAGGGTCGTTCAATAACCCTTGGGCGATCCCGACCTTTTGACGCATCCCCTTTGTCCAGTCCCGCAAGGTTTTATTATGGAAGGAAGAGATTTGGGCAATATCCATTACCTCTTCAACCTTTGCACTAGCAACTGCAGCAGGAATCCCCTTTAATTCTGCAAAATATCTCAAAAATTTTTGCGCGGTCATTTCAGGATAAATCCCAAAGTTCTGAGGCAGGTATCCCATATGGGCTTTAAACCTGACACTGTCCTTAGGGAGAAACATTCCATTAAGAGATACTTGACCAGTTGTTGGCGCAATAACCCCTGCAAGGATGCGTAATAAAGTCGTTTTGCCCGCCCCATTAGGTCCAGTCAACAAATGTAATCCCTTAGGTAAAGAAAGGGAAATATCATGTATTACACAATTCTTCTTAAAACATTTTGTAATGGAAGATAGCTCTAACATATTCTTCTCCCTCTTTTATCCCTCTTGGGAGTAATCCATATTTTCGACACGTAAGCAACGTAGATATATTGCAATCAGTATGAGACCTATCACTAAAAGTATCATTGGCATTCGCTGTATCAAACCATTTCCAACTAGACTGATTTGTATCAAGCTTTTTCCAATATCACTTTGTTCAAAAATAACTTTCGCTACCCACATTATAAATGCCGTTCCACAACCATACATAGCGCCTAAGCGCAAAGAAACAGCCAACGCGACACCTAAGAAAAACACCATGGGTGCTAACCATGCAAGAATAGTCTTCCATAATAGCACTTTTTCATTTGTCAGCATATCAGAAAAAGAAAGGGCGATCATCCCCGTAGCAGTCAGACAAACGATAATCGTATATCCCAAGGTTACGATAATTCTTGCACCAGCCAATTGGGCTGGTGTATAAGGACAAGACGCTTCCAGCTCATTTGTACCATAAAGCTCTGCCCTATGTTCATAAAAAAGCGTCAGCAAGCCTAAAATTGGCGCTCCATTTGTTAAAAAAATCAACGAATCTCTATCACCGTTCGTTAAAAAAATGCCTGCAAAAATGATCAAACTAGTCATCGCCATAAACCGCCAACTCAAAATAGCCAACTGGGGCTTTACCAGACGTAAGACAGAGAGTAGACTGCCATCATTGGCAGACCTTTCTATCGCTACTCTATTAACAGATTTAAGAATTGGAACATCATCATGACTATCATTTTCCTGCAAGACTGCTTTGAGGTTATGGAGCAAGCTGCTGGTCATGACAGCAGTAGGCTTAGGGACGTTGTATTTGGATAGTTTATTTAAAACAGCAACCATCTCTTCATCATTCCCATCCTTATCAATTTCGCTAAGAATTTCTTGATATTTATCCAAATTCCTCGCCCCCCTCTTTAAGCAGTTTTTTAAGATTATGTAAGCCATTAGATAACCTTGATTTAACTGTTCCTACAGGAATATTCAATACCAATGCTATTTCTTCCAGTTTCAAGTCTTCATAAAAACGAAGGACAACTACTTCACGGTGAATGTCTCCCAATTGATTGAGAACTTCGATAATCGCTTCGCGTTCATCCTGTTTCTGTAAAAATTCTTCCGGTGTATCCTCATAATCCCTAATAGTATCAGGCATCTCAAGACCATGAATCGTTTTTTGCACATATGCGCTTTTCAAATAGTCCTTACATGTGTTTGACGCAATTGTATAAATCCACGTCTTGAAAAGAAGTTCTGGATTGTACTTTTTAATATTCCGGCATATTTTGATAAATACCTCTTGGGTAATATCGTTAGCACTATGATAATTTTTACTCATCCGATAGATATATGAAAATATCTTAGAATGGTAGCGAGAAACAATAGTCTCCAAAGCAGTCTCGTTTCCCTGCTGCAATTGCCTTGCAAGTTCTTCATCAGAAATAATTAATGCCACCTCACTTGAAACCGTTACCTATTAACTAAACATACCCCTAAGCCATCTCCCAATATTGCCTTATGGATATTACTTCTTGTTGTTACGTTTTGATAATTGCCTTCTTCCTTCGCATTTTATATAGCCATAAATCCAACTCTTCCCAATCAGAATTATATCTACATTTTATCATATTTGTTCATTTTATGTAATTATTGTCCTAGAATTAGGTCTTATTATAGATCATTTCGACTTTTGCCGCCTACATCAACAGGTATAGATTTCAAAGAATTTTCAAAGTTTTTTTATACACGAATGTTGCATTGCAAAGGTTTTCGTAGAAGTTTGTCGCAAAACCCAAAAATCCCATGACTTTTTACCTAGTCATGGGATTTCTGAGTTTTTTAAGAATCAATGTCCTTCAAAGATTTCAATTAAGTTTTTCACTGCCATGGTTGCAGAAATGCGCCCTTCTATCACATCTTGTTCGATTATCGGCTTTTTCTGAATTACTTCAGGATGATTCATAAATAAAGTTTGTAAATATTCATGTACCATGGATTGTACCCAGCTTAACATTTGCGTCCGACGTCGCCTTTCGAAGATTCCAGATGCTGCAGTTACATCCTGGAACTTTTCAATCATTCGCCAAACATCTTCGACTCCTTCACCGGTATATGCCGAGCAGGTATGTCCTTTGGTAACCCATCCTTCTGTAGCGGGACGCAAGAAATGCAATATCCGGTCATAATCAACTTTCGCCATCAAAGCCTTCTGCTTGTTATCACCGTCCGCCTTATTGATTACAATAGCATCCGCTAATTCAATGACCCCTTTTTTCATACCTTGCAGTTCATCCCCTGCTCCAGTGATCATTAGCAAGAGAAAAAAATCTACCATAGAGCGTACTGTTACTTCACTTTGACCTACACCTACAGTTTCAATCAACAACACATCATAGCCGCCAGCTTCGCATAGCAGAATCGTTTCCCGGCTTTTACGAGTTACCCCTCCCAGTGTTCCGCTGGAAGGAGAGGGCCTGATAAAAGCTCTTGGATCGCGTGACAGTTGCTCCATGCGAGTTTTATCTCCCAAAATACTGCCCTTCGTTACCGTACTGCTAGGATCAACTGCCAGCACTGCTACTTTATGCCCTTTATTACACAATTGACATCCCAAAGCCTCTATAAAAGTACTTTTTCCAGCTCCCGGGACACCAGTAATTCCTACGCGGATGGATTTACCTGTATGAGGCAGCAATTGTTTTAATATTTCCTGGGCTAGCTCCATGTGAGCTGGCAAATTACTTTCAATGAGTGTGATCGCTCTGGACAGCATAACCCGATTGCCACTCAATACACCTTGGACATATTCATCTATGGAAGGCTGGCGGCGAACGGCACGAGGTTGAACAGATTTATCTGTTTTTTCCTGGTTCTGCATGCCATCATGCCGACTCCGAATTCCGCCCATAACTTCTGTAGTAAACGCCTCTCCTGCATTGGCTGGAATCCATTCCGGCTTCCACCGATCCTTCTTCTCTTCATGGTTCATATCATTTCACTTCCTGTGAATAACGTCCTAACTCTTTTAATATTTTTTCTGCTGCTACCGGGATAATGGTTCCAGGTCCAAAAATGGCCGCTGCTCCATTTTCTCGCAAAAACTCGTAATCTTGAGCTGGAATAACCCCGCCAATAACAACCATAATATCTTCCCGACCAAGTTTCTTTAATTCTTCAATAAGCTGCGGCAGCAAAGTTTTATGTCCAGCAGCCAATGAACTCATGCCTACTACGTGAACATCATTATCGACCGCTTGCTGTGCGGTTTCTTCTGCGGTTTGGAACAAAGGTCCGATATCTACGTCAAACCCCATATCGGCAAAGGCGGTTGATATTACCTTTGCTCCTCGGTCATGACCATCCTGTCCCATTTTGGCAATCATAATTCTTGGACGGCGACCTTCTGTTTTCTCAAACTCGTCGGCCATGGCCCTTACTTTATTGATTGTTTCTTCTTCGGCAAATTCGCTGCTATATACTCCTGATATAGAGCGGATAATTGCTTTATGGCGTCCGGCAACATGTTCAATCGCGTCGGAGATTTCACCTAAACTCGCTCTGGCTCTTGTTGCTTCAATGGCCAGTGCCAATACATTTCCTTCTCCTGTTTCCATTGATTTTGTAATGGCATCTAGCGAACGCCGTACCCGATCATTATCTCGATTGCTGCGAAGTTTTTCCAGACGTTGAATCTGTGACAAACGAACGGCAGTATTATCTACAGATAAGATATCTAGCGGATCTTCTTTATCCAGTCGATACCGATTTACACCGACAATGGTTTCCTTACCTGAGTCAATATGTGCCTGGCGTCTAGCTGCAGCTTCTTCAATTCTCATTTTGGGAAGTCCTGTGTCAATCGCTTTGGACATACCACCTAATTTTTCAACTTCCTGAATGTGTCCCCATGCTCTTTTCACCAATTCATTTGTCAAGGCTTCTACATAATAAGAACCGCCCCATGGATCCAGAACTTTACAAACCATGGTTTCATCCTGAATATAAAGCTGCGTATTACGGGCTATTCGTGCAGAGAAGTCAGTAGGCAAGGCAATGGCCTCATCCAGTGCATTGGTATGCAGTGACTGGGTATGACCAAGAGCAGCCCCCATAGCTTCCATGCAAGTTCTTCCTACATTATTAAAAGGATCTTGTTCTGTTAAGCTCCAGCCTGAAGTTTGAGAGTGAGTTCTAAGAGCCATAGATTTTGGATTCTTAGGATTAAATTGTTTAATGATTTTAGCCCACAGCAAGCGTCCTGCTCTCATTTTGGCAACTTCCATAAAATAATTTTTACCAATTGCCCAGAAAAAAGATAGGCGGGGAGCGAAAGCATCTACATCCATTCCTGCTTTAATCCCTGTCTTAATGTATTCCAGACCATCAGCTAGCGTATAACCTAATTCAATATCGGCAGTAGCTCCTGCTTCTTGCATATGGTAGCCAGAAATACTAATGCTATTGAATTTCGGCATAAACTGTGACGTATATGAAAAAATATCTGCAATGATGCGCATCGATGGTTCTGGCGGATAGATATAGGTATTGCGCACCATAAATTCTTTTAAAATATCATTTTGAATGGTACCTGTTAATAACTCCTGCTTTACGCCTTGCTCTTCTGCTGCCACAATATAAAAAGCTAATATAGGCAGTACAGCGCCATTCATTGTCATAGATACTGACATTTTATCCAAGGGAATTCCTGAAAATAGAATTTCCATATCTAAGATAGAGTCAACAGCAACACCGGCTTTTCCCACATCTCCCACAACCCGGGGATGATCCGAATCATAGCCTCTATGTGTAGCCAAATCAAAAGCAATGGATAATCCCTTTTGTCCGGCAGCCAAGTTTCTACGATAAAACGCATTACTTTCTTCAGCTGTAGAAAAACCTGCATATTGACGTACTGTCCACGGTCTCAGCACATACATATTTGCATAAGGCCCCCGCAAAAAAGGTGCAATTCCTGCTACATAAGGCAAATGATCGATTCCTTCAAGATCTGCTTTAGTATATAAAGGTTTTAGATTAATTTGCTCCATTGTCTTAAATTCTAATTCATCAAGCAATTTACCGCTATTACGTTCCACTTCTTTCTGCCAGGCAGATATATCGGAAGATTCAAAGTCTTTTCGGCAAGAGATTTTAGTAAAATCTGGTTTTATTAACATTACACAATACCTCTATCTTTCTGAAGTTTGGCAAGCATTTTATAACAATTAGCTCTAACATGAATAAAATCATCAACCCCAGCTTCTTTATACACCGGTTGTAAATCTTCCGGAGGTAAGCCTGCTAAAAATAAAGTAATCTGAGGATTTCCTTCTTTTATGAGCTTAGCCAAAGGCGGTACTAATTCTGGATATGTAGCGTCTGTTGAGCAAATCACAGCAATCGTTGCCTCTGATTCCAAAGTAGCTTTAGCTGCTTCTTCAACCGTCGCAAAGCCATTGTTTTTCAACATGGTCAAAGCACCGACTTCTAGGAAGCCACTGACAAAATCAGCTCGAGCTTTATGTTGAGGGATTTCTCCCATATTAACAAGGAACACCTCTACATTCTTGCCTGTTCTTTCGATATACGCTTCAGTACGCTGGCGCAGCTGCTTATAATCTTCGTCAGCTGAATGAATATTCATAGGGTTAATTACTGTTACATTCTGATTTTTGCGAATCACATTCGTAATATCACCCAGTGTAGCTCCACTAAGGATCGCTGCAACAACTGCCTCTACAAGATCTTTATCTCCACTCCCTTTTAGAGATGGTTGATTGACTTCTTGTAGTCTACTTTTACATTCTATATCATCAATATCCAAACGATAGTCATGAATCTGATTTTTACGCTGCTCTTTAAAAATGCGAGCATCAAAAACAGGAACCTCTAGCGGTTTTTCCAGCAGATTGGGATACATATTTGTTCCTAAAATGACATCTTTTCGCTTGGCCAGACCATCCGCCCTACTTTTAGCGGTAGCCCCTACCTGTTCCTGAGGTAAGTTCTTTTGCAAGGACCTCAAAATTCCCCCTGCTGCTTCCACTTCTTGGAACAAGACCCAAGTCTTTTCGGCTAGCTCACTGGTTAACTTTTCTATATACCAAGATCCCCCTGCCGGGTCAACTGGCTGCGTCAGATTACATTCCTGCTGCAGCATGATTTGTGTGTTGCGTGCAATACGATGAGAAAAATCATCTGCTGGTCTTACGGCTTCATCAAAATAACCTACATGCAGACTGTCTACGCCGCCTACAATAGCAGAAAAGGCTTCTGTGGTTGTCCTAAGCATATTTACATAAGGATCATAGACACTCTTCGTGAAGGCAGAGGTTCTTGCATGAATATACATTTTTTGTGCTTCTTGGCTTCCACCAAAAGCTTCAACAATTTGAGCCCACAACATACGTCCCGCTCTTAGTTTGGCAATTTCCATGAAGAAATTAGTACCTACGGAAAACGAAAAAACAATCTGTTTAGCAGCCACATCAATAGAAACGCCCCGCTGCTGCATATTCTGCAAATATTCCACGCCAGTGGCCAATACAAACGCTAATTCCTGTACTGCATTTGCACCACTATTATGATAAGGATGCCCTTGCACCAGTATCGTTCTTAATTGCTTTGTATTGTCATGGGCCCAATTAGCTGTCGCTGCCATTTCATCATAGTATGTATCTAACGAATGAGATAATTCACCTACTGTAGCTAAATACCCGACGGGGTCTACACCAATGCATCCTTTTAACTGATGATAATCTCTGCCGTTGGCTTTCATTAAAGCTACAAATAAACTGAGCAGCTGCATGCCAGAAGTACCAGCAAAGATCAACAATGGAGTTTTCTCTAAATCAAAGCCATGAAAAGCCTGCTGTACATCATCTAAGGTCGATAAAGAGATACCTTTGCCTAAATGAGAACCATCAGCTTTGTCACCATCAATTCCATTCAAGGTTGCTTTGTCGACTACTACATGAATCGTCGTTCCACCTTTATTTAACTCATTCTGCAGAACTTCATGCATTTTTACAGCAAAAGGTTCTGCACATTCTTGACTGATCTCCCATGCTTTATCTAAATACCCCATAGCATTAGACCCTCGCACAAAAGGAAAGCTGCCAGGTAAAGAATCGCAATGAGCCAGTCCTTCTAAATCTTCCATTCGATACATTGGCTGCAAATTAATTCCTTCATAGGTTTTAGTGATTAACTTTTTCTCCCAATTTGCTCCTTTTAGCGCTTTTTCTGATTCTGCACGCCATTCTTCATACGTGGGATAGGGAAACTCGGCAAAGAACCGTGCTGGCGGCTCTTCATGAACTGTTTTTTTATTCTCTGCATCCTGATTTGACATACTTTCACCATCCATTTCATTGTCATTCTCTAGTATTATTAAAATATTATTAAGGCTGGCTAATAATCCGCACCCGATCCACACTAAAACTAGAGCGAATCACCGGTAGGAATTTACTTTCAATTATCGATCGGTACATTTCTTTCTTTGTAATGAGCAGTAACATACCATTGCCTTTTTTTAGGCTAATTAAAGAGTTTATATATTTTTCAAATTCCGCAGGCAACATCTGTTCTTTTAAATTATGCAATCCTGCTAATAGCTCCGGAGACTCTTGTGCCATTCGTTCTACCAAAGGTGTAAATGGTTCCCATTTCAGCATATCCACCTATATACCTCTACTTTCTTTTTTATATTCGTGGGAAAAGCTCACGGATTATAACGTATTTCCTCACCCCCCTTTTCGAAATAAAAAGCTCTCAGCATAGGCCGAGAGCTTAAACGCAAGTATAGGAATAGTATTAATAAAGCCTGGCTATGTATAAATAGCCAGGACGAAAAAAACGCGAATCTTGCGCGTAAATCCCCTCCCCATCTCTCGCAGGTCAATCGGTGATTGCTATATAGGCAGTTCTCCTGACTCTGAATCATTGCTTTCCCATACCTTCCCAGAACCTAATGATTCCAGTGGCATAAAAATGGGTTTGCTCCTCATTACAGTGGCGGGACCGCGCCGGAATTTAACCGGACTTCCCTATTAAGCCCAAAAGGGCACCTATACCATTCATATGAATTTTTTATATGTTATAAGATTCACTTTATAATATCTTTCATGAATTGTCAAGTTTTTGTACAAAGCTAATTAAATCGTAATATGATTTTTAAAACGTTTAAATAAAAAGATCGATCGAAGTATATAGTCAATGGCATTTACCAGCCAAACTCCTGCAATCCCTAACGTAAAATAAAAACAAAGGATATAAATCCCGACTACACGGATGACCCAAATTCCAAAGATTGTGCTGTACATAGGACCTTTCGTATCACCTGCGCCTTGCAGTGCTCCAGTAAGAACCAAACTCATTGCAATAAATGGCTGTGCGAAGGCATCAATGCGAAGCCCCAGAGTCACCATTTCAATTACATCCTGATTGTCTGTAAACCAAGGTCCGACAACCGTGGAAAAAGTGAAATACAATACTCCGACAAAGCTCATAAGCATAACAGCAATCCACATGGTTACTATTCCATAATGATAAGCATCATTTCTACGCTTCGCCCCTATGTAAGTACCCACAAGAGTCGCAGCTGCAACCCCCATGCCATAACCAGGCATATAAGAAAAATAAGAAATATTTCCTGCTAATAGAAAAGCACTATATACATCTGTCCCAATCCGTACAATTAATCCTGCATAAAATAACTGCCCCAAACGCATAATGAATCGTTCAATAACTGCGGGACCAGAAATCGCTAGTAAAGGAATTGTATATTCTTTCGATGTTCCTTTAAGCAATGAAAAAGAGATGGCTGATCGTTGAATATAAAAATATAATGCAGTCATTCCAATCAATCGAGCAATGGTTGTTGCCCAAGCAGCTCCTGCAATTCCCCAGCCGCTCCAACTCCCGAAACCAAAAATCAGAATGTAGTCCAAAACAATATGAATGAGATTAATCCATATACTCACCTTCATAGGATTTTTACTATCCCCAGCACTTCGCAATATACTGCCGAAATTGGTCATAAGAGCGGTAAAGATTGCAGGAATTCCTACAATTTCAAAATACACCATTCCCATGGCTAAAACATCGTCTTCAATTCCCATGTTACGCAGCAATGGTTCTGCTAAGCACAAGGTAATCATGCCAAAGATAAGCCCAATGGTTCCAGAAATAACTGTTGACTGCCGTGCTATTTTTTTTGCCTTATCAAATTCTCCAGCCCCTATGGAACGCGCTATGAGTGAAGATGTCCCAATCCCCATCGCCAAAAACACAGCTATGTAAATTGCGATAATAGCATTTGTAATACCAACAGCAGACACTTCATGCAAACCGATTTTAGAAACAAAAAGAGTGTCAACGAACCCTACAATTGTAATTAAAAGATTCTCAATTACAGTTGGTACCGCAAGTCTCAATACTACTTTTGCTTTTTTCTTTTCATTTGGATTAAGGACATTATTTAGCATATTTAGACCCCTGCATGAAACGACATTGAGATTAATCCTGCCTGCCATTAAAGAAAGAATACATTTTCTTTAACAGCTTAAGAACTGGATTAATTAGAAGCGGTATAAAGGCTAATGCAATCGGAACATAGTTAGCTAATGATCTAACCAAGGTTCCCGAGTGAGCATATGCAATTGTCGGTATAACAAGCATTACTGTCATCAGTCGAATTACTCTCATCTTCCTACCTCCTTCTCGCTATGAAAATCAATATAAAAACTGCCTAATGTACCTTTTCTCAAAACATATCTTTCAAAAAATAGTTAATTCTGGTAGGATCTCTTTTATTCATTTTATCCCCCCAGGGGGGATATTGCAAGATTTTTTTTGTACACTCCTTTGTGTGCCGTGACAGCGGCATTGTGCCTTTGTGGTTCATAATTTCTTATATTTTTTCATTTACTAAAATTTATAAATTCTAGCGCATAAACGTAAAAAAGGTCTGCAAAACTTTTTGTTTTGCAGACCTTTTTTACGTTTATACTCTTTACTTAGATGCAACTGATTTTTCCATATGCACAATTTGAGCATCTCCCTGTTCTTCAACAACGATGCCAAACCCCTGCTTCTCCCAAAAATGAAAGCCGCCCGGCAAGAATCGGTGTGTGTGCAGGTAGATAATTTCATATTCTTTTTCATATCCAAAAGCTTCAACTTCTTTTAGCAGCCTCGATCCAATCCCTTGTCTTCTCAGCGCTTTTTCAATATAACATCGTCCGATTTCCGCTGTAGTCTTCCCGGGATAGCGTCCTTTCAGAACGGCGATCCGGTCATTATACTCACAGATTGCAATCGTACCGATAACAGTCCCCTCTGGAGAGAATGCAGCCCACATCTGATTGCGGACAGGTTCAATATATAACTTCGCCAGTCCCCAGACATCATCGGTAATAGCATTTTGTCCATCCTGAGAAAAGAGGTCCTGCAGCTGTCCTAATAAGAAATGTTGCACACTGGCAATATCACTATTAACAATCTTGCGAATTACTATGTTCCCGCACTCCATCGTAACCTTCCTTTCATGCGCTGCTAAATATCTTTTTTTCCTGATTGCAGCTTTAATAAATGACAGGCAGCACTGTGCCCCGGCAACAGCTCCTCGAGCATCGGCTTTTCTCGCCTGCATAATTCCATACTTTCCGAGCACCTGCTCTGAAACGGGCACCCTGGGAGTAATTCAAGAGGGCTTGGTATCTCGCCCTCCAGCGGGCGAACCACTGTGCCTTCTTTTTTCTTTACCGGAAAAACTGCCTGCAGCAACGCCTTCGTATAAGGATGCTTCGCTTTACTCAGCACGTCACCTGCAAGCACCTCTACGATATTACCGAGATACATTACAGCAATACGATGGCTTATCTGGGATACAAGTGCCAAATCATGACAGATAAAAATCATGGACAGATTCTTTTCACGCTGTATTCTGACCAGAAGCTCTATAATCTTTTTCTGCACTGATACATCCAGTGCACTGGTCGCCTCATCACAAACGAGAATCTCCGGCTCAAGTGCCAGCGCCCGAGCAATCCCGATGCGCTGACGCTGCCCCCCACTCATATTGCCGGGATAGCGGTCAGCAAACTCTTCCGGCAGTTCAACCATACGCAAAAGTTCCTCAGCCTTTTTTCCCGCCTCGCGATCTTTTATCAGCTTAAAATTGCGCAGCGGCTCACAAAGGATATCTTTTATCTTCATCTTTGGATTAAAGGCTTGTGAGGGATCTTGAAACACCATCTGAATATGCCGCCGGCTTTGCCGCATACGCTCTCCCGTAAGCCGGGTCAGATCCTTTCCCCGGTAGCAGATAGCTCCACTTGTCGGCGCATGAAGCTGCATGATCAATTTTACAAGTGTACTTTTACCGCAGCCGCTTTCACCAACAACGCCGAGTGTTTCCCCCTGATAAAGCGATAACGAAACATTATCACATGCTGTCAGCATGCGCCCTTCAGCTACCGGAAAACGTTTTATGACCTTCTCGATTGTTAAGATCGTCTCCTTGTCAGCTGACATAGCTTTTCCCTCCAACCTGCGGTACCGCATCTAACAGTTCTTTTGTATACACCGACTGTGGCCAGGCGATGATGTCATCCGTTCTACCACATTCTACGATCTCTCCCGCTTGCATGACGATCAGCTTATCTGACATATACGCTGCTACACCAATATTATGTGTAACAATAATGATTGCCGTTTTATCTTGTTGGCAAATTTCCATCATTTCTTTTACTACCTGTGCCTGGGTTGTCACATCCAGAGCCGAGGTCGGCTCATCCGCCAGCAAGAGCCGTGGTTTGAAAACCATAGCCATTGCTACGCCGACACGCTGCCGCATGCCGCCGCTCAGTTCAAACGGATAGCTTTTCATAATGTTTTCTGTATTAGGTAAGTGCATTTTTCTGAGCATATCTTCTGCTGCCTTAGCAGCTTCTTTTTGAGTCATAGGAGAGTGTTCACGGATATACTCGATGAATTGGCTGCCGATACGACGAATGGGATCCAGTATGCTTCCACTATCCTGAAAAACCATAGTTGCTTTTGTTCCACAGAGCCGGCACCATTCAACAGTGGTATTCTCTAATAGATTTTTTTCTTCAAAGAGAATTTTCCCGCCGCTTACACGGCCCTCATGGGGCAGGCAGCCAAGAATCGCGCGGATAACCGTTGTCTTACCGCTGCCGCTTTCGCCTACAATTGCAAGAACCTCGCCTTCATTAAGGGACAAATTCACATTTCGGACGATTTCACGTTCCCCATAGGATACTGAAAGCTCCGATACTTCTAGCAACATTTCAGTTCTCCTTTGTAAAATTATTTTTTAGCGGGTTTAATCTTATTGGTCAGCCAATAATAATCGGACGGATACATCTGTGCGCCTTCAATTGATGTCGAACTGATGATGTTTGTCTCCGGATATCCTAGGAACAGAGCTGCCCCGTCATTCATAATGAGCTGCTGACAATCAATGATCAGCTGACGACGCTGTTGACGGTCAAAGGTTGTGGACAGTTCAGCAAACTTCGCATCCAATGCAGGATTGCTGTAACCCGAACCATTTTGCGGATTATCACCATTTTTATTCGTTTTCCAGTACCAATTTAAGAATATCTCCGGGTCACCGGTATTTGCAGTTGTAATGTTTGAAATCAAAAGTCCATATTCACCGTTGATCCCCATTTTATCGATTAAGTTATAGTCTACCGTCTTGATTTTCACATCAAAACCAACCTTCTTCGCATCAGACTGCACAGCCTCAGCATAAATGGGCAGTTCCGCACGACTGTTGTATACCACAAAATCCACAGTAAGCTTCTTTCCGTCTTTTTCTAGAATACCATCGCCATCAGCATCCTTCCAGCCCGCTTCGGCCAACAGCTGTTTGGCTCGTTCGATATTATAGCTGTTCGGATCCTTGAGCTGATCGAAACCGTAATCCATTGATGGAGGTACTGGTGCCTTACCTTCAATAAAGGTACCCTTCAGTATAACCTCATTGTACACTTTTCTATCACAGGCACTGATAAATGCAGCACGAACCTTCGGATCGCCCAAAACTCCTTGTTGATTAATCCGGGCTAATACGGTGCGAAGCGAGGCAATTCTGTCAACATGGAATTTTGACTTATCGTTAAAAAGACCAATGTCACCTGCCGCAATATTGACCGCCATGTCTACCTCACCGGACTGCAAAGCCATTGCCCGTGTATTCGGATCATCTATAGACGGAATCTCAACAGTCTCATAAGGCACTACACCATCCCAATAATAGGGGTTTTTCACCATCACTGCTTTATCTTTCACAAAAGTCTTGCACATATACGGACCGGTGCCAATAGGTCCTTCTTTGGCAAAATTACGTGCCGGTTCAGCCGATACATCAACAATTAAAAAAAGCGGATCAGCTAAAAAGCCCGGCATATTCGGTTCTGGTTTTTCCGTAAGGATGGTAAGAGTTTGGCCCTCAGCCTTCATCTCTTTATACTTAAAAAACGTTACTGCCCGTTTATTTTTGGCAAAAGCTCTTTCTAGCGACGCCTTAACAGCAGCCGCATCCAGCGGTTTACCGTTCGAGAATTTCACACCGTCTCTGATTTTAAATGTCCAGGTCATGTGATCAGCACTGATCTGCCAGCTTTCAGCCAACCACGGCTGTACATTCATTTTTTCATCAAATTTCGCCAGACTTTCTCCAATGCCATAACGCATGACAACCCAGCCAAAATAATTTTCCGTTGGCTCCAGTGAATCGGCAAAATTAGTTACACCAACTTTCAGAGTCTTTGTGTCGGCTTCCTTTTTGCCGCTGCCGCCGCACCCTGCGATCAAAACCGCGGCTAAGCATACTATCATAAGTACCAAGGTTAACTTTCCTACTCTTTTCAAGAAATCTCATCCTTTCTCATCTGTCTTTTATTTAATTTGCCCGCTGCGGATCCATGATATCGCGCAGGCTGTCTCCCCATAGATTAAAAATGGTTACCACAATCAGGATGGCAGCTCCCGGATAAAGCATCAGCCAAGGAGCTGTCTGGATATGCTGTCTTCCTTCATTAAGCATAAGACCCCATTCCGGCGTCGGAGGCTGCGCACCAAAACCCAAAAAGGACAACCCAGCTAATTCCATGATCATTGTACCGATATCCATCGCCGCCGTCACAACAATTGTCGGCAGGATATTGGGCAAAATATGGCGCCATAGGATATGGAGCGGTCTTGATCCGCTTGTTACAGCCGCGGCAATAAAATCACGCTGACGCAGCTTTAACGTGAGGCTGCGCCCCAAACGGGCATACTTAGTCCAGCTGACCGCCGCCAGTGCTAAAATTGCATTGACGATATTGCCGCCTAGCATGCCGGCAATGGCAATCGCCAGCACAATTCCTGGAAAAGCCAGCATCATATCGACAATGCGCATAAGTACGGTATCTACCTTTCCACCCATGTAACCTGCCAACACACCGATAAAAGTCCCCACTATCGTTATAACGGCAACCAGCGACAGTGTCATCATCAGCGAAGTGCGCGCTCCATAAATAATACGAGACAGACAATCCCGCCCTAGCTTATCCGTGCCGAACAGGTGCTCATCAGATGGCGCCTGCAGGGACTGCCGCATTACCGCATCATACGGATCGTAAGGAGCTAGCCATGGTGCAAAAATTGCAAAACCGAGAATCAAAAGAACAAAACATGTATAAAGCCAGAACAAGAACTTATCCTTTGTCAAACTTCCCACTCAGCATCCCCCTTTTTTCAGCCGCGGGTCAAGATACGTATAGGAAATATCGACCAGCAGATTGATTCCCATATACAACACAGCAATCCAAAGGACAAAGCCCTGTACCAAAGGATAATCACGCATCTCAATGGCATGTACGGCCATTTTCCCAAGTCCGGGCCAGGAAAAAACCATCTCAATGACAGCTACGCCGCCCAGGAGCCAGCCAATTTGCAGGCCTAAAAGCGTAATAAGCGGCAGGCATGCGTTTGGCAGGACATGGCGCCAGAGGATTTTGTGCATGGGAAATCCCCGTATTCGTGCCCCTGTGATATATTCTTGTCCCAGTTCCTCTAAAACCGCTGTACGCACCTGCCTTGTGTACTTGGCCGCCATCGCAATGGCCAGCGTCAGCGTAGGAAGCACCATCCGATCAAATGATACCTCTCCACCCGCTATCGGGAACAATCTCAGCTTCAGCCCTAAAACATACAACAAAATGAGTCCTACCCAAAAACTTGGCATAGATACGCCCAAAAATGAAATGCCGCGAATAAGGTAATCCAGCGGGCGGTTTCGATATACCGCCGACAATATCCCGCATGGAACCGAGATCAGAAGCATCGTTACCGTCGCTGATGCAGCAAGTACCATCGTCCCCGGCAGGCTTTGCCAGAGACGGTCAGCTACCGGCATTTTTGCCGAATACGACATGCCCATGTCTCCCTGTAAGACACCTGCAAGCCAACGGAAATACTGTACATGAAACGGTTTGTCCAACCCAAGCTGTGCCCGTGTCTCGGCAATTGTTTCTTCTGAAACAATGGTATCAGCTACCTCTAGCAGCATCTCTACCGGATCCCCCGGTGACAGATACATCAGTGAAAATGTCAGCAAACTCACACCGAAAAGAGTAATAAGCATCTGCACTAAGCGATGTAAGAGCTCTTTTTTTTTCAAATCACCCTCTCCTCTCTATAAAATAAAAAAACTCTCGGTATAAACCGAGAGTAAAACGCAAGCAGAAAACAATACGAAAATTCGCATAAATCCCATCCCTATCTCTCGCAGGTCATATCGGTGATTGTTATATAGGCAGTTCTCCTGACTCTGGATCATTGCTCCCCCAAACCTTCCCAAGACATCATCTCAGTGGCATAACATGGGCTTGCTCCTCATTACAGTGGCGGGACCGTGTCGGCATTGAACCGAACTTCCCTATTAAGCCCCGAAGGGCACCTATACCAGCAATATATAATTGTGACAGCCAATCTCTTTGATACTTTACAATAGAATCCGATTTTTGTCAACTGTTGGATTTTTTTGCAATATATAGATAAACTGAAAAATCCTTTAAAATCTTATATTATTAAGAAAGATATAATTCTAATGATATGAATTAAATAGCTAATTTTCCTTTTTCGTCTTCAATAATCAATTCTCCGCCATGCTTTAACATTTTCTCACGTACATATTGAAAAACATGGACTCCATCATGATCCAAATGCCCTATATTATTAATATTAACAACAATACGCCTATACCCGTACTGCAAGTGCTTTAGCATATTTTGTTCCAGAAAATTGAGATGCTCTACAAATACATCACCGCTTACATTCATATATACTTGTCGGCTATCAGTTGTTACCCATACAGACATCCATCTTCCTCCTTTAGAACCTTAACTTAACAAATTGATTATCATATCCTTTCCTGATCGAATGTTTTGTTTCCATTCTAATATTGATAATCATTATCATTTTATCAATATTAGAAACATCTGTCAAATATTTTACTTGTAAATAAGTTCTATATATAAGTAACCAAATCTTTCGGTCTTCATATACTAAATTAGATTCCCTTACTTACATGTTAGCCGCGGCTAACCATCTTTTTTACTACAAATGTTAGCCATGGCTAATACTAACGATTTGATCAAAGGAGGATTTATAATGAATACTGCAATAACAACAATTCCATTGTCAACACTGGGAATAGGATCTGCTTGCCAGATTGTATCCCTTAATTTACAAGGCTTACTGCGTCGCCGTATTCTAGACTTAGGTATGGTGCCAGGAACTCCAGTTCAATGTATTCGCAAGAGCCCAGCAGGTGATCCTGTAGCCTACATGGTACGGGATACACTCATTGCTTTGCGCAGTGAAGATGCTAGTCAAATCTATGTGAATCCAATGTAATTTCATAATAAAGTTAACCATGAAATTTAGGAGGAGATTGACAATGAACCATTCTGCGACCAAAGAACATCATAAACTTCTAAGTGAACATTTTGGAATTACAGCAATTCCTGGACAGTTTACAGTAGCCTTAGCTGGTAATCCTAACGTGGGAAAGAGTACAGTTTTTAATGCACTAACCGGATTACATCAGCATACAGGAAATTGGCCTGGAAAAACCGTTGATAATGCCCAAGGAAGTTTTACGTATTTAGATCGCTCTTTTTTAATGGTCGACTTGCCTGGTACTTATTCGATCTTAGCCCATACAATAGAAGAACAAGTTGCCAGAGACTTTATTTGTTTTGGCAAACCGGATGTGACGTTAGTAGTATTAGATGCTACTTGCCTTGAACGCAATCTTAATTTAGCATTGCAAGTCATGGAAATTACGCCGAAGATTATTGTTTGCGTCAATCTGATGGACGAAGCAGAAAAGAAAAATATTAAGATCGATCTTTCTGCTTTGCAAAAAGATTTAGGTGTACCAGTTGTTGCTACTGCTGCCCGAAGCGGAATGGGTCTCGACACCTTGCGACAAAAATTACATGAAATGTCTATAGGGCTTTGTACCCCAACTCCCAGACAAATTAGTTATTCTTCTGAAGTAGAAAATGCAATTCAGCAACTTCTCCCAAACGTATCCAGATTAATCGGATCGAATCTCAACCCCCGTTGGGTAACGCTGCGATTGTTAGATGGAGATCAAGCGTTTATCAAAAGCATCAGTCAATATCTTAATTTGGATCTGCATTCAACACGCTTACAGGAGGTTGCTGTATGAGCGCTGTAATAAAGCCTATGACTACTCTGGAGGAAATATGCACTGAGGCGGAAAAGATCCGCCTTAGTAATCCCGACTTAGGTGATAAAATTGTATCTGATATTTATCAAAATGCTGAAATGATCGCAGGCCCAGCCGTAATTAAAAATTCTACTGACTCTCGCAGCTGGGATCATAAACTGGACGATATTTTAACTTCCCGACGATTGGGTTATCCTATCATGTTTGCTTTACTTAGCATCATCTTCTGGATAACAATTGCAGGAGCAAATGTTCCTTCACAAATGATTGCTGACACACTTTTTGCATTTCAGGATCAGCTTTTAATCTGGTTTGAATTAGCAGGAGCCCCCTCTTGGCTAACTGGTATATTAGTTTTAGGAATGTTTCGAGGTCTCGCCTGGGTTATCGCAGTTATGCTGCCGCCTATGGCAATCTTCTTTCCCTTGTTCACACTGCTAGAAGATTTAGGCTATTTGCCAAGGGTCGCCTTTAATCTTGATAATATGTTTAGGAGATGCCGTGCTTGCGGCAAACAAATTCTTACCATGTGCATGGGCTTTGGCTGCAATGCTGCGGGTGTGGTTTCCTGCCGTATCATTGATTCTCCTCGCGAACGATTAATAGCTGTGCTGACAAACAACTTTGTACCATGCAATGGACGATTTCCTACCTTGATTGCAATCGCCACTATTTTTATGGGCGGTATGGTGGTATCCGAATTACAAACTGCAGTAGCCTCAGTAGTAGTAACGAGCTTGGTTGTATTAGGAATCTTTGTAACATTTGCTGTGTCTTGGGCTTTATCACACACGCTCCTAAAGGGAGAAGCTTCTTCGATGGTATTAGAGCTGCCTCCTTACCGCAAACCCCAGTTAGGTGCTATTTTTTATCGTTCTCTTATTGATCGCACAATTTTCGTCCTAAAACGAGCCATTATCATGGCAGCACCAGCAGGTGCCATTACCTGGCTGCTTGCCAATATTTACATAGGCGAAATAAGCATCATTGGTCATTTAGCAGCTTGGCTGCAGCCTTTTGCTTACGCCATTGGCCTAGACGGTTTTATTCTTTTAACCTTTATCTTAGGTCTGCCTGCTAATGAAATCGTTATGCCTATCCTTCTTATGTGTTATTTATCAACTGGTCAAATGATGGAATATGGTACCTTAGAGGAATTACGCGATATACTTATCAATAATAACTGGACTTGGTTAACAGCTGTCTGCACAATGCTCTTTTGCCTGCTTCACTGGCCATGCACCACAGCCTTGCTATCTGCTTATAAAGAAACAGGCAGCAAGAAATGGACCTTTTTAACATTTCTGATTCCCACTGTCATTGCGTTCATCGTTTGCTTTATAGTAGCCCAGTCAGCACGATTACTCAACTTAGTATAAACAATAAATGATTTATTAATAAGAAAAACACTGTGCGTACCTTGAAACATAGACACATTTTAAAACACAAAGGCACAAAGATTCACGAAGAACACAAAGGAAGAATTTTTTTCTGTGTTCCCCGTGGATTTTTGTGCCTTTTGTGCCTTAACGTATTTCATGAATCATAAAGTAAGCAGAATCCATGTACTATTATAGCAATCCTTTCATTTTTGCCTGCTCACGCAAATTGGGTCTAAAATCAGGATGGGCAATTTCGATCATGGCTGCTGCTCTTTGCCGTAATGTCTTGCCGCGCAAATCCACTGCCCCATATTCTGTAACTACGTATTGCACATCATTACGACTAGTTGAGACGGCAGATCCTTGATCCAGTTCAGCTACAATTCGAGAAACAGTTCCCTTAGCAGCAGTCGTCGGTAGTGCAATAATGGATTTGCCTCCCAACGACCTACTGGCACCACGAATAAAATCAACCTGCCCTCCGATACCGCTAAATTGGTTAGAACCGATCATCTCTGCATTAACTTGCCCCATTAAATCTACTTGCAAAGCCGAATTAATGGAGATCATCAATTCATGCTTGCCAATGATATATGGATCATTTACATAATCAGCTGGATGCAACTGCACCTGCGGGTTTTGATCTATAAAATCATACAGTTTCCTGGTCCCCATTAAAAAAGTAGCTACGAAAACATTGGGATTCTGGCTTTTTCTACAATTGGTGATCACACCAGCATTTACTAAGTCAACTACCCCATCGGAGAACATTTCAGAATGAATTCCCAAATCTTTTTTGCCCTGCAAAAAGAGAAGTACTGCATCAGGAATCGCACCAATTCCAAGTTGCAATGTAGCTCCATCTGGCACCATTTCTGCAATTTGCCGGCCAATCCTTCGTTCCACTTCACCAATCTTGCCCGGCAGTAATTCTACAATTTCTTCGTCCTGCTCGACTAAATAATCAACATGGTTTAGATGAATTTTTGCTCCTTGAGTACGGGGCAGTCGCCGATTGACCTGAGCAATAACGATATCAGCACTTTGGGCGGCAGCTACGGTATAATCTGCTGATATACCATAACTACAAAAGCCCTGTTCATCCGGTGGTGTAATCTGCAGTAATACAACCTGCACCGGCAGTATTTTTTCCTTAAACAATCGCGGAATTTCCGAAAAAAAACAAGGTGTATAATCAGCCCGGCCTTCTGCAATCGCCTGGCGTGTAGAACGCCCCACAAATAAGGCATTGTGGCGAAAACTGTTCTCCATACCCGGCTGAGCATAAGGAGAGTTTCCCATTGCTACCATATGAGTGATTTCCACATCACAAAGTTCATGATAACGCTCAGTTAAGGCATATACCAGTGCCTGGGGTTCACCGCAGGCATGCCCTACCACCACTCGGTCACCAGATTTAATTTTTTGAACAGCCTCAAATGCCGAGACCAATTTATGTCTATACGTTGTTTGCCACTCTTTCATACTCATCACTCATTCCGCTCGTTTATTCGTCGCTAGTTTTTTCTCTGCGTAAAATCTGCAATGCCTGTTTAATTAATGTCTCGCTGACTTGTTGTACCAAGTTAACTTGTTTTACATCTGGACAACAGTTCTTTAACTTCTTCTCAACTAGGGAAGATAAGGTTTGCTCAGAGCTCGGACAATTTGCACAAGCTCCTAGTAATCGTAACGTGACCGTTCCATTATCTTCCCAGTTTACCAATTGAATATCACCATCATGACTCTTTAAAAATGGTCGAATTTCATTTTGAATCATTATCTCTAACTCAGCAAATCGTTCTTTATTATTTTGCATTTTGGGGGATACCGGCAATGACTTTTGCTAATTCCTTCTTGGCAGCTAAGTTCCCCTGTCGGGCAATCATTACTCTTTGAGCTTGAGGTGACCCTGCGCCATGCATGGATTCTGTTCGATATCCAACCGCCGCCGTTCCCAGTGTTAAGTTTTCAATTAGACGTAAGATCCGCATTCGGCTTTCCATAGGAATATTGGCCACGCCTTTAAAATATTTTTCTACTACTTTGCCAATCTCCGGATGACGCAGATCTTGTTCTGATGGCATAGTAACCATAAGTCCACCGGCAATGTCTTCTGCCAGACGGGCAATTTCATAAGGAAGTCGAGTAATATTCTGTTTGCATACGTTGGCTAAGAGCAAATCAATAATATAGTTGCCAGATGCTGTCTTTTTACCTTCAGCAGAGCAGGCGATGCCGCAGGAATATAATGTTTCATTTAAATGAATCATTTCGATTAATTTATCTTTAATATGGGAAGCTTTTTCAACACCATTGTATTCTACCGCCAAGGCAGCTGCACCAATCAGTACATCCCCAACGCCAACTTTGCAGCCACCATAGCTTTGCCGATGATAGCCTGCAAAGCGTTCGACTAAACTGCCGCTAAATTCATATTCACCGCACATGAATACGTCATCCCATGGAATGAAAACCCTATCAAAAACCATCAATGCTTCATGTCCGCCAAATTCTTTATTACCAACATCAATATCTCCGCCCTCCAATTTGCGGGTATCACAGGATTGCCGTCCATAAATATAGAACACACCTTTTGCATCTGCAGGTGCAGCAAAGGATACAGCATAATCAGCATCCTCTTTCCCCATAGCAATGGTTGGCATGACTAAGATCCAATGAGAATTAATTGCTCCTGTTTGATGGGCTTTCGCACCGCTGACGATAATGCCATCGGCTCTTTTTTGTACCACATGGAGGAACAAGTCCGGATCAGCCTGTTTGCTGGGGGAAAGGCTTCGATCTCCTTTGGGGTCGGTCATGGCACCATCAACCGTCCAATCCTCCTCCTGCATTCTCTGCAGAAATGAATTAAAGCGATCGTGATAGTTTGTTCCTAGTTTTTGATCCATTTCAAAGGTTACGCTATCGACCGCATTAATTGCATCCATGCCCACACAGCGTTGAAAGCATGCAGCTGTTTTTTGTCCTAAAAGCCTCTGCATTTTCACTTTTTTCACTAAATCCTCAGTACTTTGATGCAAGTGACAAAAGCGATTAACCTTCTCACCTGTTAAGTGAGATGTTGCCGTCATCAACTCTTGGTATTCTGGCATTTGTGCCAGTTCATAGGTTTTCTTTACAGAATTTAAGGATGGTCGAATTACAGGATGATCCACAGGATTTTCTACTAATTCCCCCTGTAGATACACTTTCAAATTCAAATTGCGCAAACTTTCCTCATATTGCTCTGGTGTTTTCATTGCCATTTTCTAAAACCTCCTATTTATTTTAAAAATCGTCAATTAATATAACCGAGTATAGATAGCAACCATTTGCTGCTTTGATAATGCCACATAATTATTTTTTAATAACCGCTGCTGATTCTCTAATACACTATCAGCAAAGCTTTCAATTTCATCGCGTTTCATGCCATATTCCTTCAAAGGTTTGCGAGGTAAAATCTTTTCCAATACACATTCTAGTTCATCCCAAACCCGAACTAAGGATGTTCCCAAGATTTCGGCCAAATGAATTTCCAGACTTTCAATCTTACCCATTGGCTTTACTTTTTTATAAGTTCGAAATACTTCTGTGAAAAGCTGCTGATTTGCTTCACCGTGAGGAACGTGATAAACACCGCCTAAGGGGTAGGACATCGCATGAACCGCTCCCACGCCAGTGTTGCCAAAGGCAATACCAGCATAGGTACTTGCCAGCAAAAATGTTTCAATCATTTCATGACGCTGCTCAGATCCCTTTTGAATCATTTGCTGATAACCATCAATGATCATTTCCATAGCCTTACTGCTGAATACTTCAGTCAGTTGATTAGAATTAGGGGCTACAAAAGATTCTACAGCGTGAATCAGCGCATCCATCGAGCTAGTAGCAAAAAATTGAAATGGAAGACTCTTCAACAAGTCTGGAATCAGCACAGAATAATCCGCATACAAAGCATCTACTGCCAATCCTTTTTTCGTATGTTGTTCTTTGATTTCCAGAATAGAAATATTAGTCATTTCACTGCCAGTACCGCAAGTCGTTGGAATCAATACCAGTTCTTTTTCTTTTACCAGAGGTACGAGACCGTTAAAATAATCTGATGCCGTTCCATTGCCACCTAAGGCTAACAGCTTAGCCATGTCAATGACGGTTCCTCCACCCACTGCAATGACACGGTTATATTGATACTTACGTGCCTCACCAAACAGCATATCCATCATGACATTGGATGGCTCACCAGTACCAAACCGTTCCTGAAATAAAATTTTTCCTGTATAATTCACGTTTTTCATGCCCGCGTTGTAGATATACTCATTGGTAATCAGAAGATCACCTTCACCGATATGAAAAGCATCGGCAAAATGCTCAAATTTTTGATAAATTGCTATTTGCGGGACAACCCGAAAGGGAACCATATCATCCTCTCCTTTTCTTAATTCCAAATTGCTACTTCACTGGGAAGCACAGCTTCACGATTAAAAAAACCGATTCGCGATACATTGATGAGGTGTTTATAACTCAAATTTTCCGATATGCTATTATTGCCCCAAGAACCGCATCCCAAGGTTGTAGTCGGGTTAAAACCATTATAAATGCTGCCGCCAGCTCCGGTAGATGAAGGTTGATTTACGACCAAACGACTGATGGGCAATGACTTTCCCGCTTGTTTGATATGCTCTGTATTTTGTGAATGAACAGCTGCGGTATGCCCCGCCCCTTCGTAATATAGATTGGTCTTAGCAATTTCAAGCGCTTCTTCAAACGTGTTATAGCTAAGGGTAACCATATAGGGAAACATCTTTTCTTTGCAAAGTACATCTTGTTTTCCCTTACCTATAGCTTGTAAAATAACAATTTTTGCTGTATCCGGTACTTTGACCCCAGCCATATTGGCAATATACTGTACGGATTGCCCAACCAACTGAGTATTTATCTTTCCTTCTGGAAACATGACTTGCCGGAAGCGCTCAATCTCTTCTGGATTATTAATATAATGGCCTCCGTGCTTGGAGAATGCTTCCATAATGGCTGCATGCTCTTCAATTGGTGTAATCACACACTGCTCGCCAGAACAAATAATACCATTATCAAATTTTCGTCCTGCGATAATATCCTGGGCTGCTTGATCATAATCATACTCTCGATCTACGATAACTTGCACATTTCCTGCCCCAACTCCGTAGGCTGGTTTACCGCTGGCATAAGCTGCCTTTACCAATCCCATACCACCAGTCGCAACAACAACATCTGCCGCACGCATCAATTCTTGGGTCAGCTCCATTGTTGGTTCTTCGATGACTTGAATTAGATGTTCCGGTGCCCCTAACTTACGCAACGCTTCATTCATTAGTTTTACTGTGTGGGCAGAGCATTTCTTGGCTCGCGGATGAGGTGCTACAATGATAGAGTTTCGTCCTTTTATTGCAAACATAGCATTGCACATAGGCGTGACCACCGGATTGGTGGTTGGAGTAATGGCAGCAATAACACCTTTGGGCTTTGCTACGTAAAGCAGTCCTTTTGCCTTTTCTTCCTTTATAATACCTACTGATTTTTTATTTTTAAGACTCAGCCAAATCATTTTGGATTTCCCTTTATTTTTGGCCACTTTGTCTTCATATACACCCATACCCGTTTCTTCTACTGCTTCTTGAGCTAATAGCTCTGCATTATCAAAAACGACCTTGCCAATTGCCTTGACAAACTGGTCAACTTCTACCTGACTACACTTCTCCATTTCTTTTTGGGATTGCTGTGCTTGACTAACAATTTTTTGCAGCAATGTTTGTTCTGTCATATAAATTCCTCCTTTACATTAAATAATATCTATTAATTTAAAGCTTTCGATTATTTCACCAACTTTTCTATCAGAAGCAGCCAACAATTTTCTAAAATTTATCGGCATGCTTGAACAGCCTATTATAAATTTGCATAGTTACAAGTTTCATATGTCACCTATATTTCGTATTTAAAAATATAGGTGACACACGATTTATCAGCAGATTACATCATCTTCATTCTTTTGTAATCCTTCAATTAACAGTGGAAGAATAGTTGCCGCATCAGCGGTTATGCGAATATCGGAAACATCGAATATTGGTGACTTTTCATCCTTATTAATACTGATTACAAGTCCTGCATCCTTCATACCACATATATGATGGGTAGCCCCAGAAATCCCCATGCCAATATATACTTTTGGACGTATTGATTTTCCACTAGTACCAATCATTTGGCTCTCCTTGGCCCACCCTTCATCAAGTGGCGGCCGGGTACAACCCACAGCTCCCCCCAGCACTGCTGCAAGAGTTTCAAGCTGCTGCCAGATTTCCTTACTTTCTATGCCAAACCCACCTGCCACCACAATCTCAGCCTCTTCCAATGGTACCCCTTTCATTTCCTCATAGGTAATGCCAAGAGCTTTGACACGACTTTGATCTTGAGCAAGGATATCTGCTATATCAAATCTTTCCACAGGGCATTGCTTATGCATAAAACAGATGACCTTGCCTAAAATGCCAGGTCTGACCGTCGCAATCTGCGGTCGAAAATTGGTGCAAAGAATATCTCCTAGTACCTTTCCGCCAAAGGCTGGAACAACAGCGACAAGGTGTCCTTCTTCATTTAGCCGCATATCAACACAATGAGCCGATACTCCTGTGTGTAACTTTGCTCCAAGAGTAGGCGCCAAATCAGAACCTGCAGCCGTTGCCCCCATTAAAATAATACTAGGCTGTCTTTCTTCCACTAAGCTTTTTAGCACCGCAGCGTAAGTCTCATTTTGGAAATATCGCAAAACCGGATGATCTACCAAAATGATTGCTTCAGCACCTGCTTCCATCAGCTTGGCACTATAATAATCATCTAGGTTTTCACCAAGAAGAACAGCAGTTACAGGGGCTTGTAATCCCCCTTGCTCTTTTAATTCTCTAGCTTTGGCTAATAGTTCAAAACTAACTCTGCTGATACCGCTAACTGTCTGTTCTGCTACTACCCAAATTCCCTGATGCGTCATTTACCATCCCCCTCCCTTCTCTTAGCTGGGTTAATACCAGCAGCTCGCAATTTGGCAATTAGCTGTGTTGCTATTTCTTCTGGTGTCCCTATTAGCTCTTGCCCCTTGCGGGCTAGGGAAGGAATAGAAATATCTCCAGACCAAGTAGGAGAACCTACCTGACCAATCAGGCTTTTATTGACATCTATATCATTTTTATTCAAGATTGTCAGCGTCTTTTTTCTCGCTTTCATTACGCCCATAGCAGTGGTGTAGCGCGGTTTATTTATTTCTCTTGAAACCGCTAATAAAGCCGGCAGTTGGATCACATATTCTCCTACTGCGTCATCCATTTTTACTTTGGCATGAAGTTCTTGCTCCGTAGCGAATGTAAACTCTTTTACATTCCACAGATGAGGTATTTTCAGCCATTCGGCAAGCTGAGCTGGTACCTGAGCAGTAGCTCCATCTGCACTTTCGGTACCAGTAAGAACCAAATCAAATTTTCCTAATTTGTTTAATCCTTGGGCAAGGGTATAGGAGGTAGCAAGAGTATCAGCGCCCGCAAAAGCCAAGTCAGATAATAATGCCGCTTCATCAGCCCCCATAGCCATTGCTTCATAAAGCTCATTTGTGGCCCCTGGAGGTGCCATGCATACTACAGTGACTTTTCCGCCAAATTGTTCTTTTAACTGCAGCGCCGCTTCCAAAGCATTCTTATCTACAGGATTAATAATGCTAGGAATACCCTTTCTTGTAATTGTTTTAGTTTTTATATCAATCGTAATTTTTTCATACCATTCAGGGTCCGGCACCGATTTGATGCATACTGCAATATTTAACTTCACAAATGTTCCTCCTGTCAGTTAACGGATTTTATCTCTTAAGTGTTTCTGCAGCAATAACCACCTTCAAAATATCAGAAGTACCGCCAGCAGTAGAGCCAGCTAAGGTATCACGTAAAAATCTGCCGATTGGGTATTCATTGATTACACCATAGCCGCCCATCATGTCAATGGTTCGTTTAGCCGCCCGAATTGCCCCTTCGTTACCAGCATATTTTGCAAGAGCAAATTCACATGCGCAGAGCAATCCCTTATCTTTCATGGACGCCGCCCGATACGTCAGCAATTTTGCTGATTCATAATCCAATTTATTTTCTGCAATTGTAAACTGAATGTTCATGAGTTTATTTAATGGCTTGCCATAAATGATACGTTCATTGGAGAATTTGACGGACTCTTCCAGGCAGCCCCGCAGTATTCCAAGGCATATAGCACTCATGCCAGCACGCCCTACTTCCTGTATCGTTGATAATGCAATTTTCGGACCATCGCCTTCCTGACTGAGCATCTGCTGCGGTGAAAGTTTCACATTCACACAACTGACATCGCCGGTGTTGGAAGAACATAACCCTAACTTATGCTCTGTACGGCCAGCAGTGTGACCTGGAGTATCTTTGTCAATAATAAATGCAGTCATGATGGGCTTGCCCTTTTCATTTTGACCGGTAATGACAGTCCAAAGATCAACATCTGCCAAATGAGAATTCGTGATAAAACATTTTCTGCCATTGATTACCCATTGCCAGTCTTTATATTCACCAGTTGATTTTTGCCCCATGAAGTTAGAGCCTCCAGTAGCCTCTGTTAACGATAAAGAGCCTATTTTCTTCCCAGTGGCTAAGTCAGGCAAGTACTTTTTCTTTTGCTCCTCTGAACCAAAATTCAATATTCCGCCCATACATAGCTGATGTGCCATGACTGTAATTGCCAGGCCTGCGGAATGCCTGGCCAGCTCTTCCAGACAGATACTTCTTTCCACAAACCCCAATCCTGCTCCACCGTATTCTTCCGGTACAAATGTTCCTACAATCCCCATCTCACCTAGCATTGGAAAAAGTTCAACAGGACAATGATTTGCTTCATCCCATTCCTGAGCCTTTGGTGCTACCTCCGCCTCAACAAACTCCCGAATTACTTTTCGCAGCATTTCTTGTTCTTCAGTAAAAGTAAACATAATACTTTTCAGTCCTTCCTTGTGCTAAGCACAAAATATTTTATTTTTTTCAGAGAAATAAATAGTACTACTCATTATTTCATCTGATTGACACTGCATATCGGCAACGTTTCGTCGCATCTTTGCGAGTAAAGTTCACCAATTGTCCCATCGAATGATTATTGGTGGGCTGCACCAATATGACTCCTTTTATATCCGGACATACGACTTCTTTATAAGCTTCTTCCATCATTTCCACAATTCTTTCCTGGGCACCATGACATGCAACGCAGGTTCCTGTGACTCTTACTTTGAGAAATTTATCTCGAGTCACTTCCACTAATTCTACATTGGCACGATACGCATCTAATATTGGTCGAATCTTTTCTTCTACTGTAGTTCTTTTCATATAAACACCTCTTTTTCTGATTTTTCTCCTTCTACTTTAAACAATGCAATTTTTATGCCAAAGAATACTTTTTTTGTTAAATTCCGCGTTCCTCTTACTCTGATGCTTGCTTTAAAGTTTTGATCAAACTCTCAATCCTGCAACAGTTCTTCGTATCATGAGCAGCTTGACTTGTGGTATGAATGGGGTTTATACAATTTTGCACCATTCTTTAAATTGCGACTTATTTTTTGCCTATACCATATTTCGCAACTTTACGAAATATGGTTGCTCGATTCATGCCCAATACATCAGATACTTTCTGCCAGCAGCCATATTCCTTGTAGGCTTGATTTAATACATAGACTTCCGTTTGCGCTACTGCGTCCTTTAGCTTGGTTCCTTGCTTAGGTAAAAAAGTTCTATGCAAAATAGATTCCGGCAATAAATCCATTGTAATTTCCTCATGAGGTGCCATCACAATCATGCGTTCAATGACATTTTCCAATTCACGTACATTACCCGGCCACCAATAATCAGCTAGTTTACAGATCACTGGTGATGCTATTTTTTTGTTATATTGAAAACGTTGATTAAACTTCTTCATAAAGTGCATAATTAATAATGGGATATCTTCTTTACGCTCCCGGAGCGGTGGCAAATAAATGGGTACTACTGCCAATCGATAATACAAATCTTCACGAAAAGTCATATCTTTGATCATCTGAATAAGGTTTCTATGGGTGGCAGCAATGATTCTCGCATTTATGGAAATGATTTTCGTTCCCCCCACCCGCATAAAACTTTTTTCTTGTATCGCTCTAAGCAGTTTAATCTGCAGTAATAATGGCAGATCTCCAATTTCATCTAAAAATAAGGTACCGTTTTGTGCCAACTCAAAGAGTCCCACTTTTCCTTCTTTTTTGGCTCCGGTAAAAGCCCCCTCCTCATAACCAAACAGCTCTGATTCTAAAAGTTGTTCCGGAATGGCTGCACAATTAATTTGAATGAAAGGCCGATCGGCTCCTTTGCCATATTTGTGAATACACTTTGCAATCACTTCTTTACCAGTCCCTGATTCACCATGAATTAAAACCGTGGAATCCACTCCAGACACTTTTATTGCTAGTTCAATAATCTGCATCATCTTACTGCTGCGATAAATAAGATCTTTATCTTGAATTTGCAATGCCCGCAGATGAAATAACTCTGCTTTATACTTTAAAGTCTGTTCTTGCGTTTGGATAAGTTCATTTTGCAAATCGGACAATTCAGTAATATCACGTACATTGGTTACGACACGAAACAGCTCACCTTGTTCATCAAATATGGGATTTCCAGTAACTAATATTTTATGGCCACCCTTTACGATTTGATTAATCGTAATTGTTGTACGCTTTTCTATGACTAGCAAGGTCACTGATTCATCATAATACCCTTCTGAAATTAAATGTCTCATATTTCTGCCTAGTATTTCACGAGCCTGAATGCCTGTAATGCGCTCATAAGCTTCATTTACCCGCAAAACAATCCCCTTGCCATCGGTAATAAACATTCCATCATAAGAAGAGCTGATAATGGCTTCCAATTCTTTCGACAGTTCCTGTACAGAACTTAGATCAGCAGCCATCTTTTCACTACCGATTTGACATATATTTGAGGTCATAGATCCATCCTCCCTTCTACCTTCACCGACAATTCAAGGTCCTGCTTGTTAGCATCAATGACTACTTATGCCGCCGAAAAACCTTAACCGAACCACAGAGGCACGGAGAACACTGAGAAGAAATCTAATTAGGGCTAAAAACTTCTGTGCTCTGGTGCAACTCTGTGTTCAATGTTCCCTAAACTTAATTAATTCTGATTCTAAAATAAAAAATAGATTTCTCTTATTATCACCTCAGCCACGTGGCAGAGAGATGATTATAAGAGAAATCCATTATCCATAACTATTTTCAGCAGAAAGGCAAGCTGAAAAAGCCTATAACATAGACGGCTCAAATAATCTCCTCCCCATCGCTCGCAGGTCAAACGGTGATTGTCAAATAGGCAGTTCTCCTGGCTCTGGATCATCGCGCACTCAAACCTTCCCAGGAAAATTCATCCCCAGTGGCATATCTTGAGATTGCTCACCAATACAGTGGCGGGACCGCGTCGGCTTTTAACCGAACTTCCCTATTAAGCCCTTTCGGGCACCTATTCCTATATAATTTTTATTAACAGTATGCTACGTAAAATTCAATGTAAGCCGAAATAGAACGAACTGCATATTTCACCACCTTACAAAAATATAATTTTATCCAATCTTAAATAAATTAAAAATGGATTTCTCATGTAGTCAACCTAGCGCAGCGCCGAAGATTTGACTATATGAGAAATCCATTTTGCAAACTATTTTCGGGAAAAAGGCAACCCTAAAAATAGCCTATAACATAGACGGCTCAAATAATCCCCTCCCCATCGCTCGCAGGTCAAACGGTGATTGTCAAATAGGCAGTTCTCCTGGCTCTGGATCATCGCGCGCTCAAACCTTCCCAGGATATTCATCCCAGTGGCATATCTTGAGGTTGCTCACCAATACAGTGGCGGGACCGCGCCGGCCTTTAACCGGACTTCCCTATTAAGCCCTCGCGGGCACCTACTTCTTTTTATTAGATTGTGCTTTTTGTAACTTACTACTTAAACTATCATATAAAATCAATTCTGTCAAACAAATTTCTATGAATATACAGTATACGTTTTTCTTTCTTGCGGTGTTTATGGAAATATTCCTCGAAGTTTTTTCGCGCTAACAACTCGACTAAGTGCCACCATATAGGCTGCAATTCGCATTGATACTCCTTGCTCAATGTGAACTTGCCAAACTTCCTCAAAAGCTTTTTTCATAACCTTCTCTAAGTTATTATTAATATAATTTTCATCCCACATAAAAGACTGTGCATTTTGTACCCATTCAAAATAAGAAACTACGACGCCTCCCGCATTTGCTAAAATGTCTGGAATCACAACAATTCCCTTTTTGTGAAGAAATTCATCCGCGTAGGTTGTAATCGGACCATTCGCGGCTTCAATAATGATCCGAGCCTGAATAGTTGCAACATTTTCTTCTTTTATCTGATTTTCCAATGCTGCTGGTACCAGCACATCCACGTCTAAAGCCAATAATTTTTCATTAGAAATCACCTCTATGCCAGCTTCTTTATATCCTGCCATCAGCCGATTGTTTCGTTCGGAATATGCAATGGCAGCTTCAATATTAATTCCCTCTTTTTTATATAAGGCACAGGAAGAATCACTAATCGCCACTATTTTTAATCCCTCGTCATGTAAAAGTTTGGCAGCGATACTTCCCACATTTCCAAACCCCTGCACTGCAACTGTCATACTTTCCTTTTTAAAGCCTATCTTCCCTAAAAAATTTAATAATGTCAACATGACGCCTCGCCCTGTCGCTTCTTTCCGTCCTAATGAACCACCAATTTCAACTGGCTTTCCAGTAACAATTCCTGGTACTGCATATCCTTTTAACATACTAAAGGTATCCATAATCCAGGCCATCACTTTTCCGTCTGTATTGACATCAGGCGCAGGTATATCCCGCTCCGGTCCAATAATAGGTAAGATCATTGCTGTATAACGTCTTGCCATTCGCTTCAGCTCTGCCTCACTCATTTTAGCAGGATTGCATTTTATGCCGCCTTTTGCCCCGCCATAAGGAATATTTACTACTGCACATTTCCACGTCATCCAAGCAGCCAACGCTTTTACTTCATCTAGATCGGCTTCTGGATGAAATCGAATTCCTCCTTTGCAAGGTCCCCTGGTACTGTTATGCTGGACCCGATATCCAGTAAATACTTCTGTACGTCCATCATCCATAACCACTGGAACCGATACTACTAATTCTCTTTCAGAATGCCGCAGCGTAATGTATTCATTTTCAGATAAATCAAGTCTTTTTGCAGCATCATCTAGAACATCAAGCATATTTTGAAAAGGATTATATTTTTTTAACATTCTTTGTGCCTCCTATTATGATTTGGGAGCAAAATTCTATGCAGATTCCATGCTCTTGACACTATCTTGTATTTATTACTAACTCATCCTCTCCCTCCCTTCAAGGTCAATAAATTGAGGTAATATTCAGTTTGCTTGTTGAATATTCCTGTTTCTTATACTATCATTGAAATAACCAAGGGTAAATTTGAAAGATTGAACAGGGTCATTCGATTTTATTGAAGGTGGTAACGATATGGAAATTCGTCAACTTAAGACCTTCCTAACAATAGCCAAATTAGGTACGTTCACTAAAGCTGCTCATTTTTTAGGATATACTCCCTCTACCGTAACGACTCATATTCAATTACTTGAAAAAGAATTGAATGTAATATTGCTTGAAAGGCTAGGCCAACAAATCACATTAACAAAACACGGGGAGGAATTCTATGATTATGCTGATAAAATTGTAAGGTTGGAATGTGAATCTAAGAGTGCTCTGCATAAATCCCATATTCCATCTGGTCCTTTAACCATAGGAATGTCAGAATCTCTATGTGCCTTTCGAATGACAGAATTAATCAAAGACTTTAATTTACTTTATCCTACTGTGGAATTGAATATTAAAGTAGGTATCAGTAGTGATTTTCGGGCTATGCTGCGAAAAAATATACTTGATCTAGCCTTTTTTCTTGAACCCTCTTTTTCAGATCCTGATTTAACATACGCCTTATTATGGCCTGAACCAATTGTTCTTCTTTCTTCCCCTACACATGTACTTAGCAAGCTAGAAAAAGTAGAACCTAAGCACCTTAGAGATCAGAGTCTCGTCCTTGTCGAATCAGGCAGTAACTATCGTCTTGCACTTGAAAAGGATTTAGAACATGCAGGGATACGCTTAAAAACAATCTTGGAAATAGGTCAAATAGAAGTAATTAAACAGTTGGTAATACATAATTCAGGTATAACCCTTCTCCCCTTAGTATCTGTGCAAAAAGAAATACAAGCAGGAGAGCTTGCTGTTCTTCCTTGGAAAGGAACAGAAGTTCAGATGAATGCTTTTTTGGTATATCATAAAAATAAGTGGCTTAATGATTCCATAAAAGCATTTATGGCTCTTGTCCGTAAGGAAAAAAAACTGATCTATGCTAACTTGAAATAAGATATATGTCATGCTGTAATCCTTATGACATATTCTTTACTTTAGCAAAAAAATATCCGAATTCTTAAATTAAATAAGAATTCGGATATTGCTCATCATTAAAATATGCTAGAACAGTGGGTCATTCTTTTTTCTTTCATCTTTGGTCATTATATAATCTAAAAAGACATTATAATATTCCGTATGATCTTGCATAAATTTTACAAGCAACTGAATCGATTTAATTGTCTCTTTAGAAAGATAATGCTCCATAGCCTCTGCCTCTGCTGCTATATCACACTCCGCACACAGCAAAGTGAGAAACTCCTGTAATATTTTATTTCTCTCAACTAAGAAATTTCCTGTTTTTTTCCCTTTATCTGTAAGATCAATAATGCCGTAGCGTTGATAATTGATATATTGCCCTGCTTTTAATTTACGTAACGCTTTACTTACAGAAGGCAGCGATACATTCAGTTTTCTGCTAATATCGGTAACCCGCACAATATCATTATATAAAGAAAAGCGATATAATTCTTCTAAATAATCTTCCAAGCTGGGTGATAGCATAACAGCCGCCTCCCGTACGTTAGAAACCCACTATTTACTTCTATGATGATACTTTAAAAGATATGCTAAATCTCTACATAAAACTTTTAATAAAATTATTTTTTATTTTTCTTCAAATTATGACATAATTCGCTCTTTTTCTGTGGTATCATTCTATTTTAATACTACAATTTTCCTGTTTTCTTAAATTTTATATTGGCAAACTTACCGAAAGGTAAGGACGCAAAGCTATAGGGTCTACGGATTTATAATCTATGATCGCCACGCTGCATATGATGAAAAGCTTAACTGCCTCATATCTGCAGTTAAGTTTTTTTGTGATTCTCTATCGTTATACTAGGTAAACAATTACGTATGCTGATTTTTTTGAAAATAAAGGAGCTTTCATTTTGCGACAGATTAGGTTAACAGAAGTACACCCAGGTATGATATTAGCACGAAATCTTTACAGCAGAAAAGGACACATCTTGCTGGCATCAGGAGTTAGGCTGACGGAAGTGTACCTTCACAAATTACGAAGGTTGAAAGTAAAAACTCTCTTTATTCACGACGAAAGCTATGCAGATATTGCAATTCCAGAATACCTTTCCATAGAAACTCAACAAAGAGCATTATCTATACTAAGCTCTACCATGGAAAAAATTCATAATAAAGAAACATTTTCTATCGATTCCATTAGCAATATTGCCTCTGCTATTGTTGAAGAATTAATTATTCAACCCTCCATAAGCATCCAGCTTACTGGGATTGCAACTCATGATGACTACACCCTAGATCACTCCTTGAATTGTGCTGTTTATACAGCTTTGTTAGCTCGTTCTTGTGATTTTACTATTCCTCAAATTAAAGAAATCACCTGTGGAGCTCTGCTCCATGATGTTGGTAAAATGAAAGTAGACAAAAGAATTATTAATAAACCAGACCGATTGACAGAAAAAGAATTTGGAATCATTAAACAGCACCCTCAGTCCGGATTTAATTTATTGGTGAAAAAGCGCTGGGAGCTGTCAAGCCTTGTCGCTCATATGGCATGGCAGCATCATGAGAAAGTAGATGGTACAGGATATCCTCGAGGGCTTCAGGGCGAAGAAATACTAAATTATGCTCGCTTGTTGGCAATTACCGATGTATATGAGGCGATTACAGGGTGCCGGCCATACCGAAAAGCGATGAAATTAGAAGAGGCATATACTATTATTCATTCTGGTTTAGGAACTGCTTTTGACGAACATTTCGGCAACATATTCTTATCCAGAATGGCCTTATATTTTCCAGGAATGGAAGTTTCGCTAAATACAGGGGAAAAGGCTATTGTAGTCTCATTATGTGAAAATACTCCTCGACAGCCGCGAATTCGAATGATGACTCACCCCGATGGCACCTCCTATTCTCCTCCTATAGAAATTAACCTAGCAGAAAATCCTCATCTTTCCATTGTGAGTACCTCCCATATCTAACGATAAATAATAGAGGGAATCCTTATCTCCATTAAGGATTCCCTCTATTATTTATCGTTTTTTTATATTCTTGCTAGACCATACAAGCCAAAGCAATCGAGTTCATCTTCCCTTCTGGTGTCTCAGATCGTGATGTCATGACAATGGGATGTGTTGCCCCTAAGACAATACCCGCCATTTTACTTTTAGCAAAGTAAATCAAAGACTTTCCTAGAGCATTGCCTGTTTCAATATTTGGCACCATAATTAAATCAACATTACCTGCTATTTTGCTGTCAATCCCTTTGTGCTGTGCTGCATTTTGGCTTATTGCCACATCAAGAGCAATGGGTCCTTCTATCAGACTGGCAGGTAAATCACCATTGTTTCTCATCTCTACTAGAATTTTAGCATCTAAAGTGGCAGGCATTTTTTCATTGACTACTTCATTAGCAGTCAGTAATGCTACATTAGGCTCAATGATTCCCATACCATGAAGTGCCAATATTGCATTTATCAGGATTTGTTTTTTTTCATACAACGTAGGAGCAATATTCATACCTCCATCAGTAATAAATAAGAGCTTTTTCTGACCGGGAACCTCAAAAGCTCCTAAATGACTTAATAACCTCCCAGTGCGCAGTCCTTCCCCTTTATGCAATACTGCTCGTAAGAATTCACTACTATTTACTAATCCCTTCATCAATACTTGTGCTTCGCCTTTCTTTACTAAGGAAACAGCTTGCATTGCTGCCTTGCTGCTATCTGCTTCATGCAGAATCGGTGTATCGGCAGATAAGCCTACCTCTTCCATTAAAGGTGCAATGAGAGCAGCATCTCCCACTAAAACAGCCTCAGCAATTCCCGCCTCTTGGGCTAGTTTGACTGCCTCTAAGACACCTTTATCCTGGGCTACAGCAACACTAATTCGTACTAAAGGATGAGCTTTTAGCTCCGCTATCATTTCATAATAATTAGAATACAAAAAACTACCTCCTAAAAATATCACTATCAAAACGATATATTCTTTTACATGGAATACATCTGTGCTTGTTCCTCGCCTTGCAGCACTCTCAACGTTCCAAATGCCAATGCTTCTAATTCTTCTTCCCCTGGAATTACAATTACAGGAGCAATAAACTGCACTCGACTAATAATAGCATTAACAATAGGTTCTGAATGGGCAATTCCCCCCGTTAGAATAATACACTCTACTTGACCTGATAATACCGTAGCCATCCCCCCAATTTCTTTTGCTACTTGATAGGAAAGAGCCTCCAGTATTAAGTTAGCCTGTTGATTGCCACTACTTGCCATAGAAAAATCTTCTCGAATGTCGGCAGTGCCAAGATAAGCATACATCCCACCTTTATAGTTGAGTATCTCTTTTAGTTCATCAAAGGTATAGATACCAGAAGCAGCAAGCTTTAAAAATTGTCCTACTGGCAGCCCTCCACAACGATCGGGAGAAAGAGGTCCTTCCTCTTTTGGATTATTGACATCAATCATTCTCCCCAGCCTGTGAGGAGTTACAGAAATTCCTGTTCCCAGATGCGCCACAATCAGATTCATCTCTTCATACTTCTTTCCAAGCTGCTTTGCTACTTTACGAGCGACAGCCTTCGTATTTAAGGCATGAGATAGGCTTATTCTTGGTAAATCAGGTAAACCAGATATTCTTGCCACAGGTTCCATTTCATCTACAGAAACAGGATCTACGATATAAGATGGAATTTTTAAAAGGCTGGCTAATCCAAAAGCCATCACAGCACCTAAATTCGATGCATGTTCACCCCTTTTCGCTTCTCTTAAATCATCCACCATCTCTTGGGTAATTTCATAGGTTCCCCCTTTGAGAGGCTTCAATATCCCTCCACGCGCTGCAATCGCAGTTAATGTAGAAAGTTCTATCTCTTCTGCAGCTAATTGCTTCAAAATAATTCGTAAGCGATACTCATATTGATCTAATAATTTCACAAACGCATTGATTTCGGCTGACAAATGTTCTACAGTTCTTTTGATAATCAGAGTTTCCCCATCATACACAGCAAATTTTGTAGAAGTTGCTCCTGGGTTAATCACTAAGATTCTCTCTTTTAGCAGGCAATTATCAATCATAATCCCCCTCCAGATGCTATTCAATCTTTATTATAAATATCTTAACATTCAGACTTCTTTTTTACTATTTATTTCCTTATTGTTTCAAAATCTCCTGCTTACTAACTATATTCTCTCTACATACTTTTTAGAAATTAACTGAAATACCGCTCGACTTTAAACCCACGTCTCTGTTCATTTGTACCTCTATGTACCCTTTACGTTTCATTCCCTAATATTTTTAACTAAAAACTAAAGAGCAGACAGGTATACCTGTCTGCTCTTTACATCATTCTTTATTTTTTAGTTGCCGCAGCCAAATTCATTTCACATTTTTCAAAATCCAATGTTGTAAAGTAATCTTCAATTGTTTCTGCACGACGAATCATTTTCACAGCTCCTTCAGCTGTCAACAACAATTCAGCTGAACGCAGCTTGCCATTATAATTAAAACCCATTGCATGCCCATGAGCACCTGCATCATGCAATACAACAATATCACCAATGTCAGTACGCGGCAAGTTGCGGTCTATGGCAAATTTATCATTATTCTCACACAAAGAACCCGTTACATCATACACATGATCAAGGGACAAGTTTTCTTTTCCTGCAACCGTAATATGATGGTAGGAGCCATACAGAGCAGGGCGCATTAAATTTGCCATACATGCATCAAGCCCTACATAATTCTTGTAGATCTCTTTTTTATGAAGCACAGTAGAAACCAAATATCCATAAGGACCTGTAATCATTCTACCGCATTCCATAGTAATTTTTAAAGGATGCAGTCCATTAGCCACAATTTTATCTTCGTAGACTTTACGTACACCTTGGCTGACAGCATCTAAATCTACTGCTTGCTGCTCGGGACGATACGGAATACCAATTCCGCCACCCAAATCAATCATTTCAATGCGAATCCCTAATTTTTGATATACTTCAACGACTAAATCGAACATCATCGCTGCTGTAGCCACAAAACTATCAGGATTTAATTCATTGGAAATTACCATGGTATGCAAAGCAAAGCGTTTTACCCCTTTACTTTGAATCATTTTGTATGCCTCAAATATTTGTTTTCTAGTTAATCCATATTTTGCTTCTTCAGGATAACCAATAATATCGTTGCCGCCTTCCAGCAAGGGACCTGGATTATAGCGGAAAGAAATCAATTCAGGTAAACCTACATGTTTTTCCAAATATTCAATATGGCTAATATCGTCAAGATTAATAATCGCACCTAAGTCCTTAGCTGCCTGATACTCGGCGGCAGGTGTATCATTAGACGAAAAAATAATATTTTCACCCGTAATTCCAGATTGCTTGGATAAAATGAGTTCGGGTAAAGAACTACAATCAGCACCAACGCCTTCTTCCTGCAGTATTTTTAAAATATGCGGATTAGGAGTAGCTTTTACAGCAAAATACTCTTTAAATCCTGGTGCCCAGGAAAAAGCCGTCAGTAATTTACGTACATTATTGCGAATCGCCTGTTCATCATAAATATGAAAAGGAGTGGGATAATGCGTAATAATTTCCTCAAGCTCAGTTTTAGTGAATGGTAATATTTTTTCTGCCATAGTAATGTGTACCTCCTGAAATATTGATTATAGATTCTAAAAAACAAAAGCGATCTGCGGAAAACTATTCCGCAAACCGCCATAAGAATTCAAATGATCTCACAACCAGCAATGCAGATAGCACTCCATCCAAACTTGGATGACAGTCTTGCACTTATTCAATACAAAACCAATAAATGGGTCTTGCCAAACCCTTCTACTTCGGCGGATATTCCTTTTTGTATCTTTCATCGCTGGCAACTCTAGATACATATTCTTAATATACCGCGCCTCTATCTTATCCCTATTTCTTTTGTCATTTTCATAAGTATAGACTAATCTAGTTTGTCATGTCAACTCTTATTCTATTCTTTTTTGCATTTTTCTACCTTGGTTTGACTAAAATAGCTGGATTCATATATATGTCATATTGTTCTGCGCTGACCTCTCCAGTAGCCAAAGCAGCTTCTTTTAATGTAATACCTTCTTTGGCAGCTCGCTTTGCAATTTGGGCTGCTTTATCATAGCCAATTAGAGGTACTAGTCCCGTAATGAGAATTAATGACTGATGTAAGTAAAAATCAATCACGTCCTCCTTCGGCTGTATTCCAATCGCACAATTTTCGTTAAAGGAATGTATGCCATCAGCTAATAAGTTAATGGATTGCAGTAAATTATACACAAGTACAGGCATAAATACGTTCAGCTGAAAATTTCCTTGACTAGCAGCAAACGAAATCGTTGTATCATTGCCAAATACTTGCGCAACAACCATGGTCAAGGCTTCTGATTGAGTAGGGTTTACTTTTGCTGGCATAATAGAGCTGCCCGGTTCATTCTCAGGTATTTTAATCTCACCAATGCCGCAACGTGGACCACTTGCCAGCCATCGAACATCATTAGCAATTTTCATTAAATCAGCAGCTAAGGCTTTAATGATTCCATGAACTGCCACGACTTCATCTTTACTAGTCAACGCGTGAAATTTATTTGGTGCCGTCTGAAACTGTTTTCCAGTAAGCCTAGTAATTTCTGTTGCAACTAATTCGCCAAATCCGGCTGGAGAATTAATACCCGTACCAACAGCAGTCCCTCCCATTGCCAAATCTCGCATAAAATTAATACCAATAGTTAACATTTCTTCATTTCTTTCCAGCATTCGTACCCATCCGCTTATCTCTTGCCCAAAAGTAAGAGGAGTCGCATCCATCAGATGGGTTCGGCCAATTTTAATGATATGATTATATTCCTCTGACTTTTGCTGTAAGGATTGCTTCAATCCTGCAATTGCCGGCAGCAATTTATCAATTACCAAACTAACACCAGCAACATGTATAGCAGTAGGAAAGATATCGTTAGAACTTTGTGATTTATTTACGTGATCATTGGGATGAACAACTACTGTCTTCCCTTTTTCTTGTAACACTTGATTTGCCCGATGAGCAATTACTTCATTCACATTCATGTTAAACTGTGTGCCACTACCTGTCTGCCACACAGACAAAGGGAAATTTCCATCTAATTTTCCTGCCAGCACCTCATCGCACGCTACTACAATAGCATGAGTTCGCTCCTCATCTAATATATTCAGTCTATGATTTACGATAGCAGCTGCTTTCTTCAAAGTAGCAAATACACCAACTAATTCATAAGGAATTTTTTCTATACCGATACGAAAATTTTCAAAACTACGTTGCGTTTGTGCTCCCCACAACTTATCCTTTGGTACACGTATTTCCCCCATTGAATCCTTCTCTATACGATATTCCATACAAAAAACCTCCTCATTTTCAATTGAATCTGGCTTTGCTGTAGTCCAGACTAATATGTAGGAAATAACAAACATTACTATATCTCTTCCCCATTAGCAGCAACAATCCTGCTGCTATACTAACTTTTAAAAAGAAAACATTTTTCTTAGCCACAGAGGCACAGAGAGCACAAAGAAATAAATTTTTCTCCGTGTTCTCTGTGCCTCTGTGGTTAACTTATTTTTTTTGTTCAAACACTTACGATTGGTACTGTGTTGGCTCCATGAGCCATCACGGTGATCGTGTATTCTGTCTTATTTATTATTTTCTCAGCCATGGTAATCGCCTCATCCAAGCTGCTAGCAGTCAGCATTCCCGCCTTCTCAAAAAACTCCTTATTTTGAGGCAATGAAACAACAATATGAGGAACTTCTTTTGCGATATATCCCAGTTTTAATGCAATGAAACCAGGAACGGTAAAACCTTTTCGCAGGGCCACTTCTCGCTCATACAGAGAATCATAATTAAACCAACCGCTAAAATCGGGCGGCTCCATGATATCACGACATTCCAGCACTAAAATCACTACACCTGTAGATTTCACTGCCATGAATGAGTTACCAATGGTTTTCGATCCTTGATACAAATTGATATCTTTGGGGAACCCTCCCGCAGAAGCAATGACCAAATCAGTTTTTCCGCTTATCGAAACGCCAAATATCTCATTCGCCGTTTTGCATCCTTGAAGCCAGGCTTCATGCCAGTGACCGGCAACAAAAGAGGCAAACTGACCTTCTGGTGTAAACACGGCATTTAATAAGAACGCTGGTTTCAGTAATTCTGCCATCTCCAGCATATCTGCATGCATAGGATTATTTTCTAATTTGCCAACAGTACATTCTGGACTTAGTCCCTTTCCAACTACTGCATGAAGGCATAAACTATGATTTTCCTGAATCGTGTTATAAGAGGAAATTCCTGGCATGATGGCCTTACGTCCACCACCAAAGCCAGCCATTAGATGATGAACAATACCACCTGTTAAAATAACTTTATCAGCATTTACTACATGCTTATTCAAATGAACATCTTTTCCCCGTGAAGTTTGCCCCACATAAACAAATTCATCCGTTTCTGGCGCATGACTCTGCAGAATCGTTATACGTTTCACAACTTCCTGACCAAAAGTCAGTACATTTTCCTCGTGAGTATGATGACGATGAGCGCCAAGTGCAACAATAAGGGAAATATCATCATCGGGTATACCAGCTTCATTCAATTCATTCAGCAAAGTAGGTAAAAATAAGTCATGACGCACCCATTGGCGAGTTATATCACTAGCAATGATGATTACTTTATCACCTTGCTGTATTACATTTTTTAGAGGAGGTGTACCAATTGGATTGTTTAATACCTCACGAACAGCAGCTTCTACATCTAAAACTGCTTTCGCTGGTTTACCTTCCACAACATTTACCACGCGTTCTTCCGGCAAAGCTACTTTAAGTTCACTATCACCAAAACCAAATGAAAAATCTTTTAACATCTAGCATCTCTCCTATGCAATCTTTTCAAGACTATTATTTTCCTTTAGTACTAAAGGCGTGTCAGGCTTAACAGCTAACCATGCAACAATACCAATCACAGCTGAAGCTGCAGTCGTGAGAATAGCTGCCTGCCAGCCATAATTCGTTGCAACCCATGCTGTAGCAACGGGAGCAGCGATACCTCCCATATTCCCCCAGAAATTCATCCAGCCAGTTATCGATCCTGCAAATTTACCACCAATATCAAGACAAGCTGCCCATGAAGCATTAAAAGTAAATCCTAGAGATCCTAAAGATATCGTCAACCATAATACATTCAGCCAAGGTACAGTTGCCACTGCCCCCAGGTAAAGAGTTATACAACAGATAATTAATCCTAGAATTCCAAATAAAGTTCGAGCTTTATGCCTTGATACACCAGAAGCGACTAGTTTATCACTGATATAGCCGCATGTAGCCGTTACTATACATAATGCCGCCCAAGGAAAAGAAGCAGCAATCCCCATTTTCTGCAAAGAAAAATTTTGAGCCTCTATTAAGTATAATGGCAACCAAGCTAAAAATACATACATAATATAATCAGTTATAAAATATTGAATACCAATGGCCCAAAACTGGGAAGATCCTAAAAACGCGCGCCAAGGCGCCAGCTCTTTTTTATCACTATCTGCCACCAAGCCTTCTTCTATGTAATCTGCCTCTGCTGCATTAGTAAATTTACTATCCTGTGGAGTGTCCTTAGCTAAATAATACCAAAGTGCTGCCAATAGCAAACCCACTCCACCAAAAATGATAAATACAGAACGCCAGCCAAAATTCATCATTAATACGATCGTAAGCGTTGGACCAACAACTGGCCCAAAAAATACACCGCTTAACATGAATGAAGAAGCACGCCCTTTTTCATTATTATTAAACCAGCGATAAATAAATCTTCCAAAAGCAGGTGCCATAGGACCTTCACCTATGCCAAACAGACTTCTCGCCAGAACAAATGAGGTAAAGTTACTGCATGCCCCTGTTAATACTGTAAAGGCTGACCACCAAGTAGCTGCTAGTGCAAGAACTCTCCGATGTCCCCAAAATTCAGACATGATTCCACCCGGTATCTGCATAAAAGCATAACCAACAAAAAAGGCCGTTTGTATAAATCCCATATCCATTTTGCTAAAGCCTAATTCTTGCATAATAGTGGGAGTGGCTACTGATAAATTAACTCGATCCATGTAAGAAATAAAACTAATGAAAAACATAAGTCCTGCTAATTTCCATCGAAAACTTGTTTTTGTCTGTCCCATACGATAATCCCCCTTAAATCATGAATATAAGTATTTTTACAATGGACTTCTACTCATATTACCACATTATACTTTTGTTAAGTTTACATGTCAATTGACGAAATTTAATATTTCTTATTTTTCCTTGACATCAGGCAGAAACTCATGCTACTATTGTTTTCATCAACTACATAGATTCATCAAGAGTTAGCTGAGGGGATTGGCCCGATGAAGCTACGGCAACCACCGCACAAGGCGAACGGTGCCAATTCCAACAGGATTTTCCTGGGAGATGAAGATCATTTTTAAATAGAATCTTCTTCATCTTATGAAGAAGGTTTTTTTATTATAAATATAAAGGAGTTAATACAATGAATCAAACTTCACAACAAGCTCAAACTCTGCGTAATTATGCCTCGGAAAAAGCTGGGCGTTTTACAGAATCAGTGATTAGAGAAATGTCTCGTATTGCTGCTGCTCATAAAGCCATCAATCTTGCACAAGGCTTTCCGGATTTTCCGGCATCAGATGAAATAAAAGAGGCCGCAGTTAAGGCTATTTTAGAAGATCACAATCAATATGCTATTACCTGGGGAACCAAGTCTCTTAGAGATGCTATTACTTTAAAAAATAAAAGAGACTATAACATTGATATTGACCCCGAAACTCAAATTACCGTGTGCTGCGGTTCAACAGAAGGCATGGTAGCAACCCTCTTGGCCACTATTAATCCTGGAGATGAAGTCATTATATTCCAGCCTTTTTACGAAAACTATGGACCTGATGCTGTATTATGTGGCGCTACCCCCAAATATGTCCAACTGCATCCACCAGAATTCAGCTTTAATAAGGAAGAATTAACGGCGGCATTTTCAGACCGCACCAGAGCTATTATTATTAATACTCCAAATAACCCTACAGGTAAGGTTTTTAACCGTGAAGAGCTGGATCTCATTGCCAAACTTTGTATCAAACATGATGTCTTGGCGATTACTGATGAAATCTATGAGCACATCATTTATGATGAAATAAAACACATTCCTCTGGCTACCTTGCCCGGTATGGCAGAACGAACGATAACCATCAATAGCATTTCAAAAACCTATAGCGTAACAGGCTGGCGCATTGGATATGTGATTGCTCCCGCCGAAATCAGCCGATCCATACGTAAAATGCACGACTTCTTGACAGTGGGAGCCGCTGCCCCTCTGCAAGTAGCTGCCGCTCAGGCCCTAAATTTTCCTGCCGCTTATTACGAAAAGTTAGGAGATTTTTATAGCAAGCGCCGCGACTTTATGTTAAAAGAATTAACTGCTATCGGCTTTAATTGCATTCGCCCATCCGGAGCCTACTATATTATGGCAGATATAGCGCCCTTTGGCTGGAAGAATGATGTAGACTTTGCCCGCCATTTAGCTGAAAAAGTAGGGGTTGCTGTCGTACCAGGATCTAGTTTTTATCAGGACGATGCCAATGATAAGCATCGCTTTATTCGTTTTTGTTTCTGCAAGCAATTTGCTACATTAGAATCCGCAATTGAAAGACTGCAAAAATTAAAATAAAATATTACATTTAGGAGGCAAAATTAAATGAAAAAATCACTAAAATCGATTTCTCTTCTCTTATCTCTTGTTTTTATTCTAGGTTTAGCAACTGGCTGCGGTCAGCAAAGCCCCGCAAAAGTAGAACAGAAAACACTAAAAGTTGGTGTTACAGCAGGTCCTCATGCTGAAGTAATGGATGTAGTAAAGAAAATTGCCGAAAAGGACGGCTTAAAAATTGAAGTCGTTGAATTTAATGACTATATTCAACCAAATGTAGCATTAAACCAAGGTGATATTGATGTCAATAGTTTTCAACACAAACCTTACCTTGACAATATTATTAAGGACCGCAATTATGATCTTGTGTCAGTAGGTAATACAGTCATTTTTCCAATGGGTATTTATTCAAGCAAGCTGAAAAATATAGCTGATTTACAGGCAGGAGCTGTTGTTGCCATTCCTAATGATCCAACCAATGGAGGACGAGCTTTGTTATTGCTAGAGAAAATTGGTCTTATTAAATTAAAACCTGGAATTGGACTAAAAGCTGCTGTCACCGATATTATTGAGAATCCTAAAAAAATTGTTATCAAAGAATTAGATGCTGCACAAATCCCTCGTTCCCTAGCCGATATGGACGTTGCTGCCATTAATACAAATTACGCAATTACTGCCGGCTTAGTACCTACAAAAGATGCCATTGCAATTGAAGATATAAATTCTCCTTATGCAAATATTATTGTTGTACGCACGAAAGATAAAGAAAATCCAGCTGTACAAAAATTCATTAAAGCCTACCACTCTGATGAAGTAAAAGCCTTCATTAATGAACACTTTAAAGGTTCTGTAGCAGCAGCCTGGTAAAACTGACGCAAAAAAAAGAAGCGCACGAAGAGACTTACAATCTCCTTCATGTGCTTCTTTTTTCGATCGAAACAGAATACTACACATTTTGTATCTCCGCATATTTATGCTGTACTCTCATTAATCTTACCGATAAACAAGTTGCGCCAAAGGCTAGACCTGCAATCAAACCGATCCAATAACCAAAGGCTCCTAACCCGGAAGGATGAGATAACACATATCCTAGGGGCAATCCAAGAATCCAATAAGAGATCATGGCCAAAATAAATGTAACCCGAACATCTTTATAACCTCGCAGGCAGCCTTGGACGGGCGTTGCAATAGCATCCGATAATTGGAAGAAAATCGCATATAGCAAAAATTGCTCTGCAAGACGCCTAATATTGATATCCGCGGTATATAAACTGGATATCTGCTCGTTGCCAAAATATAATATGACGGCAGCCATTACAGCCATAAGCAATGCAATTCCAATACCCAGATAGCCATATTGCTTAGCATCTTGATACCGCTTAGCTCCCACTTCAAAACCTACTACAATTGTTAAAGCCATCGAAATACTCAGTGGCATCATATAAATTAGAGCTGCCACATTAATAGCAACTTGATAGGCTGCAATTGTCACTTCACTGAATTCACTCATCAGCAAAGTGACCACTGCAAATATACTCGTTTCACAAAAAATCGCTATACCAATTGGTATACCAATCTTTAACTGCTCCTTCCACGCCCCTAACGAAAAACGATGCCAAGAGCTAAATACCTTATAAGATTTAAAAGGTTCTTTGCTTCGAATTACACACACGCTAATAATGGCAATGCACCAGTAAGTAATAGCGGAAGCCCATCCGGCTCCAACTCCACCTAGCTGCGGAAAACCAAAATTGCCAAAAACCAGTATGTAATTGAGCAATACGTTAATCGGTAACGCAGCCATAGAAATTACCATCGTTACTCGTGTATAACCTAATGTGTCAATAAAACAGCGCAGAACTGTGGAAATAAACAACGGAATAATCCCAAATGAAATTGCTGCTAGAAAATCATAAGCAATTTGATAGGATAAAGCATTGAGTTCCATTTTACTCAATATCGGATGTATCAAATAAAAGCCGCTAATCATAACCACAATGGATATTACTATGGCTAGATATACGGCTTGAATGACCGCGAAAGGTACTTTTTCTTTTTGCTCAGCACCCAAAAAGTGGGCAACAATAGGCACTATTGCAAAGAGAATCCCATTTAATCCTGTAAAAACAGGCATCCAGATGCTAGATCCAATAGCAACACCAACTAAATCATTGGGACTGACACGCCCCGACATCATGGTATCAAAAAACGTCATCGCACACATACATACTTGTGTTACTAAAATGGGCAATAAAATGATTAAAAATTGATTTACTTTTCCTCTTAAAGAATATGTTTGTTCCATCTCTTACACCTATCTATTCTAGAATCTCATAACCTATGTCCGGATTCTATTCTCCTTATTAAAAACTACATGTTAACTATCGAAAGATGAATAAGTGAGGCAGGAACAACTATTAGTTTCCCTGCCTCACTTATTTTAATAGTTTCATAAATAAACGACTTTCCACAGGACGAGATATACGCCAATAATTCCACTCTGACCAGGAAAGCATTGCAAAAAGGACAGCCATTCCAAAACATACGATATACTCTATCACAGTAAAAATTGTATTGACAGCAGATAAAGAAAAGGCATTCTCCATCATGATTTGATGCGCCTTCCACCATGCTGCCGCTGTAATAAAAGGCTGCAATGAATAGAATATAAAGGCCCAGGCTGCAATATACAATACCGTTTTCACTCTGCCAAACAGTGCTTTCCTGTAAATTGACAATTGTTTATTTTTACGGTCTTTCCTTGACTGAGTAACCATTGTCTCTGTCATGCTTTTCCCTTCCTTGTTACTTAGTACATTAGGTCACCTAAAAGCATGATAATTATGCAGTCATTATCCAATTTTAAATGACGTAATGTACTAATCTATAGCAAACTATTGAATCACTTCTTGAACTCTGCCTATTATACCATTTACTAAACGGACTTTTATTCCCCTGTGATGAATTGCACTATTAGTAAGCAGGTCTTTGACCACCCCTTCTGTTAATTGTCCAGTGCCTTGATGCTGCTTCTGTACAACTTTTACTTTGCTGCCCGCTTTAATGTTTTTGCGTTCTGTCCCATTCAGCATGGCTTCCTCCACTCTTTGCTTATTACCACTCACAGAATTCTTCTTGATCCAGATAAATCCAATCATGACCAACTTTTTGAAACACTTTCAAACAACGATCATTATCTGAAATCATAATCGTGATCCCATCCGTCGCCAATGGATTTTTTTCTACATTTTTTTCCACTTGTGCCAAAAGCTTCTTTAATTGATCACGATATAAGGTAAAGGATCTTGTCATTTTAAATTCTTCCTTTCTATTATTCATGACTTACTTATATATTCCATATTACTCTTGCTAAATCCTGTTAATCACTCTTCAAATTTCATATTTTTTCCATTTTTAATACGCCACCAAGAAATGGCTCGTCTTGCATCAATATCTTTTTGTATGAAATTCCCGTCGACAGCAGAGGTCATTTTCATTCCCTCCATATTTTCTTTGTTCTCACCGCCAATTTTCCCGATAGAATCATGAGTTACCCAAAATCCGTAATTAAAACCTACTCCATTCCCCCTTGTCATACTTTCTCCTAATGAATAATAAACAAAACCAGGAGGCGACAGTAATTCTAGGACCGTAGGTGCCACATTAATATGACTGCCTGCCACTTCTTTAGGAAACACCTTTTTATCAATTCCTTTTCCATAGACAATAAAAGGAATACCATAGCGTTCGTATAGATCAGGATTCAATTGGATATTGAGCCGATCGGCATGATCACCAACAATAATGAATAGACTATCAGGATACTTCTGGCGCATATCCTTAATAAATTCAGCCATAACCTTATCCGCATACCAAAAATGTCCCAGCTTTTTTATAAGCTCCTGATCTTCTTTTAGATTATCAGGCAATCCGCTGATTACAGTGTCCCTATCAAAGCCTTCTTTCTCTAAATCGACTGTATAAGGAGCATGATTTGAAATATTCATAATCACATCAAACGTCGGCGTGGGACGATCTGCCCCTGAGGCAACAGCTTGAAATAAATATTTATCATCACAACCCCAAACATTTCCCGACTGGCTCGCTATATCTCCCATTCCATAAAATTCCTCAAACCCTTGAGCCAATGTAAAATCTTTTACTCGCTCCCAAGAAGTAGGACCAGCATACCAAAATCGAGGTTTATAACCTAGTTTTTTTATTTGAGGAGCAAGAGATGTAGAATAAGGTTCCTTGTAAGACTCAGGCAAATAAGTAAGATACAGGTTTGCTTCTGCCAGGCCTGTAACAATTCCCATAATTCCTGAAATGGTGCTCATACCATTAGGCAGAAAAGCAGGTACATAGGCCGCATCTTCCTGGGCAATAATATTCCGCATACCATTGGCAATGTTCAGATCTTTATATTGGGGCAGCAGCGGCCAATTAGCATAGCTTTCCCCAATGATTAGAAATACATGTTGTGGCTTTTCAATTTTTCCGCCTTGGGCTTCTTTTCTTAAAAAATCATCAATATTTTGTGAGTCCACCGGATGACCAGCCACATACGTTCCATACTCCACCATCCTCTGTGGATCCATATCTAACCCCGTTGATGCCATTACCCGCTCATGGAGTGTATATGCCCGATACAAAGCTTGAACGTCATCTAAAATGGCCTCATTTAAAAATTCATCCTTAGTTACCCCTGAATTTTCCCAGTCGATGTTATAGGCATAGCTCATACTGCCGCCAAAGCGAATAAAGATAACGAGATAATATACGACAATTAACAGTGAAGTACGAAAGGCAATAGTACTGTACCACTTGGCAAAGCGAGGTAAATGATATGTCTTCGTTTTCAGCCAGACTTTTAATAAACGGCACAATGCCAGTGCTGTTACTCCAGTCAATAGTAAACGAATAGGCAAATTATATTGTTCTACCAAAGTATAGAATAAGGCATGAACATCATCATTAAAAGTATTAAATAGCAATTGATTAAACCCCATATGAAATTGTTCATAGTAAGGAATTCGAGCATAAAACAATAAACTTAGAAGGGTGATATACGTACACCCCAGAATATAACGCAAATTGATTGCTATTGTCTTTTTATTCATTATATTGAATATAATACAAAGTATAAAAGAAACTGCAACCACTATACCTGTACTTTTCAAACTAATCCGTATCCCATAATAAAGTGTCATAGCAATATCTTGAAAAGTTGCAGCCTCACTAATATAAGAATTTAATATAATAATAAAACCAATCCGAAATAAGCAAAATACTCCCAGTACAAATATAAATAGTTTTATATCTTGTTGAATGTTGTTAAATAATTCTTCCCACCTTGACACGCAGAAAAACATCTCCTCTTATGCATACTTCTTCTTTATTTCTATTTTTTTCACCATTATCCTGCATTTTTCTACTTTTTCATCCTTTATCGGGCATCTCAGACTTAAAGTTTTGCCTGTATTAAGAATTTCTTCTCGCCAATTCTTATATTTTGTTATATGATTTTAGATAGAATTAGATTCTCTAGAATAAGGAGCTTTAAAGTAGCACTCTTACTGATTTTTTAACTTAGGAGGATATAAATATGTTAAAAATCAAAATAAATGAACTTAAAAAAGGTGATGTCATCGCCGAGCATATCTTAAATCCCGAAGGACAAGTCTTACTAGCAGCTGGCACCAGTCTGACTGATAAAACCATCAGTTTATTAAAACTATGGGAGATACAAGAAATCCGGGTGAGAGAAGAAAAAGATACAGATGATGATATTCGCCTATCCTTACAATTTGATGAAATTATCTCTAAAAATTCTCAGCTTTTTGATAAAATAAAAAAAATAGCTGACAGTGATTCTCCTCCCGTCGAAGAGCTGCCCACCATTTTTAACAAAAAGTCCACTCAACAATACCACGATATTTCTGATAAATTCTCAAAAATACTCTTTGATCTGCCACAAACAAAAGACATTATGCCCCTTACCGTCATGGCAAATATTATCTGCCACTATGCAGCAACGACAGTAGGAGTGCTTGCTTATACACTCAAAAGAGAAATCACCCCTTCGATGCAGGAAAATCTCACCAATCACAGTATATCGGTAGCTATTATTTCTGCAAAGATCGCTAAACTATTAGGACATCCTGATGCAGTAATACATACCATTGCCTTAGGAGCATTACTTCATGATATCGGCAAAATAAAGTTGCCAGAAAACCTCCTTCATAAAAGTGACTGCCAGTCAGCAGAAGAGGAATTGCAATATCAAAGTCATGTACAAGCCGGCTACGAAATCATTAAAAGTTTAGGATTGCCTCGAGAGGCCAATCTGATTTTACTGCAACACCATGAATATCAAGATGGCAGCGGATTTCCGCTGCATTTGCCTGCTGCTAAGATTCATCCCTACGCCCAAATTGTTGCATTTGCCAACTTTTTTGATTCTCTGCTTCATGAAAAGAATACCCCCCCCAATTTCTTTGCGATTCGCAAAAGACTGACCCAAGAAGGTGCTACTAAGTTTGATACTACTATCATTGATACATTTGACCATTATTTAGAAAGCTTTGTATTCAATGTAAATGTTGAACTCAATGACGGTCGAACAGCAGAAGTCGTTTATAATCATCCTTTTTATATGTCTCTAGTTGTGAGGACTGTAAATGGTGAATTTATTGACCTCAGCAAAAATAAAGATCTCTTTATTGCAAAATTAGTAGTATAAGAAAGGCACTTCCCCTCTTTTTAAAACATCGCCATTTGAAACATAAAAAGGACATTATTGTTACTATCTAACAATAATGTCCTCTTTTTTAAATTATGCGTTTATCGCTCTGGCATAATCTCCAACCAGTAGCCGTCCGGATCTTGAATGAAATAAAGATTCATCGCCTTATTTTCATAGCAGATACAATTCATTTCTTTATGTAAAGCATGCGCCTTTTCCATATCATCTGTAATAAAGGCCAGATGAAACTCATTTTCACCTAAATCATAAGCAGTTTTTCGGTCTTTCATCCATGTTAATTCCAGTTTATGTGGAGTCTGCCTATCTCCCAGGTAAACCAAGGTAAATCCATCCATATCCTTCCTGGATGTCTCAACCAACCCAAGAGCCTTACTGTAAAAATTCATGCTCCGCTCTAGATCCAAGACATTAATATTATTATGTGCTAATTTAAAATTCACAATTCTACCTCCTTTGTTGTTATCTACATTATATAAGAAAAGAGTGCATAATTGTCAAGGTATTACACAATTACCACTCTTATCGATTACCTTATCTTTTTTTTCTTTTTTCTCTTCCTGGCTGAGCCTGCTGTTCACCTTTTTCATTTTCTTTTGGCTTGCGGCGGCTTCTTGAGTTTGCTCCGCTGTGGTTCCCCGTTTTTTTCTTATCGGTTTTCCCAAAAACAAAGGCTCTTTTTTTCTCTTTTTTTTCTACTCCTGCTTTTTCCTCTTCACTCTTTGCATTGAATACTCTTCTTTTATCACTGCTAACTACTTTTTGATCATTTACTTTATGTTTTTCAATTGCAGCCCGAATACCTTGCTCAATCAATCTTACATAAGGCTGTTCATGAGGATCTATTAATGTAATGGCCATACCCACTTGCCCGGCACGCCCCGTACGCCCGATACGATGAATGTAGCTGTCTACATCATGAGGAATATCATAATTAAATATGTGAGTAACGCCTTCTACATCCAGACCTCTGGCGGCAATATCTGTGGCGACTAAGATCTGAATTTTAGCTTCACGAAAACGCTTCATGACCTGTTCCCGCTTTGCCTGAGACAATTCACCATGAAGTTCGTCTGTTTCATAACCCTTTTGACTAAGAGCCATATTTACAGCTATTGCTCGTTTTTTGGTATGACAGAAAACAATTGCTAAATAGGGTCGATATTCATCAATCATACTACTTAGCTTGGCAATTTTTTCTGCCTCAGGTACCTCTACCATAATCTGTTTGATTTCATCTAAAGTAATATTTTTAGTTTGTATCCGTATATCTAACGGCTTTCGCATGTAACGGTCGGCTAATCCGCGAATTTTAGAAGGCATGGTTGCTGAAAAGAGCATCGTTTGGCGTTTATTCGAAGTTTGACGAACTAATTCCTCCACATCCTCTAAAAAACCCATATGCAACATTTGATCCGCTTCGTCTAGTACAAGTTTCGTAACATTCTCAAGCTGTATCGTTTCTCGCCGCAAATGATCCATTAATCGTCCAGGAGTACCAATGACGATTTGAGCTCCTCCTTTTAGCCTTTTAATTTGTCGATCTACATCTTGTCCACCATATACAGATAAGACCTGTATTTCTAATTGGTCTGCTAACTTTGCCACTTCTCGGGTAATCTGGAGAGCTAATTCCCGAGTTGGCGTAATAATTAATGCTTGTACAATTGGCTTACTGATTTCAATTTTTTCTAAAATAGGCAATACAAAGGCTAATGTTTTGCCTGTTCCTGTCTGAGACTGCCCAACAACATCCTTGCCGGACATGATCGCAGGTATCGCCTGTATTTGTATTTCTGTGGGCTTAATAATACCATTCTCAGCTAAAAGCGCAACTATTTTCCGTCGCATACCTAGGCTTGTAAAATCTTTATGCATAAAAACACCTCTTATTATTCATTAAACCTATACTTCATTTTATCTTACTATTGACGGCAAATCTGATTCCAGATGTAATGTATACTGCATGTAAAGCAATGACTAGGATTGTTCTACAGAAATCTTCGCTATATTTCCTGGAAATATTACAAATACATGTTAGGAAAAAGAGTGTTAGTCCCATGCCTAACACTCTTTTTCTTAATGGCTAAAAAAGCCTAACTGTATAAAAAACAATATGGCGAATATATATAAGATTGGGTGAACCGTTCTGCTTTTACCTCTTAACACTTTTAAAATAGGATATACAATAAAACCTACACCAATCCCTGTAGCAATACTATATGTTAGCGGCATCGCAATTACGATTAAAAAGGCAGGAAAAGCTTCCTCCAGATCATTCCAATCGATACTGCGCAACCCTCCCATCATAAAAAAGCCGACTATAATCAAAGCAGGTGCTGTAACTGCAGGAATGCTAGCCAGAATTTTGGCAATAGGTGCAAAAAATAAAGTAATTAATAACAATATAGCTGTTACTACAGCTGTCAGACCTGTCCGTCCGCCTACAGCAACTCCTGAACTTGACTCAACATATGCGGAAGTAGGACTCGTACCAAGAGCAGCACCAACGGTAGTGCCAACAGCATCTGCCAGCAACGCTCCCCGCACTCGAGGAAACTTTCCATCCTTTAGTAATCCGGCCTGTTCTGCTACACCAAGCATTGTACCCGTAGTATCAAACAAGGTAATCAATAAAAAAGTAAATACCACTGCATAGAGCCCTTGCTCAAAAACACCAGATACATTCATTTGCCATGCGGTGTTCTCTAAACCATGAGGCAGCATATACAAACTATCTGGCAATACTAGCATCCCTTTGTAATAAGCTATAACGGAAGTAATCAGCATACCGACAAATAAGGCTCCCTGCACACGATAAACCATTAATACCAAGGAGATCACAAGACCAATAATTGTCATTAAGGTAATCGGTTCTGCCAAATTTCCTAACGTAACCAATGTCGCCGGCGATGCAATGACAATCTTCGCATTCTGTAATCCAATGAAAGATATAAACAAGCCAATTCCTGCGGTAATCGCATGTTTTAAACTAGTTGGAATTGAATCAATCAAAATATAACGAAATTTGGTTAAGGAAAGGAGCAGAAAAATAATCCCTGTCAGAAATACTGCTCCTAATGCGACTTGCCATGAATGTCCCCCTGCTAATACAACACTATAAGAAAAGTACGCATTCATCCCCATTCCTGGGGCTATAGCAATCGGATAATTGGCAAATATCCCCATAATCAACGTAGCTAATGCACTTGCTAAAATAGTAGCCATAAATACACCATCAAAATCCATGCCAGCAATATGTAAAACCGCAGGATTGACAATAACGATATACACCATTGTCAGAAAAGTAGTAATACCTGCCATTATCTCTGTAGATACCTTTGTTCCTCGCTCTTCTAATTTGAACCATGATTCCACGTATGAAACACCTCTATTCTATCTTCTTGCTTTCATTATCTTCTCCAAAAGACCGAGATTTATTTTATCACATTGAAGTACCCTTGTATACAAAGAATTTTTGTAGAAGTCAGAAACTCTAACTATTATACTTTCTTGAATATATAAAAAAGGTAACCATTTTAGATAGTTACATCTAAGTGGTTACCTTATAAACAATTTTTTATTTTTTTTCTTTATGTACAATACCGCCTGTTGCCTGATGGGTAGGAGTAACAGTTACCTCACATATTTGAACATGAGCTGGCGCACTAGCTGCATAAACAACAATATCTGCAATGTCCTCTGCTACTAAAGGCTCTATACCCTCATACACATTATCAGCTTTCTGCTGATTGCCATGGAATCGAACTACGCTGAAATTAGTTTCCACCATGCCTGGCTGAATATTCGTTACTCGTATTGGAGTATCCACGACATCCATTCTAAGTCCATCACTAATGAACTTAACCGCAGCTTTTGTAGCACAATATACCGTCCCTCCAGGATAAGCAATAATCCCTGCAGTAGAACCAATATTAATAACATGACCATTTACATTATGTTCTAACATCCGAGGAACAATTTTTCTGGTAAGATACAATAATCCTTTTACATTTGTATCAATCATAGCCTCCCAGTCTTCTGGCTCTCCTTCATGAAGTTTATCCATACCGCGTGCTAATCCAGCATTATTAACAAGTATATCAATTTTCTGCCAGTCTAAAGGCAATGTATCGATGAGTTCATTGACAGCCTTTTTATCCTGCACATCCAATTGCAGTGCCAATACATCAGTTTGATACTTCTCTTTTATTTCATTGGCGACTTCTTGTACCTTTTCTACCGTTCTTGCAGATATAATTAATTTTGCTCCTGATTTTGCAAATAATTCAGCGCAAGCTTTACCTATACCACCGCTGGCGCCACTAATAAAAACAATTTTATCTTTTAATATTTTCATTCGACAAATCTCCTTCTATTTATAATCATTACATCTACCTTGCTGATTATCTTTCTACACAATCACTTAATTTCCTGCCATGCTCAACAAGTGAAATAAAGATCAAGTATTCGTTTTGTTAACCTACTGTATATTGACCCAGCTAACCTTAAATTCCTTTCAAATTTTAACTCTTATGTATTCTTTACGACTTACGTTTTTTGCCTTATTTACTACTCTTTGCATAGTATATCAATTAAATTTTAAAATAAACGTTTCACTAAGAATCATTCAATCTATAATATAAATAAATATATTAAATAATTGAGGTATGCTATGGACGACACATGCACCAATTCACGAGAACATATCTGTGCCAGCATTGTTCCCATTTTCAAAATGCTGCATCTTCCAGAATTGCAGAAAATTAACACTTTGATCAAGAAGAAAAACTATGAAAAGGGTAAAATTCTTTTTGCAAAAGGAGACGTAGCTAATCATCTATATATCGTGCGCTTTGGTATGGTAAAAGTCTATGAAATGTCAGAAGATGGGCGACAACAAATTGTGCGTCTATTAGAACCTGGTGACTTCTTTGGTGAACTCGCTTTATTCATGGATGAACAGCACTATTTCCTAAATGCAGAAACATTAGATAACACTGGAATTTGCCTTCTGTCTCGAGATGACTTAAGAATGATGATGCACCAAAATCCTGAAATTTCAACCCGTATTATGCAGGCATTAACAGAAAGACTCGCTTATGCAGAAAGATTCATTAGTAATCTTACCTTACAGACCATTGAACAGCGTCTGATTACTTGGCTTCTCATTATGGGTGAAAAAGAAGGTGTTGTGACACCTGATGGTATCCGACTTACTATTAATCTACCTAGACATGAGCTAGCTAATTTATTCGGTACTACAAGAGAAACACTCAGCCGCAAGCTCTCGAAACTACAAGCAGAACGCTTAATAACAATCATCAGCCCCAAACAACTGCTACTTCTTGACAAACTAAAGCATTATTCTACACTGGAAAATTAGCACTTGCTATTTACTACACCTTTTAACTACTATAAAACGAAGAAAGGTGACTTATAAAAAACAACCAACCTATCAATATTTTTGAAGATAGATTGGCTGTTTTTTTATTCTCAATGACTTAAAAGTCCAATTTGTATAAAAAATAATATCATGAATAAATATAAGATGGGATGAACGTCACTTCCCTTGCCTCGCATTAATTTTAATAGAGGATATACGATAAAGCCAATTCCTATACCAGTAGCGATACTATAGGTTAATGGCATAGACGCCACAACCAGAAAAGCCGGAAAAGCTTCTTCAATGTTTTGCCAGTCAATATCACGCAAACCATTCATCATAAAAAAACCAACAATAATAAGTGCGGGTGCTGTCACAGCTGGTATACTTGATAGCATTTTAGCAACAGGCGAAAAAAATAAAGTGACTAAGAACAATCCTGCAACAACAACAGCAGTTAAACCACTGCGTCCTCCTACTGCTACACCTGCACTCGACTCAATACAGGTAGCGGTGGGACTTGTTCCTAGCACAGCACCAGCCACCGTGCCAGCAGCATCAGCTAAAAAGGCACCTCTCGCATTTGGAAACTTTCCATTTATAAGAAGGCCGGCTTGCTCTGCCATTCCCAGTAGTGTACCCGTAGTGTCAAATAATGTAATTAAAAAGAAAGTAAAAATTACAGAATAAAGACCAGAATCTAAGACACCCTGTACATCCAATTTTAATATGGTATTCTCTAGACCACTAGGCATCACCACAAATTGTGACGGCAACGACATAAAACCCATAAAATAAGCAGCAGATGCGGTTACTAACATACCAATAAATAAGGCTGCCTTTACGCGATAGGTAAGCAATACTAATGATACCGCCAAACCAATAATTGTCAACAAAGCAATGGGCTCAGACAGCTTTCCAAGAGTTACTAAAGTAGCAGGAGAATCAACAACAATTTTTGCACTTTGTAATCCTATAAAGCAGACAAAAAAACCAATACCTGCAGTAATAGCATGCTTTAAACTCGCAGGAATCGCATCAATTAAAATGGAACGAAATTTGGTAAGAGATACCAGTAAAAACATGACTCCCGATATGAAAACAGCCCCAAGTGCTACTTCCCAGGAATATCCACCGCCTTTTACTACACTAAAAGCAAAATAAGCGTTCAACCCAAGTCCAGGTCCAATTACAATCGGATAATTCGCAAATAATCCCATAATTAAGGTACCGATTACACTGCTTAAAATAACTGCCATAAAAACACCATTAAAGTCCATACCAGTCAAACTTAAAACGGAAGGAATAACAATGACTGAATATGCCAATGTTAAAAAAGTTGTTATTCCTGCCAAAACTTCAGTGGATACACTTGTCCCTCGTTCTCGTAATTTAAACAATAATTCCATTTGCAACACCTCTAAATTATATCTATGTAAGGCGACATTATAACACAGATTTACACATTATGTATACACTAAAATCCGTATTTATTCTTCTTATCTTTTTACTATTCTCCTGAATTCTACTAATATTATTATTTTTTTAAAAACAAATTCTCTATTTTATTAATAATAGCCTTATCAGCAGGACATTTATATTTATTGCAGAGTATAGCGCCTCATTAATAACCTCTATATCCCGCTGTACCTACAATGAAAGATTCATGTTACTATTTCGTGAACTTACAAATTCTACAAATTAAGACCTCCATTCATCTAGCTATAGAAGAATGGAGGTTAGTAAAGTACTACGATTATGGCTATAATGAAATTCCAGATTCATAATCAATGTAGAAATACGTTCCATTTCTGTTGATCCATTGGTATCGTTTATTCTTTCACTTTTAATTTGTCTCCACATAGTATCCAATAGATGTAGTCCTGACTGTAAACCATATAGATATAATGGCTTTTTAAAGACGAAATTTATAAGAAAATTTTCGATTAAAATATCAGGTGTACAATGACTGACTGCTGCTATAACATCATCTTTTTCATCTAAATAAAGATAATTATCATAAATAATTGTATTAAAACTCTGCTTAAAAGTCTCGTTCTGCGGCAAATGGAGAATTTTTTTAATTGTTTCTTTTACGAGTTGAATACGTTCTTCAATTGTGATTTTTCTATATTGCAGTAAATCAATAATGTGATGTTCTATTTCAAAATAATAACGCAAAGGATGATATGAAGATTGCTGATCAGGATATACATGAGCAACTTCCTGGTTAGCATGTAAAAGCATTGGTTCCACCTTAGAGCGTATGATTTCTAAAGGTCTCACTCGACTTGCTATTTTTACTACCGCTGGACAACTAAAGCTTAAAGTCAGCTCTTTACCGCGCGAAGTGTTCATCGGATAGCGAGGAAAAATCTGGCAGACTGTATCTAAATGATTATGCCCAGCTTCCTGATGTAATCGGCAAAGATGATTCTCTTCTAAAAACCAACAGCCACCTTCAGTCTTTTTACGGATGTAAGCATATTCACCTAATTCCACTTTACCAATAATAGGAATAAAAATATTAAAGAACTCCTCTTCCTTCCCATTTCTCAAAAATAGCTGATAATTTCGTCTATAACTTTCCTCATCCATTGTTACCTGCCAATCGTTTCGGCAGCAACTTCCACACATTTCGCATGTAAACTCATTTATAATATCGATATAGATATACATCTTACAGCTCCATCCTATGATTATGCTTATGAGTGTATTTCTTCTTGATACTCCAAGGAATTCCTGCCGTATCCGCTGATATAATCAGATAAAAAATGCTGCGCTCTCATAGTCAACATTTCTTCTAAAGCTATAACTTGAAATTCTATGTAACAGAAAAGGACCACCTGTTACAGCATTATGACTTGCTGTGACAGATGATCCTTAGCAACTATATAGAGTACTTATTTAAAAATTCCAAAAGGTTTACCTGTAGGTAAAAATGCTTTTCCAAAATGATGATTCAATACGACTGCAGCAGAACCATAGAAAGAAACTAAGGATATTGCAAGCTCCGTATAACCAGCCACAGTATGCGCCCAATGAGCAGCACCAAAGGCATCTAATGCTAGCATTGCTAATAAAACATCAATTAATACAAAGATAATAAATAATACTTTATTCGTTTCCATTGAACCTATCGTCATAAATAGGGAAAAAATTAAATAACCAATAAAACCAAAACCAAGCTGTCCCATATCAATACCATTCATAAGTGCCTGTCCAAAAACACCTAACTTTATTAACCAGCACGCTGCAACGGAAAACCAAAAGAAAGCATACCCAGCAAAAGCAGTTGCTCCAAAAATATTATTGTGCTTAAAATCCAGAGAAGCTGCCATTAATTGCGCAAAGGCCCCCAAAAATATAGCCCATGGAATTACAAACGATAAACCAGTTGTAATTCCAAGTTTTTGGGTAGATGCGACAAAAGTCACCATTGCCAAACCAAATAAACCTAAACTAGAAGGGTCTGCCACTACGATTTTTACATGTTGCGTGTTATTCATAAAAACCTCCTTAAATTTATACTATGCTAAGTTACCACATAAACAAAATTCGTGTCAATATATTAAAATATTACATAATTTTCAGTAAATTTCGCATTGCATAAATTACTGAAAAAATGGCAAAAAAAGTCTAGGGAATGCAAGTATTCCCTAGACTTCATTGATTTATATAATTTCCTTATCTCCCACTAAATCCAGTACTTTATCAACCTTAAAATGTACTAAATAATAGTCTTCCTTTGTTTCACACTCTTCATGCTTACAGCGGCTAAGGAGAGAAAAAAGCAACTCGCTATTCTTTTCTTCTTGAACCTTAGTCAGATAGACACGCTTCCCTTCCATTTTACCCCGTTTCAACAAACAAGAAGCAAGCATTAGGGTTTACTGCAATATTTTCATGTGTCTTACGCGCTTTCATAATAAACCCAAACAAATCGTTTTCTAATGGATAAGGAGCAGCATAGATTGCAGAATTGACTTTGCCTTGATCATCAGCAGTAGATAAAACACCACTCCCCTTTACAGATGCAAAATATTCTTTTAAAGCCATGATATAACCCTCCTTCACTTTTATTATGTATTCGTTAGATTATAATTGATATTCGTTTTCTCTGTATTAAATTCCTTCTTACTTAATAAAAATTATTGATTATTTAGCTGTTATTATATAATAAGGAAGATAAAATTCGAATTGGCAAAATAATTACTTTATGCTACTATAAAGTATGTCCTTCTTAAAAAGTTATTTGTGTCTTTAGGAAGAATAGTATATTATATTAACAGTATTAAGTGAAGTGGGGGAGGATGGAAATGGCTCTAATTGTAAAAAAGTTCGGTGGAAGCTCTGTAGCTACCCCTGAGAAAATCATGGCTGTAGCCCAAAGAGTTCTACGCGAAAAAGGTCCTGAAGATAAAATGGTTGTAGTAGTGTCGGCTATGGGAGATACTACAGATAACTTAATTACCCTAGCCAATACCTTAGTTGGACAACCATATACATATGCTCGCGAAATGGATATGTTATTATCAACTGGCGAGCAAGTAACCATCGCTTTATTGGCGATGACCTTCAGCAAATTGGGGCATCCCGCCATATCATTAACAGGCTCCCAGGCCGGCATTAAAACAAATAGCGCTTATACCAAAGGCAGAATCAACAACGTTAATCCAGTAAGGGTGCTAGAACAATTAGATCAGGGAAATATTGTTGTTGTCGCTGGTTTTCAAGGATCGAATGATGCAGGCGATATTTTAACCTTGGGACGAGGCGGCTCCGATACTTCTGCAGTTGCTCTAGCCGGAGCGCTAAAAGCTGATGTTTGTGAAATTTTCACAGATGTAGATGGTATCTATTCTGCTGATCCAAGAATTGTACCAGATGCCCGCCGAATGAAGGAAATAACCTGTGATGAAATGCTGGAAATGGCTAGACTAGGAGCAGGAGTGATGCAGCCTCGCTCTGTAGAAATGGGTAAACACTATGGTATCCCAATTCACGTACGCTCAACATTCACCCAAGACATGGGTACTTTTATCAGGGAGGTATGTACAATGGAAGAAAAAGAATTTATCATCAAAGGAGTCGCTCATGACACCAATGTAGCCAAAATTGGAATATTAGGTGTACCAAATCGTCCAGGTATTGCTTTTAAAATTTTCTCAGCACTGGCAAAAGCAAATATTGATGTGGATATGATCGTACAAAGTATACGCAATACGGACAAAGATATTATCGATATGATCTTTACCATTGCACAACCTGATTTACCTCAAACGAAAAAAATCATCGAGGAGTTAGGCGAGGAAATGGATTTTCTTGGTACTCTCATTGATAATCAGGTCGCCAAAGTATCCATTGTCGGTGCAGGTATGCTCGGCAGTCCTGGCATCGCTGCCAATATGTTTGGTGCATTATCTGATGCTGAAGTAAACATTGAAGTAATTAGCACTTCAGAAATCAGCATATCCTGCATCATTCAAGCTGATCGTGTAAAAGAAGCCGTAAACGCAATTCATGCTCGTTTCTTTCCTAAAAATCCTGAATAATACACGAAAAATACTAACGTGGTAATACATTAACCGCAGAGGCGCAGAGAACACAGAGAAGGTAGAATTGAATCCCTCTCAGTATTCTATGCCTCTGCGGTTTCGTCTCTCTTTTCTTTCCAAGCTATACTTTAAACTGCAGCACCAGGTTTTCTAGTTTGTATGACATCTCCTGCAACTTTTCCGTAGAAGAGGTAATATCTTGAGCGGAAGCAGCCTGCTGCTCGCATACTGCAGCAATTTCCTGAGCACCATTCGTATTGTGAGCTGCCAAGACACTAATATTAGCCACAGCCTGCATTGCCTCCCGGCATAAATTAACTTGATTCTCTGTTTCTACAATAATGGTATTAGCCTGCTCTTGCACATGACCGATCCCTGCAACAATTTTTTCAAATGCAGCACCGCTGGTTTGCGCAATTTCGACCCCCTGCTCTACATTAACAAAACTTTGCTGCATGGCAGTGAAGGCACCACTACTTTCTGACTGAATTCGATTGATAATTGCTGAAATGTTTTTGGTAGCTTTTGCTGATTGTTCGGCTAGCTTACGTACTTCGTCTGCCACCACCGCAAAGCCTCGACCTGCTTCTCCCGCCCGAGCAGCTTCAATCGCTGCATTCAAAGCTAATAAATTGGTCTGTTTCGCGATTTCGGTAATTACACCCGTAATGGTACCAATTTCCTTTGTACTTTCCCCCAGTATCTCAACGGTCTTAGCAGTTGAAGCAACAAGGCTTTTAATATTTTGCATCTTCACTACCGTCTCATTGATGACCTGCTGCCCTTGAACAGACGCTGTTGAACATTCATTAGTAGAAGCTGCCGTCTGCTGAATACTTTCTGAAACATTCACACTAATATTCACTAATTTTTGCAGCAGCTCTTCGGTAGTCTTCGTATCTTTTCCCTGATGTCCAATTTTTTCGGCAATATCCGCGACAGACTGTGACACTTGGATGCTTCCGACGCGAGATTGCTCTGTAGTAGCTGCAACAGTATTGGTAGACTCTAATACAAGACCAGTAGATTGTTTTACAGACTGTACAATATTTCGCAAATTAAATGTCATGCTATTAAAGGCCATTGCAACATGCCCTAATTCATCGTGCCTGTAATGCCCCATCGTGTGGGTTAAATCACCTTGGGCTACAATATCGGCCCCTTCCGCTAATTCCTGCAAAGGAGCAAGAGATTTACGAATCACAAACAATCCACTAATCAGTAAAATCATAATCATACAAAAGATAATTTTTGTACTATTTTCTACCATATCGAAGGCAGACTGCAGTGCATCTTTTTTAGGATAGGCGGAAACAGCAATCCAATCCGTATTCGCAATGGGACGATAGGAGATAAAATAGTCTTGATTCCGAAATACTCCCATCGTATTGCCAGACTGCTTTTCTACAGCCTCTTTATAATATTCTTCTTCTAATTGTTTGGATTGTACAACTGCAGATGAATCACTTTGATAAAAAATCGGTACTCGATTTTTATTCAGAATCGTTATAGAATAGCCTGGATTTTGCGATAATATCTGCTCAACCAAATTATTTACATTTTGCATAGACAAATTAGCTCCTAGTATCCCTTGCACTTTATTATCTGCGCCTACAATAGGAACGGATGCAATGATCGTCATCTCATTCGATACCTTACTATGTATTGGATCTGAGAAATTTACAGTTCCTTGCAATGCTTTTTGAAAGTAATCCCGATCCACAATATTTACTAGTGCTTTATTATCCGTACGAAAAATTTGATTTCCATCTGTACGAGCCACAAAAAGAGCCTCATTACCGCCATAATAAGGCTTGACCTGGGCAAGATAATTTTCCAATCCTTCTTTTTTCATCTCACGAATGCTGCTCGTGGAACTGGTTATCATTAAGAAATTCTTTTTGGATTGAATATTTGCCCCAATATCACTGGCAATCCGGTCCACAACTTTATTATTTTTATCTATAGCAGCCTGCGTTAGGCTTCCCATTGTCTGATTCGTAAAATACCAGCCTATGATACTTAACGGCATAACGCAGATAAGAGCCATGGTAATAGTTGCCTGGGTTGCAAGAGATGACCAAGATATTTTAAATGTAAAATTGCGCAAAGAATCCAGTGTAAAAGACCTTAGAGAATTTTTTACATGATTGCCTTTTCCGGAAAATTTAAGTAACTCATTTCTGTACTGCTTTAATTCTCTTAAGCATATAATCGGATTACTTTTAAATTTAGGTACAAACCTAACTTTCATATTTTTTATAAAATTCATCACTTTTTTTTGCATGCTTATTTCCCCCAAGCATTATTGCTTCTATATAATAAATGTTATGCCTATTTAGTAACTTTTACTAATTAAATAGATTAAACAGAAAAGGTCATGATATATACATGACCTTTTCGTTTATCCACATTTATCTGATTCGATTATTTTTTTAATTTTGTAACAGGCACAAATCCATTTTTTTCAGCATATGATTCTTGGAACTCTTTACTAGTCACATAGTCAATGAAGGCTTTTACTGCGCCAGTAGGTTCTCCTTTTGTAAACATACGACCAAAGGTATATACGGGATAGCTGCCATTTACAACGTTGTCAATCGAATATTTCACTCCATTATAAGCCAGGCCTTTTACGCTTTGATCTACATAGGCAGCATCCACATAACCAATTGAACCAGGAGTACTTGCAATCGCAGATCTTACAGCACCATTTGAGTCCTGAATAACAGCATTATCTGTGAAGTCAGCATTTTTAAGTACTACTTCAGCAATCGTTGCACGAGATCCTGATGACTTTGCACGATGAACTAACGTAATTTTTTGATCCTTACCGCCTACATCTTTCCAGTTGGTAATTTTACCAGTCAGAATATCAATATATTGTTGTTGAGATAAATTGTCTACAGTTACATCACTATTCACAATGAATACAAATGGAATTCCTACCAGTTTGTGCTCAACAAGTCCTTTATCTTTTAAATTGTCTTGTAAGGCTACATCAGAATTACCAATGTTAACTGATCCTGCAGCAACTTGATTTTGTCCGGTAAAAGAGCCGCCGCCTGCAATATTAACCGTTACTTTATCATATTTCTTTTGAAATTCTTCTTGTCCAGGTTTTAATAAAGGAAGCAACGCTGTCGAACCAGATGCAGTTACTGTTCCTTGTACATCAGCAGCTGCCTTAGGCGCTTCTTTTGTACCGCCACAGCCTGCTACTAAACTAACACCCAGCATTAAAGACATTGCCGCTACAAGTATTTTAGATTTTTTTACTAATTTCATTTGAAGACCCCCCTGTAAAATTTACTATAGTTAAATTGTAAGACAATATTCAGTAAAATGTGTTACGGCATTGTTAACTTTATGTTAAATCACTTATGGACTTAATCGATACAGTAACAACTTCGCCAAACCATTTTACATTTTTTCTTCACTGCGCCAGCGGCTTCACCTAAATCAGCAGGCGTTTTGAATTTACATTCACGACTCGTCACGACTGCAATGGATAAGGAAACAATAGGGTATTCTTCTTCTATCCCATGCCGATTCTTAGCAACGATATACTCTATCTTTTGGTCTTCTTCAGTATAAAATCCTCGAATCCTAACATCAAAGTAGTCAATAATTGTCTGGCATAAAGGAGCAACATCAACACCATGTACAATCGCAATAAAGTCATCACCACCAATGTGCCCTACAAAGTACTCTGCAACATTCGCACTTTTTAATTGCAATTGAATGAGCTGTGCCGTCATGCATAGAATTTTATCACCGTTATCAAAACCATAGGTATCATTGTAGGCCTTAAAATTATCTAAATCAAAGTATAATACGGAATAAGACTCTCTTGATTCAATAATTTGCTGCAGTTTTTCTTCGATTAAGATATTTCCAGGCAAACCACTTAAAGGATTGCTATGCTTAGCCCTATTGATTTCTAATTGAGTTGTTTTCTCTAATAATTGCCGCACTGTAATAATTCCATAATACTTTCCATATTGAGTCACCACGATATAGTCATACAGGCTATCTTCATATCTGGCAACGGCTAGTTTTGATACTTGCTCTAATGGCATATCATAATCTACTATCAATGCCTGATTGTCCATCAGCGAACCCACGGATCGTTTCATATATACAGCAACGCCATACTGAGTTGCTAAGTGCACCAAGAATTTATTTTTCATCAATAATCCCACTGGAACCTCTCCCTGTAACAAGGTAATACCCATGAGGTGAGGATTTTCGTTAAAATATTCCAGCGCCTGACTGCCAGTAATCCCTTCTGGAAAGCCTGGATCACGTCTGCTAATTTCTCCAATAGGCATCGTCAACGGAGTATGAAAGGCCTCTTGTTTTTTCTGCTTGTTTTTTGAAATGATATTTTCTTTCACCAAAGAATGAATCGTCAAGAACTCTGCTGCCGGCCTTTGCAGCAAATACCCTTGACCATAAGGTATGCCAATTTGAATTAATGTATTCAATTCATCAATAGTTTCAATACCTTCTGCAATAATTTTCATATTCATTACAACCGAAAATTCATAAAAAGCCTTTATTAACGCTTGCTTTAAAACATCTTTATCAATATCCCTTACCAAATCCATATCAATCTTAATAAACTGCGGCCGTGTTTCTGCTAACAGCCGTAAACCTGAATATCCTGCTCCAGTATCATCAATCGCAATTTTATATCCTTGACTGGTATAATGATCTAGCACCTTGCGAAAATTTTTATAGTCAGCGATAGAATTTTTCTCCGTAATTTCAAAAATAATATTACTCAGGTCAAAATCCTGAGCTGCTACCATTTCCAAGGTAGCACCTTTTTTGAAACGCTCATCATTTATAATATTAGGATCAACATTAATAAACAGCATCATATCTTTCGACAAGCCTTTAACCCTGTCAAAAGCTTTGCTTCTGCAAATAAATTCCAATTCCCACAATTTATTAAATCTCTCTGCAGCTGCAAATAAGTCATCTGGCCGCTCTAAGGATGAACCTTGTGGTCCACGGCTCAACGCTTCATAGCCAACAACATTTCCATCTAAAAGAGAAATAATTGGCTGAAAAACAGCCTTAATGTCTTTGTTATGTATTATTTTTTCCAATTCATAATAATCGTTCTCTCCCTTTTGCGTATCTTGATAATGTCGAACTAGCTGATTACATAGTACAGCTGGCATAGCAGTCTTCCTCCATATTCAAACGATCTATACATCTATACTTAATAGTAAAGAACTACAGCTCGCTATTTGTTATGCAATCATTATTTTTAGGTTAAATCTAAGTTATGCGTAAAATCTTCATAGTCAATCCATATTTTTTATTGTATTATTTTTCTAGAATACTTTTATCAGGAGGCATCTATGTTTAAATGGGGTATAAAATTACGATTAACCATTAGCTACCTCTTATTAATTTTATTTACAATGCCAGTGTTAAGCGGATACTTACTTTGGTATTCTTATCAGCATAACTTAGAAATTTTGACGTCAAGCTTATCGACCCATGCTCATCTTACAGAGCATTTCTTAGAAAACTATATGTCCGGTCCTAATGAGAAATCTCAGATTGACCACCGTATCAAAGAATTGGCTACTAAAACTGATTTGCGAGTAACAGTCATTAATCCTACTGGTGATGTGCTTGCTGATTCCTGGGAAAATCCAGCTACTATGGAGAACCATTTACAGAGGCCAGAAGTTGCCTCTTCCCTCACCGGACATGAAGGTTCTTCAATTCGCTACAGTACCACTTTAGGGCAAAATATGCTATATGTAGCGATTCCCATACGAAATGGCAATGAAATTGTAGGTGCGGTTCGTATTTCTAGCACTTTGGCGGCCATTGATGTTGGATTTAATCAGATTAAGTCCACACTTCTTATTGCCACCCTATTAACCTCTTTATTAGCTATTCTTCTAAGTATTTGGCTAGCTAGAAAATATACCGCTCCATTAGAAGAAATCACCACTGCTGCCTGCGATATCGCAGATGGTAATTTAGACCGCCGTCTCCATATACGAACTGGCGATGAGCTAGAATTACTCGCCCATACTCTTAATAATCTAACCTCAAATTTAGACGATAAAATCAATGAAACGATTGCAGAAACTAAAAAACTAGCTCTGATCTTACAGCATATGGATAACGCGGTCATTTTACTTGATCGCTATGGAAAAATAACCACAGCCAATAAAACGGCCAGGGATATTTTCGGTATTCAAGATGCTATGCTTTATCAACATAATATGCAAGTTCTTGGTTACAGCCAACTCGATCGTGCAGTACAGCAGACAACTAAACAAGGGAAAAATATGCTGATCTATCTTAAGGCCAATATACACGGCAGCGTAAGGGTCTTTCAAATATTTATTGCTCCAATTACCGCTACAGAAAATGAGATTACTAGTATCTTAAGTGTATTTCATGATATTACTGCTCTGCAGGATATGCATGATCGTCAATCTGATTTTGTCGCTAATGCGTCTCATGAATTGGCAACACCATTAACGACAATCAAGGGATTCGCAGAAACCTTATTGGACGGTGCCTTAGCGGACAGTAAATTGAGTAGTAAATTTCTTACCATTATCCATACAGAAGCAGAAAGAATGCAGCGTTTGGTAAACGAACTATTACAATTAGCAAAACTGAACTCTCATGAGTACAGACAACAAGTTAAGCTAAAAGAGACCCATGTGTCGCCTCTTCTTTATATGGTAAAAGACGAACTTAAAACCAATGCAGAAGAAAAAAAGATTACTGTAGATATACAAGCAGATTCAGATCCTATCGTTATGGCTAACCCTGATTGGTTAAAGCAAATCTTGATTAATCTTTTGGATAACAGCATCAAATATACGCCCCCTTTAGGAAAGGTGCTGTTAACTTGTCTTCAGGAAGGACACGAAGCTATACTGATTGTTGAAGATACAGGTATCGGTATTCCAGCTACTGATGTACCGTTAATCTTTGATCGTTTTTATCGTGTTGACCGAGCACGATCTCGTAATGCCGGCGGCACAGGGCTAGGACTGGCGATTGTAAAATTTATTGTTGAAATGCATGGCGGTAAGATTGAAGTAAAAAGTGCTGTCAATATCGGAACAACTTTTACCATTCGCCTACCACTAGCCTGAAACAATTGCACTAAAATAGAACGTTAAACCCAGAGGACGCAGAGAGGCACAGAAAACACGGAGGAGCATTTTCTAAGCCCTCTATGTATTTCTTCTCTGTGTTCTCTGCGGTTCGTTTATCTTTTGGTACGTAACGTTTTACTTAGCAAAAATTTAATCTATTTTTAATGTATTCCTAACGTAATCTTATTTAGTAAACCTTATAATGAGAAAGAGAATACTTTCTCAATAAAGGGGGATTAGCGTTGAAGAAATATTATGTCTTAGACACTAATGTTTTATTGCACTCTCCAAATGCCCTATACGCTTTTAATGAACATACGATTGTAATTCCTGAAGTCGTGATTGAAGAACTGGATAAATTTAAAAAGGAATCAACAGAACGCGGAAGCAACAGTCGCAGTGTCAGTCGCATCATTGACAGCTTGCGCAGCCAAGGCAATTTACTAAAAGGAGTCCCCATCAATAACAGTGGTGGAATTCTCATCCTCGAATCCAATCATACTGCCACTGCAATGCCGCTTCACTGGGAAGGCGATAAAGCCGATAATCGTATTCTGCAAGTTTGCAAAGGACTGGCAGAAAGCGGTCACCAAACGATTTTAGTGAGCCGCGACACGAATATGCGTGTTAAATCTTCCATTTTAAACATTCAAGCCGAAGATTTTCGTAATGATAAAGTTTCAAATATAGACCAGCAATATACAGGACGTCTAATTGCTTATACTTCTAGTGAAGTCATTAATCGCTTCCATGAGAGTACAAATCATTATATTGACCCTGATGCTCTTTATGTTTTCGACGATTTTGCAGGCATATTAGTGCCTGCCCCACTGGTTACCAATCAATTCCTTCTAATACGGTCAACAGACAATGACCGTCATACTGCATTAGGTCGCTTTGATGGGAAGAAAGTCCTTCACTTGCTCTATCAAAATCGCAATCCCTTTGGAGTCACTCCTCGAAATGTTGGCCAGATTTTCATGCAAGAATGTCTTATGATGAGCGCTGAAGAAGCACCCTTGGTCATATTAAAAGGGATTTCTGGAACCGCTAAAACCTTTTATTCCTTAGCAGTCGGACTTTACAACTATATGGAATGCCGTCCGAAGGAATATCACCATCTTTTGATATGTCGCCCAAATTCAATGCTGGATGAGGGAATTGGCTTTCTTCCTGGCACAGAAGCCGAAAAAATTGAGCCCTACATGAGGGCCATAAAGGACAATCTATTTACATTAATGTCAAGTAACGCATCAATGGAAGACAAAGACATACTGCAAACTGAAGATACGGTTAATATGCTATTTGAAAAGCGTATTATTCAAACAGAAGCATTGGCATATCAAAGAGGTCGGTCGCTGCAAAAATATTGGGTTATTTTTGACGAAATGCAAAATGCTACCCCACGCCAAGCAAAGGCTGTATTAACCCGTCCCGGTCTGGGTACTAAAATCATACTCATTGGTGATCCAGCCCAAATTGATAATCCACTGCTGGACAGCCAGTCGAACGGTTTAAGCTATGCCAGTGAGAAAATGATTGGATCTGAACTATGCTTTCAGGTAACCATACTGCCTGAAGAATGCGAAAGATCTCCTTTGGCAGCACAAGCGGCTATGAGATTATAATCATTAAATTAAATCGAATCTATAAAAACTAGGCTTGTACGAGCCTAGTTTTTATACAAAGTACTCGATAGAGGCATCCGGAAAATACCTAAGTACTCCTTCTTGCATATCGTTTTTCATTTCGTCTATCGTTTCTTTCTGATAGATATATTTTCCATAACCAAACTGACCGTATTTAAATTTACGTTCCTGCTCTTCCATAGGTAATTTCGTTTCTGGAAATATTTCAAGAATGTTATTTTTAGCCTTTTTAGTAAAGCGATGAGAGATTAATTCAAAAGTTATGTTATTACGTTCCTTCTTCGGAAGCTGTTTATCTAATTCCTGTAATAACTGTAAATACCCCTCTTTCCAGCCAGGATAATGAAAAATAGGAGCAATGATAAAACCAATCAAATATCCCTTCTCCGCCACTTTAGCAGCAGCTTCTACCCTTTGGCTTAAGGTCGGTGTTTTATGCTCATACTGCTCAATAATCGAAGCTGCATTGATACTAAAGCGAAACCTAGTATGTCCGTTATGTTTAGCCATTAATAAAGAATCTACTCGATCATGCTTGGTAACAAAACGGAATCTGCCCAATGGCTGTCTGCCAAAAAACTCAATGGTTTTATATAGCAGCCCCGTCAAATATTCGGTAGGAATTGGATCTGAAGTAGCGGCCCCTTCAAACCAGGTGATTTCTGGTGCTCTCGTTTCGATGTAACGACTAGCCTGATCCAATATTTCTTCCACATTTACATACACTCTTAAATAAGGCTTTTTCCCTAAAGTAGTAGCGAGATAGCAATATTCACACATACTCGAACAGCTCGTAGTTAAAGGTAATTGATAGTGAGCCGATGGTTTGCATCCTGCAAAATTTAAGCTCTTTCGGATACCTACTACCAACGTGTTCTTGGCTTCTTGGTAGGCCTCTTGCGGATTATCTCCTGGTATACCCGTTATTCGATTATGGGATCTCGTTAACGTGATCGGTACTTTCATTTCTTGTAACTGTTCATACACCTGTTGTCCAATAGGATATTCTAGTGCTTTGGGTTCAAAGAAAGCTCTTTTGGGAATAAATTGATGGCTCATTCTACTTCCTCTATTCATCTATAATTTATTTTCTCTAGTGTGAACATAATAAGACAAATTCTATACGAAATTCTTGCAAAATAAAATAAAAGCTTCTGTTAGGTTGCTTTTTTGAGTATTTTGTTGTAAATTAGTCAATAGATTGAGAAAGGTAGTTGATAAGAATATGAATGCTAAAGTGATCGATCATCCGCTAATTCAGCACAAATTATCCCTAATACGCAATATACATACAGGAACCAAAGAATTTCGTGAATTATTAGAAGAAATCTCAATGTTAATGGCTTTTGAAATCACTCGTGATCTTCCTTTAGAAGATGTAGAAATCGAAACTCCTGTTGCAAAATGCACTTGTAAAATGCTATCAGGTAAAAAATTAGGCATTGTTCCTATTTTGCGGGCCGGCTTAGGTATGACCAATGGTGTGGTCAGGCTCATTCCTGCTGTTAAAGTAGGCCATATTGGCTTATACCGTGATCCCCAAACCCTCATGCCTGTAGAATACTACTGTAAACTACCAAGTGATGTGGCAGAAAGAGACTTTATTCTAATTGATCCAATGCTTGCAACAGGCAACTCTTTAGCTGCTTCCATTGATATCCTCAAAAGAAAAGGAGCTAAAAATATTAAGTGCATGTGTCTGGTTGCTTCACCTGAAGGCATACAATTAATTAATAATGCTCACCCTGATGTAGATATTTTTGTCGCTGCGATTGATGAAAAATTAAATGATCACGGATACATTGTCCCAGGTTTAGGAGATGCTGGTGATCGAATCTTTGGTACTAAATAATCCATAACAGTAAATGTAAGGTATACAGTTTTGTCTAATAGACAAGACCGTATACCTTATTTTTAACATTGCAGTCTTTTCTATAAACACAAACTGTACTATTAATAAAAATTACCAATAAATTTTTCATTAAATTTACATATAAATAACAACATTTTTTTAAAAAAAGGTGTATAATGTAGTTAAAAAATAATGAAACCGAAAGGCTGGGATACAGTATGGCGATTTGGCAAGTTGAATTAGACAGTAGAGATGTGAGTCAATATCGCAAGAAGTTGAAAAATCGCGGTTTTATCTCGGCGAGCTATTTTTCCTATAATGGCTTTGATCTCGATAAAATGAGAAAATTGGCTAAAGAAGGAAAAATTGATGCTATGCGCTGCATTATTGGAAAATCTATACGATGGTATTACTTAGAGCAACAGGCAGAAACTGCACGACTCAAGGGTGAACTATACTAGAATTGCATATAGTCCTTCATATAGGAGAAATAGAGTCAGTGTTTCCTTTAAGCAAAAGGAAACACTGACTCTATTTCTCTTTTTACGCAAAACCATATATTATGCTTTATTAAGTTAAAAGAATAGTTCGTATTTTTTCTTGTTATTTGTCAGTTTCATAAAGGGTTTCTCCTAAATTTCGCGAAGTCATTGTCATAGAAAGGCAAATAATACCAAGGGGGATATTATGATGAAGAAACGAAATTATACCTGCCTCTTTGCTGGTGAGGCTGGCTACGGAGTAATGAGTGCTGGTTCTATCATTGCTAAAGGAGCAAATCGTAATGGCTTATGGTCTTTTTTAGTTAATGAATACCCTTCACTTATTCAAGGCGGACTCAATTCTTGTCTAGTAAGTCTAGCAGATCAACCTCTTTCATCTTATGAAGAAACCCTTGATTTCTTAGGACTCTTTTCACAACAAGGCTTTGATTATTATGCGGATAAACTAAATCCCGGTGCTATTGTATTATATGACCCTGCGACTACTCAAGTGGATGAAAGCAAGGTTCCGAAAGGTACTATACTTTATCCCGTTCCCTTAGCAAGTTTCATTCCTAAAGGCGGAGCTAAAATCATGATCAACAGTGCCATGTTAGGGAGTTTTTGTGCTCTTACAGGCTATTCCAAAAATGTAGTCATTGATGTAATTAAAGATGAATTCCATAATGCTAATATACAGCAGGAAAACATTAAGATTTTAGAAGAAGTATATGAACACGTAGTATCTTCCTTACCTTCCCAGAATGTATTTCCTTTTACTTTTCATAAGCATGCAGAACCCAAAATTCTTATTAACGGCAATGAAGCCATTTCCATTGCTGCGATAAAAGCGGGCTGCAAATTTTCAGCTGGTTACCCCATGACGCCAGGATCGAGTGTTTTAAGTTATTTAGCAGATCATGGCAGAGATTATGGTCTAGTTTTTAAACAAGCGGAAGATGAAATTGCCGCTATTAACATGCTCATCGGAGCCTCTTTCACAGGAGTACGCTCCATTGGTTCCACTAGTGGCGGAGGTTTTGCTTTAATGGTAGAAGCCTTAGGTTTTGCTGCGATAGCTGAAGTCCCTCTGGTTATGGTCAATGCGCAAAGAGGCGGTCCTAGTACTGGTCTGCCAACACGGACTGCACAAGCGGACTTAACTTTTGTCGTTTATGCTTCGCAAGGTGAATTCCCGCGGATTGTGGTAGCTCCCGGCGATATTGAAGAATGCTTTTATGAAACCTTTCGAGTTTTTAATCTCGCAGATAAATATCAAATACCATGCATTATTTTAACTGATAAATATTTGGCTGATTCATCGGTTTCGCATCCTCTCTTTGCTACTGATCATTTAACAATTGATCGCGGCAAATGCTTTGAAGAAAGCGCAGATCGCCTAGAACCTTATTTGCGCTATCAAAATACTCCTGATGGCATTTCAACAAGAGCTTTTCCAGGGCAAATTGGGGGGCGTCATATTGCAACTAGTTATACACATGGAGAAGACGGTTTTTATAGTTCAGGAAATAAGGAGTACGCCCTTAATGAACCAATTATAACTAAAGAGAGTATGGATAAACTGTATAATAAATTACCCTCTTTGGAAAAAGAGATACCTGCCATTAAATTCTATGGTCCTTCTGAAGCTGATATAACGATTATTGCATGGGGTTCAACGAAAGGAGCGATCTTAGAAGCGATGGAACAGGCTGCAATCCATGGGATCTCCGTAAACTTTTTGCAAGTTCTCTATATTTCTCCTTTCCCAGTTTCTGCTGTTGAACCACTTTTGCAAAAAGCCAAGAAAACCCTCCTCATTGAAGGCAATAAGACAGGGCAGCTTGGCGGCATTATTGCTGCTCATACGGGGTACAAAGCGGACCATTCCTTCTTCAAATATAACTCTCGTGCTTTTGTGCCTTCAGAAATTCTTGCAAAAATCAAGGAGGTGCTTGTCTAATGAGTGCTCATGATATTAATTTATCCTATGTTCCCACCTGGTGTGCTGGCTGTGGCAATTATGGCATCATCAACTCACTAAAAAAAGCCCTGACTTCCCTTAACTTGGATTTAGAACAAACGGTACTGGCCACAGGGATTGGCTGCGCGAGTAAAATCAGCCAATATGTGAATACCTATCGCATTGAAACCTTGCACGGCCGTTCTCTGCCTGTAGCCACAGGAATCAAATTAGCGAATCACAATCTGACTGTAATTGCCGAAGGCGGCGATGGAGATGGAATGGGTCTGGGAATGGGGCATTTTATTCATACAGCAAGACGTAATTTGGACATTACCTATTTTATTCATAATAACCAAATTTACGGTTTAACCAAAGGCCAAACCTCACCGACTAGTGATTTGGGAGCTGTCACAAAGTTTACTCCTGCCCCACTTGGCAATGTAGAACAGCCTATCAACATAGTAAAAATGGCTTTAAATGCAGGAGCTACCTTTGTAGCACGAGGATTTGTCGGCAATAGTACGCAGTTGGTTTCTCTCATGGCTGAGGCTATTAAACATCCCGGATTTGCCGTAGTTGATATTCTCCAGCCTTGTGTTACTTTTAACCATGTGAATACATACCCATGGTATCAGCAGCGTGTTAAAGTCATTGAAAATATGAAAGGCTATGACCCCACCAGCCTAGACAAGGCTCTGTCTTTTGCTGGCTTATGGGGGGAACAAATCCCTATAGGTTTATATTATCGTACAATACGTCCGACCTTTCATGAATCCCTGCCCCAGCTTTCCGAGCAATCCCTGATGCAGCAGAAGATCGATAATGTGGATATAACAGGACTGATGAAGGAGCTCTATTAATAACCTAAACGAACACACATAGCATTGTATTGAAAAAAACATATTTTTAAACGACAAAAGCACGCTCTTAAGGCGTGCTTTTCCCTTTATTCTTATACGTTTATCCCGTTATCTGACTAAATCATAAGTGACGCACACAGGACGACCTGTCCGTGGTTCCTTAACGATCTGTGCATCAATTTGAAAAACTTCTTTTAATGCATGAGGTACCATGACCTCATCAGGCGTCCCATGACAGATGATGCTCCCGCCCTTGATTGCAACCATATAATCGGCAAAACGAGCCGCTAAATTTAAATCATGCAAGACCATCACAATGGTATAACCCTGCTTTTTGTTAAGATCACTTAAAAGCTCCAGTACCTCCAACTGATGAGATAGATCAAGATAAGTAGTAGGCTCATCAAGCAGAATAAGATCGGTCTGCTGCGCCAGTGCCATAGCAATCCACACACGCTGACGCTGTCCGCCGGAAAGGGTATCCACAGAACGATGTTCCAATTCTGAAAGCTTTGTCACTTCCAGGGACCAGGCGATAATCTTTCTGTCATTCAAGGCGAGCCTGCCAAAGCCCCGCTGATAAGGGAAGCGTCCATATGCTACCAACTCTCCCACGGTCACCCCATGAGGAGCGGTAGGACTTTGTGGCAGAATCGCCATTTTTTTAGCAATTTCCTTAGTCGCGAGGGTTGTAATATCCTCTTCATTTAAATAGACCGCTCCCGCTTTAAAGCGCAGAATACGCCCCACTGCCTTAAGGACACTCGATTTTCCACAACCATTAGGACCGATAATGGTTGTAATTTTTCCATGAGGAATTTTCATTTCTAAAGCTTCTATAACGATACTCTCATCATAGGCGATTGCTAAATTGGTTGTTGTGATACTATCCATAATTTCACCTGCTTTTTAATGAATGGCAAGACTCTATCTTCTACTTTTCGCTAGAAGGTAGAGAAAATAAGGTGCACCCACAACTGCAACAACGATACCCGTCGGTATCTCCGATGGCTGCACAAGAGTCCGGGCTATTATATCCGATATGGACACCAGCAAGGCACCTGTCAATGCACAACACGGCAATAAAATCTGATGCCCTGGTCCGACGAGGCGACGTGCTAAATGGGGGGCTATCAGTCCGACAAAACTGATATTACCGCTAACGGCGACACAAGATGCCGCCAATGCCACTGCAGCCGCCAATAATATCCTTCGCTCTTGTTCTACCGCTACGCCCAACCCCAAGGCAATTTCCTCACCAGCACCCAGTACATCTAGTACCCGCGCCTTGAAAAATACATAAGGAACCAGTACTAGCAGCCATGGCAGCAGTGCTATGACAAACTTCCAGCTAGCGCCCCAGATGCGCCCCGCCTGCCACACTGTGACAAAATTAAACTGACTCTCGTCCAAAAGAATCACCAAAACAATCATGGCAGCACTGATCCCAACCTGCATACCTACTCCCGTTAAAATCAGGCGCAGGGGAGATAATCCCTCTAGATTTTTATAAGCTAATAGGTAAATCAGTACTGCTGCAAGGCCAGCGCCAATCAGTGCCAGAAAGGGCAGAGTGAATATAGAAAGGGCCGTTTTTGTTGGAAAAAGCAGGACAAATAGTACAACCATCAATCCAGCACCGGCGTTAATTCCAAGCAGTCCAGGGTCAGCCAACGCATTTCTGGCTATTCCCTGAATGATACATCCTGAGAGGGCAAGTCCCGCACCGACCAGCATAGCAATGATGATACGAGGCATCCTAAAAGTAAACAAGACTAAATTCTCTTTGTCACTGCCACCTCCAAGGAGGATGCGTAGAAGATCATGAAAAGTTAAATGGGTATAGCCGGATTTCATGCTGAAGATGATGGAAAGAACCAGTAAAACCCCTAGTACAAGCAGCACAGCAATAATTTTTGAGTTTTTTTTCTTCTTTTGCCGGCCCGTAGAACCCATCTACGCCTCCCTCCTTTGTTTACGTGCTAAGTACAGGAAAAAAGGGACACCGATGAGGGCAATGATAGCACCGATTGGTGTTTCATGCAGAGGATTAAGCATCCGTGCACCCAGATCTGCCAATACCAGCAGCAAGCTCCCCAGCACTGCCGAGGAAGGAATGATCCAGCCGTAGTCTACCCCTACCAAATAACGAGCAATATGAGGAATAATAAGTCCGACTAAGCCCACAGGCCCTACTACGGATACGGAAGCTCCTGCCAGTACTAAGACAACAAGAGCAGCGGCGAACTTTACAATATTCACCCTTAGTCCCAGCCCCTGAGCAATGTCATCTCCTAAGCTGAGCAGCGAAATGGAGCGGGAAAGCAGGATCGCTGCAAATAAAGTCACTGCTATACACGGAAACAATATGCGAAGCTGCTGCCACGTCGTCCCCGCAACACCACCTGCCGTCCAAAAGCTTATCTCCTGTGCGACACCAAAATAAATAGCAATACCATGGCCGATTGCTGCCAGCAGCGCACTAACCGCAATTCCGGCCAACACCAGCTTCATAGGAGTCGCTCCTCCCCGCTGCAGGGAACTAATCCCATATACCATTCCAGCACTCATCGAAGCACCGAGAAAAGAATATAAAATGATGTAGTTGTAAGATAGACCGGGCAAAAAGGCAAAACAGAGAGACAGTATAAAACTTGCTCCTGCATTAAGCCCCATTAGACCGGAATCCGCCATGGGGTTCTGCGTGATGCCCTGCATCACTGCACCAGCCACAGCTAAAGCAGCCCCTACTAACGCACTTGCCAACACACGAGGCAGACGTAAATCCTGTATAATTAAATGCTGCATTGAACCGGGAGTAAAGTGCATTAGTGCATCCCATGCAGCAGACAGAGGCATCTGCACCACGCCCTGTGTAAGAGAGAATGCCATGGATATCACTAGCACACAAATTCCAACTATAATCACTAACAGCGCTCTCCAAGAGCGACCTATTTTATTTACAAACGGATCTGAACGAACAGAGTCATTTATTGAAACTTTCATCTATGCCATCACCTCCATACCATTTATTCAGCACTTAGTAATCCGTATTAAGTACTGAATTGAGCGTGATGAAGACGGCTGTAGATTCCTTTTTCAGCCAGCAGCTTTTGATGACTGCCTTGCTCTGCAATACCTTCCGCTGTAACTACGATGATACGGTCCGCATTCTTAATCGTCGCCAGCCGATGAGCAATAACAAGGGTTGTCCTTCCTTTGGAGAGCTCTGCCAGTGCTTTTTGAATTGCCGTTTCTGTTTCTGTATCCAAAGCAGAGGTGGCCTCATCCAGTATAAGAATCGCTGGATTTTTGAGAAACATACGAGCAATAGAAAGTCTCTGTTTTTGCCCACCAGAAAGTTTCACGCCACGCTCGCCAATAACGGCATCCAGACCGTCTGTTTGAGCACGGATAAATTCATCCATTTGAGACCGCACTACCGCCTCCCATATTTCTTCCTCTGTTGCATTCATTTTACCATACAAGATATTTTCGCGAATGGTTCCCGCAAATAGAAAAACATCCTGCTGCACAATACCAATTTGCTGTCGGAGAGATTGAAGTTTAATTTTGTTAATATCGATTCCATCAATGGTGATACTTCCGGATAACACCTCATAAAAGCGAGGTAGTAAACTGCACAGAGTAGTCTTTCCTCCACCGGAGGGTCCTACGAAGGCCACCGTTTCACCTGAAGGTATGAAAAGGTCCACATTCTCCAGCACAGGACAGTCTTCCTCATAAGCAAAACTCACGCTGTTGTAGCGAATATTTCCTTGCAAATGCGGTGCATCAACAGCATCAGGTGCATCGACAATATCTGGCTGGATATCCATAATTTCTACAAAATTTTTGAATCCGGCAATGCCTTTAGGGATTCTCTCCACCAGAGTGCTGATCATTTGAATTGGCCGGATGATGATATTAATGAGTAGAATAAAACTAAACATTTGCCCACTAGTCAACTCTCCTTGCAGAAAAAACCAGCTTCCTCCTGCTAACGCGAATAAAGATAAAAAACGCATAAGCAGGTAGGTAATCGCTGTGCTGGCGGAGAAGATCTTAAATCCTTCCATCTTGACCTTATGGAACCATTGATTGTCAGAAAGGAACAGCTTTTTTTGATGCTCCTCATTCGTAAAAGCCTGCACTACACGGATACCTCCCAGAGCGTCCTGCAGCCGAGCATAAAAACAGCCTACACTAGCAAACATCTGCCTAAAAGCACGTGTCATTTTTTTAGCAAAAACAAAGATAACCACCATTAAAAGCAGCAATAACAAAAACGTCATCAATGACAGCTTCCAGCTGATAGTAAACATCACTCCTAATGCACCAATCAATGTGATGAGGATAATAAATACATGCTCTGGTCCATTATGAGCCATACTCCCCACATCCATTAGATCATTGGAGATACGTGACATCAACTGACCAGTCCTATGGGTGTCAAAAAAACGGAAAGATAATTTCTGCATATGACTAAACAGCTCATTACGCATGTCTGTCTCTATATTGAGCCCTAACATATTCCCCCAGTAATTGATTACAATATTAAGCCCCATATTAATGACATAGACGCTTAACAGGCCTATGCATGCTAAAAGTACCCAATGCCAATTGCCGCTAGGCAACAATTTATCCACTACTTGAGCGACCGCCAAGGGAAAAACCAATTCCAAAGCAGACATAAGTACTGTACAAGAAAAATCTAATAAGAATAGCCCCTTGTAGGGACGATAATAACTAAAAAAACGACGAACCATTAAAATATTCTCGCTCCTTCTTCAAAAATAGCGTAACCATTATAATTTGATTTATCGTCAAATCTATAAGGCTGCTAATAACTTACTTTGCCAACGTTTTGACAACACTTTTAACTCCATACTCTGTTGCAACGATTCCCACTGTAAATCCCGATCGATCTAGAAAATAGACATGCCCTCTTTTTACTGCCTGTAAAGCACTCCAAATGGAATTGCCCTTCAAATCCTCCATTTTTTTTTCAATACCCGGAACTTTCATTAAAAAAATATGATCAGGATTTAGTTCTGCCAGTCTTTCCAAAGAAATCCTTCCTGTCTTTTCAGGATAGCCATTCGGGACATGCAGTCCCAAACCACTTTGATCATCAAAATACGCGGGATAGTTCTGCTTACCATAGATACCAAACGATCCTTTATCCGCCAATGCTAAGAATGCAAATGTTTCCTCTTGGTAGGGTAAAAGTTTATCTCGCGATTGAACAATCAGCAACTCCAGCTGGGCAATACGCATCTCTGCATCCTGTTCTTTGCCAATCACTTTTGCAATTTCCCGCGGAACACTTCTCCAATCAAGGGAAAGCGGCTGTGTATCCAGCAAGACTACTGGAGCAATCTTGGATAATTCATCGTATATCTCTTCATTATATCTTGTACCAATGATTAACTCTGGTTCAACATCAAGCAACTTTTCAAGATTAATGCTGGTTTGGCTGCCCAAGTCAATTAGTGAATTGGCTGCCAGATAGGGTTTTAGTGAATCCCATTGTGTCATAACTGTAACTTGAGGTGCTGCAACAGGTGGTGCATTCAGTGCAAACATCGTTTCTACTAGGGGGAAAGCCACCATGGCAATTCGCTGAGGCTGTTTCTCAATACTAATTTTATTACCTTTTGAATCTATGTAAGTCCGAGGGAATACTGCTTCTTTTCTCGGCATTTTACTACTGTCAGATGATGATTGGGAGACAATATTTGTTTTCAGATGGTTGCTGCATCCTACTAATCCTCCTGCAACTATCCCTAATGACAGAAGTATTACAACTATTCTTTTCATATGCCTCCTCCGTTTATTTTGCCGTCACATTTTTAGCATTAATAATGAAATTCGACATCACTACAGTACTATATCAAGTAAAAAAAAAAGTAGGAATAGACATATTCCTACTTTAGCCCGTATTTTTTTCAAAAAAGTTTCTTAGCGTACTAGGTGAAGCGCCTGTACGCTTTTTGAAAAGCTTGCTAAAATAATACGAATCCGAATAGCCAACATAATCAGAGATTTCTGACACAGAGCAAGTAGTTGTACATAATAATTCTTTGGCTCGTTTCATTCGCTGAGATATCAAATATTCATTTGGACTCATTTTCGTATGTTTTTGGAACAAATAAGCAAATTGCTTACTGCTCAACCCGTACTGCCCAGCTAATTTAGGGATGGTCAGCTGCTCCATATAATGATTGTCCATATATTCAATTGACTGCTCGACTAACGAACGTCCGCTTTCCTTTTCTCGATTTGTCGAACATGTCAAAACTTCATCCATAAAACTTAAAAACAGTGATTTTGCTCGTAAAGCCTGCAAGTTGCTCGGCATTCTTAAGGTGTGGCAAAGTCTTTGCAACATATCATTAATTCGTGGACTGTAACCTGAGTTTAGTTCATAATGAGATAATGCGTAAGGAAATGTGCATTTTTCACTTTCAGGAATTTTATAGTGTATCAGTACAAATTCCCACGTTGACTCCCCAAGAACCTCTTTATCCAACGTCATTTTAGGTCCTGCATGAAAAAATCTGCCGGGTTCCATTTCATAAGTCACACCCTCGAAAGTCATTCTTGCCTTTCCTCGCAAAGGAAAAATAATTCCTGAAGCTGCTGCAGTATAGGTGGCTACACATTTTCTGCCGGGTTCTATCGCAAATCTACCCGCGTCGATAATATCAAATGATATCCGGGAGAAACCGTCTGCCATATCATCAATGTTAACCTTCATTGTACATGCTCCTCTTCATTAGAATAGAATAATTAGAGAATTATTTTTATTGTTATCGATTTAAATAATCAATTGACTTCATACTTACAATTTTCAAATTCCATTATGACAATGAATATCATTATCATAATGGAATAGATCCCCATTTGTCAATCAATCTCCCTTAAGAATACTAGGTTCAATGTTCATTTTTTAATATAAAATAGTATTCTCAATTAAAAACGACTGGAAAAAATACAGGATCGTTTTGAATTCTCTCCATTTACTTTATTTTTTTGCTTGATATGATAGTAGTTATATTGACTAATTTTCGATATTATTTAAGAAAGAAGGTTTATGATTGAAAAAAATTGCCATTTATGGGAAAGGCGGTATTGGAAAATCCACAACCGTATCCAATGTAGCAGCAGCTATGGCCTGTATGGGTCTTCGTGTGATGCAGATCGGCTGCGATCCTAAGGCTGACTCTACCCGCAATCTAACGGGTGGACAATCCATTCCAACGGTATTGGATATTTTACGGCGAAAAGGTGACGCCCTGTTAAGCGATTTCGTAGTAGAAGGAGCTTGCGGCGTTTTTTGTGTGGAAGCCGGTGGACCAGTTCCGGGGGTAGGCTGCGCGGGGCGCGGTATTATCACTGCTTTTGAAAAACTAGCGGAACTAAACGCATTTGAACACTATGAACCAGATATTGTACTTTATGACGTACTAGGGGATGTTGTTTGCGGGGGCTTTGCCATGCCGATCCGTGGGGGATATGCCGATGAAGTCTGCATCGTCACTTCCGGAGAAATGATGTCATTGTATGCTGCTGCCAATATCACTCAAGCGGTCAAAAGCTTTGGGAAGCGTGGATATGCCACACTTCGTGGTCTAATCCTCAATGCTAAAAACATTGATAATGAAGAGCCTTTAGTCGCACAGGCTGCCAGTGAAATGGATACGCAAATTCTGTATCATCTGCCACGCGATCCCTTAGTACAGCAAGCAGAAGCCCAGGGTAAAACTGTGACGGAAGCGTTTTCAGTCAGCTCTATGGCTGTGCATTATCAAACCTTAGCAGCTCTTTTATTGAAGGATTAGCCAAATAATTTTCAGCCCGATTTGAAAGGAGCAAGGATTGTGCCCGTTTTACCTGAAAACATGTTGCTTCACTTAAAGAAATTATCTACCGTCCATTCGAATAAGGGAGTTCATTTTCTAACCCCTGCGGCATTTCCAGGCAGCCATTGTCCAATGCACTCTGCAGCTCGTTTAGCTGGCTCAATACAAGGACTATCTTCCCTAGTAATAGGCACACAAGAGTGTGCCTATTATAGTCGATTGGTTCTTCGAGACTCCTATGGCAAAGCTGGCGAGCTGCATTGGATGTATGTGCTTGATGCCAATGAAGTAGTATTCGGCTGTCGAGAAGGCTTGATCCAGGCACTGGCTGAGATGGATCAAGCAGATGCAAAAGCTATATTGCTGATCGTCACTTGTCTGCCAGACTTAATCGGCGAGGATATAGAAGCGATTATCCATGAACTGCAGCCAAAACTAGCAGCGCGCCTTATTTCTATATCCGCGCCACATTTTGCCTGCAACGGCCACCCTTCTGGCATTTGGCGCACCTTAGAAGCTATGGTTGGCATTATGCAGCAACGTACTATGATTCCCCATAGTGCGAACCTCCTGGGTCTGCACGCCGCTTCTGCGTCAGAAGTCCCTCTGCTAACTTCCTTGTCTTATGCCGGCGTAAAGCTGCGATGCTTAGGACCAGACAACACACTTGATGAGTTTCTCAGTGCAACAGATGCAGCTATTAATATTGTTCTATCCCCTTATATGCTTCCCTTGGCAAAGCGTATGGCCAATGACTTTAACACCCCTTTTGTTTCCTTGCACGATACGTACGGCATGCATGACATTGATGCTGCCTATGCGCGCATTGGAGAGCATTTAGGTTTGGACTTTGGTGATGCTTTCACGGAGGGGCGAAGCGCATTGAAGAAAGCAGAGGAAAGAGCTGCTGCTAAGCTTAGAGGACTAAGCTTTTTTGCCACCGATCTATCTCTTGATCCCATTCCCTTATCTGCTTACTTGTCTACCCAAGGCATGAAACCACTACTGCTGCATATTGAAGAATTTTATCAGGAAGATAGACAGTGGGTACAAGCCATGCATACTCAGGGACACGATCCCTTAGTGTGCCACCGAGTTAACAATTTGGCAGAAACATCTGTGTTTGAAATTCTAAAGCCTGCTTTTAGCCTAGGACCTGTCCCCCCCTCGCTGAAACCAAAAATATCTCATGTTGACCAGCTGCACAAAATGAACGGCTTCTTTGGCTACGAGCGCACCACCTGGCTGCTGGATAAAATGATGCAAGCCCTAAGCACACCTGCATCAGATTTGTTGAAGGAGATGATTTAAATGGGATTGCACCGTTTTCATCCTACGCCATCTGGACGCATGGGCACTTTGTGGACACTTTCTACTATACGCAATGCGGCACTAGTAGAGTTTGGCTCTATGGGACATATGCTTTATGGGCGAGCCGCATTAAAAAGAATGGGGAAAAATCCAGATTGCAAACTGTATTCTACCCATATCAATGAAAGTGATATCGCAATGGGCGAAACCAAGCGACTGACACAAGCAATTGCTGATATTGTTCTTAGAGACCAGCCCCGAGTAATATTTGTACTTCCCTCTTCTGTACCGGAAATGATTGGAACAGATTTATCTGCTCTGTGCAGAGAACTGCAAACCAGTTATCCCCAGGTACGGTTGCTGCCCTTTGGAGCTGGTGGTTTCAATATCGAACTATATCAAGGTGTTCAGGAAACCTTACTTCTTCTGGCAACAACACTGCCCCTGGCTGTGCCCCCCACGTCAGTCCCCACCTTTAACCTTATTGGATCCTGCACTGATCTATTCCAATTTAACGCAGACGCCCAGGAAATTGTAAGAATAATGGAGGGGGCTTTTGGAATAAGACCTATATGTATCATGACCTCGGACACCTCAGTTGAAGATATAGAGCATATGGGCGCCGCTCACATCAATTTGGTCATTCGCCGGGAAGGTTTGCCCGCTGCCTGCCATTTACAACAGAAGTTTGGTACCCCTTTAGTAGAAGGTCGCCCTTATGGCATGCAGGGTACATACTCTTGGCTAAAGCAAATCGCCCAAATACTAGATAGGCCTGTCAACCAAGATTTTATTATTCAGCAGCAGAACGAAGCACAACCCATCATGGAAATCGCCCCCGGCTTTTTTTCTCATCAAAAGAAACCAGTGGAATTGTCCGTAGGAGGCCATGCTGATGTAGTTGCAGGAATCTTAACTTATGCCTGCAGCGAACTAGGACTTACCCCTGGTCTGTGCTGGTGTGATAGTCCTGCCATGGCAACAGAAACTCTGCCTTATTGGCAGGAAACACAATGGTCACAAACAGTGACTAGCAAACATCAGGGGCTGCTCATGGCCAGCGGAGAAGTACTGACGTGGGTCGGGCGCAGCAATTTGGCAATGCAAATTGCCAACCCTAGCCGCGGATGGCAATTGTACCCCTATTCTCCACCCTATATGGGATTTCGCGGTGCAATGAATTTGGCGACCACCTGGATGAATGAAGTCGTTCGAATGCTCTGACTTGAAATAACACCCCTTTACCAATGGTAAAGGGGTGTTATTTGTTTACTTCTTATTAGCGTTAAGCAGCTTACTTGCACCTTGATCTAAGAACCAAAATAGTTCACCATTTTCGGGTACAATCATTTGAGAGGGCAATCTCAGCAGATCCTGGGGTCCCTTTAGTACCTCACATACAATTTGAGCTTTACTATCCCCAGTTACTAAGAATGCAACCGTCCTGGCATTATTAATGAGGGGAGCTGTCATGGTCACACGATGACTATCAAGTTCTGTTAAATACACATGACCAGTCCAATGTTTTTTTTCTTGTAATACAGAAGTATTAGGGAATAAAGAAGCTGTATGCCCATCCGATCCTAAACCAAGAAAAATAAAATCAAATTGAGGCACCTCTTCCAAAAAGGTCGATACAATTACTTCCTCATATTTCTTAGCTGCCTGCTCAGGAGTTGTGTTGCACACAATGGGATGAATTTGATGCGGAGGGATTGGCACATGATCTAAAAACGCCTTTCGGGCCATCAGCTGATTGCTGCGAATATCATCTGCAGGCACATATCGTTCATCCCCCCAATAAATATGTATTCCTTCCCAAGGTATCTGCTCGGAGTAAGGAGGCTTTGCTAGTATTTCATATATTCTCTGTGGTGTTTGCCCGCCAGCCAAGGATACAGTAAACTTACCTCTTTCCGCTACTGCCAAACATGCCTTCTTTAAGAATAAATTAGCAACTGCCCTCCCCAGGGCATCTACGTCCTCATACATTGTAATCATCTTTTTCTTCCTTCCTTTTCCTTAAATTCTAAGCAGGCAGGAACTAGCCATGTTCTTCCATCCTGGGTAATCAAATCTTCAGCAGATTCAGGCCCCCACTCACCAGGTGCATAATTAGGGAAATCTGCCGGAGAAGTCTCCTCCCAATGTTCTAATACCGATTCTAATACAGACCAAGCTGTTTCTACCTGATCATTTCTCATAAACAGTCCAGGATCGCCACGCACAACATCTAACAACAATGTTTCATAGGCTTCGGGAGAAGAAGACTGAAATACTTCCTGATAAGTATAATGCATTTCCACCGGTTTGATCTTCATTCCCGGCCCCGGCTCTTTTGCCTGTGTGCGCAGCATAATACCTTCCTTAGGTTCAATTTGAATCGCCAAACGATTCGATTGCATTACCTTATCAGAAAAAGGATGATGCGGTACTGGCCTAAATTGCAGAGAGATTTCGGAAACACGACCTGGTAAATGCTTGCCTGTACGCAAATAAAACGGCACTCCCTGCCAACGCCAATTATCAATAAATAACTTCATTGCTACAAAGGTCTCTCTACCTGAATCTGCCGCTACATTTTCTTCTTCTCGATATGCAGGTACTGGAAGATCATCTACCACTCCTTTGCCATATTGACCGCGAACAGCGAATTTTTCTACCTCATCTTTACCAATCGGGCGAATCGCATTGAGTACATCCACTCTTTTATTACGGACTTCATCAGCCTGAAAGGAAGTAGGAGGCTCCATCGCCACCAGGCACATTACCTGCAATAGATGATTCTGAAGCATATCACGTAAAGCTCCAGCCCCCTCATAATAACCCCCTCGTTTACCAACACCAACTTTTTCTGCCACTGTTATCTGCACATGGTCAATAAAGCTGCGGTTCCAAATCGGTTCCCACATGGCATTGGCAAAACGAAATGCCAAAATATTTTGTACGGTTTCTTTGCCTAAATAATGATCAATACGATAGATCTGCCCTTCATCAAAGACCCCTGTTAATACCTGGTTAACCATTCGGGCAGACTCTAAATCTCTGCCAAAAGGTTTTTCTATGACAATACGATAGCTTGTTTTTCCGCGGAAAACCTGCTGCTGTCCTAACTGTTCCACAATTACCGTAAATAAGGTAGGAGGGGTCGCAAGGTACAATACCTTGTTCGCCGACTTATACCACCCCTTATTTAATTCTTCCAATAGATTCCTATAGGTTATTTCATCATGATAATCAGCTGCCATATACGATATAGTAGCTGCAAATTTTGACCAATCATCGTCCTTGCTCTTACCTCTGCGAGAAAAGGTATCCACGCCTTTACGCAATTGCTGGCGAAACGTTTCATCATCCGAACTCGTGCGTGCAATGCCAATAATGCAGAAAGGCTCAGGCAATAATCCATCAATAAACAAATTGTAGATAGCAGGTATAATTTTACGCTGTGTTAAATCCCCGGATGCACCAAAAATAATAATTACAGTGGGATCAAGTTTTACATCACGCATCATATATGCCATTCCTCCATCCTTTATACAGGTACCAAACTCAACCTCAATCTAACCTATTCTGTATCTTTTACTTTCGAATACTCTTCCAATATTGTAATAATTCTTTATATTGCTATCAAACTCCTTGTTCTCTAGTATTTTACCCCAATTATTTAAAAATCAGCCTTTAGTCCCAGTTTAAAAAAGTAAATGCATTTCAAAGAATTATCCGCTAAAATAATACATATCTAGTTTTTTTTCGATATTTTTTTATTTGTAAAAATAAGGAGTTTTTATGAAACTATTGCTGGTTGAAGATGAACAGCGGCTTGTTGAAGCCCTCTCTTATTTATTAAAGAAAAATGGCTATGCAACGGATATCGCGATGGACGGAGAAAGTGGTGTAGAAATGGCGTTAACGGGCATTTATGATGTCATAATCTTAGATCGAATGCTCCCCAAGCTAGATGGCATCTCCCTTTTACAAGAATTTCGTCACCGGGGCTTTGACACTCCAGTCTTATTCTTAACTGCCAGAGATGCTCTTAAAGACCGAATAGAGGGTCTGGATGCAGGTGCCGATGATTATTTGGTTAAGCCTTTTTCATCTGAAGAATTATTGGCAAGATTAAGAGCTTTAGCCCGAAGAAAGACAAAAGAGCTTATCAATCAGACCATCACAGCCTCAGGAATGAATTTTGATCCTCTGCGCGGCGAAGTCACCAAAGGTCAGGAAATTATTCAGCTTAGCGTTAAAGAGTCTCTTCTGCTGGAGCTGCTTATGTACAACCAAGGGCAGGTCATTACAAAAGAACGTATTTTCGAAAAGATTTGGGGCTATTATTCAGGAACTGATATCGCAAATGTAGATCTATATATTCATTATTTGAGAAAAAAACTAAGTACATCTGCCATTAAAACAGTGCGTGGTGTTGGTTATTTATTCGAGGAGAACTAGTATGTTTCACAAACTACGTTTACAGCTTGCTATTATTCACTTAATTATCATTGCTGTACTTTTTTTAATTTTAACAGTGGGAACTTATTTTTTTGCTGAAAACCAAATGAGAAATCGTGCCTTTGGAATGGGAATCAAATTAATATCCGACATTCAATCAGGCCTAATTAACGACCTGCCAGATCACGGTCCTCGAGATCAAGACAGACATCCTCCTCATGATGAATCTTTTCAACCACCAAGGCAGCCACCAGGCCAGCCGCCACCAGAACATCCCCTTGTTTTCTTTGTTAAAACAGATGCTGACAACAAAATTTTTTTTACTTCCTCTACCCAGCCTCTGGATTTCGCTTCTTTATCCATTCTTGTGCAAGAAAGCCTGGGACAAAACGAAACAACTGGTACAATTTCTTTGCAGGAAAGCTATTATTATTATGTAAAAGCTCCCCTGCGAGACCAGTCAGGAATGGTTATCCTTTTTCAGAATTTTGATCATGAAAAAAATCTTCTTCACAGTCTCATCAAGGCCTTAATTATCGTTGGTATTCTTTGTTTGCTCTTATCTTTAGTCGCAAGCCTTTATATGGCACATCGTGCTATGATTCCTATTTCCAGCGCTTGGGAACAGCAAAAGAATTTCATTGCAGACGTCTCTCATGAATTACGTACTCCACTAACTGTCATGCAAACCAATTTAGAAATCGTCCTTGACAATCCGGAAGGGACGATTGCCAATCAAAGTAAGTGGCTGCATAATATCAAAGAAGAAACAGATGCTATGGCTAAATTAATAACCTCTTTACTCTTTTTGGCACGTGCAGATTCAAGACAACCCTTACTGGAAAAAAAGGTTTTTTCCCTAAGTCAAGGTATTCTTCGTTCAATAGAAGCACTTGCCCCTTTAGCCGCTGCCAAAGAAATTGCTCTTGAGCTTTCCATTGCTCCTGAAATCCAATTTTATGGCGATGAAGGATCTATGAAGCAACTCATCAGTATTTTCTTTGACAATTCGATTCGTCATACTCCTTCTGGCGGAAAGTTCTTCATAATACTATCTCAATCTAAAAAAGAAATTACATTTATTTTTACTGATACGGGAGAAGGAATCGAAAATATACATTTAGAAAAAATATTTGATCGATTTTACCAAGTAGATAAATCTCGTTTTAAAGGCGGTACAGGGTTAGGACTTTCCATCGCCAAGCTAATTGTGGAGAGTCATGGAGGCACTATTAAAGTTTCCAGTCAGCCTCTATTAGGAACAAAATTCTGCGTAAAATTACCCATATCCTGATTTAGGATATGGGTTTAATAAAGGAACAAATGATTGAATCACAAAGGCACAATGCCACTGCTGCGGTACACAAAGGAGTACACGAAAGATATAAATAAGTTCCTTTGCGTCTTTGTGGTTCAATTCGTTTTATATGTTTTACTGTTCTGTCAGAGTGAAGCAATCCCTTTTAGAGATTGCTTCACTCTGCTCGCAATGGCAAAAAACATCTATTCCGATCCTGTAACTCAAAACGTAACAACTATAGTAGAAAAAGTAGATTCCCCCCTTTTTCACACGGTCTGACGTTCGTTTTGCTTTATATTTAAAGCCTTATAAAAGAATTTAAATATAAAGCAAAAGGGCTATTACAAAACTCAACCGAGTTCTGAATAGCCTCTTTGAATATTTACATATTCTATTTTTTATTACTTTAAAGTGTGTATGTAGTCAATAAGATCTTTAAATTGCGCACCATTCTTCTCAATTATCGGTTTAACGGCTTCTTGCCACTCAGCTATGTTGTCAACAGTAGTAATTGTAACGCCAGCAGCTTTAATCTTTGCGTTAGATTTTTCCTCATATTTAGCCCAGGCTTCCTTTTCTGTGGCAACAGAAGCAGTAGCAGCATCTTGAATAATCTTTTGATCAGCCGGTGACAATTTATTCCACATAGCTAAGCTTATCAAAAGTATTTCAGGAACACGTTGATGTCCATCTAAAATATAATTCTTTGCAACTGTATAGTGGTTTGCAGAGTCAAATGAAGGCGCATTATTTTCGGCAGCATCGATTGTACCAGTTTGTAATGCTCCAAATACATCACCATATGGCATTACAATAGGATTTGCACCCAGAGCAGTAACCATCTCAAGGGTAATTGCACTTTGTTGTACGCGTATTTTTTGACCTTTCAAGTCGGAAAGCTTCGTAAGAGGTTTGCTGGAATAGAAGCTTCTAGCGCCAGACTCGTAGTAAGCCAATCCCATCATATTAGATGTTTGAAGATCTTTTAGCAGTTTCTGCCCTTTATCACTATTCAAAAATGTCCATTCTTGACTTGAATCTTTAAATAAATATGGAAGAGCAAACAATCCCATTTGTGGGTTGAAGGAGGTAAGTGCAGCACTGCTAACTCTTGTCATATCAACTGTACCACCTGATTGCACCTGACTTACAACTGAGTTTTCGTCACCTAATGTTCCGCCAGGATAAACTTCAACATTAATTCTTCCGTTTGTGGCTTGTTTAACAAGTTCTGCAAATTTCTTGTCGCCTTCAGTTGTAGGATAGTCCGCTGGGTGAGCTTCAGCCAACCTTATAGTCACTTTTGCTCCTTCACTCGCTTTTTCCGCATTTTTTGAAGCACCTGCGCTACAAGCTGTCAGCAAAACAGCACATAACAGCGATAAGATTAGAACTGACAAACTTCTTTTCATTTTTTTAGCTCCTTTTTTAATTTATTATTTTTTAATACAAAATATATTTAACGCATGAACTGTGGTAAATATAGAGATAATTGAGGAATGTAAATAATTATCATCAAACAAATAAACAGGATAGCATAGAATGGAGTCATGTGCCTAACCGCTCTCCCTATAGGTGTATCTGTCAAGGCACACCCTATAAATAAAACAGCACCATGAGGTGGAATCGTCAAGCCAATTCCCAGACTGAGCATCATAATAATTCCGAAATGGAGAGGATCTATATGCATGCTAAGTATAACTGGCTTTAAGATTGGTGTCATAATCATAATCAATGGTGCCATATCCATCGGTGCGCTTAGCAAAATCAACAAGCAAGCTATGATAAACAATACCATGAGCGGGTTACTGGATATTCCTAATAGAAGTGCAGTAACCATATCTGGTATACGCAAGATTGTTAAAACATAGCTAAAGGCTGCAGAAGCTGCCATTAGGAAAAACACAAGAGAGCAGATTCTTAATGTTTTTAATATAATTGGCCAAAACTCTGCAATGGGAATATCTCGATAAAAGAAGAAGGTAACAATGAAAGCGTACAAGCAAGCAATGGCCCCCGCTTCAGTGGCTGTAAACCACCCAGTAAAAATACCCCCTAGGATTATAACGCATGGCATAATTGAAAATATTCCATCAAAAATAACTTTCCCGCGTTCTTCTTGCGGTATAATTTCAGTCATTGTGTAGCCATTTCTAATAGCTAGAAAGCGACCAGCAAACATTAAGATTGCACATATAACGATACCAGGAAAAACACCCGCTAGGAAAAGAGCATTGATAGACGGAGCAGCTGCGCCATAAGCAAGAGCATACAAAATCAAATTATGACTTGGTGGAACAACAACACCTTGTATAGAAGCAGAAATAGTAAGGCTTGTAGCAAACTCCTTGCTATAACCTTTTTTTACCATCTGCGGAATCATAACAGTACCCACAGAAGCCATATCAGCACTAGCTGAGCCGGAAATGTTGCCAAACAATAGGCAAGCAAGACAGTTTACCATAGCAAGACCACCCTTAAAGCGGCCAAAACCTAATAATGCGAACCGTATTAATCGTTTTGCTAGCCCGCCTTCCCCCATAATTTGACCAGCCAAAATAAAGAACGGAATGGTAAGTAACGCATAAGTATTAAGACCATCGATCATTTTGTGAGAAACTAACTCAAGGCCAAAATCCTCCATTAAAAAAACAGATATTGTAGAGGCGACAATACACAACGAAATCGGCACTCGTATCAACATTAGGCCAATAAATGTTACTGTAAGAACAATAATTTCAAGAGTAGTATGATCCATCAATGGCCACCTCCCAATCCTTTATGTCTTTTCAAATCAATGCCAAAAAACTGTAATATGCCATAGAACAGAATAAGGACACCTGATACGGGTACTGCAAGAGTTCTGTAGGCTATAGGCAAATTACCCATGGTAGGAATAACTTGACCAAAGTCGTTTAGCATAAGCTTTGTGCCATAAACGATCAATATTAGTGCAAAGACAACTTCAATAATCGAAATGACCCTTTCAATATAAAAATCTGCTTTTTCGCTAAAGTGGATAGAGTTAAAAGCAAGGTGTATTCTTTCACGAAAGCCCATCGCAATGCCCAAAAATGAAAACCATATAAGTAAAAATATTGTGGCATCTAAAGACCAAGTCGGTGTATAGCTGAACAATTTTCTCGCAAACACTTGAAAACATACAATCACGATCATTATTAGCAACAGTATCTTTGATAATTCTTCAAAGGCCTTATCAATAGATAGCAGTAAACTTGATATCCACTTTACTTCGTTATTTTGAATTTGTGCGGGTTCTTTTGAATCTGCCAAAATATCAACCCCTCATATATAATTTAATACCAATTCTTACTATCTTCACTATAGTGCCTTCTTCACGAAAACAAACTGTCAGCGGATCATCACTGCCGATAAGGGGCATTTCTGATTTCGACTTGCGCAGAAGCGCTGGTATATCGCAAATAGATTCAAGACAGCCACGATTGCCGCAGTTGCACAAAGTTCCCCCTTCCTGCATCACCATATGCCCAATTTGTCCAGTATAGCTTTTACTTGCATGCCCGTTGGGTCATTTTTTAGATTGGCAATACCCAAACTTGTTCATGCCACGTTACCTCCAAGCCAATCACATACCTTGTTCTGCAATTGAATTCCAATTGCAGGGGACGCCGTCGGCCGTGAAATTTTCCGATGACCCGAGTTTTGCTCATCTCATCCCATCACTTCCCTCCAACCGCAGCAACTTAATTAACTTAATTAACTTAATTAACTTAATTTGCTATTTATTTGAAAATTCCTTCTAAATTTTTTTATTCTGAATTTTTTATTTTTTAAGAATGACAGCGTGGACGGCAGACCAATGTCATAAAGCTATAATGTAGAAAAATGGGTATAAGACCAAAAATTACTTTTTTCTATTGCCTTGAGCATCTTCTGTCCAAGTTCTCCATGTAGAATTTCCATTGATGCTTTACTTATAATGATCTCTTCCCCTCTACTTACTGCAAACAATGAGAATTTAAACAGTCCTTATTTCATCCGGTGTGAAGAAATCTTTCCGTATTGGTGTGAATACATCGATCAATACAGAGTCATCCTCCAAAGAAACAACTCCATGCAAGACATTCTTAGCAGCATAATAGCTATCCCCCTGCTTAGCAATTTTAGTTTCGCTGCCAACCGTAATTTCAAAACTTCCCTTAACGACATAGCCTATTTGCTCATGTTCCGAATGGCTGTGAGGGACCCCAATGCTTCCTTTTGCAAACTGAAATTCTACTAGCATAAGTTTGTCCTCTGCAACTAGTACTTTGCGTGACGTTTTATCACCAATATCTTTTCCTTGCAGCTCTTGATTTGTAATAATCATTAAAATCCTCCTTTAGCACAGATAACAATGTCCATGTTGAATTGCCATAATGCGTCTTTCCCTTTAAAGTATATATGAAATTTTTTTCATTGTATTGACTGAATATTGTGGTAAAATGTTGTTGTATTGTTATTCTTAATCTAGGAGTGGTAACCTTGCAGGCAATGAGTGGTTTTGATTTCGATTTTGGGCTCAATGCAAATCCGCACCAATTTATCCACCAGCATACTACTTCATCCAAAAATACTTGGGACAAATTCCACTCCCACCCAGGCATGGAGTTTATTTATGTTCTGCAAGGAGAAGGTTCAGCAATTGTCGATCAGAATATCTATCCATTTAAACCAGGATCGCTCATGTATTTTCAGCCCTTTCAGCTGCATAGGGTAAAGGCATATATACCAGAAAAAACGTTTTACATTCGATCAAAGCTGCTGCTAGAGCCATCAATTATCGATTGCTATTTACAAAAATTTACTGATTTGCATCGTTTCTTTCAGCATCTATGGCATAGTAATTTAAGTTGCCAAGTCATTCAATCTACTAATTCCTACCAATTTGAAACTCTATTTACACTCTATGGATCTCGTCAAAAGCAATTGGAACTTACAGAAGACTTTGCTTTATTTTTTCTACTTTTTATCACTACAGTAAAAGATCAATGGAATGTTCAAAATCAAATGGAGAGAAAAACGCAGCTTCGTCACATCCACTATGCTGAATATGTTATGAGATGGATTGATGCAAATTATCATGAAGAATTTACATTAGAATCTTTAGTAAAGGAGCTTCATCTTTCACGTTATCATATATCCCACTTATTTCGTAAAGCTACAGGTAGCAGTATCACCGAATATCTTACTTATCGCCGCCTAAGAGAAGCTTCACTATTATTGCGGACAACATCTTTGCCTCTGCAAGAAATCAGTAATAAAATTGGTTTTAACAATGTCTCCTACTTCTGTCAGCTCTTTAAGAAGAACGTAGGAGTTACCCCCTCTCAATATCGGATAAAGCAATAACTCGATCCATCATTAAAAATTTATATTTGTTAATTATGACTCTACAGAATAAATAAAAAGGAGTTACATGAACCCCTTTACGAAAAACAGTACCAACACAAGGTACTGTTTCTTTTGTTTTATATGTTTTTTCTATTCGAGTAGTGATTCGCTAAGCTACAGCTTCTCTAATCACCATTTTTTTCCTAGAATAACAATATCCGTATCGCAAAAACTACAACCGAAAAGAATCGGTAGCGATATGGAAGGATGACAATCATTCTGATGGATCTTAGTATCATAATTCCTACTTTCAATGAAAAAAATAATGTTAGAATCATTGCTGAGAAAATAATGAATTTATTGCAAGGAAGTAATTCTTCCTTCGAAATCATTTTCGTTGATGATAGCCTTGACGACACACCTGTCCTTTTAGAAGAACTTTGTCAGCAATATAAAGAAGTAACATATATTCACCGCCGCAATGAAAAAGGCCTAGCATCTGCAGTTGTTAAAGGCTTCTTGCACTCTCAAGGCAATCAGATTATCGTTATGGACGCTGATCTTCAGCATCCTCCTGAACTACTCCCTTTGATGATCAAACGACTGGCACATTATGATGTTGTCATCCCCAGCCGCTTTGTTGCTGGCGGTTCAGATGGAGGCTTAAATATCGTACGCAAATTAATCTCAGGGATTGCCAGGGGAATTGGTTATGTTTTTATTAAAAAGCTGCGCTGCATCTCCGATTCTACCAGCGGTTACTTTGGTTTGAAACGAAGTGTTATTGATCAAGTGCAGTTAAATCCTATCGGCTGGAAGATACTTATTGAAGTTCTAGTAAAAGGGAGATACCAAACCGTACATGAAATTCCTTATTCTTTTTTGGCACGGGCAGCAGGAACATCAAAAATGAACTTGAAAGAGCAATTCAATTATCTAAAACACATTGGACAACTTATGATGTATCACCCTGAACATCGTAAATTTTATTATTTTTGTATGATTGGAACCTTGGGCGTCTTAGTCAACTTATCGTGTTTACATTTTTTTCTGCATTTTCTGGGAATGGAAGAATTAATAGCTTCTGTTTATTCCTCTTCCATTGCTATGTTTCATAACTTTATGTGGAATCACAAAGTAACTTGGAAAGAATGTAAACAACAACGTTTATGGAAGCAAATGATGCAGTTTCCTCAATTTATAGTAATCTGTAGTCTAGGTATTGCCATTACCACTTTATTTACTCAAGCGTTTCTCTTTTTAGGGTGGAACATCTATGCAGGCCAGCTAACAGGTATTGCCGTATCAATCCTCTGGAATTTTTCTGCTAACAGCAAATGGACATGGTCTGCTACGTACTCGCAAATTAATGCTGAGCAAGAAAATTTAATTGTCACCCAGGAATCACCGAATAAAGAAAAATGCATACAAGTAGAATTTTAAAACAGAAAGGGTTCCATTTCATGAAGTTTCCATCAAAAACGGTATGGTTTGCCTTTAGTATTCACACTCTTATTATTTTTACCTCCTACCAATTAGCTGATTACTTACCTTCCCATCCGCCAATAGGATTTGTCGATCAATCATTATACCCTATGCCTCCTTTGATCGAAAAATTTATTCGTTGGGATGCCCATTGGTACACCTATGTTGCTGGACAGGGATATGATTCAAAATCGATCGTCTTTTTCCCCATGCTCATCATATTCATAAAATGTTTATCTTACGTAGGTTTCCCCATTTCTCTAGCTGGTTTATTACTTTGCAATATATTTGCGTTCATCAGTTTCTGGATTATGGATGTAACCTTCCGTTTAGATTTTTCTCCAGATCAAGTTCACTATTCTCTCTTATCGTATGCTCTTATGCCAACTTCTCTGTTTCTAAATAGTATCTATACAGAACCTTTGTTTATCACTTTTTCTTTTTTTTGTATCTATTTTTCTAGAAAAGGTCAGTGGTGGTGCGGAGGAGCAGCAGGTGTACTAGCTACTTTGACCAGAAATTTGGGAATCTTTCTTTTTATTTTTTTACTTTATGAATTCTTTAAAAAAAAATCTCTTCACACTCACTCTTTATCGGCTATGATTCCACTTTTCCTGCCGCCAATTGCCCTATCCTGTTTTATGCTGTACAATTTCTATCTATTAGATAATCCGATTGCTTTTATAACTACCCAACAAGACTGGGGAAGACATTTTGAACTACCCTGGTACAATATTGCAGCTAATATTCCTTTGACTTTTTCCAATGATCCTTATAGTCAACCTGGAGTTGCTTTAGATACATTCCTCACGATCAGCAGCCTCATTGGTCTATTTCTGCTCACAATTCTGCCACAGTTTAAAATCCCTACCTCCTACCTCTTAATCGGCTGGCTATGGTTTCTCATCCCCCTCTGCTCTACCTCTCCCAGTCTCCCTCTATACAGTGTCTCCCGTTTTACACTGCCGATATTTCCTCTCTATCTCTTCTGGGGGCAGCTCCCCCGCAAAGCATACTATTGTTATCTTTTCATCAGTGCCTCTATTTTGTTAGTATGTACTTCTTTATTTATGAATTGGTATTGGATTGGATAATTGGTTAATATTTCTATTTTATGTTAATTTTCAATCACATAAACATGTTGTAAGTGGGGGAAAATAAATCTGGATTCAAAATCAATAAAAATAAAGGGGGCATGAAACATGGCGACAAACAATAAAAACAGCAATAACAACCAATCTATGACTTCTTCAGCAGCAACTTCAAAATCCAATGCAAGCCAAAATTACTCTCAATCTGCACAAAGTCAAAATGCACAAAGCAAAAGTCAATATGGTACGTTAACTGCTAGTGCTGATGCCAATAATGACTATTCCAGTTCTGCACAAAGTCAGCAATATGGCAGCCAAGCTGGAGCTTCTTCTGCCTATACCGGCAACAATTACGCAAGCTCAACTCAAGCAAATAAAACACAACAAAGTAAAAATCAATATGGCACCCTAACTGCTACTGCTGATGCTAATAACGATTACTCCAGTTCTGCACAAAGTCAGCAATATGGCAGTCAAGCTGGAGCTTCTTCTGCCTATACCGGCAACAGCTACGCAAGTTCAGCTCAAAATCAAGCAGCAAATAAAACACAACAAAGCAAAAATCAATATGGTACCCTGACTGCCAAAGCAGATGCTAATAACGATTATACAGAATAAGAATCATAAAAGATGCTGATGGGATGAATCCCATCAGCATCTTTTTATGATTTATTGTGCCCACCACAGCATCCACTTTCATGATCATGTCCGTGCCCATGTCCCCCGCCACAAGCATGACGAGTACCGTCTTCTGCCAATTTTATTTTCTTCATACTTTCGCATTGAGGACAAGGAATTTCATATCCATGCTTGCCCCCCTCTGAGCATGGCTCCACCTCCCAAATATGCCCGCAATCCTTGCACTCAAATTTTCTATACTTTATCATATAATTTCCCCCTTGTATTATGATGGTCTGCCCATTTATTAAAGAGGTAACCATTTTCTTTCTAGCTGATTGCAGTATTCTCTGGAAAGTAGCCCTTGAGACTCCCATCTTTATAGCACAATTCACTTGATCCATACCATCAAGGTCTTTTAGGCGTAAAGCTTCTAGTTCTTCAACTAAAAGTATAATGGTTCCTGAATTCATTTGACCATCAGGTACGAATTTGCGAAAGATCGGCTCTTGCTCTACCAAACCACAACAACGTCTTCTTGTCAAAATATCACTCCTCCAAATGGGCATATGCTCATTTATATTATATACCTATGAAGAAAAAATGCAATATCATAAGAAAAATCTTAAATTTCCTCGCATATAAAAAGATTTTAAACTCAAATATGCAAAGGACACAAAGAAATATCTATTCTTCGTGTCCTTCGCATTTAACGATTATGAATCATGTCTTTACTATTTTTTCCTCCCGAATTGGCAGGTTGACCAGGCCAGCTGCAAAAGATAATAGAATATCGGTATACCACATCCACATATAGCTTCCACTTTGCTCCATAGCAATTCCACCCAGCCAAGCACCTAAAAATCCTCCTACTTGATGGGTCAGAATGGTTAAGCCAAATAGAGTAGCAAGATAGCGAGTACCAAAAAGCTTTCCAACCAGTCCAACGGTGGGCGGTACTGTGGCAAGCCAGGTGAACCCCAATGCAGCTGCAAAGATATAAAAAGTTAATTCCGTTTTTGGAGCTATTAGATATAAACCAATCATAAGAGCCCTACTCCCATACATAAAAGCCAATATGTATTTCATCCGATAGTGATTTCCTAATACACCAGCCAAAAGGCTTCCAGCAATATTAAATAAGCCAATCATCCCTATGGCGGCAGCGGATACAGCTGCCGAATGGCCACATAGAGCCACTTCTCCCGGTAAATGAGTAACCAGAAAGGCAACATGAAAACCGCAAGTAAAAAAACCTGCATGAAGACATAAGTAGCTTCGATCCTTCATCGCTTGAACGACTTGCTGCCCTATGCTCTGAGAAGGCTGAGAATCATCATGCAACTGGGATACCTTCTTTTCACGAAGAGTCCAGGCTAAAGGAATCGTTAATAAAGATGCTGCTGCAAGAGTAAACATGGCTGTAATCCAGCCATGAGCTGCTAAGATCATCTGTGTTATCGGTGCAAAAAGAAATTGCCCAAATGACCCTCCGGCGTTAATAAATCCTCCAGCAAAGGAACGCTGGCTAGGCAGCAGCCTTTGTGCCGTTGCTCCAATCAGTATCGCAAAACTCCCCGCTCCCGCTCCCGCTGCACTAATGACCCCCATAGACAAGGTCAACATCCACTCCGATGTCGCATATGGAGTCATCGCCATTCCTAAAGCCATTAAAAATGATCCGAAGACTAGCACAGGAAAACTTCCCCACTTATCCGCAATAGCGCCAAATATGGGCTGGGTCACACCCCAGAAAAGCTGTCCTACAGCAAGAGCAAAACTAATGGAAGCAATACTTAAACCTGTTGATGCAACTAGAGGAGAAACAAAAAGCCCGCTGGATTGTCTAGCTCCTGTAGTAATCATCATAATGACAGCAGCACTGAAAATGAGCAGCCAATGTGATTGACCATGATTTGATTTTGTTTGCATTTGTCTCTCCATATGTGTATGTACACTTTTTGTTTATTAGTATAGCCTCCTAAGTCTTAACTGTCAATAACCTTACATAACCTATCACAAATAATTAAGCGACTCTTTTTTTATAATGTAAAAGAGTCGCTGCTATTTATATCATGCAATTGCATTTTCTTTCTTTGATTTTATTTCTGCATTACTTTTTAATTCTTTACTTACCCAATAGAGGGGCCGCTGCTTTACTTCTTCAAATATGCGTCCGATATATTCACCAATAATACCTAATCCCATTAATTGAATGCCCCCCAACAGCAGGACACTGGCAGCGATTGTAGCCCACCCTGGAACCGCTTCGCTTGTAAACAAATAGATGTATACTACATGCACAGTTACAAGCAGACTTAAAAAACCAGTCAGCACTCCTAAATAAAATGCTAATCGCAAAGGAACTTTTGAATAGGCTGTGATACCATCTAACGCAAAATTTGCCATTTTGGCAATCGAAAACTTTGACTTTCCAGCAAAACGTTCAGGTGCCACAAATTCAATATACGTTTGCCGATAGCCAATATCGCTGATAATCCCCCGAATAAATCTTGCTTTCTCTTTAAAACTTTGCAGTGTTGCAACTGCCGCTTTATCAAGCAAGCGAAAGTCTGATCCGCCTTCTGTTATATGAATATTAGACATCTTATTGATTGTGCGGTAAAACATTCCCGAGGTAAACTTTTTAAACCAAGAAACTCCTTGCGTATTTTTACGAACGGTTTGTACAATTTCAAATCCTTCTTCCCATTTGCGGATTAGCTCTGGCAGCATCTCGGGCGGATGCTGCATATCCCCATCCATAGTAATAACCGCATCTCCCTTGGCATGATCCAGACCACAGGTCAATGCAATCTGATGTCCAAAATTGCGAGCTAGTAAAATTCCATAAACCCGGCTATCCTGCTCTGCCAGTTTGTCCAATATAACAGCTGTTTGGTCAGTAGACCCATCATCAACAAAAATCAGTTCAAACGAATATCCCGTGGACTCCATATGTTTACAAACAGCTTGATAGAATACTTTCATATTCTCCTGTTCATTAAAAACAGGTACGACAATTGAAATGTATTTCATATTTGTCACTCCTTTTCAGCAGCATCTGCGGCATTACACGAATATATGCCGTATTCCGATTTATTTATTATAATTGTTGATTCTGAAAAGAAAATGAAAATACTTTTATATAATGGAAAAAGCCCTCTATGATCAGAGAGCCAGGAAGCGTCTAAGCAATTGCATTCATTTGAGTTTTTACTTTTTCATAGGCTTCCAGAACTAAGGAAAATAATGGACTGGAATTTGAAATTCCAGTATATGTTTGAATTGCCGCTTCAATGCCATTTTCTTTTATATGATTTTGTATTTCCACTGCTTCAGGATCATCCTTGAAATCAAAAAGCAGAGCAGCAGCAATCACCAGTGATAAGGCGGAAGGTGTAATACCATACTCTAAGGCTTGCAGCGCAGGCCCTACCAAACGATCTTTAGCCGATAATTTTCGCATGGGAGACCGCCCCACTCGAGTAACTTCATCCGATATATATGGATTTTTAAAGCGTTTGATGATTTTATGAATATACTCTGCATGCTGCTTACTATCAAAATGGTGTTTAGCAATTAACAGTGCACCTGTTTCGTAAAGCACCTTTTCGGTAACTTCCAGCACGTAAGAATTTTGAATGGCTTGATCAATGCTGCCTAATTTAAGCAAATAGCCAAGATAGGCTACTGCTGCGTGACCAGTATTGACTGTAAACAGTTTTCTTTCAATAAATGGCCCTAAATCACTTACATAGGTAATGCCTTCTACCTGAGGAACAGCACCTAACACTTGTGACTGATTGACAACCCACTCGTAAAACGGTTCTACGGTAACCCACAACTTATCGTCATGTTTTTGCAAGGGAACAATACGATCTACAGCAGCATCAGGAAAACCAATGACTAAAGCCGCCTGTTCTTGTTCTTGCTCATTAAGAAATTCATAAACAAAAGACTTTAAGGCTGAACTTCCGCCAATCATATTTTCACAAGCAATCACATTTAGTGCTTTGCCTTCTGCATTGATTCGTTTTAGAATCCCCTTTGCAATCACAGGCGCAATAAACTTTAAAATATTCGGGCCAACAGCTGTTGTTACCAGATCAGCAGAAGCAATTGCTTCTGCAACAGCTTCTTCATTTCTTCCAAGTAAGGCAACTACATTATCAATTGTAAATGCAGCTTTTTCCTCACTTGCAAGAGATACCGTGTATTCCTGGCGTCGATTGATTTCTGCAACCAATTCATCGCTTACATCAACAAAGCATATTTTATAGCCCGCTTGATGCAATAATTGTCCAATAAAGCCTCTGCCAATATTACCCGCACCAAAATGTACTGCAAGCATATGCTCAGCCCCTTTCAAAGATTTCAATAATTGCTTCTTTGGTCGAAGCGTTTATAAGAGTTTTAACATTTTCCTCTTCCGAGCAAACAATTGCAATATTCGAAAGGATCTCCAAATGTTCATCACCAATTCCTGCAATACCAATAATCAAATACGCAATATTACCATTACCAAAATCTACACCATTAGGCACTTGTACAATAGATATTCCCGAAGACTTTATAAACTCTTTTGACTCATTCGTGCCATGAGGAATTGCTACACCATTACCAATATAAGTCGTCATCAATTCTTCTCGTTCAAACATCTTAGCAATGTAATCATCAGTCACATGTTCCCCCTGAACAAGGAGCTGCCCGGCTAGCGTGATTGCTTCATGCTTATTTGAAATCTTAGCATCCATTACAATTTTATCGGCAGAAAAAATAACGTTTTCCATATTACAGATCTCTCCCTTTTACTTTTTTTACAACATATGCATATAATTTTTTTAAAAAGAATGATCGTATGCCTTCCGCCTCTTTTGCGGCTAATACCTGTATAATCTCTTCTTCTACTAAAAGGGAACTGATTTCGCTTAATATCTCCAGTCCTTCTCTGGAAATAGCAGCAGGTGCCAAAAGTACTAACAGCTTATCAACATTGGTAAATTTATTATCCATAGATTTAATAATGATTGGCTTTTCCAAAAAATATAACAGTAAAGCCGGTTTTAAAACGTCTTTACTTCTACTGTGAAACAATGCCAACTGTATATTCGAAATCCCAAGACCGCCTAATTTTTCTCTATCTAATAGTTTTTTTATCAGTTCCTGTTTATTGCTTATCATATGATTTTTTTCAAATTCTTCACAAATCAAACCTAATATATTTTCGATACTCATATTATGATTATTTATGCTATGACAAGCAAAACTTTCAATAATTTCGATACTGTGGTTAATATAAGACTGATACATTTTTAAAGTTCCTAAATAATCATCATCTTGTACAGAAGAAACCGATTTTATATGTTGCTTACATTCGCCCAAACTTTCAAGATAGAGAGTAATATGCTTAACATCATCTCTTGTTAATAAGGGACTAACCAAAATATATTCTTGAGAGGGAATGGATAAGTGAACGGTCGAAATAATAATGTCATACTCGCTTTTAGGTGTTTTCTCCACATCAAACATGGAAATATTCTTTGTAGAGCCAATAGCAGGGAATTCCTTTTTGATTCTGCTTGCCAATATCTTTGAGGATCCGATGCCACTTGCACATACAACAAGTGCATGATACTGCTGTATGCAATCACTTCGCCTTCTCTCTAGAGAAGCACCGATATGCATTACCAAATAGCCAATTTCTTCATCTGGAACAGACAACTCTGTAAAAACAGCTTCGACTGCGCTCTTTACAATCTGAAATAAATGATTATATCGACTTTTGATTTCATCCAATAAGGGATTTCGAATTTTCATATTTTTTTGGATGCGAAAAATGGCCGGCTCAATATGAGCCAATAAGCCTTGAATTAAGGTCGGATCTTCGTTAAGCACAACATCAAGTTTGTCTTCACAAAAGCTAATCAGTTTATTTACTTGTAAAGCAAGTTCCATATTTTTAAATTCAAAATCATCATCATGCGCACTTCGTAATTTTGCACCCCGCAAATGCATCGTAATATAACCAATTTCAGCAGCAGGTATGTCTAATTGAAAGCGATTTCTAAGGGTCTGCACAATTTTTTCTGCAATTTGAAACTCTGGAGTATGCTCTAATTCCCTTAAATATGCTTCATCGAAACTGATCTTTTCACCTTTTTCAATACGCTCAATGGCTAGAGCTAAATGAATCGCTAAGCCAATAAATGAACTATCCGCTAAAGGATAAGGAAGATCATTTTTTAAATCTCTTAGAGAATTCTCAATGATAATTAGTTTTTCTTTCTCAATGAGTCCTAATAAGCGCTCGGATACGGTACTAATATGCTTAGAAGGCTTTTCATAGATGTTGTCTCTCAAGATTCCTAGCAACTCAAATTCATCTAAATTATCCGAAATCAGCGTACTCATTGCTTTTCGAATAGCATTTTCTGTACCATATAACTCAACACCATAACCTCTTTTGCGAATCAATGTTAAATCATAGGTTCGAATCCAAGCCTCTAACTCATCTAAATCATTGCTTACCGTAGATATCGTTGCTTTCAAATCATTTGCCATTGCTACTAATTTTATTGGCTCTTTGGATTCAAGCAATTGACATAAAATCAGCAATTTACGTTCCTTTGCAGAGTATTCTGCAACTCTTTGGCTATATAACAATAACCTGACCACTTCTTTTTGCTGTGCATCGCCTTCAATAAAAATACCAATACCTGCTTTTTTAACCAACTGTAATTGATGGGTTGCTAAAAGATCTTCAAGATCATTTAACTCTCGATGAATGGTACGTGTACTTACCTCAATTCGTTCTGCAATTTCATTAACAGTTATTCCGTGAGCCTCGGCTAATAAAATAGTTAATATCATACGCTGTCTTGAGGTAATATTCATAGCCATAACCCCTCTTTAAGAAAGAGTTCACGCTAGTTTTACAACTAGCGTGACTATTGTTCTCTATTCCTATCATATATCACATATACGACCATTTCAATAAAATGAAAATCGAATTTCGTCATAAGACTTGTTGACATTTCCACATAAATTCCATGACAACGAGCTGTTTATTCTCTTTATCTTTTCAGGATTTCATGCACCTTTTGAACCACTGCTTCAGGGGCTATACTTTCCATACACGCTCCGTTAGTCTTAGGACATCGCCTCTTATGGCAACTGAAACAGGAAGTAGAAGAAAGAACCTCATGCTGCTCTCCTTGTGGAGCGTAGGTAGCAGAATCTGTTGGTCCGAACATCCCAACTGTTGGAACTTTCAGTGCCCCTGCCATGTGCAAAGGCCCTGTATCTCCAGAGACTACTACAGAAGCCTGCTCAATAATACCTGCCATTTCCAGCAGAGTAGTTTGTCCAATGGTGTTGATGACAGGAACCCCTGCCTTTGTCTCAACTTCCTTACCTAATGGAATTTCTGCCTTTCCTCCGCATAAAACGATCCGAAAATCCTTTCCTAGAAGCGTGGCTGCCTTTATAAAAAAAGCAATAGGCCAATTTTTGGTGATCCAAGTCGTCCCCAAGATGAGTACTATTACCTTCTCTTGGGGTGTAACAGTATATTGCTGCAATAAAGTTCTTGCAAATTTTCTGGCTTGTTCTGGTACTGCAAGGCTCATAGTATGATTTGCAGTCTCAATTCCTAAACAAGGCAAAACGGCAAGATATTTATCTGTAATATGCCTACCACGGGCTTCGCCAGTCTCTGTCATAAAAAAAGAATTAAGTTCTTTAGCCCCCTTCATACCTATACGCCTTGCTGTATTTGCCTGCCTGGCAATCATTCCTGTAAGAAAGAGACCATGAATATCAAGGACTGCATCAAACTGCCGTCCCTTTAGCTGATTCTTCAGATCACACCACATTCTCCAAGCTTCTTTAAATTTATAATTTCTAAGATAGTTTTCAAATTTTTCCCTAGACCATATCATAATTTCATCTATATTAGGATTGCCTTGTAAGAGGTCTGCTGAAACCCCACCAACCATCCATGTTATTTTACAATCAGGCCATGCAGCTTTCAAAGAGCTAGCTACGGGTGTACAATGAATCACATCACCAATCGAACTGAGTCTGATAATCAATATTTCCTTAGACACGAAAATACCTGCCTTTGTAGATTTGAACCGCTGCTCATTAACTATAATTTTTATAACTATTGTACCTCATTTAGTAAAAAAAATCCTGTAACGATTATCCTATTGAGAATTGATTTTAGGAACACAACTACTCTTTCACTTTATTTTTAACAATCGAAGATTACCTCTTAATGTAAAATTTTCTAAACATGCTGGCATGAGTACCGTATCTCCAGGCTTTAAACTTTCCTGATGGGACTGATAAGCAACCTCCCCTGAACCTTCAATCACACAATATATAATAAACTGACCGTTTGTTTCTTCTTGCAACTCATCAGTAACAAACAACTTTTCTACAGAAAAATACTGACATGCAATACGATTATCGGTAAATACACAACTTGGCTGCTCTGCAAAATTTATGACATCCAGCGCCTTATCGATATGCAGTTCTCGCAGCTTTCCCTCCTTTGTCACCCGGTCATAATCATAAATTCGATAGGTAGTATCTGAATTTTGTTGTATTTCATATACCATTACACCTTCAAGCAAAGCATGCACGGTGCCCGACGGCACATAGATCATATCACCTGCTTTCACAGGGACCTTTTTTATGACGCTGCAAACTTGATTCCTTTCCACTGCTTCGATAAAAACTTCCTTTGTAATATGACTTTCAAGACCATATATAATATGTGCATCTTCCTTTGCATACACCACATACCAGGCTTCTGTTTTACCAGCTTCTCCTTCCACCTTTTGAGCATACTCGTCATCAGGATGTACTTGAATGGATAAATTATCATTCGCGTCAAGTATTTTAACGAGTAAGGGAAATGATTCCCCTTCTGCAAATGTCTTCCCCATTAAATTGTCCCGGTACTCTATCATCAATTGATTTAAGCTTTTACCAGCTAAATAACCGTTTTCCACGATACTCATACCATTGCTATGACATGATACATCCCAGCTCTCTCCGATATGATCGCTAGTAAATTCTCTGCCAAATATTTTCTTTAAATTTGTACTACCCCAAAGGCGTTCCTGATAAACAGGTGCAAATTTTAACGGATACATCTTCTACCTCCTTAATCGATATTGGCAATCAACGTTATATTCCGTTAGTATTTATACATCGAAATCAATCTGCTATATAACAAGTCATCCGTAAAATAGACCTTCTAGTCCATTACTGCCAGCTAGTGATCTATACCTATGTTATCACTGTATTTAGTGCCTTTTTTCATAAACTTATTTTTACTACATGATTTCCACGCACACCTTCTTTATTATATACTATTTTACAATTCACGTTCTATATTTATCCAATAATTAGTAAGAAATCCGCTTTATTATTTATTATTTTATTCACTAAAAGCAAAACTGACACCTCAAAAAGCGATGCCAGTTTGTATTTATTTCTATCTTTACATCCATAACGTTTTATAGCAGCTTGCTAACTGAGCTTATTATTAACATCTATTTCTTTTGCAGATTGACTCTTTCCCATACCCAAAAAATAATAGCTCATTAAGACAATTCCGCAAAATATGCCTCCAACGATTAATGATATGCGCGTATCTTCATTAAACCACATTCCGATTAACACCAATATAAGAAAAATAACCGTTATATAATTGCTAACGGGGAAAAAAGGGGACTTGAAAGGATGTGCTTCCATTTCCTCTTTCCATTTCTTTCGGAACGCGATCTGACTAAATGCCAGCACAAACCAAGGAATCATACCTGGAAGAATACTAGCACTGTAAATGTATAGAAACAATTTGGACTCTGGAGCGATGTAATTCAAAAAAACACCCAATAATAAGCAGGAAATGGTAACCATAATACTATTGCCGGGCATCCCGTTTTTTGATACCCTGCCAAAGAATGCAGGAGCCTGACCATTCTTGGATAAGGTGTAAAGCATTCTGCCTGCACTATAAATCCCACTGTTGCACCCTGACATAGCAGCCGTCAAAACAACAAAATTAATAATACCAGCCGCAGCAACAATTCCAACCTTGGCAAACGTCATAACAAAGGGGCTGCCGATTGTACCAACGAGATTCCATGGATAAATGGCTAGAATAACAAATATGGCGCCAATATAGAAAATTAATATCCGCCAAATAATATTTTTGGTGGCACGACGTAACGTGTTTTTAGGGTCTTGTGCTTCACCCGCAGTAATTCCAACCATTTCAACACCTTGATACGATGCCGTTACCAGACAAAGCGCAAATAGAAACCCTTCTAAACCACCTGCAAAAAATCCTCCATGAGCATATAGGTTTTCAATGCCAACGGGCTGACTGCCATTACCGAAGCCAAAAAGAATCATGCCAAGTCCAATCACAATCATGGCAATGATTGCAGCTACTTTAATAAGTGCAAACCAAAATTCAAATTCTCCATAGTACTTTACAGCAGCTAAATTGGCTGATGCCACAATTGCCACACCTGCCAAAGCTGGCAGCCATTGCGGAATGAGAGGAAACCAGTACTTAACATAAATTCCAATCGCCGTTACTTCCGCCATTCCTACTGTAACCCATAAAAACCAATAACACCAAGCAGTTAGATAACCAGCTAAAGGACTGACATATTTATGTGCATAGGTTGCAAAAGAACCTGTTACTGGCTCTAGGAAAAGCATTTCCCCCATGATACGCATAACAAAGAACATGATAATGCCTGCTAATGCATAAGCAAGCAATACAGAAGGACCCGCCCATTTTATCGTACTGGCTGAGCCCATAAATAGTCCAACACCAATTGTTCCTCCCAAGGCAATTAATTCAATATGCCGTGATTTCAACCCTCTGGTTAATTCTTTTTCTTCCATAATACTACTCTTTCTCCTTTCATTCTTATCAATAGTAACAAGCAATACTCTGAATGCCCTCCCTTTTTGTTATACCTTCCTATTGAACCAGCTCTCCTTTAAGGAAATCCTGCTCGATACCAAACCACGCCATGATTTATTTCATTGCCAAATATCGATAAATTGTACTTTCAGATGTTTTTAAGATGGCAGCAGCCTTTGTGATGGCACCTTTGATCTTAAAGATTCCATTTTCACGCAGCTCCTGTACAATCACACTCTTTTCCTCAGGCGACATTCGATCTACTGCAATATTGTATTTGGCAATCAACTTCTGAATCCCATTGTCTACCACATGATCTAAGGATGTACTTAATGATTCTGTTATTTCTTCATTGCCATTCAGTTGAACTGCATTGCTGAAGAATGCCTTTAAAGGTTCTTCACTTAGAAATTTATGTCCTTGCTGATCAACAGTATTTAAGATATTAACGCAAAGCATACCGATCAAGCTTCCTGCTCCGTCTTTAATGTAGTAAGTGGATGAAATTAAATTTTCTCCCCTGTCATTACGGCTTCGATAATTAACAAAAGCACTATGCCGCAAATACGTTTTATTCTCTAACAGCTTGAAACCTAAATCAGTTAAAGGGCATCCTAAAGAACGTCCGCTTATGTATCCATTTCGAATCGCAATCACCGAGTTTTCAACATCAACGATATCATGTAAAAGAACTTCACAATTGGATCCAATAATATCGGCAATAAAATCAACTAAGGGTATATATAATTCCAACAGCTTTTTGTATTTCATATAATCTCCTTCTTATCTAAATCATCTACATTTTTAAAGTTCTATATTTGGTAATAATTTCCTTTTATGATAATAAATTTTTATCATCTAATTTCTTACAAAAATCGAGTATCACTCTATCCAATAAAATCACATTGACTTTAGAAATAGAAAAACAACTAGCCAAAAATAACTAGTCGTTTTTCGTGTGTTTTTCGTATCTCTATGGTCCATTTTCCGTGGCACTGATATCAATCTCATCCCAATTTGACCATTTGTAATATTGATCTAGCCATACACTCAACTTTTTTAACCTTAACTCTCTGATTTCATCGTGTTTGACCCATAGCTCCTGGAATCTGGAAACAAAAGAAAAAATATCGGTAAAAACAGTAGAAAAATTAAGCGGGCTTGCTGCTTGCTCGCTGATAGCATTAGGTGAAGATAATAAAATTCTTTGGGAAACGGCGCTGAACTCATCAAAGGATTTTAATGCTTCCATTACCATAGGCTGATATTTGGAATCATTCACATTGGGAATTCGATTTCCCCCAATCGACTCTAGTTCAAGGGTTGATCTGAGCCCGGAAAATTTGGCTGCTGCAATTTGATATTTTAGCCGAGCTTCAAAATAATTTTGATCTTTTTGACGATCAGTATATTTCTCTTTAATTGCTAACACATAACCTTCCGCAATTTGCTTGGCTGCTGCCGAGTAAAAAGAGGCGGGAAGTTCAGCTGTCTTTGACGACGTTCCTGCCGCGCAAGCCCACCCTGGTAAAGCAAATAAAAATGCCAGCGGCCATAAAAGGAATTTTTTCATCATAAACACATCCTTACTGCCGACTCCACCGCCATAGGATGTAGAACATTCTGATAACCGACAGTCAGATCCAGGAACCCATTACCCTCTTTTATCTTTTTATAGCCTAACGTGCTGGTCCGCTTGCAAAGCTGAGCATAAATCTCCGCTTCCGTAAGGGTGCGTTCAAAATCCTTTTCGCATTGGTTGATAATCAGGGCGGCAGCTCCAGCAACATGGGGTGTGGCCATAGAGGTTCCAGAAAGAACGGCATAACGGCTGCCAGGATAGGTTGAAACAACCTCCACTCCCGGAGCAACCACATCAATCTCTTTATTCATCGTACTAAAGACTGCCAGCTTTTTGCTCAAATCCACAGCTCCCACACCGACTACCTCGTTATACCCGCCAGGGAACTGCCTTTCAATCTTCCCCGTATTGCCAGCAGCACAGACGACCAGCACCCCGCTGTGCGTCGCTCGGATGATGGCCTCATGTAAGGCAGAATCATCCGTTTCTCCTCCTAAGGACATGGAGAGGATACGCACTTTTTGCCCTTCAGCCCCCTGCCACTGGAGAGCATAGTTGATCGCACTGATCAGATTTTCATAGCCTCCGTTTCCACTACTGTCAAGCACCTTAAGAATCAGCAAATCCACCTGAGGAGCCATACCGACAACACCCTGACCGTTCTCAGAAGCAGCAATAGTCCCTGCCACATGGGTGCCATGACCATTATTATCGCCAAACTGATCCGGGTCCCCATTATCATCAGCTGTAAAGTTGCGCCCGCCAATAATACGGTCTTTTAAATCGGGATGATCCACCTGGCATCCCGTATCCAGGATGGCAACTACCACTCCTTTGCCTCGCTTGCTTGGCTCCCAAACTTCCGGTGCTTTCATTAATTGAATACCATCAGGTATTTTTTCCGCATTGTCCAAGATTTCTTTCACCTCAAAGGGTAGAAGCTTTATTTCATGCATGCAGATCCCTCCTCGCATCTTTGCTTAAACCTACTATTAAAGATTTCTATGCATTACGCTCAGATTCGATTCATATTTGTCCATAAAGAAGAATTTCTTAATGCTTCTTTATGGATTCTAGTAATTCAAAGTGAAATATCACCTCTTCCTTGACCTAAGCAGATTTAACAAAAAAAACGGTCTCATCGCAGCTTCTTTGCCGGTTTAACTGGAACTAAGCTGCGTGAGAACCGTTCTTTATTCAGATTAAATTATCTTTAAATACTTTAGAGTTTAGATAGTTCACGATACTTGTCCTGTTTCTGCAAGCAAAGTAAAAATATCGGCTCTATTATTTCTTGTCTTCCAACTCCAAAGCAGCCTTTTTGGCATCGACAGCCAGTTTGGCATGAGCTGCAAAGGATCGGGGAGCTCCCTTGCGAGCAAGAGGTGAAGAAGGTTCCCAAAATGGAGTAATCCAGTTGATGCTGACATTTCTAGGAGAGTTGCCCAAGTCAGCTGGGGTTTTCGTTGCAAAAGGTGTAGCTGGACTGGTAGTGGGAGCAGGCTGGTAGATCTGGATGGGATTCCCTTTCGCAAACCAGAAATAATCAGTATTACCGCCGCTGACATCCTCGTACAGCGTCGCCCAGAAATAGCCGGCCGTCGTGAAGGTATCCACCGCTGTACCAATACTGGGAGTGGCGGCATTGATATTTGCAGCGGTAGTTTTGTACAGCTTACCAATTAGATTGGTATAACTGGAATCATAGTAACCTGTCAGGATATAGGCATCGCCGCTGTTGCTAAAGACAATATCACGGAAGTCACCAGGAATGGTCGCACTGGCGGTGAAGGGAGTAGTGACGCCCATCGTGCTGATGGTCACCACATTCAGCTGAGACGCAGCGTTATAGCTGCCGGCCTGCTGCATGCCACCGATGCAAGCCACATAGAACTTGCCATCGTAGTACTCCAAGGTGAAGGCATTTTTACCGACTGACGCCTGGCTCACATAGGTGGGGTTAGTGCCGCTGACATCCAGCTTGACTACCGTACTGTTTTGGTAGTTGGAAGCTGATGCATCCGACGTAATAAAGAGAGCATAGACATAATCTCCTACAGCTGCAATGGCCACACCATGGTCTTCATAGCCCGATATGCCGGAAGCAAAGTGATAGGTACCGGCTACCGTGTAAGGCGTGGCTCCTGTCAGGCTGATTTTGACAACGTTAGCGCCGTCATAGTCAATGGCATAGAGATAGTTGCCTGATTTCACCACGCCGTACAGGTTTTCAATGCCGCTCCAATTCCGTGGAGTAGTCACGGCAGTCCAAGTGCTTGTAGAAGGATCGTAGATCCGTAAACCGGGGCTTGTACCTGTGCTGAAATCATATTGATCGACAACTACCCGAAGATTGCTGGATGTATCAAAGAAGGAATGTACTTTAGAATCACCATTCGAATGCAAATCCCACACTGGAGTCGTCGTCGTCGGCACTTGCGCTTTGTTCACGGTGACAGTAGTACTGACAACATTGATATCCCCTGCATCACTGCCGCTATAGTTTGTCACGATATAACCTAATTTCTTTGCCATAAAAATCATCCTCTCCCTTTTTATTATATCCTTGATTTTGTCTTGGCTATAAGCTTTCCGGGACCGCTTTCACCTCCTCTCGCTAATTTCGCTTTGCTCACCTTGAACTTCCAGGCACTTTCCAGCCCCAAAGTCCTTACCTCTACTTACCTCTCAATCATTGTATTTCAAAATGCAGTCATTTCCCTTCTTTCTACAAGACGGTCATAAGGAAGCTTGTACCTCCACAGTGCCATAAATAGCAAAATAAAAGAGGCCTCCTCTGATGACATCATCGGAAGGGGCCTCCTATTTTATATCGGCTACACTTTGCCGACATAAATCATACATCCAGCCAGTTCAACCTCTGGCATAGAAATGTATCCAAATCCCCTCCCCATCGCTCGCGGGTAAAACGGTGATTGATGTACAGGCAGTTCTCCTGGCTTTGGGATCATAGCGCCTCCAAACCTTCCCAGAACTTATGGTTCCAGTGGTATATCTTGGATTTGCTCCCCCTTACAGTGGCGGGACCGCGCCGGTATTGCACCGGACTTCTCTATCAAGCCCTTACGGGCACCTGCACCAATATTCAATTATTTTCCATTTGCCTATATAATAACATAGACGTTTTAGGTTGTCAAAGGGGTTATTATCATGTATACAACCTAAAAATCCCACTGCATCGTCGCATAATATGTCCGGCCCGCCAGCGGATACTTCATGGTACCGTAAGCGTACCAAGGTTCATATCCAGTTGGTTGCTGCAGCGTCTTCCAATAGGGGACCTTATTAAACATATTGTTGACACCTACGGTGAGCCTGGTATTCTTGGTAAACTGATGCTTGACCCCCAGTCCGACGGTGGTATAAGCGGTAGTCCAGTCCACTTCGTCATCCACATTCGTTTCGCCTACATAGCGGACTTCACTGAAGACGGAAGTTCGTTCGCCAAGGAAACGGTAGGTCAGTCGGAGCAATCCTTCCCATTTAGGAGCAAAGTTTTCCAGTGAATTGCCATAGTTACCATTGGGATAGAGGTAGTACATCTTTTTATATCGCTGCAGATCCTTGGACTGCATATAGGTGGCGGACAAGTCCAGATCCCAGCGTTCCCAGTTCAGTTTGCCTTCTAGTTCCACACCATTAACCCGGCCTTCTCCGCCATTTACATAAGACATATAGGTCAGGCCCATCCGGTACAGTTCCAGCATGTTCTCCGAATGGCGACCGAAGTACGTTAGGGACCAGTCAGACTTGGCCTTGAGCATTTCTCCCTGCCATTGGACGCCTACATCCCACTGGGTGCCATTCTCCGGTCCTGCCGGAGCGGCATGTACTGTGTTAGTAGGAGAAACAGGCAGAATAAAGGCACCGTCGCCAATGAGTTCATAAAGATTGGGAAAACGGTAATAGGTACCATAGGTCGCCCGCATAGTATAATGATCATCCACTTTTTTCTTCAAGGCAGTCTGCCAGGTGAATTTACTGTCTGTATTCTCCTGAATGGCCTTTATCCAATAAAGACCTCCCGTATTGGCCTGTCCCAGTCCGCCGGAATAATTCCAGCGGACGCTAGGAGTAAACCAAAAATCCTTCGCCTTATTTAGAGTAATCGTATCCTGAAGCTGTGCATCTGCCAATGTCTGCGTATAGTGATGCTTTACCCAGGCATAGGATGGTAAAGTCATGCCAGTACCGTTCACATCAAGGTCTTCATGCGAGTAATTGACGGCGAATTCCAACAGATGGTTGTCACCCGCCTTGAAGGAGCCATCCAGAGCGCCCCCTAAACGCTGCGACTGATAACGGCTCCACTTACCAAACAGAGCGTTGTTTCCCCAGGGATTCTTGTAGTTTTTCTCCTGATCCATGTAAGTCATCCGCCAGCCCCACTCTAGGTTGCCCACCGTCTGTCGCCGACCAATCAGTACATCTGACTGATCCGTCTGCAGCTTCTTAGATGGCTGTTTGCTGCCCCAATAGGCAGGGTTATCGTAATTCTCATTAAGAACGTGATAAGGCAGCCCTCTATCATTCCGTTTCCAGGCATATTTGACCTGCCAGTTATCATCCTGCCACTTGACCAGCACATCAGTTTTTTGATAGCCATTATTTAATCGATTACGAGATATATCTGAATCATAGAATGTATATTTATAGTTGCCCTGACTCTGATCCCGGTTTACTCCCACAAAAAGGCTGCCATCGCCCAACGGGGAGTTCATTCCGAAGCTGCCCGTATAGCCACCGTAGGAACTCATCCCTTGGGTTAGAGAAATACCAGTTTTTTGTGGCTTCTTTGTAACAATGTTGATAACACCACCCATCCAGGTACCAGGAAAGCGAGCGGGAATGTAACCCCGGTAAATTTCGATTCGTTCCACGTTTTCCACCGGAATCATGGACAAATCACTAGCCGCGTCTCCGCCCAGCTTAGTCAGCACGCCATCCACGAAAACCCCTACCTGAGCTGCCGTACTGCCACGCACACTAGCCACTGTATACTGCCCGGTTCCGGTAAGTTCGTTGATATGAACCCCTGGCACCCGCTTAAGCAATTCCGGCAACGTTTTTTGCTCGCCTTTGAAATCTTCAGGGCGAACGATGGATACGGTGCCCGGCGAGAGCTTGGATTCCCATTCAGGTCGAGGCGCTTCCACTGTCACCGCAGGTAATTGATAAATTTCATCCTGCTGCTCGCTATCGCTTTCAGCCCCATAAGCGCACCTATAGTAGCTTGGCGTTATAGTCAACGCCAGAGCACAGGCAATACTCATCGTCAATGATCTTTTCTTTAGCTTACGTATCACTGTAAAATCGCTCCTCTTACAATCAAAAAATCTCAAATTTTATAAAAATAATAGCTGAATCCTTTCTTGCCAGCATACATATTGAATTCGCATGCCGCAGTTATCTTTCTCTGGCTGGATTTCTTTAGTAAATTACCGTCTTTATTTCCCCCCTTATTTGCAAGTAGTTTTCTTGTGCTGATAAACTCACAGAAATGCTGCTTTTTTCTAATCAGCAGCTGTATCTAATCTTCTCCCTGTCGCTCGCAGGTTAAGCGAAGATTGCTGCAGATAACGAAGCTTGCCATCCAACTATCTAACACTATGTATGAATTAAATAATTTTACTGCTCTACCGCAAATAAAATAAGCCTCTTATGATGGCGACATCAAAAGAGGCTTTTTGTTTCCTTCTGGCTAAAAGGCCAATACAAACAATAGTCCAATTCCCCTCCCTGTCGCTCGCAGGTAAAAACGGTGATTGATGTACAGGCAGTTCTCCTGACTTAGGATCATTGCGCCTCCAAACCTTCCCAGAACGATTCATTCCAGTGGCATATCTTGGATTTGCTCCCCATTACAGTGGCGGGACCGCGCCGGTATTGCACCGGACTTCTCTATCAAGCCCTTACGGGCACCTATACGATTATTCTTTTTTTAAAAATAAAATAAGCCTCCTATGATGGCAACATCAAAAGAAGCTATTATTTATCCCAGCTAAACTGCTGTACAAACTATAGTCCAATTCCCTCCCTGTCGCTCGCAGGTAAAACGGTGATCGTTGTACAGGCAGTTCTCCTGGCTTAGGATCATTGCGCCTCCAAACCTTCCCAGAACAATTCGTTCCAGTGGCATATCTTGGATTTGCTCCCCATTACAGTGGCGGGACCGCGCCGGTATCTAACCGACTTTTCTATGAAGCCCTTACGGGCACCTGTACCTATATTTAAGTTTTTATAATTGTTTTTAAATGCAATTCAAATAATTCTATTTATTTCATTATAATCCTATTGGAATAATTCTACAACTATCCTTATGAGATAAAATTAGACATTCTTTGTAAGATCATTTTGCATAGGATAAAACTAAAATTAAAGGGAGATTCTCAATCTTAGTTGAGAATCTCCCTCCAATCAAAAATCATGAACCTGTTTTTAATACATCATTATATATCAAACGTCGCAGAAAGCATTAAGGTTCTTGGCATGGATAAGCCAATTGTATTTGACCCGCCCCTGGCAATCCAGTAGTCTTTGTCGGCTGCGTTATAGCACATGGCACTTAAGGTTACAGGAGTACCGGAAAATGCAGTTCTATGTTTTATGCCTAAATCAAATGTCACGACAGAAGGTACTTGTGCCTTATTATCGGTAACATAGGCAGAACCGCTATAAACAGCGCGACCAATAATAGAAGTCTTTTTATCAGCCTCGTATTCCAACGCCAAAACACCACTCCATTTGGCAACACCGTTAACATGATAACCATCCAGCAGCCCATTTGCAGTTTTTTCTCTTTGAGCATCTAAGTACAGGATGCCGCCCATGGCATTCCATTTATCTGTTATTTTGCCATTAACATTCAATTCGATTCCTTTGTACGTGTTTTCGCCATCCCGTGTCAGTCTTTTTTTCCCAGTAGATGGTGTAACATCAAAAAAGTTTTCCTGGTTCAACTTAAAGAAACTTAAAGTTGTTAATACACCGGCATTTTGGTACTTAACCCCCATTTCGTTTTGCTTATTTTTGGCAGGTTCAAACAATTCTCCTTCATTTGCATAACTACTATCAGCAACTCTTGCTCGTGTATACCCTTCGGAATGGCTGGCATAAACGGATATATTCTCAACAGGCTTATACGAAATCGCATACGTAGGAGAAGTGGAAAGTTTATTATTACTTTCTGTTTTAGCTCCAGTAGATGCATTATATGCATCAAATTTGCCATCACGTCTTTGAACAGCAATCAATGTTGTCATTTTTCCATATTCCAACGTATCTGCAAGCGTAATACCCACAGAAGTTTCTTCGTTAATCAAGGCTGCAGGACCGGACTGCGGAAGTACACCTTGTACAACAATGCCATCGAGTAAGCTGCCCACGAGTTTACTACCGCTTAAAGAGGCAGAAGTTCGATAATTTTTTGTCCATGATCGATCAATCGCAAGAGATAGATTATTTTTTACTGCACCAGTATAGATTTCACCTTTTATACCCGTTTGAAAATAAACGTTCTTATTTGCTTCCTTCATTTGAATCAAGGAACTGCTAATGGCACCGGTATTTCCATTTAGGGATAAAGAACCACTGTCTGTATCATACTTGGAGCCGCTCCGATTTGTCATTCCGGCATTAAAAAAGAGATTCCAGGTATTATTCATTTTTTGTTCATGGTTCAACGTCATCAAATAGCCATGCATATATTTTGTCATACCATCGAAATCATAACTTTTTTGAGAATCCGGTGCATCAACCAGGCTGGTGCTGGCATTATTGACACCAAACCACCGCTGACCTCCATCAGTCCTTAAATCAAAATGTCCGGCAAAGAGGTTCGTTTTACTCTTTTCATCCCGATGGTCTAAATTAATGAACAGGGTTCGTTCTTCCTTTTCAGCTCCATGCAGAGACAAATCCCCGTCAAGATTACCAGCATTGACGCGGATTCCCCATTCTTTGTCTTTGCCAAACCTCCTGCCAACATCGATATATTCCCCCAAAGAACCTCTGCCGGAAAAGGTTTGGGTATACTGGTTAATTGGCTGATCTGTGGCCTTTTTCGTAGTAATACTGATAATACCGGCAGGTGCATCAACACCATTTGTTCCGTTTACTGAAGTAGTGGAACCGTTTAGAACTGTATTAGGGCCGGACATGACTTCAATACTTTCTATAACATGAGCCGGCGGACTTAGAAACTGAGCGAATAAATTAGGAATCCCATTCAAATACATATGATTACCGTTCATATTGATGCCGCGCAAAGAAAAGTCAGTATACCTTGGTGAGCTGCTGCTCGTCCGGATCGAAGGATTGTTCACTAAGATCGTATTGAGGGGCTGACTTGGGTCACCAAAGGTTTCAATGGTCTTTTTCGTATAGCCGATCTGGCTAAAAGGAATATCCATAACATTGGTATTGCCAAGAATACCATTTCTTGCGTCGCTATAGATAAATCCACCAGGCTGAACTTCTTTTTCCCGATCTGCTTCGACAATTACTTCATCCAATTTTTGTTCCGGGTCTTCTTCGGCGTTGGCAGGCATTGCTATAAAACCTGTACTAGCTAAGTAGAATAGCATTGCCATAGCGATCCTCTTATTTTTCATCCTATTACCTCTTTTACTTAATCTATTATTTTACTTTCTTGATTGAATCCTATCCCTTATAGATGCCTCTAAAAATTTAAAAAGGTATCCAGCAGCTGTTTCGTATATTCTTCTTTAGGCTGTTTGTATAACGCTTCGGCTGATTGCTGCTCAATGATTCTTCCTTTATACATTACAGCTATATCATCACTACAGGCTTTTATTACATCAAGATCATGGGATATAAACAGATAGGATATCTTGTGTTTTTTCTGCGCATTTTTAAGTACTTCAATTACTTGGGCTTGAACGGATACATCCAGCATAGAAGTAGGCTCATCCAATACTATTAATTTGGGTTGCAGCAGCAGCACTCTTGCTATACATACGCGCTGCAGCTGACCGCCGCTTAATTGATGCGGCCGCCTGTTTAGTAGTTCCGCACCAAGTCCGACAAAGTTTAGCTGCTCCTCGATTTGCTCATCTAGATATCCTTTATCACCTATGTCATGAAATCGACAAGGCTCTTCCAGACTCCTACAGATTGTCATGCGAGGATTTAACGAGGACTCGGGATTTTGAAACAAGATCTGCATATCTTTACGCAGTGTTTTCATCTGCTTCATTGTAAAATGGCTGATCTCTACATCATTAAAAATGATTCTGCCAGTATCGCATGGTATAAGTTTGAGAGCAAGACGCCCAAGAGTCGATTTGCCTGACCCGCTCATGCCAACCAAACCCAATGTTTCCCCGGCTTTAATTGAAAAAGAAACATTGTCCACTGCAAGGGTATGGGTTCGTTTAAATAAGCCATTTTTGAACTCTTTGGTTATATTGCTGACATTAAGCATATTTCCAGCACCTCACCCATCGGCCGTTTACTTTTTGCAGTCGAGTAGAGGCAGACCTCACGATCTAGCCCCCCTCACGGAACCGGACGTGCCCTATTAAGGCATCCGGCTCTTCATAATAGCATTCACCTATGTTTAGCCATATATATTGATATAAATTCTTGCCCTAGCAAGTGGAAATCGTTTCTCAAGTTTTGCAAAGCCTTCCCAAGTCAGACTCTTCTTCTGACTTCTACGGTTGAGCACTTCAAACATTTTACGGCGTATTCGATAGCCAAACGCACGTATTGCGTTACTGTTGTCGGTCACTCCATAGTAGTGGTAGTGCCCAATTAACTTGGCATTTACCTCTTT
>NZ_FOTS01000002.1 GCF_900114615.1 Pelosinus propionicus DSM 13327 | reverse complement strand
AAAGGAATACCCTGATCTTATTCACTGACCGCAGCCTCGCATAATAAGCATTCATCTGTGAAAGTCATTTTGCTGGATACCTTTCGCCCAGAGACGCAACATCTGTGTTAGCGGTATTTGATGAATAAGGCAGGCGTCAAGCTTTATAAGCAATAACCAAAAGGTTTCGCAAGGAGGATAAGACGTTACCTTTGCTAAATTCTCTTACAAATATTTTAGCATCAAGGGGTTCCTTTACGTGTTGAAAAAATAAAATAAGTTTTGTAAACAACGGCGGATTGTTGCTTACAAAACTTATTATACGAGGAGGACAGTTATGGGAATTGAAATCACAGTAGTTAAAGAGCGGTGTAAAGGCTGTAATATCTGTGTAGCTTTTTGCCCGAAGAAAATTCTAGCATTAGATACCCTGGGAAAAGTGTATGTAGTGGATGAAAAAGGCTGTATCAATTGTGGACAATGTGAACTTCGGTGTCCTGATTATGCAATTTATGTTGAAAAGAAGGTGGAAAAATGAGTGAAGCAAGATTAATGCAAGGCAATGAAGCTTGTGCAGAAGGTGCAATGGCTGCGGGTGTGAATTTTTTTGGGGGATATCCAATCACGCCTTCCACAGAGATTGCCGAAATCATGGCAAAAGAACTTCCAGCTCTAGGTGGTACTTTCATTCAAATGGAAGATGAAATCGCTGGGATTGCAGTCGTATTAGGTGCAGCGTTAGGTGGCAGAAAAGCCCTTACAGCGACTTCCGGACCAGGGTTTTCTCTCAAACAAGAATTAATTGGTTACGGCTGTATTGCAGAAATACCAATTGTCATCGCTAATGTCCAGCGGTTAGGCCCAGCGACAGGTCAGCCGACATCACCTGCACAAGGAGATGTGATGCAGGCTCGTTGGGGAACTCATGGTGATCATCCTATGATTGCGTTATCTCCTTGGAATGTTCGAGAATCGTTTGATGTGGCAGTAATGGCCGTAAATTATGCAGAGCGGTTTCGTACCCCTGTCATTATTTTGCTGGATGAAGTAGTAGGTCACATGCGAGAAAAAGTTGTATTGCCGAAAGCTGAAGATATAGAAATATATCCTCGCCGTAAGCCAAGTTGTACCAGAGAAGAGGGGTATAAACCATATACTCCGATGGCAGATCTAGTGCCAAACCCTGCAGATTTCGGAACTGGACATCATATTCATGTTACTGGACTTGTTCATGATGAAACTGGATTCCCAACTGGTAGCGCTCAAGTAACAGAGGATACCATTAAACGATTGCATGAAAAAATTTCTAGAGTTCAAGAGCAGATCACCCATTATGATGAATTTTTCATGGAAGATGCTGAATATGCAGTTTTGGCTTATGGTGGAACGGCTCGTACCGCCTATGCCGCTGTTGAACTTGCCCGGAAGCAAGGAATTAAAGTGGGGATGGTCCGCTTGATGACTATCTGGCCATTTGCAGATAAGATTGTAAAAAAAGTAGCGAAAAAAGTTAAAAAGATCCTCGTACCGGAAATGAACTATGGACAACTAGTCTTAGAAGTTGAACGTGCTGCTGCAGGACAAGCAACAGTAATTTCCCTTCCCAAATACAATACAGAAATATTTACGCCCCAGGAAATAAGCACAGCAATCGAAGAACTTGCAGCGGAGGTGGTAAAATGAGAAGCTATGAAAAATATTTCCGAATGAATCGACTGCCACATATTTGGTGCCCAGGCTGTGGTAATGGAATAATCATGAAGTCCATTGCAAAAGCTGCAGAACAATTAGGACTTGATCAAGATAATACAGTTATCGTATCTGGTATCGGCTGCTCATCCAGAGCTTCTGGTTATATGAATTTTGATACTTTGCATACAGCTCACGGAAGGGCAATTCCCTTTGCCACGGGCATTAAATTGGCAAATCCTAAACTGAAAGTCATTGTAATCACTGGTGATGGAGATTGTACAGCCATTGGCGGTAATCATTTTATTCACGGTGCCAGACGAAATATTGACTTAACGGTGGTATTGTTTAACAACAACATTTATGGCATGACTGGAGGGCAAGCCTCTCCTCTTACACCGACAGGCAAAAAGGCGACAACGGCTCCTTTCGGAAGCGTTGATACAGCCTTTGATCCCTGTAAACTTGCGAAAGCTGCTGGTGCTAGCTATATTGCTCGTGGCACTGCTTTTCATGCAAAACCCCTTGTAGACCTAATTGCCCAAGGGATATCGAATAATGGATTTTCCTTGGTTGAAGCCATTACCCAGTGTCCTATTTCCTATGGACGGAGAAATAAAATGGGTGATGCGGCAGGAATGCTGAAATGGATGAGTGAAAGCGCAGTTCCTTTAACTGCTTATGAAAAACTAGCGGAAGATCAAAAAGGTGATAAATTCCCAATCGGTATTTTATATCAAAAAACAGCCCCAGAATATAGCGCAGAATATGCTAAAGTCATTAAATTGGCCCAGGAGGGAAAATAATGCAACAACTACGATTATGCGGATCTGGTGGTCAAGGCGTAATTACTGCTGCGATCATTTTGGCAGAAGCAGCCATCATGGAAAATAAGGAATCAGTACAATCCCAGTCTTATGGACCAGAAGCACGAGGTGGTGCTTCTAAGGCGGAGGTTATTATATCTGAGCAGTTCATTTATCATCCTAAAGTAGTAAAGCCAGATGTGGTGTTAGCTCTGACCCAACAAGCGGCAGATAGATATTCATCCGATCTTTGTGGTAATGGTATCCTTATCATTGATGAGGATTTAGTACCTGAGTCTCCTATTCATCCTAGTATAGTCAAGGTACCCTTAACCCGGCTGGCTGTAGAGGAATTGGGAAAAGATTTGTTTACAAACATTGTTGCCTTAGGCCTTTTAGTGAAAGTAACTGGTGTAGTGTCTTTTGAAACGATTCAAAAGGCTGTTGCGAAAAGAGTACCAAAAGCTACTATCGAAAAAAATATGAAGGCTTTGCAAATTGGCTACGATTCTATTAAGTAATAGTGGCAGCAAGACCCCATAGAAAAGAAGCTTTGCTTTGAAAGTAGGACAAGTTAGCATTAAATTAAAAATACTTTCAAGGCAAAGTTATTTTTATATTTAAGTAATTTTCTTTCTGCAGAATGTTATAGTCGGAAATCACTAAATTTTCAGAGTTTGTTTCTGGTGCTTACAGTAAAGGGTTTTAGCAATCTTGTTTATAGATTAAGCAGAAGTGAAATTATTCATATGAGAGGAGACTTTATTTATGCATATAAGTTCTATAAAAAAAGTATCTTTTGAAGAATGGAAAAAAAGATTAGGGCTACCGGTAGCAATTTTGACGACCATTTTTGTCTTGATGCTACAAGCTCCTCCCCAATTATCCATTGTTGCTCATAAGGCATTAGCCTTATTTTCTGGGATATTCGTGTTATATCTGACGGAATCCATTCCACTACCCATTACCAGTTTAGCGATTGTTCCTCTAGCGGTATTGATGGGAATCGAAAAGCCAACCGGAGCATTGCTGGGATTTGCGTCTACTTCGGTTTATCTGATCGTCGGGGCCTTCGTTTTAGCAGCAGCTATGGTTAAATCAAAGCTTGCTGAAAGGATGACCTATAAAATCATGGAGGCAGTAGGGACTAGTAGTACGAGAATCACCCTTGGAATTGTCTTAGTTAATATTGTATTGGCTTTTTTGGTTCCGTCTTCAACGGCACGTACGGCAATTCTGCTGCCAGTTTGTATTGGTATCATTAATGTATTTGGTAAAGAAGGACGTACTAATTTTGCTGTTAATTTGCTGCTTACTTTAGCTTTTACCAACGCTACCATTAGTGCAGGGATTTTAACGGCGACAGTGCCTAATCCAGTTACGGTTGATTTTATCACTAAAATTAGCGGTCATGGGATCAATTTTGGAGAGTGGTTACTCTATGGTTTTCCCCCAGCTCTACTAATGACATTTTTTGCTTGGTGGGTCATCCAAAAGTATTATCCAGCGGAAATTGATAACTTACCTGGTGGTGAAATCTATGTAAAGGAAAAGCTAAAAGAGCTTGGTGCTATAACAAGTAATGAAATAAGAGCTTTAGTTGTATTCACGGTTGTTGTTGGTCTGTGGATAACTGGTGGAATAACAAAAATTGATACGACGATTGCCTGCTTGGTGGGAGTTACATTATTATTTCTGCCTAAAATTGGCTTCTTGACTTGGGAGGATGCCAACAAAGGAATTTCTTGGCAAATCATATTTGTCGCTGGTGGGGGAATTAGTTTAGGAGAAATGCTTATGAAAACTGGGGCGGCAAAGTGGTTGGCTGTAACCATATTTCACGGTTTAGGTTTATCAAGTTTCTCTGTGATTTTAATGCTGGTACTTATCATGTTTGTTATTCAATACATGCATATATTGTTTGTAGGAACAACTGCGATGGCAACAGCATTTTTACCTATCGTGATTGGTATGGCTCAGGTGGTGAATATAAATCCGATTATCTTTGCCTTGCCAGCAGGTATGATTATTGGTGGATATCCTCTGTTGATGTTCTACAACACTTTACCTAATATTCTTATCTATGGAACTGGGAAATTAAAAGTTGGAGATTTTCCTAAGGTTGGATTTATTATCTGTACTGTAGCATGTTTAGTGTATGGTTTGTGTGCAATGACTTATTGGAAGTGGCTTGGGCTATATTAAAATAGCCAGATTAGAACCTAACAACATCTGTTTTGTTGTTAGGTTCTAGGTCTAAGTTCCCTTTTTGGGAAGATAATATACTGGACTCATCTATAATAATGAGAAAAGTAAGTGGTGAGGTGAGCAGATCATATGGCACTTAACGCTGCTATTATAGCAGCGTGGGCTAAACTTTTGTTTCTATAATACAATCTTTTTGACTCATGGGAATCGTTATATAATGTGTTTGGGTAGTTTCTCAACCATTATCTGGAGATTCCGATGAGTTTTTATTTTTTGTATCCACTGGAATTTTCGTGTAGATTACCAATCTTCATTTGATATTGAAGATTGGTATAAAATATTCAGAAAATGGTGAAAAGTCACTTGGGTACAGAGAAAATACTGATTGCGGCGATCTGAAAAATCATTTTTTGTATGGCACGGGACTTGCGTATTATATAAGCAGAAGAGGGGTTTTGTAATGGATGTAAAGGATAAGATGTTAAGTATTATAAAAACGGAAAATGGAAAGGAACCATTTACAGATGCAAAATTAGGGAAAATGCTATCTACTACAAGGGAACAAATTACTATTTTACGCAAAGAATTAGGGATTGGCAATTCAAGAGAACGGCGACGACCTCATTTGAAAAAAGCGATGGAAAGAATCATAGCCCAAAATGGAAAGTTAAACATTGCTGAACTTACGAAGAAGCTAATGGAGTCTGGCTTTGATATATCCAGACATGTAGTAGAAGAATTCTTCAGTGAAGTAAATAGCAGTGAATTACAAGTACAAGAGGAGATCCACGTAATGCAAGATCCTTTTTCAAATTTGGTGGGCCATGATGGAAGCTTGGAACAAAGTATTACACAATCAAAATCAGCAATCTTATATCCTCCTTTCGGGTTATCTACGCTGATTATCGGGGAAAGCGGCGTTGGTAAAACGCAATTTGCTGAATGTATGTACCATTTTGCAAAGCAGCAGCAAATCATAGCTGACAATATACCATTTATCGTTTTCAACTGTGCCGATTACAGTGACAATCCCCAGCTTCTTTTGTCGCTATTATATGGCTACAAAAAGGGTGCTTTTACCGGTGCTGATAATGATACGGAGGGACTGGTAGAGCATGCTGATAACGGTATTTTATTTTTAGATGAAATCCATAGGCTGCCGCCGAAAGGTCAAGAAATTCTTTTTTCAATATTAGATCGGGGACAATTCAGAAGATTAGGTGAAACCAGAGATGAAAGAAAAGTAAAAATCCTCTTTATTGGTGCTACTACAGAAAATTTGGAATCAAGCTTACTGTTAAGTTTCAGAAGACGTATACCCATGATCATTTCGATTCCATCCCTGCATGAACGTGCTTTCGTTGAAAAAGTTGAGATTATCTATGAATTTCTCCAACAGGAATGCAATCGAATTCATGTGAAAATCTTCGTGCAGTCGAAAGTAATCGAAATTTTAACATTAAAGCGATTTAGCGGCAACATTGGTCAATTAAAAAGTACAATCCAAGTGGTTTGCGCTAGAGCCTTTATGAAAAACATAGGAAAGAATCAAGACATTATCAGTATCGGGTATGAGGATATATTAGAAACCAACAGCATTCAGCATGATTTTATTTTAGAAGATATTAATATTTTAGAAATCAGAAATTATATACAGGATATGTTGTTTATCCCCTTCCTTAGGAATCACGTGAATATAATGAAACGAAATCAAGATGGTGAAAGCCTGCTGCCGGAAGATTTTTATCGGCAGATTGAGAAGAAGTATTATGAATTAAGCAAACTGCATATCGATTTTTCAGAAGTAGAAGAAATATTATGGACTTTTATTATCAATAAATTTAGTAATCTTGAACCGAAATCTACAAGCCATCACAAATACTTCTCTTTAAATGAATTAGTAAATATCGTAGATAAAGACATAATTGATTTGGTGAAAAAAGTAAGGCTGCTATTGTTGAATGAACATATGCATAATGACATTAATGAAAATATCTTTATTTACTTAGCCATCCATCTGAATGAAACCATCAAACGAGTCCGATTGAAACAGCAAATTATTAACATCAATTTAGCAAAAATAAAAAAAGATTTTATTAAAGAATATGAAATTGCCATTCAAGTTGCTGCCTGGCTGCAGGAATTGAAAAAGGTAGAAATACCTGAAGATGAAATTGGCTTTATTGCCATGTATGTGAAAGCAGCTCTTCAAAAAAAACTGCCTCAAAACAGGGTAGGAGTTATTGTAGTATCACATGGGCGTATTGCTACGGAAATTATCAACGTAGTGAGAGCATTGCTGAATGTGAATTTTCCCATCGCTATCGATATGCCTTTAGATGAAAGTCCATCTGTAGTCTATGAAAAAATTATTGGGATTTCAAGAATTGTGGATGAGGAAAGAGGGATCTTGTTTTTAGTGGACATGGGTTCCCTTGTAGGCATTGGTAAGATGGTTACCGACAAGCTGGGGATACCAACTCAAACTCTCGACCGAGTAGATTTGCTTACGGTGATAGAAGCGGTGCGCAAGGCATCTATTCCTGAAAATAATTTGATGCAAATTTATTCTAGTTTAGTGAAGACACGCTATAACTATCCTTTATTGAGCATAGAAGAAACCAGCAAACCAATAGCATTGATTGCCTTGTGCCTTACTGGTGAAGGCACGGCGCAAAACATTAGGCAGGCAATTGAAAGGAAATATGCCAATGTCACCGTGTTTCAAATGGGTATTATGGATGAGCGCCTAAAAGAAAAAATAAAAGAGCTTCAGGAAAAATATAAAGTATTGGCGATCATAGGAACCATTAATCCGGAGATTGAAGGAATGAACTTTGTTGTATATGAACCTTACTTGCTTGATAGCGGTATTAAAGAGTTTGATATATTCTTAAATGCCGAAAGAACGAATGCATGGGTAGACTTCCCGACAGAAGATCTGCTTGTTTTTGAATCGGATATGAGTTCTCAAAAAGAATTGATCGATGTGATGTGCTTATTACTGATTAACAAAGGCTATGTAAAAAAAGAATTTTTGGAATCTGTCGTGCAGCGTGAAGAGATGTCACCTACCTTTCTGAAAGGGGGAATTGCTGTTCCTCATGGTGACTCCCATGTCGTTATGAAATCGGCGATTGTGGTTGCTAAATTAAAAGAGCCGATTCAGTGGGGCAGAGGTTATGTAAATGTTGTATGCTTACCTGCATTTAAAATTAATGATAAAAAAATTGTAAAGAGTCTTTTAAAACCTTTTTTAAATCTAGGATTTATTGAGAAATGGAAAGAGGTAAGGGATATGAATCAATTTAAAGAAATGCTTTATGAAAAGATGAAGGAATAAAAGAAAAAGTGGTATGCATTCTGATTTTTGTTAAACATATTGATATTTAATTTAAGGAGTGGTTATACATTATGCTGGATTTGGATTTAGTTATATTACATATGGAAGCAGAAACTTCAAATGAGATTATTCAGAACTTGGGGGCTTTAATGTTCGCCAAAGGCTATGTTAGGGATAGTTATATTAAAGCGGTATTAGAAAGAGAAAGAAATCTTCCTACTGGACTTCCTATAGGTGATTTTTGTGTAGCGATTCCTCATACGGATTCGGGTCATGTCAATCGGTCGACTATTGCTATAACAACACTGAAAAAACCAACTATATTTCATTCGATGGTAAATCCAGAAGAAATATTAAATGTAGAAGTCGTATTTTTATTAGCTGTGAAAGATCCTAACTTGCAAATTCAATTATTAAAGAATCTAATGTCTGTCTTTCAGAATAAAGAGCTGCTGATTAAAGTTCGTGATGCCAGCTCCAAAGAGGAGATTTCGGAGTTATTAAGTTGCCTGGACCAATAAGGCAATGTAATAAAGTAAGAGTGAGAAGGGAGAAATGAAATGAGAAAGTTTAATGTACTATCAGTGTGTGGTTCTGGTACAGTTACTTCATCAATGATCGCTGAGAAACTAAAGGAAGCAATGGAGGAGCAAGGAATTAAAATTACGGCGACAGAGGCAAAGCCAACGGAAGCACTGCAATTATCCGAAGGTGGTAATTATGATTTTATCACCCATACAAGTCCGCTGCCAAAGGGTAACTATCCTGTACCTACTATTGATGCCGTCGGTTTTTTGACTGGCTTTGGCGAGGAAGAATTTTTGGAAGAGGTTGTACGCGTCATTAAAGAAATCGAAAGTAAATACTGAACTAAATAAACTTAAAGGGGGAAATCAATATGTTTTTTGAAACATTAAAAGAGGTTTTTCAGACTTTTGGATCGCCTGTATTTGTCCCAGTTATCATTTTTATTATTTCAAAGATATTAAAAGTGAATAATAAAAAAGCTTTCTTCGCTGCCTTATATGCTGGAGTTGGATTAGAAGGTTTTACACTTCTGTTGAATGCATTTACGCCGATTATTACACCCGTCGTTAAAAGCATGGTAGAAAATACGGGGATTCAACTTCCTGCATTTGATGTAGGCTGGCAGGCCACCGCATTGGTAGCTTACTCTACAGAAGCCGGTATGATCTTCTTAGGAGTTGGATTATTAGTACAGACAGTATTGTTTCTGACCAGATGGACTGATGTATTTCAGCCTGGTGACTTATGGAATAACTACTCCTATATGGTATGGGGTTCAATGATCTATATGGCAACTAAAAATATGATCCTATCCTTAGGATGTATGATTTTATTAAATATGTATAGTCTGCTCATCGCGGAGCTCATTGCCAAGCGCTGGTCAACCTATTATAAGTACCCTAATTGTACCATTATTGCTATGCATAATATTGAAGCGGCATTGTTCACGGTAGCCTTTGATCCGATATTAAACGCTTTTGGTTTGAATAAAATTAAATTGAGTCCTGAGGAGCTGCAAAAAAAATTAGGTTTTTTTGGTGAACCTGTCTCCCTTGGTTTACTGCTAGGTATCTTTATCGGCATCATGGGGAATTTCAAAGCCTTAGGTACATTAGCAGCATGGGGGCAGGTTGCGACAATGGGGATTGCTACAAGTGCGATCATGGCGATCTTTCCTCGAGTTGCAGGCTTATTTGCCCAAGCCTTTCTGCCAATAACGGATGCTGCTAAAAAGTCCGTTAAGAACGGCAGTAAATCACGGAAATGGTATCTTGGCGTAAACGATGCGACTGGTTATGGCGAACCAGCGACTTTAATTTCCGGTATCATTCTCATTCCCATTATGGTCTTTATGGCCCTCGCTTTACCAGGTAATCAAGTATTGCCCGTCGTTGATTTATTAGCATTGCCTTTCATGGTACAAGGGATTGTACCTCTGGTAAACGGTAATATTTTCAAAGTTCTAATTACAGGTACCATCTGGTTTAGTGCTGGTTTGTATATGTGTACCTATACAGCGCCCATGTTCACTGATATTTGTGCATCCGTAGGCGTTCATTTACCAGTAGGTGCTTTATTGATTACCAGCTTTAATATCTTAGGAAAACCGTTGATGGGTTTAGTCTTTTTAGCTTTCCTCAGTCAATCCCCAGTATTAATTGGTATTGCAGTAGCAGTCTATCTGATCTTGTATGTCTTGTTCAGAAAGAACAAAGAGGCTGTGTATGATTATTTAGATCAAAGTGCCCTGAAAAATACAGCAGAAGAGGCAAAATCAGAAATAACTGCATAATACATAAAGGCAGAGAGGAGATGCAGGGTGGATAACTTACAGGTATTAAAACAGATAAAGTGCTTTATTCTTGATTTAGATGGAACGGTTTACTTAGGAAAAAAAGTGTTGGATGGTTCAATGGATTTTTTAGAAATCTTAGGAGAAAAAAACATACAGTTCAAGTTTTTTACCAATAACTCATCTAAAAATGCAAAATTTTATGTGAAGAAGATAAGAAATATGGGATATGATGCAAAAGATGACATGATGTTGATTTCCAATCAAGTTATCATCAATCATATACAAAATACAATGCAGGATAAAAAAATCTTTGTCCTGGGTAATGAATATTTAAAGAGTGATTTTATTTACGCTGATATTAATGTAGTAGAAGAGGATCCTGATGTTGTTGTGGTTGGTTTTGATACATCCTTAGCCTATGAGAATGTCTCGAAAGCTTGCAGATTTATTAGAAATGGTGCGATTTTTCTAGGGGTACATCCGGATTTTAATTGCCCGATTGAAAATGGTTTTATTCCGGACTGCGGGTCAATTTGTGCGATGATTACGGCATCTACGGGAGTAAAACCAGAGTATTTTGGCAAACCGTCCATTCACACTTTGCAGTATATTTTAAATAAAACTGGACTTAAGGCAGAGGAGATTGCTTTTGTTGGCGATCGATTGTATACCGATATTGCTATCGGTCAAGGCAATGATGCGATTACAATTTTAGTCTTGTCCGGAGAAACGAAGTTAGAAGATTTACAAGGATCAAAGATACAGCCAACCCTGATTTTTGACTCACTCAAAGAAGTAAAGAACGCTTTGCAAAAAGTATGCTAAATGTAAAGAAGTGCTGCAAGAAGCGCCAGCGAGCTCCTTGCAGCAGCCTTTTATACAAATTATATAAATAAGAATATGGGGTGGTTAGTGATATGAATGAATTATTGCAGAAAAATCTGCAAGAGTTGGCAGGTTTGAAATTTGTGTGCTCCTGCGGAAAAAAACATAGTATTGATATTAACGATGTTCGCCTTGGTAATCACATCCTTACAGATATTACAGATTCTTTGCAGTCTTTTCCAAAGGGTACATTGCTGCTGGTTGCAGATTGCAATACTTTTGAGGCAGGAGGAAGAGAGGTTGAAGACATTCTTAGCAAGAACTTTAAAATAGAAAAACTGATTTATTCCAATCCTCATCTCCATCCGGATGAAGTGTCCGTTGAGCAGCTGCGATCAGCCATGAATCCAGATATTACAGGAATTATCGTTGTGGGTTCGGGAACATTGAATGATATTACCCGCTATGTCAGTTTTGAAACAAAAGTCCCCTATCTTGTAGTGTGTACTGCGCCTTCTATGGATGGATATGCTTCTATGGTGTCACCGATGATTACCAAAGGCGTTAAGGTGACCTATAATGCAGTGTATCCATATTCGATTATTGCAGAACTTAGCATTATGAAAGAGGCACCATTTCATATGATTCATGCAGGGCTGGGTGATATTGTAGGGAAATACAGCGCTCTGGCAGATTGGAAATTAGCCAATATTCTTCATGATGAATATTATTGTGAGATTACAGCTCAGCTAGTAGAAAAGGCTGTTGAACAGTGTGTTTCTAGTGCTCCTGGTATTATGGCAAGGTCAGTAGAATCCATTCGCAGCATCATTGAAGGTCTAATTTTATCTGGTATGTGCATCGGTATGACAGGAAGCTCCCGACCCGCTTCAGGTGAAGAACATCTCTTATCTCATACCTGGGAGATGTTGGGGCTCATTCGAAGGCAGGAAACCCACTTACATGGCAATCAAGTTGGGATTGGAACGGAAATTATCCTGCATGTATACCAATTTTTACTACAGCTGGATATACATAAAGTATATGCGGACGGCAAATTCAGATCGTTTACACGAGAGAAATGGGAGAGGCATATAAAACAATTATTTGGTGATGTTGCACCTCAAATTATCAAGCAGAAGGAACCTTATGTGAACTTTAGTGAAACGGATCGCGAAGAAGCTGCCAAACATATTGTAGACAAATGGGAAGAGATGAAAGAACATGTTTTCTTAAAAATGCCTTCCCCATCTTCTTACCGTAAAATGATGGAAGAAGCTGGATCACATCTGGGGCCGTTGGATCTAAAACTGGACCGAGAATCCTTCCGTTTGAGTTTGATTACCGCTAAGGAAATTCGTCAGCGATTCGGCGTAATGCAAATGCTGGACGATTTGGGACTGTTAGAAGAAGTGGCAGAAATGATAACTGCTAAGTACTATTTATAATCTTTTGCAGGTAAATCTTCTTGAGGGAGAAATTCTTTATGCTAAAAGAAAGGAGAGGTTTTTAGTTGCTGGAGGAACTTAAGGAACAAGTATGGGAAGCTAATTTAGAGCTGCAAAAAAGAGGGCTCGTCTTATATACTTGGGGTAATGCAAGCGGTTTTGACAAGGAAAGTGGATTGGTTGTCATTAAACCCAGCGGTGTTGAGTATGAAAAATTAGAACCCAAGGATATGGTTGTATTGGATTTAGCAGGGAATCAAGTAGAAGGTCAGTTTCGCCCTTCATCCGATACTCCTACTCATTTAGTACTATACCGAGAATTTACTGGTATCGGAGGAATTGTACATACTCATTCTACTTACGCCACGATTTGGTCTCAAGCCAATAAAAGCATTCCTACATTTGGCACGACTCATGCAGATTATTTTTATGGTGAGGTTCCATGTACTCGTAAATTAAAATCAGCAGAAGTCGAAGGAAGGTATGAAGATGAAACCGGAAACGTCATTGTGGAGACGATGAAGGGAAGAGTTCCTCTTCATGTTCCGGGAATTTTAGTAGCGAACCATGGCCCGTTTTCCTGGGGGAAAGATGCTCATGAAGCGGTTTATCATGGTGTAGTATTAGAGGAGCTTGCTAAAATGGCTCTTCATACTTGCATCTTAAATAAAGAAATTGAGGCAATTGATCAAGTGCTGCTTGATAAGCACTTTTTAAGAAAACATGGAAAAAACGCCTATTATGGGCAAGGAACATTATGAAAATCCTAGTAGTAGGAGATACCTTAGTTAGTGCTGACTATATGGAGGATCAAGCGAAACGATTACTTCCAGGCATTGATAAAGAAATTGTAAAATTTGATTGGGAAGTAACGACAAAAGAAGAATTTCAGAAAATCATTTTTGATTTAGAAAAAAATGGACCTGAAGCGAGAGTATTACCCAATCCCATTATAAAAGAATTAGAAAGAGCAGAAGTCTTTCTTGGTCACTTTGCTCCCTTGTCAGAAGAGATATTGGATCATGCAAGAAATTTGAAACTGATTGGTACATGTCGGGGCGGGATAGAGCATATTGATATAGAAGCAGCAACAAAGAAAAATATACCTGTGATTCACGTTATTCGCAATGCAGAACCCGTAGCAGAGTTTACCCTTAGCCTAATCTTAAATGAATCCAGAAACATAACACGGAGTCATGAAGCCATAAAAAAAGGACTATGGCTTAAGACCTTTCCAAATAGTGAATTTACTACTGTTCTTTCAGAAAAGAAGATCGGTTTATTAGGATTAGGTGCTATTGGAAAGTTAGTGGCGAAAAAGATGGGTAATCTAGGGGTTCAAGTGATTGCCTACGATCCTTATCTTACGAAAGAAAGTTTGGAGCAAGAAGGCATTCAGATTGACTTCGTTTCGATTAAAGAGCTATTTCAGAAAGCGGACATTGTATCATTGCATACACGCTTAACGAAGGAAACCCAAAACATGGTGAACTTAGAATTACTTTCTCTCATGAAGCCAAGTGCTTATCTGATTAATACAGCACGAGCTGGAATTATAGATGAAGATGCGATTATCAAGATCCTGCAAGAAAAGAAAATTGCTGGTGCAGCATTAGACGTCTTCTGGCAGGAACCCATCCCTAAGGATCATCCTCTTTTAAAGCTGGAAAACGTAACGTTAACCTCTCATATAGCCGGAGATACCGTCGATGCCATACCTAAGGCTCCCAAGTTATTAGTCAATGAGATGATTGCATTCTTAGATCATGGAAAAAGCGATATGGTAGTAAATTATGATCGTATCAATTGGAGAGGCTGGATGCCTTGAACCACAAAGAGGAGAATCCGAATTTCTCTGTGGACCTCTGTGTCCTTTGTGTCGTTTTGTCATTGCGAACAGAGTGAAGCAATCTCTAAGCAGGGCCGCAACGACAGATTAGTGTTACTTTAATAAACTAGGTGCGAAGAATCATTCTTCGCACCTAGTTTCGTCATTCTAGCATTCTTTATATTTGTTCTCCGCGGTCATAGGTATAATCAAACTCTACATTAGATATATTGTTTGATACGATAGGATCTCTTACTGGATCGGGTAATAAGGTATAATCCTTTTGAGAGTAGGATTTCATAAATCGAGGCTTTTGTTCGAAAAAGCCTCTTTTGTTAGGAGCATAGGCAGGCTTGTTTTTTTTCATAATAAATACTATACCTCCTTGATAATTACGTGTTTATCTGAAAAAATTAGTCTTCATTATGAGTAGTGTTCCACGTAATAAGAGAACTATTTATCCGATGAAAAAATGATTTCTTGCCCTTTGTGACTAATTTGGGTCGTAGTGATTCCTAATTGTTTAGCTCTTTGGGTAAAATCTTTACTGGCATCATAGTCGTTGCCAAAATGCATAGGCAGCAATAGTTTAGGCTTGACCTTTCCGGCAAAATATTCTGCTCCCAGGCAATATGCTTCTTCTAGACGGCGATCTACTGGGAAGAAAGCAACATCTACTTTCTTTCCTTCTATTCGCATCATTTCTGCCTTGAAGATTTTCTCAGCATAATCTCGTTCTTCTTTTGTTTCTCCTGACCAATGCCACCAGTTCAAGTCTCCTGCATGGAAAATAGATATACCATCTGCCTGAATGAGAAAGGAAATACCTTGATCTGTGGAGCCAAAGGTTTCAATAGCGATATTATCGACTGTCAGTTGTTCATATGCAGAAACGCTATGAAGATGCTGACTTTTACTTTTAGCCTGTATATCACTGCTGAGTATGTAATGAATATTAGGGTTATCTTTTTCCCATTTTAGTATCGTTGGGTCAAAGTGATCGGCATGGGCATGAGAAGAAAACACCATTACATTTTTTTTGTTCTTTAGAAATTCACCGGTAACCACTCCATCAGCGAGACTGCGATTATTAGCAGCAAAAGGCTGATAATAATCGAAAATAATAAAATGATTTGCCGTTTCTACAGCATAGCCACTATGGAACAAGTACGTAATTTTTGCTTTCGAAGGATTCATTTTATTCACCCCATACTATTTTTAATGAATTACTTTTTAAAAAGTAATTTTAAAGAGCATACATCTATTTTTAAAACCATTATAGCATTAGTTCAGATATTTTAAAAATAAAGAAGCTGTTATGAAAAAATCATAACAGCTTCTTCATTTTTAGTTTGAAATTGTATTACTATCTTTCCGATTGCTCCATTTAGCGATTGAAGGCAGTATGAGCCCTAAACCTAAAAGGACAAAAGGGGTTAATAAATTAAGTGTCAATTGAAAATACCATTGTGAAGTATAAAGCTGTACGCCTTTCGGGAACATGCCCATGATGCATGCGAAAGCGGTAAAGAGGAAACACCACAAACCAATCGTTTTTGCTGCGAATGAATTCTCTACAAATTTATAATCGGAAGAAAATTGACCGATAAGGCGACGAACTGCTATATATGCAGCGAATACCCATAGATAGCGAAGCGGCATTACGATTGAGTTTAAATCGAGTAACCAATTATATAAATCATTCATATTGCCAATGCCCAACGCAGGAATGATAATAATGATGCCGACTAATACTGCAGTCATTTTATAGCCATTAATTGGTGCCCCGTATTCATTAGTTTTGCTTAATGCATTAGGAATGTATTTGGAATCGGTTTCGGCCAACAATACTTTAAGAGGTGCATCAATGGAAAATATCAATGCAGAGGTATGGGTAAGAAAGTTTGTGATTGCATATAAGACAAGGAATAAGTTGCCAACGCCATAATATTCTCCTAATAGTTTGAAAGCATAATATGGACCATTCATTTTTAAATCTTTTGGAATATTATTAGAATCAAACATCATACCCATAGCAAGCGAGCCTAAAAGCGCTGAGAGAGCAACCAAAACTGCCATTATAATCATGGCTCTAGGAAACTCCTTGCTTGCATTGAAGGTATTCCTTACATAAGGCGAGATCTTTTCACATCCGCCAACTGCAAAAACCAGCATGGAGATAGTGGTAAAATAGGTAAAGTCGAAATTCGGGATAAAGGTATGTAAGCTTAAATCAGTGGTTGCTATGGAAACTCCTCTAAGAGAAGGGGCTGCCAGCATTAAGAGTACATACATAAATGACATGACTAACATTGAAGTACCAGCAACCATGCCTATGCGTTTTAAGGATGTAATACCTCGAGAGGCAATCCACATAAAAAAGAGGAATAATACCAATGTTGTAAGCTGTAATACCATAGGAGTGAATGTTTTAATAAAAGTGCCGTTTTGATATACACTCCAGCCTAGGGCAATTAAAATTTGCTGTGGCTTTTGAGCAAGATAGGGAACATGTACTACCCAATAGGTCCAGCCGGCTAAATAGGCAAGCAATGGTCCCATCGTAGAAGCTACCCAGGTACTAACACCTGCTTTACCTTCTTGAAATGTCGAACCCATTTCTCCTACCATGAGTACGTACGGAACAAAATAAAGTGAAATAATGAGTATCCATGAAACGATTACTGTGAGTCCTTGGTTGGCATAGTTATTAACCACATTGCCGAAACCCCACACCATAACAAATACCATGAGTGCAAGATTATACCATCGAAGTTTTTTTGCATCATCTTGGGTCGTCATATATAATCTCTCCTTTCGAATTGTCTTCTCACAGAAGACAATTTATTCTATCATTCTTTTTGAAAGGAGGCAATCAGGCTTATAAGCTAAACTAATAATACTTCAATTGATTCAACCTCTGGAAGGAAGCTTAAGTTCATTGCTGTAAAACAGTTTTTACAAAAAAGAATTTTAAAAAGATCGATTAAGGTAATAATTTCACTTATAGTACACTGTGAATGGAAAATACGTCCTCTATGTGGACGTATTTTAGTAGATAAAAATATGAAATATTTAAAAATAAAAGGTATCAGCATAGCACTGATACCTTTAACTGAATTAAATTGTAATCTGAGCACCTAATAAGTCAACAAAAGCTTTGAGCCAAGCAGGATGATTCGGCCAAGCTTGAGCTGTGACTAATTTTCCGCAGGTGACAACGGGCTGATCCTGCCAAGCGGCTCCTGCCAAACGGCATTCTGCAGAGCAGGCGGGGTAAGAGGTAACACTGCGATTCGATAACACATCAGCCGCAGCGAGGAGCTGTGTACCGTGGCAAACAGCGGCAACTGGCTTATCTGCTGTGAAAAATGCTTGCACAATAGCAATACTTTCATCATACATTCTAATATATTCAGGGGCCCGTCCGCCTGGAATGACAAGACCTATATAATCATCAGGATTTACATCGGCGGCTGCTATATCCACGGGGATACGATGACCAGTTAATTCGATATAGGTATCTAGATTTACAAAATCATGTACGACTAACTGTAAGGTATCGCCTGCTTTTTTGTTTGGAGCGGCGACATCTACTTGATAGCCTAGCATCATTAATGCCTGCTGAGGTACTTTCACTTCATAGTCTTCTGCACAGTCACCCGTTAACAATAAGATCTTTTTTGTCATGATTGTAAAACCTCCTTTTTAATTACCACAGGATTTCTAGATCATAAGCTATCTTTCCTGCAAATACCATCGATAAATGATTAAAGTATTCCTTTTTTTCTAAGATAAAGACCAGCACAGCAGCTTGTAGTTAGAGCAAGAAGCAAAACAAGCCAGAAACCTATTGCAGTATCATTTCCGGGTACAGGAAGAGTCATACTCCAGAAGCTTGAAATCATTGTTGGAATGGAGATCAATATGGTTGCGGAAGCCAGGAATTTCATAATATGATTTAGATTGTTATTAATAACGGAAGAAAAGGCATCCATCATACTGCTTAGAATTTCACTATAGGTCTGCACAAGTTCTAATGCCCGTTTATTTTCAATAATAACACTCTCTAAAACATCTTCATCCTCTTCATGCATTTGAAGTAAATGGCGCATCTGTGGGTCTGAGCGCATCCGAAGTATTGTTTCAGCCACAATTACATTACCGCGCAAGGCAGCAGTAAAATAGGTGAGCCCTTTTTCTAGATCAAGGAGTTGAAATACTTCTTCATTTGTTGTTGATTTACGTAGATGAAGTTCAATTTCATCCGTTCGTCTGCGGATTTGGCGTATGTACTTTAAAAATACCGTATCTGCATGATACAAGATTTGAAAGAAAAATTGGGTTCTCCTGGCAGTATCAAATAAGAAACGGCTGCGCTCATTATAATCTGGGAGCACTTGTACTAACGTATCACTGATAGTGATCGTTGTATAGGGGGTAAGAATAATGCTAAGAGGGGACGTTTCATAACGATCCTCTCCTAGGGAAAGAGGTACGTGAATAATAGCAAGAATACAATTTTGTCCTAATATGATTCTAGGACAGTCATCCTCGTCGATTGCAAATCGAAAAAAGTATTCGGGAATTTGAGCTGCAGCTGACAGTTGTAGGATTTCTTCTGCTGTTGGGTCGATGAGCTTTATCCAAACTCCCTTTTCAGAAGGGTCCCATGGAACTTCCTGGAGCTTGTCTTGCAATGTTCTGTAGGTTGTCAGCATATTTTTCTCCTATTAGCCTTTTTGCACCCAATATTGTGCTTTAGAAATACCTTCTAAATCGATATTTTCTACAATTCCGACAATGGCTGCATCAACTGCACTATTGTCGTTGTTCATTACCCGGCGTGCAGAGCTTCCAGTGGATACTAATACTGTATCACTATTGCCAGCTCCCACAGTATCGACTGCAACTTGCAGGCTGATGGTGTTCATTCCGTCTAAATTTAAGGGTTGAACCACTAACAATTTATTACCAACTAAACTTTCATTTTTGGTTGGGGCTACAACAGTTCCTACCACTTTGCCAAGCCACATAAAATTTCCTCCCAGTCCTTTTTCGATTTAAGTTTACCTTATCTATAATCTTATTAGATGAAAGATTGCAATTCCCTTTGTATTATTTTGTGTCACCATGGAATAATATTGTGTTGCCATTATGAATATAAAAGAAATTACATTGGAAATGATATTTTTACAAGTAGGAGTTTGCTTCTGTGATTCAAGTATGTCCTATTTTCTTAAAGAGAGGAAAGTCTTATTTTTAGATAGCTGATCTGAAGATACCTTCAATATCCTCTTGAGGACCTTGGCGAGGATTGGTTACGCAGCAGATGTCTTTGAGAGCATTTGCTGCAAGCATTGGAATATCTCTTTCATTAAATCCCTTTACCTCAGAGAGGGTTTTAGGGATATTAAGATCCTGAATTAGCTCTTTGATTGCTGCTACGGCCAGTAAAGCTGCAGATTCGTCAGAGAGATCTTTCGTATCTTTGCCTAAAGCGCGTGCAATAGAGGCATAGTGTCCAGGCACGGCATGGCGATTATAGTCGACAACATAAGGCAGCATAATTGAATTGGCTAAGCCATGAGGCAGGTTATACATTCCGCCTAGCTGATGTGCTAGAGCATGTACATAACCTAAGCTGGCGTTATTAAAAGCAATTCCAGCCAAATATTCAGCATAAACCATCATTTCTCGGGCATGTATATCACTGCCATTTAAAAAGGCTGCTTTTAGATAACCAGCAATCAGTTCAATGGCTTTTAGAGCTTTACAATCTGTCACAGGGGTAGCATTGGTAGATACATAGGCTTCAATCGCATGAGTCAATGCATCCATTCCTGTAGCGGCAGTAAGACTCGGCGGCATTCCTAACATCAGTTCTGCATCATTTACGGCGATAATTGGTGTTACATGCCAATCTGTAATTGTCATTTTAATATGATTTGTTTCATCTGTAATTACACAAAAACGAGTCAATTCGCTGCCAGTACCGGCAGTTGTATTGATGGCAATTAAAGGAGCCGAGGTTTTCTTGGATTTATTAAGTCCTACATAGTTTTTAATTTCTCCTCCATTGGTTGCGAGCAGGGCAATCGCTTTAGCGCAGTCATGGGGTGAACCTCCGCCAAAGGATATTAGAAAATCACAGCCATTATCCTGAAATAATTTTAAGCCATAATCCACTTGCGGAATTGTTGGATTGGGGGAAACATCATCATGGATGATGTAAAATACACCTGCGCTTTTTAACACATCTGTTAGTTTATCAATTAATTTCATTTCCACTAAGATTTTATCGCTTACGATAAGAGCCTTTCGAAATGCCATAGGCTTTATATAGTTTACGATCTGCTCTAAGCAGCCAACGCCCAGAATACTAATAGGTGTCATAAAATATTCGATGACTTTTTTATTCATGGCTTCTGTATACCTCCTTATATCAGCATAATTAAAATAACCATATCATTGCTATTTTATTTCAGCAAGGTCTATTATGGCTAGTTTTGGTGATTGAGCAATAAATCAATACAAAATAACAAAGGAGAACCTATATGTGTTTTCTCTTGCCCAGTTGTAAGAGTAAGTAAAAGTATGGAAATTTATTAACACATTAGGAAAAAATATTGCCAACTATCTAAATTGAGAAGGAAAGGAACTTCGCCTTACGGAATGATTATATTATGGAAAGTGCAGCAAGGTACGAGGGAGGCAAAAATTTTGTTTGGAAATGTGATTGGTGATTTTATTACGGGATTTCAATTTTTGACACGAATTCCAATCAAAGCACAAACCCAATGGTCGCCAGATAGCTTCAGTCAGAGCGTTAAATATTTTCCTCTTATCGGTGGGATAATTGGTTTGCTATTAGCTGGGAGTGTGTATGGAGCACAGGCTTTTTGGGGAGTAAATGTACCGGTACACCTTCTGGCCATCGGAGTAATTTTGTTTGAAATCATATTGACTGGCGGCTTACACTGTGATGGGTTAATGGATACTATTGATGGTGTTTTTTCAGGAAAATCTCGTGAAAGAATGTTAGAAATTATGAAAGACAGTAGAGTTGGTGCCTTTGGTGCAATGTCTTTTTGTCTCCTAATATTTGTGAAATATTCGTTAATTATGGATATGGACCCTAGGCTATTGCCTTTAGCCATTTTAGTTATGCCAATTATAGGACGTACGGCCGTTATCATTCCGATAACTTTTTATCCTTATGCCAGACCGGAAGGGCTGGGGAAAGCATTTTACCAATCTTCACATAAGTATACCCTTTCTATAGCAGGAATATTAGCAGCACTGCTATTAATTCCTTTGGGGAAAATTGTAATAGCAAGTGGAGTAATCGGCATTGTTTTTGCATATCTTTTTTCTGAGTATGTCAGTAAACGTCTTGGCGGTTTAACAGGGGATGTATATGGAGCGACGATTGAATTGACTGAAATTGTTACTTTGTTGGTATTTATTATTTATTCATAGCAGAAAGAAGGTGATTCATTGACTAGGGTAATTTTTGTGCGTCACGGCCAGACTTCTTGGAATCAAGAGGGGAAATATCAAGGGCATAGCGATATTTCACTAAATGAAAGGGGAGTAAGACAGGGGAATTTAGTAGCAAAACGCTTAGCAAATGAAAAAATTAGCGCAATCTATAGCAGTGATTTACTTCGGGCACAGCAGACCGCTGAGGCAATCGCCGGGTATCACGGATTGTCCGTTATAACGAAGCCTGAATTTCGAGAAATTAATTTTGGCATTTGGGAAGGACTTACCTATCAGGAGATTATGGAAGATTGGTCAGAAATCCTAACTGCGATGTATGATAAGCCTGGTGAATTTGGTCCGCCTCAAGGGGAAAGTTTTCAGGCTGTTAAACAGCGTGTAACTTATGCATTGCAAGAGTGTATTAAAGAGCATCAAGAGCAGAACATTGTGCTTGTTTCCCACGGGGGAACGATGCGAGTGCTGCTTTGTGCTGCACTCGCAATTGGTTTAGATAAAATGTGGTCTATGCGGCAGGATAGCTCGGCAATCAATATAATTGAGTATGTTGATAATCGAGCAATAGTAGCGTTAGTGAATGATACTTGGCATGTCAGAAATATTAATTTAGACTAAATGGGATTTTTTTAACGAACTACTTGATTATATTGCTCATCTACGAATAATAGATAGGAGAATGAGATAAACTGTAGTACTATTGTGATAACAGAATAATAAATTGCCACCAAACAGGTGCCTCTTTAGCTAGAGGAGAATAGGGAAGTTCGGAAGGGAATTATATTCCTTAAACGACGCGGTCGCGCCACTGTAATCGGGGAGAAAGTCCTGCAAATGCCACTGGGAGACCAGGAAGGCGCAGGGATTTTAAGGATCCGTAAGTCAGGAGACCTGCCTGTTATGGCTGTCATTTACCTCCGCGTAAGGGGTAATGCCAGAAGGATGGGATTTTTATACAAAAAAACCTAGCCTTTTGGGCTAGGTTTTTTTGTATATTTTTTAAAACGATTCATTAAATTTTATGTTCTTATTCTTCGTATCTTCGCGGTTCAAAATGTTTTGTTTTTTAGGATTTGTTAATATTTTTCTTAACTATAATTTTAGGAGGGGTAGATATGGATTTGGAAGCCAGAGTTGATGAATTGCTGAATGGGGCGGCTAAGCCACCTCAGAGTTTGGGAAAATTAGAGAAGCATCTCAAGAAAGTCATATTGGCATGGGGAGAAATTCGTTCGGAGATGAAACCGCATCATATCATCTTTGCGGCTGATAACGGAGTCATTGAGGAAGGCGTTGTCAATTATCCTGGAGAAATTACCTATCTGCAAGCCAAGAATATGGCAGATGGCAAAGCAACGATAAGTTGTTTTTGCCAATGTAATCAGATCCCTTATAGTGTGATTGATATTGGTATTAATAATGCCCAAGAGGCTGGTATAGATCATAAAGTAGCTTTTGGAACGAAGAATTTTATGAAAGAAGAAGCTATGACGCAGGAAGAATTTGATCGAGCTTGGACTGTTGGAGAAAAAATGGTAGCAGATCTGATACAGCGGGAAGGAGTAAATATCTTCTCTTTTGGTGAAATGGGGATTGGTAATACGACAACCTCGTCGGCTGTTTTACATGCTCTTACAGGAATGCCTCCGGAATTTATCGTTGGATACGGGGCAGGGTTGAGCAGTAATGAGTTCTTAAAGCATAAGCGAAATATAGTAGCAAAAGGCGTTGAGCGTCATAAAAATAAAATGCAAAAAGTTGAAGATATTTTACGATGTGTAGGTGGATTTGACATTGTAGGTATTTGTTCAGGAATGCTGCAATGTGCCAAATTAGGAGTTCCCTTCGTAATTGACGGATTTATTACTGCAGTGGCCTATGCTTGTGCATTCCGCATAGACCAAACAATTGAAAAGTACGGGATTCCTTCTCATATGTCAAAAGAACCAGGTATGGCTTATTCATTATTATTAGGGAATATTCCGGCAGAGGATGTGATTCTTCACGCTAACATGGCTTTAGGTGAGGGCACAGGTGCGATTCTTATGGTCTCTATGCTGAAAACCATATCATACACAATGCAAAACATGGCAAGACTTTCTGATTTTGTATTAAGTGAATCCGCCTCTGCAAAGACTGCTGCTGTATAATGCATTATCTTTACTTGCTGTAATATAGTAAAATATTGCTGTTTGCAGGAACTGGTTTCCCCTTTATCTAATACTTATCATGTTAAAGAAGGCTTAGTTCAGCTGATCTTTATTGCATTAGCTGCATGAAGTCGTTTATCAAAAGATGCAGCCACTCGAAGAGACCTTGCTTATCAAAGATGGGGACCTTGGAATGGAGTGGCCGTTGGATGATAGCAATAAAATGATATAGTATAGAGGTTTTGATAAGGGGAGGATTGCTAGTGCAAGCATTAAATCGATTTACCTTAGGCGAAATTGTCAATACTCAAATTTTACAAGAAATACAAGATAAATTTTCTGAAGCAACTGGATTAGCGGCAGTCATCGTTGATCCTGCAGGTAATCCGATAACGAATCCCAGCAACTTTACGAAATTTTGCAGCTATGTTCGTTCTTTGCCACAAGGGTTAACTCGATGTGTACAATGTGACGATGAGGGAGGGCGCCGTAATCAGAAACCTTTTGTGTATACATGCCATGCTGGTTTGACAGATTTAGCAGCTCCCATAGTTGTAGAAAATCAATATATTGGTGCATTTCTTGCAGGACAAGTTATTTTACTTCAGGAAGATAAGGATGTTAAAAGTAATATGTTCTGCTGTACAAAAGATTTGGGACTGGAAGCAGAACGATTATCCGAATTTTTTGATATTGTGGAAGTGGTACCGGAAAAACGCATAAAGGCAGCAGCTGATCTAATTTACATAATGTCAAATTATATTGTAGAAATTGGCGTAGCTAATCTTGCCGGGAAGCACCTTGTAAAAGAGATAAAGGCCAAGGCGGAATTAGAAACAATGCTTCGTGCTACGGAATTAAAAGCGCTTCAATCTCAGGTGAATCCGCATTTTTTATTTAATACATTGAACACCATCGCTCGTTTAGCAATGCTGGAAGGAGCGGGTCAGACTCAGGAAGTAGTTTATGCTTTATCGGATTTATTACGTAATAATTTGCGTGATATTGAAATATTAAGAACCTTAGAGCAAGAAGTAAAATCGATAAAAGATTATTTGCTCATTCAAAAGATGCGTTTTGGTGAACGTATACAGACCTTTATTGATGTGGATACGTCTATTATGGAAATGAAAATACCTCCTCTGACTCTTCAACCTTTAGTAGAGAATGCCATTATTCACGGACTGGAAAGTAAAGTGGAAGGTGGAGTGGTTCAAATTAGTGGGAGACTTGAAGGAGAACATGTGATTCTCATTGTTAAGGATACTGGCATTGGGATATCCTCTGAAGAAGTTGCAACTATTTTTCGTGCGGAAAAACGTAAGCAAATTCATGGACAGACGACAGGTTTGGGAATTATTAACGTTCACAAGCGAATTCAGCATTACTTCGGTAATGAATACGGCCTTACAATGGAGAGTAAACTGGGAGAAGGGACGAGTATTTACATCTGCCTTCCTTACAGTCCGATGTAGGAGCAGCTTAGCAAGGAGAAAAGAATGTATACATTATTGATTGTAGATGATGAACAATTAGAAAGACAGGCGTTACATTTTATTGTTTCGCAAAAATGTCCTACTATTAAAGTGATTGGCGAAACAGGAGATGGGAAGAGTGCTGTCCAAATTGCTGCAACGCACAAACCAGATATTGTGTTAATGGATATCCGTATGCCGGAAATGAACGGACTGGAAGCAGCAAAGCGCATTCGCGCTTTGTCGCCTGATACAATAATTATCATGCTTACAGCTTTTGATGAATTCAGTTATGCAAAACAAGCATTAACCATTGGAGTCGTTGAATATCTCTTAAAACCTGTCCGCCCGGATGATATTATGCATACATTAGAACTGACAATTCAAAGAGTGGAGGAATTGAAACGAAAAAAACAAGAAGAAGCTTCCTTACGAAAAAGTGTGGAAGATGCCATTCCTTTTATTCAAATGTCTTTTGTCTATGATTTGATTTCCGGGAATATTAAAGAAATGGAACATTTTCAAGAACGCTCCCGTTTCTTGGGAATGAGAGTTGATCCTGGTGTGGTCTTAGTGATTGATGTTGACAATTTTAAACAGCTGACCTCTAGTGATAGTGAATTGGAAAAACAAATGATTAAACAAAAAATTCACAAGCTTATTTCTAGTGTCGCTGGCGATGATGCATTGGTTACTCCTTTTGGCAGTGATAATTTGATTGTTTTGTTAGGATTTGCTGAAGTAGAAAGTGAAGAAAGAATAAAAGATAATGCACATAAAGTTGCTGCCGATATACAAGAGTGCATTGCGCAAGCTATGAATATCAGTATTACTATTGGAATTGGACGATATTACGATGATCCACGAGAAATTCATAAGTCCTACTTAGAAGCTCTGCATGCGCAGCGGCAGCGATTTTATTTAGGTGATAGCCAGATTATTCACGTAGAGGATGTGCCCTATCTGACTACAGGACCTTTTAACTATCCTTTTCACTACGAGCGAAATGTGTTAGACAAGGTGAGATGCGGTGATCGCAAGCAAGCTAAAGAAGCGCTGCATGAATTATTAGATGGAATTTTTTCTAGTAAGGCTAATATGGATACGATTAAAGCATGTGTGCTGGAATTGTTAATTGTATTGTCGCGGTCAGCAGTGGAAGGTGGTGCTAACATAGAACAATTGACGCTATTAAATTTAAATTGCATAAATCACTTGAACGAGTGTAATAATAAAACGCAGGTAGAGGCATGGATGCTTGCCTCATTGGATCACTTTATGGACAATATGCTGGAAAATAGAAGCAGCATGAATTTGAGGGTTATTAATAAAGCATGTGACTACATTGTAAAAAACTATCATAAGAATATATCGCTAGAAGAAGTTGCTCAAACGGTTCATTTAAGTCCTTTTTATTTTAGCAGGCTTTTCAAACAAGAAAAAGGATATAATTTTGTAGACTTTCTAACGAAAGTTAGAATTGAAAAAGCCAAAAAAATGCTGCAGAATCCTGATTTTACGGCAGTGCGAATTGCTGCGGAGGTAGGATATCAAGATGCCAGCTATTTTAGCCGTGTATTTCGTCAGACAATGGGAATGACACCAAATCAGTATCGAAATGAATTTCGTAATACTAAGCAAGAATAAAAAACGAATGCAAAAAAGTTCCATATTTAAGCAAAAAAAGAATAAAAGATAATTTTGAATAAAAAAGGATTATGAAAGATAAAATAGGACTACGGTAAAGTAGTCCTATTTTGCTTTTGTAGTAGAAATATTTGAATAATAAAACAAAATAATCCTGTAAGACGAGTGTGAAAAAAATATCTAGATTATGGTTGAAATGGATGCAGCAATTATGTCCAGTGGCTAAGCAATAAATATGCAAGGTAAAAAACTAAAAATGAGAAATAGTTATAATTGTCAAACTAATGTAAGGATTGCGAGGAAATGGTATGTCGGAAGAAAAGGCAAGAGTGGTTCAAGAATATGTACCAGGCAAACAAGTAACCTTAGCTCACCTCATATCTAATCCTAAAAAAGAATTATGTGAGAAGTTAGGGTTAGAGAGCACATCGGCGATTGGAATCTTAACCATTACCCCTAGTGAAGCTGCTATTATTGCAGCGGATGTGGCAACAAAAGCAGCAGATGTAAAAATTGGCTTTATGGATCGTTTTACTGGATCACTAGTACTGGTCGGTACTGTATCCAATGTGGAAGCATCTCTTAGGCAGGTGACCAATTTATTAGTCAATAGTTTGGGGTTTAGTGGCCCTAAACAAACAAAGTCATGATATGCAGAAGGTAATGTTAGTTGGGGCCATAGGGGCGGGCAAGACATCTTTGATCCATACGCTGCAAAAAGATGTCCGATCAGCCGAAAAGACCCAAAGTATTCAGTTTTCAGATGGAGCCATTGACACTCCGGGAGAATATGCTCAGATACCGCGTTTCTATTCAGCATTGATGACGACGGCTATGCAAGCATCTGTTGTCGTTGTTGTGCAGGATGCAACCAATCTGAAAGTAACTCTGCCGCCTGGGTTTGCCGGAATGTTTTCCCGTCCTGTTATTGGGGTAGTAACAAAAGTCGATGCACCTGGCATTGATCGAGACAAAGCTAAATCTCGCTTGATGGAGATCGGAGTTAAAGAACCAATCTTCTTCGTTTCTTCTCGTACTGGAGAAGGGATCGAAGAATTAATTGCACACTTTGGGGAAGGGAGGTGTAATTCATGAGCGAAGCATTAGGGATGATTGAAACAAAAGGATTAGTAGGTGCTATTGAAGCTGCAGATGCGATGGTAAAGGCTGCAAATGTTGAATTAGTTGGATATGAAAAAATTGGCTCTGGCTTGGTGACAGTAATGGTGCGTGGTGATGTTGGTGCCATCAAGGCGGCAACAGATGCTGGTGCCGCGGCGGCTCAAAAAGTTGGCGAAGTTGTGTCTATTCACGTTATTCCACGTCCCCATACCGATGTGGAAAAAATTCTTCCCAAAATAAAATAGGAATTTAATGTGGAGGTAGAAATTATATGCAAGAGCAATTAATTGATAAGGTTATGGATGAAATTAAAAAGCGTATGGAGAATCATGCTCCTACTGCTGCCCAAGGGGCTCAAGAAAAACCTAAAGCAACAGGAAATCCTGGTATCACTGAATTTGTGGGAACTGCAATTGGCGATACCATTGGTTTAGTGATTGCCAATGTGGATCCTATGCTGCATGAAAAAATGAAAATCGATCCTAAATATCGTTCCATTGGTATTTTAGGTGCTCGTACTGGCGCTGGCCCACATATTATGGCTGCTGATGAAGCTGTAAAAGCAACGAATACCGAGATTATATCCATTGAATTGCCTCGTGACACAAAAGGTGGAGCAGGACATGGTTCCTTGATTCTCTTTGGTGCAGAAGAAGTATCAGATGCTCGTCGCGCAATTGAAGTAGCACTAAAAGAACTGAATCGTACTTTTGGTGATGTGTATGGCAATGATGCTGGGCATATTGAATTACAGTATACAGCTCGGGCAAGTTATGCAATTAATAAAGCCTTTGGCGCTCCAGTGGGAAAAGCCTTTGGATTGATTGTTGGTGCTCCTGCTGCCATTGGCGTACTTATGTCTGATGTTGCTGTAAAAACTGCTAATGTAGAAGTGGTTGGCTATGGCAGCCCAGCAGGTGGGACGAGTTATTCCAATGAAGTAATTCTTCAGGTTACTGGTGATTCTGGTGCCGTACGCCAAGCAGTACTTGCTGCTAAAGAAGTAGGTGTCAAATTATTGGAAGCTATGGCTGGTCCGGCTCCATCATCAACTAAACCATATATCTAAAGCAGGGAGGGGAAAAACAATGAAGAGATCAAAACGTTTTGAAGTCTTAGCTGCCCGCCCTGTAAATCAGGACGGTTTCGTAAAAGAATGGCCAGAGGTTGGCCTGATCGCTATGGGCAGCCCAAACGATCCGGTGCCTAGCATTAAAATTGAGAATGGCAAAATCGTAGAAATGGACGGCGTTACTCGGAGTAACTTTGATTTTATTGAACAGTTCATTGCCGATTACGCCATCGATGTGAAGATTGCTGAGAAAGCAATGGCAATGGAAGCAAGTCAAATCGCTAAAATGCTTGTTGATGTCAATGTTTCCAGAAAAGAAGTGGTTGACATTGTGCGTGGTTTAACTGCTGCTAAACTGGTAGCTGTGTTTAATACCATGAATGTAGTAGAAATGATGATGGCCTTACAGAAAATGCGGGCACGCAAAACTCCGTCCAACCAATGTCATATTACGAATGTAAATGATAATCCAGTGTTGATTGCAGCTGATGGTGCAGAAGCTGCATTACGTGGTTTTGATGAAATGGAAACTACCGTTGCTGTCGTACGTTATGCTCCTTTCAATGCTTTGGCTTTATTAATTGGCAGCCAAGCTGGACGAGGTGGCACGCTGATTCAATGTGCTTTGGAAGAAGCAACAGAATTAGAACTTGGCATGCGTGGCATTACTGCCTATGCAGAAACGATTTCCGTATATGGAACAGAAAATGTATTTGTTGATGGTGATGATACACCATGGTCAAAAGCATTTCTTGCTTCAGCCTATGCTTCAAGAGGATTAAAAATGAGGTTTACTTCCGGTACTGGCTCAGAAGTACAGATGGGGTATGCAGAAGGCAAATCCATGCTGTATCTAGAAATTCGCTGCATCATGCTTACCAGAGGTGCTGGAGTTCAAGGCTTGCAGAATGGTTCCGTAAGTTGTATTGGCGTTCCTGCAGCTGTTCCTTCTGGTATTCGCGCTGTATTGGCAGAAAATCTTTGCGCAGCGATGTTAGACATGGAAGTAGCATCTAGTAATGACCAAACCTTTACACATTCGGACATTCGCAAAACAGCCCGCACTTTAATGCAGTTCCTGCCTGGTACAGACTTTATCTGCTCTGGCTATAGCGGTACACCAAATTATGATAATATGTTTGCCGGTTCAAACTGGGATGTTGATGATTATGATGATTGGAATATTATACAGCGCGACTTGAAAGTAGATGGCGGCTTGCGTCCAGCTTTAGAAGAAGAAGTCATCGCAGTTCGTAATAAGGCAGCTAAAGGACTTCAGGCTGTATTTAAAGAACTCGGCTTCCCAGCAATTACCGATGAAGAAGTGGAGGCTGCAACCTATGCTCACGGCAGTAAAGATGTGCCAGCACGTAATGTTGTTGAAGATTTAAAAGCTGCTCAAGAACTAATGAGCCGCGGCATTACAGGTATCGATATCGTCAAAGCATTGGCTAAAACTGGCTTTACCGATTTGGCGGAACATATCTTAAATATTTTGAAACAGCGTATTTCCGGAGATTATCTCCATACATCCGCGATTCTGGACAAAAACTTTAATGTTATCAGTGCGGTAAACAGCCGTAATGACTATCAAGGTCCAGGAACTGGCTACCAGATGAGTGATGAAAGATGGAATGAAATCAAAAACATCAGTCAGGCAATCAATCCGTCTGATTATGATGCTTAAGTTAGAAAGAGAGGTGTAGTGTAATGCAAATTAACGAGCAAGTGATTCGGGAAATCATTCTGCAAGTGCTGCAAGGTATGGAACAGCCTAAACCTACTACAAATACAGCAACAGCTGCTGCGACAGGTCGTCCCATGACCTTAGTGGAAAAAGGAGAAGCACGTCCCGGTACAAGAGCCGATGAAGTAGTAATTGCCTTAGCTCCAGCTTTTGGAAAATATCAAAATAAAACCATTGTAAATATTCCTCATAGTGACGTATTGCGTGAAATGATCGCAGGCATTGAAGAAGAAGGGTTAACTGCCAGAGTAATCAGAGTATTGCGTACTTCTGACGTTGCTTTTGATGCTCATGATGGTACTAAGCTAAGCGGATCTGGAATTGCCATTGGTATACAATCCAGAGGGACAACGGTTATCCATCAGAAAGATTTGCCGCCACTTAGTAATTTGGAACTTTTCTCTCAATCTCCTTTATTGGATTTGCAGGCTTATCGTGCTATTGGGCGTAATGCGGCAAAATACGCAAAAGGTGAGTCTCCAGTGCCAGTACCAACCAAAAATGATCAAATGGCAAGACCAAAGTTTCAAGCAAAGGCAGCCGTCTTGCATATAAAAGAAACTGAACATGTAATTCAAGGCGCTAAACCAGTCGAAATCGAAGTGAAATTTAACTAAGCGGAGGTGATTGATATGTCTCAAGAAAAATTGATTGAAGATATGGTTCGTGAAGTATTAAAATCCATGACGAAAGGCAGTGCGCCAGCAGTACAAACAGCGCAAACTGCTCCAACAGTGGGTGCTCAAGGATTAAATCCGGATAGAGATTATCCTTTAGCTACAAAAAGACCAGAGTTATTGAAATCTCCTACTGGGAAGAAACTTTCAGATATTACCTTAGCAAATGTGCTGAATGGTGATGTTAAACCCCAAGATGTACGTATTGCTCCTGAAACATTACGCATGCAAGGCGAAATTGCTGATGGTGTTGGCAGAACGCAGTTTGGTGACAATTTGCGCCGGGCTGCTGAATTAACGGCCATTCCTGATGAACGAATCCTGCAAATTTACAATGCTCTTCGTCCTTACAGGTCTACAAGAGCAGAATTAATAGCTATTGCAGATGAATTAGATACGAAATACAATGCAAAAATAAATGCCGCTTTTGTGAGAGAGGCTGCAGGGGTATACGAACGGCGCAATCGTCTCAGAGCGGAATAAGGTGGAATTTTCATGGCTATAATTGCAGGTGTAGATATTGGAAACTCTACAACAGAAGTTTGCTTGGCTGCAATGGAATCAGCAAAAGTAACAAAGTTTTATACCAGCAGTATTGTCAAGACTACTGGTATAAAAGGTACGCTGGCAAATATTCCAGGCATTGTCATTGCTTTAGAAGAAGCGCTGAAAAAAGCTGGAATGACAATGGCGGACTTGTCTGAAATCAGGTTGAATGAAGCAACACCTGTAATTGGTGACTTGGCAATGGAAACCATTACCGAAACAATTATTACAGAATCTACAATGATTGGACATAATCCATCTACCCCAGGGGGTGTAGGCTTAGGTGTTGGGCAAACCGTTTCTTTTACTCAGCTGGAAAGCCTTACTTCTGGAGAAAAAGTGATTTGTGTCATCCCCGAAAACATTGATTTTGAAGATGCTGCTCGTGTTTTAAATCAAGCCTTAGCGCGAGGTATTGATCTTCAAGGGGTCATTGTACGGCAAGATGATGCTGTACTTATTGCAAATCGTTTGCAGAAAATAATACCCGTAGTGGATGAAGTAACAATGATTGAAAAGGTTCCCATTGGGATGTTGGCAGCTGTAGAAGTGGCAGAACCGGGGCAAACCATTCGAACGTTATCAAATCCTTACGGAATTGCCACAGTTTTTGAGTTGTCAGCTGGTGATACAAAGATGGTGGTACCCATTGCTCGTGCTTTAATTGGCAATCGTTCAGCGGTTGTTGTGCGCACCCCCCAAGGTGATGTAAAGGCACGAACCATCCCTGCTGGATTTATCACAATCTTTGGATCAAAGGGTAAAGCTGATATTGATGTTGAATCTGGGGCTAATAAAATTATGGAAACGGTGGAGCGAGTGCAGCCAGTTCTTGATGTGCAAGGAGAAGCTGGCACTCATGTAAGTGGAATGTTAGAACGGGTTCGTCAGGTTATGAGCGAGCTTACCGAGCAGCATCTTGGCGATATGAAAATACAAGATATTCTGGCTGTTGATACTTTTGTACCGCAAAAAGTACAAGGTGGCTTAGCAGGAGAATTTGCTTTGGAAAATGCGGTGGCTCTAGCGGCTATGGTAAAAACAAGCCGTCTTCCCATGGAACAAATTGCAAATCAATTGAGAAGTAATTTGGGGGTAAAAGTGGTCATAGCTGGGGTTGAAGCTAATATGGCGATTCGCGGGGCATTAACAACTCCCGGTACTGATAAACCTTTGGCAATCCTTGATATGGGCGGCGGATCAACAGATGCTGCGATTATCACAAGAGATGAACGTGTATTGTCCATCCATTTGGCTGGTGCTGGTGATATGGTTACCATGCTGATCAATTCTGAACTGGGATTAAATGATTTTGATCTGGCAGAAGATATAAAAAAATATCCATTAGCCAAAGTTGAAAGTTTATATCATATTAGGCTGGAAGACGGAACCGTGCGTTTTTACGAACAGCACCTTCCTCCACAAGTTTTTTCTCGTGTGGTAATTTTAAAAGATGGAGAAATGGTTCCAATACCTAGTTCTCACCCTTTGGATAAGATTCGTCATGTAAGGCGAGAGGCTAAAAAACGCGTTTTTGTAACAAATGCAATTCGGTCTCTGAGCCGTGTAGCGCCTACAGGCAATATTCGTCATATTGAGTTTGTTGTATTAGTAGGAGGATCTGCCATGGATTTTGAAGTAGGAGATATGGTGACCGATGCATTGGCTGAATATAGTATTGTATGCGGACGAGGAAATATTAGAGGTTCCGAAGGCTCACGCAATGCGGTAGCTACTGGACTGGTACTGTCATATCTTGACAGAGAGGCGTGATGCTATGCTGCCAGATCAAAATAAACCTTGTATCCTCATCTATTTAGCTCCTCACCCAGGCGGTGAAGAGAAGTTACGAGAAGTGCAAGCGGGAATGGAAGAAGAGGGAATACCTTATACTGTGGTGCAAAGCAATGAAACAAATGCCGCAGCACTATCGTATGAAGGAGCTTCTAAATCAAAGCTGGGAGTCGGTGTCGGAATTGGACCAGAAGGCTTGTGCATCCATTATGTCAAACTGCCTGCCCCAAAACCGCTCTTTTCCTTACAAGAAGTTGGAAGCCCTGTTCATTGGCGGCATTTTGGCTATAATGCTGCACGCTTGGTAAAAGGAATTCCTTTTAAAGACCGACCGTCGGAAAATGAAAACTACGAAACAAATCTTCGAGATGATTTATACCAGGTAGTCTACCGTATCGTTCAAAAGGTTCTTCAAGAAAGTGCACAAGGCCATGGGGAGGTGAAAGCATGGTCCAAAACGCTTTAGGTCTCATTGAAATCGTTGGATTAGCTGCAGCATTGGAAGCTGCTGATGCGGCACTGAAAGCAGCCAATGTACAGTTAATTGGTTATGAGATGACAAAAGGTGGCGGAATGGTAGTTATTAAACTGACTGGCAACGTTGGTGCGGTCTCAGCTGCAATTCAAGCTGGTAAAGCAGCTGGCAGTAAGGTAAATAAAGTATTTGCTACACATATTATACCTAGACCTCACGAAACGTTGTCCGGCATTGTAACAACCAAGGATACAGTGGGATTCAAAGAGAAAAAGAGTTTAATCGTTGAAAAAGAAAAAATTGAAGAAATTCAGAAAAATAAAGAGATTGTTGCAGTAGATGAACTGCAGTTAGAAGTACAGGAGGAAATCGAAGCGGCAGAAAAAAAAAAGATAGAGCCGAGTGAACAATTGCCAATTATAGAACAATCCAAAAAGGTATCTGGTTATTGTAATATTTGCGGCGATCCTGCTTGCCCTAGAGTCAAGGGTGACCCTAAGATAACTTGTATTCATTATGATAGAAATAATAAGGAGGCGGAATAATATGCGCGGAGAAGCTTTAGGAATGGTTGAAACAAAAGGTTTAGTAGGTGCAATAGAAGCTGCGGATGCAATGGTTAAGGCGGCTAATGTAATATTAGTAGGTTATGAAAAAATTGGATCTGGTTTGGTGACTGTCTTAGTTCGTGGTGATGTAGGAGCAGTAAAAGCAGCTACTGATACAGGAGCTGCAGCAGCTCAAAGAGTTGGTGAACTGATTTCAGTTCATGTCATTCCACGTCCTCATACCGATATTGAGAAAATACTTCCTAAAATTGACGAATCTTTATAAAAAAGTTACGACTCATTGATGTGTAAGCACTATATGAATCGTAGTTATACTAGGACTTCCATTTGCGAAAAAAGTGGAAGTCTTAGGATGATTTAACAATTCTTGAAATAAAATAGAAAAATAGGTGGATTGAGGTGTGATAGTGGAAAAGAAGATATTGGATGAAGTCGTAAAACAAGTCATGCAGGCTCTGGAGAAGACTACCTCACTAGAGACAAGAAGTATGGACATTCCTGTGGGAGTATCGAACCGTCACATCCACCTCTCTGCTGAGCATATTGAAATATTGTTTGGTGCTGGTCATACCTTAACGCGGCAAAAAGATCTAAAACAAGTTGGTGAATTTGCTGCAGCGGAAACGGTTACCATGGTGGGACCAAAAGGTGTCATTCGCGGTGTACGGGTTTTAGGACCTGTGCGCAAAACAACACAAGCTGAAATATCTCGGACTGACGGATTTAGTCTTGGTGTTGTGCCGCCTTTACGTGATTCAGGTGATATTGAACAATCAGCAAGTATAACGATTGTTGGTACCCAGGGTTCAGTTACTTTATCAGAAGGTTTGATCTGTGCAACCAGACATATTCACATGCATACAGATGATGCTCGGCATTTTGGTGTTTCCGATGGAGAGCGTGTATGGGTTGAAACTAGTGGAACTAGGTCGACAATATTAAAGAATGTGTTAGTGCGTGTAAAGCCTGATTTTCGATTAGAATTTCATATTGATACGGATGAAGCAAACGCCACTGGTTTAAAAAGTGGTGACGTGGTAACCATAGCTCGATGCCAGGAGGTGTAACATGGATAATGAAGAAATGGTGCAGCTTGTCACAGCCGAAATTCTGCGCCAATTGCAACAAAATCCTGTTATTGCCCAGGGACAATCTGTCCAAATTAAGCATAAGGCTTTAGTTATTTTCACTGGCGGAACCATTGGATTTGAACAAGGTTTAGCCGAAATAAAAAAATTACAGGGCCTTTGTTTTGCGATAACAGCAGTTTTATCTGCAGCTGCTGAACAAATCTTGGGAATTGAAAGAGTAACAGAGGCACTGGGCAGTCACATTGATATTGTTACTGCCCATTCGCCGTATCCAGGAAAAGCATTGCGTGAAGCAGATATTGTGATCGTTCCTGTACTCACCCAAAATACAGCAGCGAAGTTATCCCATACCCTATCCGATACGATGGTTTCAACGCTGATTCTGCAAGGATTAATGATGGGAAAACCAGTAATAGCAGCGTATAATGCTGCCGACCCTTTGGATAGCTGGCGGGCGCAATATACTATGGGGAACTCATCCCCAGGTCTTATTAAAGCATTGCAGGGAAATCTGCAGAAATTAGCGGATTTTGGTATGGAACTCGTTCCTGTAGAAAGCATCGCAGCAGTCAGCCAAAAACGACTATGCCAAGAAGCGCAGATGAAAGTGAGTCATACAACAGAGCAGCCAGTAAGTAAGTCAACTCATAAAAAGACTGTGCTGGATGCCGCCGCAATACAGACTGCTGCACAAAATGGCACGAAGAGTATCACGGTTCCGAAAGGAGCCATTCTGACGCCATTAGCTAGAGATATTGCCCGAGAATGCGGTGTAGAGCTTGTGCAGGGGTAGAAAATGATAATATCGAGTTAAATACAGTTTTACTCGAGGAGTAGTGTATGATGAAAGTATATACAAAAACGGGAGACGAAGGACAAACCAGCTTGCTGAGCAAGCAGCGAGTGTATAAAGATAGTTTACGTGTAGAAGCGTATGGAACAGTAGATGAAGCAACTTCTGCTATGGGATTAGGCAAGTCGTTAATTCATCATTCACCTTGGGCGGCTGATATGCTTGATTCTGTTCAAAAAGAGTTAATTGATTTAAATGCAGACTTGGCAACGGAATCATTAAAAGCTGCTGACTATCGTATTACAGAAGCACATGTTGCCAGAATCGAGTTGATGATTGATCAGCTAGAACAAAAGCGGATTCCTCAAAACTATTTTATAACTCCTGGCACTTGTTCTGCCAGTGCAGCACTGGATCTGGCACGAACAATGGTACGGAGGGCAGAACGCTGTGTTATTCGTCTGAAAAGAGAAGAAAAAGTTACTGTGCCAGTTTCCTTATACTTAAATCGCCTTTCCGATTTCCTATATGTTTTAGCGCGGTGTGTAGAACAAGAGGAAGTCATACTAACTGTTAAGAGCAAGGTATTAGCAGCATTAGAAGGCGGAAAATCACAGGATAAAGCGGAAGAACACGTAAGTGTATTAGGAAAAGCAAAACAACTGATCACAGCCGCAGAGCAAAAAGCAGCAGAAATAGGAGTACCTATGGTAATTGCAGTAGTCGATGCAGGGGGCAATCTGGTAGCACAGCATCGTATGGATGGCGCTTTACTAGGGAGTATTTCGATAGCCCTTGATAAAGCATACACTGCTCTTGCCTTAAAAATGTCTACAGAAGAAGTTGCTTCTGTGGTAGCGCCAGGACAGCCGCTCTTTGGTTTAAATACGTCAAGTAATGGCAGGTTTATCACCTTTGGCGGTGGCTTTCCTCTTATTGCTGGAGGAAATGTAATTGGCGGGTTAGGTGTAAGCGGCGGTACAGTTGAGGAAGACATAACAGTTGCTAAGGCTGCACTAGCTGCTTATTAAGTAGTAGATGGTATTTAGTACATTGCGTCATCTAAAAGCAATGGTAATTTTGCAGTCTTTTTCCGCCCTGCTTCGTTCTTACCACCTTACAGCTTCACTGGCCTGATCCGATACTTCGCCATGTTGGGCGAAAAAATATTTGCAAACTTATCCAATGTTCTAAATGACTCAATATACTAGTAGGAGGAGATTATATGAGTATTGATCAAGCTCTAATTGAGAAAATAACATTAGAAATATTATCGAAAATGCAAACCGGCGCAAAGGCAGCTCCAACTGGTTATGGCAGCGGAATTTTTGAAACGGTGGATGAAGCGGTGGCTGCAGCCCGTAAGGCATATCAGGAGTTAAAGACTCTATCTTTAGAAAAAAGAGAAGTTCTCATTAAAGCCATGCGGGATGTAGCGTATGAGAATGCCACAATCTTGGCGCAAATGGCTGTGGATGAATCTGGTATGGGAAGAGTATCTGATAAAATTATCAAAAATCAGGTAGCTGCTCTTAAAACTCCTGGAACAGAAGATCTGACTACCCAGGCTTGGAGCGGCGACAATGGTTTAACGTTAATTGAAATGGGACCTTACGGCGTTATTGGTGCTATTACCCCTACTACGAATCCAACTGAAACCGTCATCTGCAATGGTATCGGCATGATTGCAGCGGGGAATACTGTATTCTTCAGTCCGCATCCTACTGCAAAAAATACATCCATAAAGATCATCACACTATTAAATGATGCCATCGTCAAAGCTGGCGGTCCCAATAACCTGTTAACTTCAGTTGCGAATCCTTCCATCAAGGCAGCTAATGAAATGATGAAACATCCAGGAATCAATATGTTGGTAGCAACAGGCGGTCCTGGAGTCGTTAAGGCAGTTTTATCTTCTGGTAAGAAGGCCATTGGTGCGGGAGCTGGCAATCCACCTGTTATCGTAGATGAAACTGCAGATATTGAAAAGGCAGCTCGGGATATTGTCGCGGGATGCTCCTTTGATAATAACTTGCCTTGCATTGCAGAAAAAGAAGTAATTGCCGTAGGATCCATTGCAGATCGATTGATTACCTACATGCAAAAATATGGTGCCTATCTGATTTCAGGATCTAATATTGATCGTCTGCTTGACGTTATCATGACAGTGCAGGAAGAAAAGATAGCAGAAGGGTGCACAGATAAGCCGAAAAGAAGCTATGGCATTAATAAAGATTATGTTGGTAAAGATGCAAAGTATCTATTAAGCAAAATTGGTATTGATGTACCGGATAGTGTGAAAGTTGTTCTGTGCGAAACACCAGCAGATCATCCTTTTGTCATTGAAGAGTTAATGATGCCAGTGTTGCCGGTAGTGCAGGTAAAAGACATTGATGAAGCCATTGAGGTGGCTGTAAGAGTAGAGCATGGCAATCGCCATACAGCAGCGATGCACTCTAAAAACGTTGATCACTTAACTCGATTTGCCAGAGCGGTTGAAACGACAATTTTCGTCAAGAATGCTCCTTCCTATGCAGGAATTGGAGTAGGCGGAGAAGGCTTTACCAGTTTTACTCTTGCCGGCCCAACAGGTGAAGGAATTACCTCACCACGCAGCTTTACTCGGCAGAGAAGATGTGTTCTTGTTGATGCTTTCTCCATTGTTTAATTAAAAAAATTCTAGATTTAGATGGAGTATTTACTCCATCCGAATCTAGAGTGAACTTATCTTTCAGGCTTAGTCGCTCTAGTGCTTCCAACTATATAATTGGAAGTTTTAGAGCGATTTAGTCAGTGGATAGATGAAAGTTTGGGAGCTGATAGAAAATGCGTGACGAGATTGTCGCCGCGGTAAAAGCAGCAGGTGTAGTAGGCGCTGGCGGAGCTGGTTTCCCTACCCATGTTAAAATCAACGCTGCTGTTGAATTTGTGATTGTTAATGGTGCGGAATGCGAACCCTTATTAAGGGCTCATCAGCATATCATGGCAGCAGAAAGTACAAAAATGGTTTTAGGTTTGAAAACAGTGATGCTGGCCACTGGGGCAAAACGCGGTTATATTGGCTTAAAACGTAAGTACGAAGAAGCCACGAAAAACCTCCAGGCTGCTATAAAAGAGATCGGTGAACAGGAAATTGAATTGTTTTTTTTACCTGACATTTATCCAGCAGGAGATGAACAAGTTCTTGTTCATGAGGTTACGGGCAGAATTGTACCTGAAGGTGGTATACCTCTCCACGTAGGAGTGGTAGTGGCTAATGTTGAAACCCTGATCAATATTGCGGACGCTTTAAAAGGTCAAGGCGTAACGGATAAATATGTTACAGTTGGCGGCGCCGTGGCGAAACCAGTCACGTTAAAAGTACCCATTGGCATGAAAGTACAGGAACTGATTACGCTGGCAGGGGGAGCACTTGTGAATCCGTATGCCATTATTGACGGCGGTCCGATGATGGGAAAATTAATTACCGCAGATGCATCGGTTACTAAAACTACAGGAGGAATTTTGATCTTACCTATGGATCATTCCTTAATTACACAGAAAAATACAACATGGCAAATGATTGCCAATCGGGCGAAGGCAGTATGCTGTAATTGTTTAGCCTGTACTGATGTTTGTCCGCGTCACCTGTTAGGTCATAGTTTAGAACCTCATCGTATCATGCAGGCGATTGGTAAAGGACAGGTAGGGGAGTCGGCTATTTTTTCTCGTGCCTTGCTGTGTTCAGAATGTGGTGCATGTGATACTTTTGGCTGTTCCATGGGTTTATCTCCCCGCAGAGTGAATGCAGAGTTGAAAAAGCAATTGGGAAAAGCCGGGATAAAGAATCCTCATAATAATAAACCACAGCAGACTCTGTCAACCCGTATAAATCGTTTAATTCCTACCAAACGTTTGACAGCCCGTCTCGGTATTGCTCAATATGATGTAAAAGCACCATTGAGTGCAAACGAGGTGATTGCAAAAGAAGTTACGTTGCCTCTCTCACAGCATATTGGAGCGCCAGCCCTACCCATTGTTAAAGTAGGGGATACGGTTAAAAAAGGTGATTTAATTGGAATTATACCTGAAGGCGCAGCGGTAGGAGCTAATTTACATGCCAGTATATCAGGAGAGATCTGTAGAGTAGATACTAGTATTGGTATCCGGGCGGTTTAGGATAACAGGGGGGAAATAAGATGAAGCGTGCTATTGGTCTATTAGAATTAAAGAATATTACCAGAGGCCTTTTAGCAGCAGATGCCATGCTAAAGGCAGCTAATGTAGAGATCCTCATGGCACAAGCCATGTGCCCTGGCAAGTATGTTGTCATGATTGCAGGTGATGTAGGAGCCGTCCAAAGCGCAGTCAGAAGTGGAACGGCAGTAAGCGGCGCTGAAAATGTTGTGGATGAATTTATACTTCCTAATTTGCATGATAGTATTTTTCCAGCATTGTCAGGCTGTACCGAAGTCAAAGAAGTAAGATCTTTAGGGGTAATTGAAAGTTATTCTGTAGCTTCTGCGATTATTGCAGCAGATACGGCTGTAAAAGCTTCCAATGTAGAATTGATTGAAGTTCGTCTGGCAAGAGGAATGGGCGGCAAAGCTATGGTGACGCTAACTGGCGATGTAGGAGCAGTAACGGCTGCCATTAAGGCTGGCAGCAATGCTATACATGACAGCGGATTTTTAGTCGATCAACTCGTATTGCCAGCACCTCACAGTGCTTTACATAAAGTATTATTTTAACAATAATTATAGAATGATATAAAGCAGCGAAGGGTGTTAGAAAATTTTTTCTAACACCCTTCGCTGCTTTATATCGGATAACTTTATAAAAATAACGTATTTTATTTGATGGTAACTTAGGTTGTAAGCAACGTCATGACTTTATGCCTGTTAAGGTTTATAAAATGAGTAATGAAAAACATAATAGGTTAATTAATAGGTGAGATTAAATACCTATAAATCCCATTTCAATCTGATTTCATTTACTAAATGAGATACATTTTATTGAGTAGTCGCCTAAATTTATAGTAGGCGACTGCTATTCTTTATTATAAAGAAACACCTGCTATATACATTTTTCTTTTGGCATAATAGTTGCATTAAAAGCAATCGGAAATATACATTGAATATTTTGAATATTAAAACAAAAATTAAAAGTATATTTACTATTTAAACGGGAGGGTAGAATGTTAACTTATAAATAACTAATATCAAAATATTTTGGGGGGGATCATTATGTCTGTGCTTACAAGAAAAAAATAGATTAGATCTTTATCCTGAAGATGACTTCAATAGGTGATACTGATGTTGCATTACTTAATGTTGTGTTACTGCTAAGAGCAGTTAGTGAATTATGGCAATTGCTTTTATTCTATTAATTAGGGCGAGAGAGCATCTATAGCAGCTATATATGTATTATCGTTATGAGCACAAGGAAGCCATAAAAGAAGCAATCTTGCTCAAACAATGAACTAACTAAAAAACGATAATAAAAGGGAGCGAATACAATGAGAAAGAATTTACTTAAGACCTTAGTTGTTGGATACTTATTGAGCATGTCGGCAACAGCTTTTGCCGCGAATCCTTTCGAACTTGTTCCAACGAGTAACTGGACCTATGATGCAATCGACACACTAGTCCAAGCTGATCTCTATGAAGGATATAGAGACATGAATTTCAGTAAACAGCAAACCTTTACCCGGTACGAATTGGCTACTTTTGTTGGAAAGGCATTAGCAAATCAAAATAAGGCCAATGCAGAACAAAAAGCCACTATAGATAAATTAGCCGCAGAATTTAAGGTTGAACTAAGCAATCTCGGGGTGTATACTTCGGCAACAACACCGGCTGCACCAGCTACTGGAACTGCTGCTGCTCTTATTGATAAAGTCAAGATTTCTGGTGATACTCGTTTCCGCTATGAGTATACAAAGAGTAATAAATATTCGGATGACGTAAACTTTAGAACAAGATTTAATATTGATGTTGATATGGGCGATGGTTGGAATTTTCGCACTCGCTTTGTTAATAGCAACAACATTACATCATTTGATGGAAAGCATGACAGCGGAAGTTCAGCTACAAAAGTCGATTTATCTTTTATAAAAGGTACCGTTGGTGAGGTGGGTGTAGCTGTTGGCAGATTGCCGTTGGCACTAGGGAAAGGTTTACTAGTGGATACTGATAAGAATTGGGATGGGGCCAAGATTGATTTTGATGGCAAGATTAAAACTCAGATCGGTTATGTCCGTGCAGCCGATAAGAAAAAGTACTTCTTTACTGATATTACGACGAATTTAACCAACGATTTTGACGTTACGGCATCCTATTTAAAGGATTCTGATGATAAAACAACTACTGCCCAGTATAAGGCTTGGACGGCAGGGTTTGGCTATAACGGATTTAAAAATCTTGCAGTAGTTGGTGAATATGGCAAAAATGATGTTGAAAATGCTAAAGCATGGATGGCAGGCTTGACATTCAGGCAGGCTGACCGTAAAAAAGTAGGTTCTTGGGATGTAGGTGTTACTTACAGAAAGGCCGCACCAGGATTTGATCCACAATACTGGAGTACAGCAGATGCTACCTATGCTATGGATGTCAATGCTATGAATGATATTCAAGGCATTGAATATGCCATAGATTATGTTCCGATGAAAGGTGCAATACTTCATTTGAGTTATGGTGATATGAAAAATTATGCTGGAAATGATAGTAATGATCGTCAATATTTTATCAGTAACCTTAGCTATAAATTTTAGTGCAATTACTTTATGAAAATGCCGGATGAGATTACATAATGTATAGGAGGATTTTATTTTGGACCAGAGAATTCGAGAGTTAGCTAAGAACTTAATCGGGTATTCGATTAAGTTACAAAAGGGTGAGAAAATTTTAATTGAAATGTTTGATGACGGATTACCGCTAACAAAGGCATTGGTGGAAGAGGTATATCGGGTAGGAGGAATTCCTTTTGTAACAATAAAAAATTATAAGATGATCCGGGAACTATTAAAAGGGGCTGGCATTGATCAGTTAGCGATGATTGCAGAGTGGGAAGCAGCACGTATGAACCGTATGGATGCGTATATTGCTATTAGGGCTGCAGAAAATAGTAGTGAGTTAGCTGATATTTCATCGGAACAAATGCAGCTTTACCAAAAATATTGGAATAAGCCAGTGCATACAGACATCCGTGTTCCTAAAACAAAATGGTGTGTTCTTCGTTACCCCAATAACTCTATGGCTCAGTTAGCAAATACTAGTTTAGAGACTTTTGAAGATTTTTATTTCAAGGTATGCAATCTGAACTATGAGAAAATGGAAAAAGCAATGGATCCTCTGATTGAGTTAATGCAGAGGACTAACAAAGTACGCATCATAGGTCCTGGTACTGATCTGAATTTTTCGATACAAGGTATTCCAGCTATAAAATGTTCAGGTACTGTGAATATTCCAGATGGCGAAGTATATACTGCGCCAGTAAAAGACTCAGTAAATGGCTATCTTTCATATAATACCCCTTCAATTCAAGGTGGCTTTACTTATGAAAAGATCTGCCTCGAGTTTATTAATGGAAAAATTGTAAAAGCTACCGCAAATGAGATTGAAAAAATTAATAAACTGTTGGATACGGATGAAGGAGCCCGCTATATAGGTGAGTTTGCTTTAGGTGTAAACCCCTACATTACAGAACCAATGAAGGATACACTATTTGATGAAAAAATTAAAGGCAGCTTTCATTTCACTCCTGGAAATGCTTATGATAATGCCTTCAATGGCAATCGATCTGCTATACACTGGGATCTGGTATGCATCCAGACTCCTGAATACGGTGGCGGTGAAATATGGTTTGATGATCGACTCATTCGTAAGGATGGAACTTTCGTTGTTGCCGAGCTAAAAGGTTTAAATCCAGAAAATCTGATATAAGTCAAAATACTTTTGGACAGTACCAATCAAATAATACAGCAGCAACAATAAATTCCTGCAAAACTCAATCGAGAATTTGCAGGAATTCTTATTGGCGTTGGGGACGTTCCTTTTTTGGTATAAGTATGATAGGATAGATCTAGTCACAGCTGGATTATAGGCATGGTAATCCATTGATGGATACAACTTTTTAATGAGACTGTTAGGCAAAGATGGTTAACTCGATTACACCAAGTTAGCATAAATGAGCATTTGATTAAGGTACTAAAAGAACCACCAAATTATAATTTCGGCAAAGTGGGAAAATTTTTTCCTAGTACAAAGGGATTAGAAATCAGAATTAATTAATAATTTTAAATAGGTATCAAATTGATAAGTTATAATTGTCTTCTCTACAAAGAGTGGTAAATCAGCGCAATAGTACCGTATGTTCTCTAACTTATGAATTAAGGGGGCTAGAATGGAAGATCGGGACTGGCTAATTATAAAAGTATTGCATGAACAGAAAAATATTACAAAAACAGCTCAAGTATTATTCATATCTCAGCCAGCATTAACGGCCCGCATACGTCAGATTGAGCAGGAATTTGATGTCAAAATGGTCTATAGGGGCAGCCGAGGCATTCATTTCACTCCAGAGGGCGATTACCTTGCAGAATGTGCACAAAATATGCTAACTAATATTCGTCAAATTAAAGAACAAGTTGTCAGCATGGGTACTGACATAAAAGGAACACTGCTAGTTGGGTCTCCAAACTATCTGACTAAGTTTAAACTACCACGATTGCTTGGGCTTTTTAAAGAACAATACCCAAATGTTGAATTTAATGTTGTTACCGCTTGGAGTAGTGATATTTGCAGCTTATTGCAGAATCAAGATATACATGTGGGGTTTGTACGCATGGATCATGGCTGGCGAGGTGAAAAGCACATTTTACATGAGGAACCGATCTGTATTGCGTCTAAGCAAGAAATTAAATTTAATGATCTTCCGCAATTGCCGAGAATTGACTATCAGACTGATGTTTCATATAAAATGTTACTGAATAATTGGTGGGGGAAGAACTTTTCACAATCACCTAAAATTGGCATGACGGTTAGTCACCTTGATATCTGTAAAGGCATGGTTGTAAACGGCTTAGGATATGCCATAGTACCCAGTACTATATTTAAGAATGATGAGAATATACACCAAATAGCTCTAATGGATAATGACGGTAAACCCATATTAAGGCAAACATTGATAATGTATCAAAAAGAAATGCTGGAATTGAAGATGGTAAGGCGATTTATTGACTTTGCCAAAACGGTAGATTTTAATAATTTAATATAGATCAATTTTTCTCTATTACAGTATTATATGAAAAAGCTTGGTTTATGCCAAAGCCTTAGTCAATCTTACTTGGAATCTTAGAAGGTGCTATCCTTTCTGCTTACGTAAAAAAATCCTATGACCTTAACGGTTATAGGATTTTTTTTAGTTCATATGAATGAGCTGATGGTTAAATTAGATAAATATAGTCGATATTGCAATGTGAATTCGAATATCTGAAATCGTTATTTCAGATACCTGCTATCAATTATATATATTTTAAAATTTTCTGAATTGAAGTTACTATTAACTCGGGACATGTTTCAAACATAGCATAAGTGCGAAGAGACAAGGCTCTTTTGCATTTTGCTAAACTGATAAATAAGAATCGAAAGAAAAGGGAGTTAGATAATGGAATTTAATTACACAAAAAACACTGTCCGCAGATCTAGATTAATTATGCCAGCCAATGCGCCTAAGTTTGTTGAAAGGGCGTATTTGAGAAATGCTGATGCAATTGTCCTTGATTTGGAAGACAGTGTTCCAAATTCTGAAAAAGTGGCTACACGTGCACTAATTAAAGATTTAATCCCAGTTGTCGGCAAAGGAGGTAGTGATGTATTTGTCCGGGTTAACAATGTGAAAGAGTTGCTGAAAGATGATATTGAAGCTTCTGTCTGGCCGGGTGTAGAAGGGATTTATCTTCCTAAAGTAGAAAGCACTGCCGAAGTTCATGGTATTGAGAAGCTTATTGCTGAATTGGAAAAAAAGCGAGGCATCCCAGTAGGGCAAATTAAGATATCAGTATTAATAGAATCTGCAAAAGGATATGTAAACTTAAATGAAATTGCAAAGGCCAGTGAACGGATTGATACACTTTCTATTGGTAATGAAGATTTTTTGAGAGATGTCGGAATGGTAGAATGTGCAGATACTTATCACGCTTTATTAGTACCAAGGACGCAATTAGTGCTGATTGCACGTGCGCATTGCAAGATGCCGATGGGTTTAATCGGTTCATTGGCTAATTATAGTGACCCTAATGCATTCGAACAAAGTGCAGCACTCGCTTATAAACATGGCTATTTAGGAGCTAGTTGCATTCATCCGGGTAATGTAGAGGTTTTAAATAAATGTTTTACTCCTGGTATACAGGAAGTCGAACACGCCAAGAAAGTTATGGCTGCATTTGATGAAGCGGTAGCAGCAGGCAGAGCATCAGCAACTTTTGAAGGTAAGATGATTGACTATGTTCATTATGAAAAAGCGAAAACATTATTGGACAGATATGCTGTAGTTGAGGCTTTTGAGCAGAAAAAGCAAAAAGCACGGGAATTAGTGGGGGTATGAGAGAATGCGCGGAGAACAAAAACGGTTGCCTTTACAGGGGCTTACAATTCTTGATACCGCCACAATGCTGGCTGCTCCCTGGTCTGCTACTTTTCTAGCCGACTATGGTGCTGAGGTTATTAAAATTGAACATCCAGAAACGGGTTGCACTGCCCGTAAATATGGCAAGCAAAAAAATGGCATTGGGGTCTTGTGGAAATCATTAAATCGAAATAAAAGAGGTATTACGCTGAATCTCGGTCAGCCAGAAGGACAGGAATTGTTCAAGAAAATGGTGGCTAAGGTAGATATCGTAATTGAAAACTATCGACCTGGAACATTTGAAAAATGGGGTCTCGGTTGGGAGGTTTTATCAAAGATCAATCCGTCCCTAATTATGTTGCGAACAACAGGTTACGGTCAAAGTGGTCCATACGCAGGCAGGGGAGGGTTTGGCACTGTAGCAGAAGGAATGAGCGGTTTTGCCTCTATAAATGGTGCGGCCGGTGGTCCACCTACGCTGCCTGGAATGGCTTTAGCCGATGGAGTGAACGGTATTTCTGGGGCGCTAGCACTGATGATTGCTGTTTATGAAAGAAATAATTCGCCTGATCATCGGGGACAATGTATCGATATTTCTTTATATGAACCATTAATGCGACTAGTAGAACCCCATATCACGGCTTTTGATCAGGTAGGGACTATTGCCAGACCAGTGGGGAACGGCAGTGTGTCCATTGCCCCCAGGAATGGTTACCAAACCAAAGATGGAAAATGGGTGGCTCTGTCTGGCGCTGCACAGCCTATCGTTGAGAAATTATTTGCAGCAATGGGGCGGGAAGACTTAATTACGGATGAACGTTTTGTAAACAATGCTGCGAGGATGAAAAATGTTAAAGAATTGGATGCAATCATTGGCAGCTGGATCGGAGAACGGAATGTTGATGAGATTGTTAAAATATTGACTACAAGCGGTGCAGTGGTTGGACCGATGTACGATATGAGTCAATTGTTTGATGATCCCCATTATAAGCATCGCGAGTCTTTTGTGACTTTGCAAGATGAAGATTTTGGTGAAATAAGGGTTCCTAACGTACTTGCGAAATTTTCCAGGACTCCGGGAGAAGTAAGGAGCGTGGGACCAGTAAAAGGGCAGCATAATCAAGAGATTTACACCGAAATGCTGGGGCTGTCCGAACAGCAAATTGAGGAGTTAAAAGCCTGTAAAATTATATGAAGATTTACTTGGGAGGACTAAAAAATATGGATCAATCTATAAAATATGAAGTGCCAAATTCCGCGGACATGGCAGCATCACGTTTAATAGCACCTGAGAATGCTTGCGATGCTCATTAATAATTTTATTCAAATGCACCTTATACTCATAGTGATATTCTCATAAGTTAAATACAATATTGACAGATTAAAAGCAATCCGATATACTGAAAAACATAGTAAGGAATATTCGAATTATTCGTAAACTTAATAATATTCCATGTGAGGGATGCGGGAGAGATCTGTTTTCAGGCGCCGAAGGAGCAAAGGCAATAAACTCTCAGGCAAAAGGACCGTATTCTAATGGAACTCTGGAAAGATCGCTATGCGGCACCCAAAGAGTAACCGGGATATTCGGGATTCTCTGGAGGTAAATAAGACAGAGGCCAACTACGTTGGTTTCCGTCTTATTTTTTTAGCCTGGAATTAACTACATACGGAATGATGGTTGCGGGAGAGAACGCTTAACTAGCGTCACCGAAGGAGCAAAGCTTTGTTCAAACTCTCAGGTAAAAAAACCGTAACTGGACCGAACTCTGGAGAGTACACTTCGTAATTGAAAGTGTCGCCGATGGGGAGCCCCGCTGCGGGCGAATCTCTCAGGTAAAAGGACAGAGAACAAGAGTGAGTTTTCACTCTTGTTCTCTGTCCTTTTTTATGTATTAACGAAAGATTGGAGTGATTTTCATGACAGTAAAACAGACACCGCTTTATGAGACTCATTTACGGTATGGTGGCAGAATTGTAGAGTTTGGCGGTTGGTCTCTCCCAGTTCAGTATACAGGAATCAAGGATGAACATAATGCCGTCAGAACGAAAGCAGGATTATTTGACGTATCCCATATGGGGGAAGTAGTAGTCAATGGGCCAGATGCACTTATCTTTCTCCAAACGTTAGTTACCAATGATGTCTCCAAGCTTGAAAGAAATCAAATACTCTATACGCCAATGTGCTATAAGCACGGAGGAACGGTAGACGATCTATTAGTTTACAAAAAGGATGCGGATCATTATCTTTTGGTTATCAATGCAGCAAACATTGAAAAAGATTGGAATTGGATGCAGGAGAATGCTGAGGAATTTGACGTTAAGCTTACCAATATCTCAAATGAAACGGCTCAGATTGCACTGCAAGGACCTTTAGCAGAAGTGATTTTATCGAATTTGACTGATGCACCACTTTCAAAACTAAAATACTACTGGTTTATGCCTGAAATCGATGTTGCTGGCAAAAAAGTACTATTATCTCGAACTGGATATACGGGAGAAGATGGATTTGAAATTTACTGCAGTCCAGAAGATGTTACATATTTATGGGATACAATCATGGAAGTCGGGAGCCCCCTTGGATTGCTTCCTGCTGGTTTAGGTTGTCGTGACACATTGAGATTTGAAGTTTGTTTTCCTTTATATGGGCACGAACTTTCGGCAGATATTTCGCCCATTGAGGCTGGACTCGGAATGTTTGTAAAGCTTGATAAAGAGGAATTTAACGGACAAGGAACGCTGCAGGAACAGAAAACCAATGGACCAAAACGCAGAATAGTTGGTTTTGAAATGGTTGATCGTGGAGTAGCACGGGCTGAATATCCGATTTTGGTAGAGGGCAGCTATGTTGGAGTGGTAACGACAGGAACTTATGCTCCATCCCTTGATAAGAACCTTGGATTGGGCATAATTCAAGCTGAATACGCAAAGGTTGGACAAAAAATAGATATTGAAATTCGCGGGAAAAAGGTATCCGCCCAAGTCATTTCCAAACCATTTTATAAAAGAGAGGGGAAGTAATCATGAATATTCCAAAAGAATTAAAGTACTCCAAGGATCACGAATGGGTCAAGGTAGAAGGGAAAGTTGCTATCATTGGGGTAACTGATTTTGCTCAATCGCAGTTAGGTGATGTGGTTTTTGTAGAATTGCCAGATGAGTCAGGTACAGTGAAAGTGGGAGATGGTTTTTCTGTTATTGAGTCAGTAAAGGCAGTATCGGATATTTATGCACCGATCTCCGGAAAAATCGTGAAAGTGAATCAAGCTCTTACAGACTCGCCCGACCTGATCAATCAGGAACCTTATGGTGAAGGTTGGATCGTTGTTATTGAAATGTCCGACAGCAGTGAATTGGATGATCTTTTAGATAGCGACGCATATGCTCAGTTGGCGGCGGAGGGAGGACATTAGAAATGGCTTGGAGTTATCTTCCTCATACAAAAGCTGATAGACGTGAGATGCTGGATGCCATTGGTGTCGATTCAGCGGAAAAATTATTTGAAGATGTACCAGCTGATTTGCGAATGACCAGGACATTAAATTTGCCGCCAGCACTGCCTGAACAGGGCTTAGTTAAACATCTCAAAGCACTGGCAAAAGCGAATACCAATCTTCAAGAGTTAACCTGCTTCCTAGGTGCAGGAGCTTATGACCATTATATTCCCAGTGTAGTTCATCATATCATTGGACGCTCTGAATTTTACACTGCCTACACGCAATATCAGCCAGAGATTTCCCAGGGCTACTTGCAGGCGTTATGGGAATACCAGTCAATGATCTGCGAGATTACAGGCATGGAAGTGGCTAATGCCTCCATGTATGACGGAGGTACCGCCGTTGCTGAAGCCGCTATGATGGCGTGTGCCAGTTCTAAGAAAACGGCAATTGTAATGGCCGAAACTGTCCATCCCCATTATCGGGAGACATTTCTGACCTATGCCAAGGATAAAAAGATCGAGCTTAAACTGGCGCCATATAGCGATGGTTTGACTGATTTAAACAAGATACCCCAGCTGATAGATGATTCGACAGCGGCTGTTGTCGTGCAATTTTCTAATTTTTTTGGCTGCATTGAGGATTTGAAAAGCATCGCAGAAATGGCCCACGCTAAGGGAGCATATCTGATTGCTGTTGTTGACCCTATTTCTATGGGGCTTCTGGAATCTCCCGGTGCGCTAGGTGCAGATATCGTAGTTGGGGAAGGTCAAGGCTTGGGCATTCCAATATCTTTTGGCGGTCCATATCTCGGTTTCTTTGCAACAACGGAAAAGCTTATGAGAAAAATGCCTGGCAGAATTGTCGGTCAGACAGTAGACAACAAAGGGAATCGTGGATTTGTATTGACGCTTCAAGCTCGTGAACAACATATTCGGCGTGAAAAAGCTACCTCTAATATTTGCTCTAACGAAGCCCTTTGTGCTTTGACGTCTGCCGTTTACATGAGCACGCTGGGCAAAGTGGGCTTACAGGAGACTGCGGAACAGTGCATTCAAAAATCGCATTATGCATATCGTTTACTGACAAGTTTAAAAGGCTGTGAACCAGTATTCTCGGGAGCTTTTTTTAAAGAATTCGCTGTTAGGCTGAATAAACCAGTTTCCCAAATTAATAGAAAATTGCTGGCTAAAGGAATCTTAGGAGGACTGGATCTTAGTAAATACTATCCTGAACTTGAAAACTGCATGCTCGTCTGTGTGACTGAAAAACGTACCAAAGAAGAGATAGACGGGTTGGTTCGTGAAATGGGGGAAGTGTTATGAAAACAAAACAATCGACTCTATTTGAAATCAGCAAACCTGGTCGCTTTGCCTTAGACCTGCCCAAAAGTGACGTTCCCGCCTATGAGATGGAAACACTTGTACCAGCTAATCTTTTGAGATCCAAATACGCGGAACTTCCGGAAGTAAGCCAACCTGATTTAATAAGGCATTATACCGCTCTCTCGAAGCGAAACTTTGGCGTTGACTCAGGATTTTATCCCCTTGGTTCATGTACGATGAAGTATAATCCTAAAGTGAATGAAGATGTTTGCCGGTATCCGGGCTTTGCAGATATTCATCCTTTGCAGGATGTTGAGTCAACCCAAGGCGCGTTAGAACTTCTATATCAAATGGAACAGTATTTAGCAGAAATTGCCGGAATGGATGCGGTTACAATGCAGCCTGTGGCGGGTGCCCATGGTGAGTTGACAGGATTAAAACTCATCAGGCAGTATCATCGCTCCCGGGGGGAAGTAAGAACTAAGGTGATTGTTCCTGACTCTGCTCATGGTACAAATCCGGCCACCGCAACGGTTTGCGGACTGGAAATCGTTGAAATTAAGTCCAATGATGACGGCTCAATTAACCTGGATGCGCTAAAGGCTGCTGTGGGTTTAGATACTGCAGCTTTTATGCTTACGAACCCGAGTACATTAGGATTGTTCGAAAAAAATATCAAAGAAATTGCCCAAATCGTTCATGCTGCCGGAGGACTGTTATATTACGACGGTGCTAATACGAATGCGGTAATGGGGATTGTGCGTCCAGGGGATATGGGATTTGATGTAGTGCATATTAACCTCCATAAGACGTTTTCCACGCCTCACGGCGGCGGCGGACCTGGCTCCGGACCTGTCGGTGTAAAACAAGAGTTAATTCCATTTTTACCTGTTCCCATCATAACCTACGATGGGAAGAAATACGATTTGGAATATAATAGGCCGCTCTCCATTGGAAGAATGCATTCTTTTTACGGCAATTTCGGAGTGATTGTTCGGGCCTATGCTTATATCCGGACAATGGGACCAGATGGACTTCGGCAGGCAAGTGAAGACGCCGTTCTAAATGCAAATTATTGTTTGAGTCAATTAAGAGAAGATTACGATGCACCCTTTGAACGGTATAGCATGCATGAATGCATAATCACCTCTAAAAACCAAAAGCAGTTTGGCGTAAAGACGCTGGATATTGCAAAACGGCTGTTGGATTATGGGTATCACCCGCCAACCATTTACTTTCCGCTTATCGTAGAGGAAGCGATCATGATTGAACCTACCGAGACAGAAAGCAAAGAAACGCTGGATGGTTTTATTAAGGCTATGCGGGAAATAGCGAAAGAAGCGAGAACGGACGTAACGCAAATTCTTGATGCTCCTCACGATACCGTTGTGGGAAGGCTTGATGAAACTGCGGCGGCACGGAAACCGGTAGTAAGATGGAAACCTTAGATTTGCTGGCCCAAGAGGGGTGGCGGATCAGGCAGAAAAATTTTCAGTCAAATATCAAATTTTCATATCCCAATGAAACCAAAGCTGTAAGTGTTACAGGAGGCAAATGCGAGCTAAACTGCGCGCATTGCGGAGGTCACTATTTAAAGGGGATGAAGGCACTTAAAGATATCCCGGAGGGGAATGGACTTTCAGCACGCAGCCTTTTAATCAGCGGCGGGTGTACAGCCGAAGGCAAGGTTCCCATCGCTGAGCATATTGCCCGAATTGCGGCAATGAAACAAAGGATGAAGTATAACGTACATGTTGGTCTGGTTGACGAGGAAGATATCCAAGAAATAGCTAAGGTAGCGGACAAAGTTTCTTTTGATTTTATCGGGGATGATGCGACGATAAAAGAAGTATTAGGAATGGATCGTACCGTTTCCGATTATGTCGCATGCTATCAGAAGCTTAGTGAAAGTTGTTCTGTGATCCCTCATATATGCATTGGACTTCATGGCGGCGAGATTAGAGGTGAATACGAAGCGATCAGGCACCTGAAAGCACTTGGCGTAGACGGGATTACTTTTATTGTATTTACTCCAACGAAAGGTACACGTTTTGCCGATTGCAAGCCCCCTTCTATCGAAAATGTAGTAAACATACTGACCAGCGCGAGAAGAGAGCTTCCCGCGCTGCCGATTCATCTTGGATGCATGCGGCCAGGAGGTGCTTATCGTCAGGAATTAGACTTATGGGCAGTTCGCTTAGGGATCAACGGTATTGTAAATCCGGTTTCAGGAGCGGTACGGTTGGCTCAAAATCTCGGATTGACGATAGAGCGGCGAGAGGAGTGCTGTGTATTATGACCTTATGGAAGTTATCTGCGGGAACAGCCAGTGTAATTGGTAAAAAGCGAATCAAAAGTGAAGCGCTTCCCAATACCGCCTATATTATGCTGGGGGGAAAATGTCGCAACAACTGCAGCTTTTGTTCCCAGTCTCAGAGCAGCAGTGCAAGAGGAGATCTTTTATCCAGAGTAACATGGCCTGCCTTTGATGCGAATGAAATTACATCAGGTATTTCCTCAGCCTATTCGAAAGGAGATCTAAAAAGAGTCTGCCTCCAGGTTGTTAACAGCGAAAATAGCTGGGATGCTACGTTAGAAGCAGTGCGAAAATTAAGTGAGGATGGTCCTAAGCCTATCTGCGTGTCAAATCATATTGCGGATACCGGGCAGGCCGCCGAAATGATTGCAGCAGGAGCTGAAAGAATTTGTATTGCAATGGATGCTGCCACTTCGGAGATCTATCAACTTGTTAAAGGGCAGGACTGGGAAGAAAAACTCCATCTGTTACAAGAGTGTGCCAGTACTTTTCCGGGAGCTCTAACGACGCACCTGATCATCGGACTTGGTGAGACGGAAGAAGAAGCGGTGAATTTTATCGCTGATTGTATTGAACTCGGAATCACTGTAGGGTTATTTGCTTTTACGCCGATACCAGGTACGGCTATGGCTGACAAGAGACCCCCTTCCATCTCTCACTACCGGCGGGTGCAAATTGCTCATTATCTTATGCGTAAGGGCTATTGCCGCAGTGCAATCCGCTTTGCCAACGGAAAAATTAGCAGCTGCAACGTTTCAGATTTAGCTAAGATGCTGGCCGATGGAAAGGCTTTTGAAACCACGGGCTGCGCTGACTGCAATCGACCTTACTATAATGAACGGCCTGGCGGAATTATGTATAATTATCCCCGGCCGCTCACTAGAAAGGAAGTTGAGCAAGCGATAACGGAGAGCGGTATAGGCGGTGTATCTTATGATCTGGCGTGTTCTTGACACTGGCATAAATGATGCTGCCTTGAATATGGCAATCGATGAAGCAATTCTGTTGGCTCATAGCGCGGGAGATGTTCCTCCTACTCTCCGGTTTTACGGCTGGAAGCCAGCCGCAGTAAGTTTGGGATATTTTCAAAAAGCAAAATCCGAGATTGATCTGGAACAATGCGCTACATTGGGCATCGATGTAGTGAGAAGATTGACGGGAGGCCGGGCAGTACTGCACGAAACGGAATTGACCTACAGTATTGTCGTCAAAGAGGATGATCCTCTCATACCTCAAACCATATCGGCATCATATCGGTATTTTAGTAATGGAATTCTTGCCGGTTTGGAAAAGATGGGCATCAAAGCGCAGATGAGTATGCCGCGTAAGGCAGATGGTAAGGTAAGAGAAAAAGATCAGCACTCATCTGCCGCATGTTTTGATGCTCCATCTCATTATGAAATTACTGTTGAGGGGCGCAAGCTGGTTGGCAGTGCCCAGGTTCGTAAAGATGGCGTTATACTTCAGCATGGATCCATTTTGTTACAGTTCTCTGCTGAAAAACTTGCCGCTGTACTGAAGGTTTCTTCCTCCCAGAGACGACAATTCATGATTGGCATGCTGTCTAGCGGCGTGACATCGATTGATCAAATTCGAGGGTGCCATACAACATGGGAGGAGACACGTGATGCTGTAATGGCTGAATTTGGTCCGAAGATCGGTGTTGATACCCAAAGAGGATGCCTGACCCAAAAAGAAGTAGAAACCAGCAATATGCTCATAGAATCCAAATATAGTCAATCGCAATGGAATTTACTGCGTTAAGGAGAGAGGAGGAAAGGCATGAGTTACGATGTAGCCGTTATTGGCGGAGGCCCCGGCGGATATGTAGCGGCCATTCGGGCTGCCCAGTTAGGCGCTAAGGTTCTTTTGATAGAGAAAGATCAACTAGGCGGTGTCTGCTTAAACCAGGGCTGTATTCCTACCAAGACGCTATTGAAAAGCGCCGAAAAATGGCATGATCTACAACAATGCAATGAATTTGGTCTTATGGCTGACAATATTGGCTTCGATTTTAATTTGGTGAACAAGCGCAAGAGTCAGGTAGTAGAGCAGATGCAAAAAGGTATTGGACAATTAATAAAAAGTAATGGCATTGATTATAAAATCGGAAGGGCAAGTCTTACAGCCCGTAATCAAATAAGCTTGAACACGAATTCAGGGACTGAGCAGTATGCTGCTCGGAAAATCATATTGGCAACTGGTTCTGTGCCAATGGGTTTGCCAGTACCGGGAAGCGAATTGCCAGCGGTTATCAATAGTGATCAATTATTGGCAATGAACCAGGTGCCTGGAAATATGGTTGTTATTGGTGCCGGAGCAGTTGGGATTGAATTTGCAGCAATTTTTCAGTCATTTGGCTGCAACGTTACGGTGATTGAAATGCTGCCGAACATATTGCCGAATATCGATAATGAAATCGTAAAACGTATGGCGCTGCTTTTGCGCAAGCAGGGAATTAACATGTTGACCAATACCCGTGTCACTGGAATTAAACCCGGAAATAGGGGAGCCATTGTAGAGATTTCTAATGGAACCACTACGCAGCAAATCGAAACAGAAAAGGTGCTGGCGTCAATCGGAAGAATACCGATGGTTTCTGGATTAGGCTTAGATGAGGTCGGAATTGAGTACACTTCAAAAGGTATTAAGGTCAACGCAAAAATGGAGACAAACGTTGAGGGCGTTTATGCAATTGGGGATGTCACAGGCGAATTCATGTGGGCACATGCTGCCTCGGCTGCGGGGATGATTGCTGCAGAAAACGCCTGCGGACAAAATGTAGAGGTAGATTACAAAGCAGTTCCAGGGTGTATATATACGACACCTGAAGTCGCTATGGTGGGACTGACTGAACAGGAAGCACTAGCCCAGGAGAAAGAGTTCAAAGTCAGCAAGTTTAATTTCGCTGCGAATAGTAAAGCAGTATCAATGGGGGAAACCGACGGCATGGTAAAAATCATTGCCGATACGATAACGGATGAGGTTTTGGGAATGCATATTCTAGGTGCCCATGCCAGTGACTTAATTATGGAAGGGGTACTGGCAATTCAAAACAAACTGCCAGTGAAGGCTATTGCACACACTATCCATCCGCATCCCAGTTTGTCTGAAACCATTATGGAATGTGCCCATGGAATTAACGGCGCGATTGTGCACCAAGTGAAAAGAAAAGCATAACTGGATGATTCTACTAAAGAAAAGCCAGTACATATAGAAGGTGGAGGGAAAGAAATGATCAAATTGAAAGAATTTGACCCTGAACTTGCTGAAGCGATCGAGCTTGAGAAAAACAGGCAGCAGAATAAATTGGAGCTAATTGCTTCTGAAAATTTTGTAACCCCAATGGTCATGGAAGCGATGGGAACGGTGTTAACCAATAAGTATGCGGAAGGATATCCAGATCATCGCTACTACGGTGGGTGTGAATATGTAGACATTGTTGAAAGACTGGCGATTGAAAGGGCAAAGAAAATATTTGGGGCGCAGCATGCCAATGTCCAGCCTCATTCCGGGGCGACAGCAAATACCGCAGTATATTTTGCTTTTTTGAAACCTGGCGATACCATTATGGGAATGAACTTATCCCATGGAGGACATTTGACTCACGGGAGTCCTGTCAGTATTTCCGGTAAGTACTTTCATGTGGTTTCCTACGGAGTTAATCCTGACAGTCATCTGATTGATTATGATGAAGTACGGGAGTTGGCTCTGACTCACAGGCCGAAAATGCTTGTGGCTGGAGCAAGTGCATATTCCCGAGTGATTGATTTTAAACGGTTTGGTGAAATCGCAAGAGAAGCTGGCGCAATGCTGTTTGTAGATATGGCACATATTGCAGGGCTGGTAGCAGCCGGAATTCATCCCAGTCCGATTCCTCATGCTGATATTGTGACTACCACGACTCACAAAACCTTGAGAGGACCTCGGGGCGGTATTATTCTCTGCAAAGAAGAATATGCAAAAGCAATAGACAAAGCAGTGTTCCCTGGGATTCAAGGTGGTCCGCTCATGCATGTCATTGCCGCAAAAGCAGTTGCATTGAAAGAGGCAATGCTTCCGGAATTTTGTGACTACCAAAAGCAAGTGGTCAGTAATGCAAAGGCATTAGCGATGACTCTAAAGAATACAGGGTTTGATCTGGTATCTGGCGGAACGGACAATCATTTGATGCTTGTCGATGTTAGGAAGCAGAAGCTTACGGGAAAGGCAGCCGAAAGATTACTGGATGAAGTCGGTATTACGGTGAATAAAAACACCATTCCTTTTGAGACAACAAGTCCCTTTATAACGAGCGGAATTCGGATTGGTACGGCAGCGGTAACCACACGGGGCATGGAAGAAACAGCTATGAACAAAATAGGAAATACCATAGCAGCGGTACTTGAAAATCCTGAAAGCAAAGAAGTACATGAACGTGCAAAAGCTGAAGTACATTTGCTTTGTCAGGAATTTCCTCTTTATGAAGAAGCAGCTCCAAAGAAAATAAAATAATCTTATTGACACGAAGAAATCCCAATGATATACTTAGAAAAAATTAAATGAACAGCCGATTGGAAAACCAAAGGCTAAGAATGTCCCTCTCTAGCAGAGGCATTCTTAGTCTTTTTTATTTTATAATACAGCATAAGAATTTAAGGAGGGTCACTATGAAGTTAGTAAAGTTTGGTGTGGTTATGGCGTTAGTTCTTGCAGTTGCAGGGGGTTTGAGTGGATGTTCTAGTACTACGAATACTGCAGAAAACAAAGGTACAAAAGTTAGAATTGCTCATTTCCCCAATATTACTCATTCTCAGGCTCTTGTTGGTAAGGCTGATGGTCAGTTTCAAAAAGCGTTGGGGGATGCAAATCCTATCGAATGGAAAACTTTCAATGCAGGTCCAGCTGAAATTGAGGCCTTATTTGCAGGAGAAGTTGATATCGGCTATATTGGACCAGGCCCTGCTATTAATGGTTATACAAAATCAAAAGGTGATCTGCAAATTATTGCTGGAGCAACTGATGCAGGAGCTATTTTAGTAACAAGAAAAGATTTAGTGTTAAAGAACGTAGGAGAACTTAGCGGTAAAAGGGTTGCAATTCCTCAGTTTGGCAATACCCAGGACTTATCTTTACGGCATATTTTACAAGAAAATGGTCTAAAAGATACTACAAAAGGCGGTACTGTAGAAGTACGACAAGCTGATAATCCTGATATTAAAACGTTGTTAGATAAAGGCGAAATTGATGCTGCTCTTGTTCCGGAACCATGGGGTGCTCGCCTTGTAAGTGAAGTAAAGGCGAATATCCTGCTAGATCATAAACAAGTTTGGAGAGATGGAAATTATACTACAGCCGTTGTAGTAGCAAGTTCAAAATTCATCAAAGAACATCCGGATCTAGTAGAAAAATTTCTGAGGACTCACGTGGAATTGACTGATTACATTAATAAAAATCCCGATAAGGCTAAGGACACAATCAATAACCAAATCAAAGAATTAACTGGTAAACCGCTGGCGAAAGAGATTTTAGATGCTTCCTTTACAAGATTGACCGTTACAAATGATCCAGAAAAAGAGTCCGTGATTGATTTTGTAAAATTGTCGGTAGACGCAGGTTTTATCAAGACGGCACCGGATTTAAAAGATTTGTTTAATCTTAAACTTTTAAATAAAGTTTTAAAAGAAAAAGGACTACAAGAAATAGGGGACTGAGGTGTTATTGATGAGTGTAGTAGTAGAAAATATCAGTAAAAGCTTTATTACTAAAAATGATACAATAAATACTCTTAGTAACATTAATGTTGAGTTTCATAAAGGAGAATTTGTTTGTATTCTCGGTCCCTCCGGATGTGGAAAGTCAACTTTGCTCAATATTATCGCTGGATTAGAAAAGGAGACTTCAGGCAGAGTGGTTTGCAATGGGAAAGAAGTCAAAGGAGCCGGCCCTGATCGAGTCGTTATGTTTCAGGAACCGGCCCTATTTCCTTGGTTAAAAGTAATTGATAATGTTGAATTTGGCATGAAACTAGCTGGCATTCCCAAGGATGAAAGAAGAGAAAAAGCTATGAAGTACTTAAAGATGGTGCATCTTACTCGCTTTCAAAACTGTTATATACACGAATTATCAGGCGGTATGAGACAGCGGGTAGCCTTGGCTAGAGCACTAACCCTTGATTCAGAAATTCTGCTGATGGATGAACCCTTTGCAGCACTGGATAGTCAGACGAAGAATATCCTACAGCTAGAACTGCAGCAGATTTGGCTAGAAACCAAAAAAAACATTATCTTTGTTACTCATAATGTGGAAGAGGCGGTTCTCTTAGCCGATCGGGTGATTGTCATGTCAGCCAATCCAGGAGCGATAAAAAAAGAGTTCCATATTCAGCTTGCTCGTCCAAGGCAGCCAGACAATATTGATTTAGCTTATCTTGCAGCAGATATTATGAAAGAATTAAAAGAGGAGGTGGAGAAGGTTGCCAAAGCTGAATTCGACACTAATTGGACTAGTAAAAAAGATCTTGTTTTACCTGATTCTGATAGCGATATGGGAACTGGCATATAAGATTGGAGTAGATTGGCTCAGGCTATGGAAGCCGTATATATTTCCTTCTCCCATCGCTGTCTTTACCACCTTATGGAGCTTAATCATAGATGGAACGATGAGTATTGCCGTATTGGCAAGTGCAAAACGAATTTTTCTAGGCTATATGTTATCCATTATCATAGGGATTTTTGTTGGTCTGGCGATTGTTCGGTTTAAATATTTAGATGAAAATGTAAGTCCCTTAATACTAGGATTACAAACTTTGCCGAGTATTTGCTGGCTGCCTTTTTCGATCCTTTGGTATGGGTTAAATGAAAGCGCTATTATCTTTGTTATCACTATTGGGTCAACCTTTGCGGTATCCATCGCCATTGAATCAGGTATGAAGAATATAAATCCTTTGTTTGTGAGGGCTGCAAGAACCATGGGAGCCAAGGGTTTTAGTCTTTATTGGAATGTAATTATTCCAGCGAGTCTTCCTAGTATTATTTCAGGTCTAAAGCAAGGCTGGTCTTTTGCCTGGAGAGCTTTAATGGCAGGAGAAATGATTTCTGCGACAAAAGGTCTAGGGCAGGTTCTTATGGTCGGGCGGGATTTAGCTGATATTAGTCAGGTTATGGCGATTATGATTGTGATTGTTATTCTGGGAGTAGCGGTAGATAAGCTGATCTTTGGCAAAATGGAAATTAATATTAGACAAAAATGGGGCTTAGATAAAGTCTAGGAATAAGAAGAACTGTGTAAAAGCAAGTACTGTCAAGAGAAAGTAGGTGGCATAGCTATGAATTTGAAAACCAAGAATCTTGAGACTGATATTCTAATCGTTGGGGGCGGAACAGCAGGCTGTTTTGCTGCAATCACCATAGCTGAGAATTCAGATGCGAAAGTAATGATCGCAGAAAAAGCAAATATAAAACGCAGCGGCTGCTTAGCAGCAGGGGTTAATGCATTAAATGCCTACATTGTAAAGGGGCAGACTCCTGAGAACTATCTTGCTTATGCCAAAAACGATGCAGAAGGCGTGGTAAGAGAAGATCTTGTTTATACGATTGCTCAGAAGCTGAATCAAGTGACCCAAAAAGTTGAAGATTTAGGTCTTGTTATTTTGAAAGATGATGCTGGGGAGTATGTTTCTCGCGGCAATCGCAATATCAAAATAAATGGTGAAAATATAAAACCCATTTTGGCGGATGCAGTGAGTAAGCTTTCTAATGTTACAGTGATCAATCGTATGAATATCATTGATTATATCCTGCAAGATGGAAAAATCATAGGGGCATATGGATTTTCTCTTGATACCGCTGTTTTATACGTAATTTCGGCAAAAGCTGTTGTCTGTACTACGGGAGGGGCTGCAGGGCTTTATAAACCCAACAATCCTGGTTTTTCAAAGCACAAGATGTGGTACTCTCCCTTTAATACAGGGGCTGGATATGCCATGGGTATTCGGGCAGGCGCTGAAATGACAACGTTTGAAATGCGGTTTATTGCGCTTCGTTGTAAAGATACCATTGCCCCTACTGGAACCATTGCTCAAGGTATTGGAGCGCAGCAGACGAATAGTAAGGGAGAAGAATACGAGAAGAAATATGGTATTCCAAAGACTTCGATTCGGATGTACTCTACCGTAATGGAAAATCAAAAAGGCAATGGTCCTTGTTATTTAAAAACCATAGGGATCAGCCAAGAACAAGAGCTGGACCTATATAAAGCCTATTTAAACATGGCTCCAGCCCAAACCTTGTCTTGGCTGGAAAATGGCAATGGACCTGCTAATGAAAATGTTGAAATTGAAGGAACGGAACCTTATATTGTTGGTGGTCATACGGCAAGTGGCTATTGGATAGATACGAATAGAGCTACAACGATTCAGGGACTTTATGCTGCTGGTGATGTGGCTGGAGGCAGTCCTCAAAAATATGTAACAGGATGCTTTGCAGAAGGTGAAATTGCAGCGGTTGCTGCTGTAGCGTATATACAAGGTAAAGTAATCACATCGCCCGATCCACAGGCTGTTGAAATAAAGGCAAGAACTGTTAATGATTTTTTTAGGAATAAACAAGGTCTTTATACTGTAGAAGAAATCGAAGAGGCTATGCAGAAAGTAATGGATGAATATGCAGGTGGCATTTCGTCCAGCTATGTGTTTAACCTTAGTAAACTGCAAGTGGCAAAAAGACAGATTAAAGACTTATTAGAACTTAGTTATAAACTTAAAGCCCATGATTTACACGAACTAATGCTGATTTACGAAGTGATTGACCGATTGTATGTTTGTGATACATTAATTCAGCATTTAAGCGCAAGAAAAGAGACGCGATGGCATACCTTTCAAGAAAATGCTGATTATCCTGAACGAGATGATGCCAATTGGCTGAAATATGTAAATTCACGTTTTTCTGAGGGCGAAGTCAAAATCATACTGCGAGACTTAGTAAAGAAGGATGACATCTATGAGCATAAAGATTGATATTCATAAATGCACCGGCTGTGGAAAATGTCGGGAGGTTTGCCCTGGCAGTTTGCTAGCAGAAGATTCTGCAGGAAAGACCCAGATCAAATATCCTAAAGAATGTTGGGGCTGTACTTCCTGTGTAAAGGAATGCAACTTTAATGCAATCCAGTATTATCTGGGAGCGGATATGGGCGGTAAGGGGAGTTTTCTGTACACAAAGCAAGAAGGTCAACTTTTACATTGGATCATCGTTGCACCAGATGGCAGTAGGCAAATACTCACCATCGATAAGAGACAGGCTAATGCCTATTAGGAGGAAAAGTATGGATCATTTAGATAGACTCGAGGCGCAGAGTATTTTTATATTGCGGGAAGCCTATAAGAAATTTGGTAAGCTGGGAATGTTATGGTCAATCGGCAAGGATTCAACGGTAATGCTGTGGCTGGCGAAAAAGGCGTTCTTTGGTCATTGTCCGTTTCCTTTTATTCATGTGGATACGACTCATAAGATACCTGAAATGATCGCCTTTCGTGATCGAATGGCGAAAGAATATAATATTGAATTGATTGTTCATACCAATCAAGAGGCTTTAGATGCAGGCATGGGGCCGGACAAAGGCCGATTAGTCTGTTGTAAGGCACTGAAAACAGATGGTCTGCAGCAGGTTGTTACCAAGTATGAATTTGAAGGTCTAATTTTAGGGATTCGCCGGGACGAAGAAGGATCACGCTCCAAAGAGCGAGTCTTTAGTGAACGAAACAAAGATTCGGAATGGGACTATACAAATCAGGCACCCGAATTATGGGATCAATTTAAGACCGATTTTCCTAAAGGAAACCATATTAGGGTACATCCCATTCTTCATTGGAATGAAATGGACATTTGGGCTTACATTGAAAGGGAAAAAATCGAATTAGTAGATTTATATTTCGCTAAAAATGGCAAACGATACAGAAGCTTGGGATGTGCTCCATGTACAGGGCAAATTGATTCCAATGCAGTTACCGTTGCTCAGATTATTGAAGAATTGAAAAATACGAAAGTGGGTGAAAGAGCAGGCAGGGCCCAAGATCAAGAAGATTCATATGCCATGCAAAAACTCCGTAAAGATGGATACATGTAAGACGCAGCCTGTGGAGTAATGAAAGAATTGTGTAGGAGGAAAGTCAATGGATATTGCTAGAGAAGTGTTAAATATTGTTGTTGTCGGACATGTAGACCATGGGAAATCCACAGTAATTGGTCGTTTACTATATGATACAAAATCCCTTCCAGAAGGTGCTATTGATCGGGTCAAGAGAATTGCAAAAGAAAAAGGAAAGCCTTTTGAGTATGCATATTTATTGGACGCTTTTGAAGAGGAACAAAAACAGGGGATTACAATTGATACGACACAGCTTCAATTTCGTACGGATAAACGAGACTATGTGATCATTGATGCGCCTGGTCATAAAGAATTCTTGAAAAATATGATATCTGGAGCTGCCAGTGCCGAAGCTGCACTCTTAATTATTGATGCGAACGAAGGCATTCAGGAACAATCCAAACGGCATGGTTATATCTTATCACTGTTAGGGATTCAAAAAGCCTATGTATTAGTGAATAAGATGGATTTAATACAGTATTCCGAAGAAAAGTTTAATGCGATTAAGCAGGAAATGAATGAGTTTTTAACGAGTCTCCATGTCTATCCATTAAAATATATACCCGTTTCTGCTTTTCATGGAGAAAATATAACCGCTTCATCGGATAAAATGCCATGGTATAAGGGAGAGCCAGTTTTAGAAGCCATTGATTTATTTGAAAAGGATAAGGGACTGGAAGGTAAACCTTTGCGTTTCCCCATACAAGATGTATATAAGTTTGATAGCCGGAGAATTATTGCAGGAAGAATTGAAGCGGGTACCTTACGAACAGGAGATGAAATTTTAATCTCTCCGAGTAATAAGGTAACGAAAGTGAAAAGTATAGAGTATTGGGTGGAAAAAGATAAAGTAGATCAGATCTCTGCGGGAATGTCTGTGGGGATTACCGTAGAGGATGAGTTTTTTAACCAGCGGGGTGAATTTATCTCTCATACCTATGATGCCCCAATTACTTCTGATACCTTTAAAGTTTCTCTTTTCTGGATGGGAAAAAATGATTTAGTAAAAAATAAGGAATACAAGCTCAAATTAGCCACACAAGAAGTAGAGTGTGAAATTTATGCAATAAATAAAGTAATTGATGCGACTACGTTAGAAAATTTGGAAAATGCCAGCCAGGCAAAGACCAATGATGTTGCGGAGGTAACGATCAAGACCAAAAGGGAAGTCTGCTTTGATGAATTTAGAAATAATCAAAATACAGGAAGATTTGTCATTGTGGATGGTTACGATGTCTGTGGCGGCGGAATTGTTACTGGTTTAGCACAAGAAAGACAATCGGTCAGCAAATTCGTAAAGCAGGATGATGAAATTATAGTTAAGTGCTTTGATGAATATTACTATGTAGTTACGGAGGGCGGGATTAAAAAGATTGAAGGAGTACCTCATTCTTTTAACATAGGGGATGTTATCCCTTCCACGGGTGTAACCTATGAATATCCAGCAGAGTTCAATGTAGTAGATATAAAAACAGGTCTTACGGCGATCATAAGAAAATCGAAATTGCAGGATATCATCTTACTGAAGCATTTAACCTATGAACAGAGTCCTTTTATTGATTCACAAGGTGCCTTTGTAAAAATTCATTCAGAAGAGGATTTTAACAAGTTTGCGGCAGATCTTGAAAAACTGCAACAGGCGGAGAGCAGCAGGACGGCAGCTTTTGCCAATCAATGGCTTGATTTTATGAAATTTAGACAAATTCGATATTTGACTGCGACCAAATCGCTAGAAATTGAATACCAAATATAGAGATGACGAATTGCTGATTGGAATACCAAAGGCTAAGACATATTGCAAAAATATGATCTTAGCCCTTTTCCTTAATGGGAAAAACAAGGTATACTATTTATTGTACAAAATTAATTATTATAAAAAAGACCCGCTAGTACCTCATCTGTGTTAAAACTATAGATAATTTTGTGAGGATTTTTCCGAACTGCAGGACGGAAGCAGACTGCTAAAGTGCAGCGTTTTTAATGCAGATGAGGCACTAGATAATTTAGAGGGGATGATTTTGTAAGGAGAAGAGATTGTCTATGGAAAAACAAATTAGTATTCATACAGATTCTCAGCAATTAAGCGGTGTGCTGCATATACCTGATTGTAATAAAAATGAAAAAATACCTGCCATAGTCATTTGCCATGGCTTTGTCAGCAGTAAAGTTGGACAGCATAGACTCTTCGTAACACTGGCCCGTAACCTTTGCCAAGCTGGTTATGCAGTTTTGCGATTTGATTTTAGTGGCTGTGGAGAAAGTTCAGGAGAGTATCAGGATATTACGACTACCCAACAAATCGAGGAAGCTGCTAGAGCCATTGACTCATTGGAAAAGCACTCTGAGATTGAGTTTAGCAGCATTACATTAATCGGCCATAGTTTAGGCGGAGCAATTGCTACTAGTGTAGCAGCATCAAGTAGAAAAGTTCATCAACTTATTTTATTATCACCTGTGGCAAATCCGTTTGACGATATTGTGAAGATTATAGGACAACATCGTTACCTGGAAAGCTTAGAAAAAGGCAGTGTTAATTTTGAAGGTTTTGAATTGGGAAAAACGTTATTTATGTCATTAGCCGAACAAAGACCTCTAGCCGAAATTAATAAATTTCATGGAAATGTATTAGTGATCCATGGAAGTGAAGATATGGAGACACCCTTAGAAAATGCATATCAATATCAAAAAAGATTAGAGCAGAGAACCGAAGGTCATAGTGAGTTGAAGATTATAAAAGGGGCAGATCATTGCTACTGTTCGGCGATATGGAAAAAAGAATTGAGTGAGTTTATTTTAGATTGGCTTAAGAATCAATCTTAATTGTGAAGAAAGAACAGATTACAAATATTGAATAGAATAAAGACACAAAAAGGATGTACGATTTAGTACATCCTTTTTGACGTGACAATCGAAATAAAAAAGAATATTCCAATAGAATCAATATATAATTGTCGATAGATTGTAACAAAACAGTAACAAATTTCTTTTATAATATGAAAAATAAGGAAAGTTATTACTTGGTAAGCTTTTACTGTAGGAAAAGAATAGGAGGAAGAAAATGTAGACAATTCGTTGCAGTACGGCAGTAAGAACTAGTATAGTGAACATGTTTTTGTGAAAAACAGAAGGTGGGATCTGATATGAATAAAAAAGGTGGATTCATCCTTATATTGATCGTTCTATTCAGTATCAATAGTTATGCTTTTGCATCGTATTCACCAAAGATTGAAGGTAAACCGAGCGAGTTTCAACCAAGTAACAGCGTCGGGTATTTTTTATGGCAAGATAGAGATGGCTTTCACTTGCGAACTAGTGCAGCAGGAACAAAACACAAATTTTCTGGAAGCATTCGTACAAATGGTAAATTTGGTGATATCTTTGCAAAAATGTCAGGAACTGATGATTCTTCGGATATGAATAACGATCGGGACAAAATAGATTTTAACCTCACCAATTTGTCAGGAGAAGCAGGAATTGATTTATATGTTAAGGGTGGAACGGATATTACATTTGAATTATTCATGGATGGAGAAACGGTTGACCCTGAGAATATATATATTGGAAGCGAGGGATGGCATCCTGGCAAATCTAAATTTACTCTTCAGCAGGATGGAAAAAAAGAAAATAAAGATAATCAAATTATAATTGTTGATGGAGGGTTTTGGTGGGGATGGGAGCCTCCTTATAGTCCTTGGCGGCATGGACCGGGGCCAAGGGATAGACGGTGGTAAAGTGTTGACGGCTTGTCTAAATGTAATTGAGGAGAAAGAAATGAAAAAAAGATGGTATAGTCGGTATGTAGTAATAGCAGCAATATCCATTATGACAGGTTTGCCTGGTGCTTTGGCTTATGCTGCGGATTTTACTGGTAAGCAAATTGTTGATGTAAGTATTAGTGATAACAAAACCTTGCACGATCTTTCTATAGTAAAACTAAAACCAGGGGATACATTCAATGCCGAAGTTATTCAACAGGATCTAAAAACCATTTATGATCTTGGCAGCTTTTATGATGTACAAGCTAATTTTGTTGAAGTACCAGAAGGCATTAAAGTGGTATATGTTGTTACTGAGAAGATGATGGTAAAAAATATTAATTTTGTAGGAAATAAAGCAGTTTCAAGTGAAACCTTGCAAAATCTTTCCAAGGGAATGATCGGCAATCTTAGCGACAATAAAATTATCGATGAAAAAGTGCAAGCCATTGAACAGTATTATCATGATCAAGGGTATATATTAGCTAAGGTAAGTAATATTACGATGGATCAAGAAGGAATATTTACCATTTTCATCAATGAAGGTATAGTGGAAGGCATTGTTGTGAAAGGCAATGAGAAAACCAAAACACACGTCATTACTCGTGAAATAAAATTGAAAGAACAAGAGCCTTTTAATGCAAAAGATGCAAAGCGGAGCTTACAACGACTGAACAATCTTGGATTCTTTGAAGATGTAAATATGAAATTAAATCCTGGCCGAGAGCCTAATGCAGTAGTCGCGCAGGTAGATGTTAAGGAACAGAAAACCGGAACCTTTACGATTGGCGGAGGCTATAGTGAAAGCGATGGTGTGACAGCGGCGATTGGAGTGGGTGATAGTAATTTTAACGGATCTGGCAATAAAGTAAATGTAAACTTTCAACATGGCTACTCCAGTATTGCCGGTACAGGCTGGAATCTCAATTTTACGAATCCTTATATCGATAAGAAAGAAACGTCATTAAGTGTAGATTTATTTAATTCAGTCAATGAAGTGAGTGACTATGGTCTGAATGGCGACAATACAAAACTTCGCTCTACCTATTATCGCAGATCCCGAGGCTTTAACATTACATTAGGACGGCCTGAGGGTGAGTATGTAAAAAATTACATTACTCTTACCAAACGAAAAGATATTTATCTTGAGCATGAGTCGGGAACTGTAGACTATTCAGCTGCGTACGGAGAGGATGGCTACGATTCTAATTACGCGGACTATATCCAAAAGAATTTTGGTGAGGTACATAGCGTAACCTTGGCAAGGGTATATGATACTCGTGATAATGTTTTTAGCCCAACAGAAGGACATCGTATTTCCTTAACCAGTGAGTTTGCGGGAAAAGCTCTTGGCGGTGAATTTGATTTCAACAAATATATCCTTGATGCACGTAAGTATTTTAAAGTTGGTGGTCAGCAAGTTTTAGCATTACAGGTAACAGCTGGTACTAGTTCGGGAGATCTGCCAGATGCCAGCAAATTTTCTGTAGGTGGTATCGATACGCTGCGTGGTTATGAAGATAATGAATTCAAGGGCGATAAAATGTTTACTGCTACGGCCGAATATCGCTATCCAATAGCAAACAAGCTGCAAGGTGTTGTTTTTGCCGATGCTGGTAATGCCTGGAGTGGCAGTTATAACTTAAATGATTTGAAGTATAGTATCGGAGCAGGGATACGCGTAAACACGCCTATAGGACCAATTCGTGTTGATTATGGGTATGGGAAAGAAGGCGGAAAGTGCCATTTCAGCTTTGGTACTCAATTCTAAAAGTAGTACAGTTTATATAGTGGTTAGATGTTAAAGAGGATAGGCGATTTTAATTAAAATCGGCTATCCTCTTCGTTATATACTAGATTTAAAACGTTAGTTTAATCGGATTGTTATGTACTCTTTCAGTTATAATCTTTCTGGTATAGGACATGTCTTTGCTTTGGCGCGATTTACTTTATAGCGCTGCTCGCCTTCTTCGAATCTGGCTCGCTGTGCATCTGTGGTAAGTTCAAGAGGAGGAACTGCACAGGTATGACCTCCGGCATTTAAAGCTACCATGGTAAAAAGTGCCGTTAATGCACATTTGCGCGGAGAATCTTTAAAGAGATCCTCCACCTCAACGATTACGGAAACTTCCATGGAAGATTTTCCGACAAAAGTTAAATATGCATGGCAATTTACTAAGTTTCCTACGTATATGGGTTGATGGAAGGTTAGTTCATCGACTCGTGCTGTTACAACATTGGAACGGGCATGCCTGTGAGCAACTACATAAGCTGCGTTATCCATCAATTTCATTATTTCTCCCCCATGGACATTTCCAGCAACATTTGCTTGATGCGGAAGCATAACCATGGATATATCCACTGCGGAATCATGAATTGTTTTAGTTTGCAATTGCCATTACCCCTTTTTATTTATTTTAATAGGATAGGAAGAAGTTGTATCAAAAGTCTTAATTCTACTTAGAATATAAAGCTATTTACTTAAAATTCTATGTAATCTTGATAAGCGTTGATGAATTATAAATATCATACCTTATTTTATAAAGAAAATACAGGAAAATAGGAGATAAAAACCGCCTGCATAAACTAGCCGCCGGGGGGATAGTTTGTCCTGTTTTAATGTTAGTAATAAGTAAAAAATAGAGAGCAGCGTCATACAGCCCGCCCAGATAAGGTGAAAATCGAATAACCAAGGAGTAAAAAATAAGCCTAAGGCAGTTGGAATGGTCGCCTGTATCATCATTGCACCACTAATGTTACCTAAAGCAAGAGTCTCCTTCCCTTGCCTTACCCATATTACCGCATTTAATATTTCAGGCAATTCCGTAGCAATAGGACTGATCAATAGCGAAACAATCAATGGGGACATGTTCCAAGAGATACTAAGAGCTTCTAAATTCTTAACAAAAAGATGAGAGCTAATAAAAATAAGCATTAATGAAATGAATGTCTGGGATAATACCCAAAATACAGTTGGATTTTTCTTTTGGGGCTGGAAGGTTAAAGGCTCCATAACCTCTTCTGAGATTACACATTCTGCTCCCATCTCCTTATAGAAATACAATGCGTAGGCGGCTAAAAATAAAATGCCTGCCAAGGGTTTGAGACTAAAGATGAACAAACCCATTAATACTTTAAAAATAAAAATGGATACAAACCATAGCTGATCGCGGCTCAATTTTTTGCTGTCGATATCAATCTCGACTCCTAAATCCCGTTTTTTGCGGAAAAAGATAATACAGAGTCCCACCACAGCATAAGAGATGGTTCCAAGTACAAGAGGACCGCCCAAAGCAGCTCCAATCCCGATATCTTTTTGCTCAGCACTGGAATTGAAGGCTACTGCCATCAAGGTGACCACACTTTCCGGCAATGCCGTTCCAAAGGCTGCCAAAATTGTTCCAACGGCACATTGTGCAACGTTAAACTTTCTGCCAACCCATTCGATGGCGTTGACAAACAATTCACAGCTGTAATAGATTACGATAATAGCTACTAATAATGTTACATAAAGACTAAGCATATTACTACCTCCAATTTTATGTATAAGGGAAAATAAAAAAAGACTCCTGGTGCTCTTAAAAAGCACCAAAAGTCTCATTACGCAAATAGCGGGTACTACCAGGTTGTTACACCATTATGTTGACAGCACCTATATTAATTACTCCCCTTTGATAAACTAAGTATAATGCTTTTTCTTATTATCGTCAAGATTGAGCAGAGCTATGCAGAGTAGAAGAATTGTTATTCAACAAAACACAGAAAGAAAGCAGGAATTATCATGAAATTCCAGAAACTATGGTGTAAAAGAAAAAAAGGGGGACTAGCTATGACGAAAAAAGTTTTAAAAGCCCTTCAACTCGTAGATCATGATTTTGAAGATTTAGAATTGTGGTATCCCGTCTTGCGTTTACGGGAAGCGGGAATACAAGTGGATATTGTTGGTGAAAAAGCAAAAGAAAAATATATAGGAAAATATGGCGTTCCCATCGAATCGGATTATAGTTTTACACAAGTGCATGCAGATGATTATGATGCCTTATTGGTGCCGGGAGGTTGGGCTCCTGATAAATTACGGCGATTTGGCGAAGTACTGCAATTAGTAAAAGCTTTTGACAAGAGTCAAAAGCCAATCGGACAAATTTGCCACGCGGGATGGGTACTCATTTCGGCGAACATTCTAAAAGGGAAAAAGGTTACAAGTACTCCTGGTATTCGGGATGATATGGAGAACGCAGGCGGAATTTGGCTGGATGAAGCTGCGGTGGTAGATGGTAATTTGGTTTCCAGTCGTCGCCCTCCTGATTTACCGCAGTATATGAAAGCTTTTTTAGAAGTAGTTTTGGCGAAATAAAAAGATTAGACTGGCAACAGGAGTGTTGTCAGTCTGATCGGATACTGTTTTAAAATTTGTGGTTAATACCAAAGCCTACACCATCTCGTGTTGAAGAATTATCGTGCTTGTCAGATTTATAACCAAGATTAAGAGAAGTTTTACCATCCATTTTATAGTTCAAACCTGTTTGCCATTCAGTTTCTACATTGTTTGTTGTTACAGAGGCATATCCATCTAATCTAGGAGCTAAATCGGCACTCACGCCGACACCGTAGAAGAATTTATCTGATTCTCCACTATAATTTCTGTCACCGGCAATTAAGCGTACATTATTGTCTAATTTGTAATGGACATAAATATCGGTAGTATGGGAGCCGCCATAGTAGGATGAATAACCATTTCTTTCAATGCCAGCAGTAAATTTATCTGAAAGAGCATTTTCTATATAGAAACTATCATCGTCTATGCTGCGTCCGTTTTGATCCAGATTATAATGATTGTATCCAACTGCAGTTTCTCCTGGAGCAAGCTCCGTAAGTGGTGCAGCATACCCAATGCTGCTAGCCAGCATAGTACCTGCCATAAGAGCAAATATTTTCTTTTTCATGAGTAATCCCCCTAAAAATTCGTAAGTAATGTCTTTCTTAACTAAGAAGACTAAAATTAATTTGATATATGTAAATGATCGGCTTTGCATCGGATTATTGGGCAAGGGAGGTATTATGATTTCTAAAATCAACCGATGCTGTGCCGATCAGTTGATGTACTTAGAATAACATGGAAGTGTGACAAAAGTATGACAAAGAAAAATATTTGGACTATATAGTCCAAATATTTCAGATCATTTATGATAAAGGAGATTTTCGTATCGGAAGGGGAAGCACGATCCTTGCCTTTTATAAATGTCTTTACTTGTATAATTTCCCCCACGCGAATATCCAATTCCATAAAATCATTAATTGTAGCCATGTATATATTCTCCTATTTTAGCTTTGTTATTAGTGAATCGATTCCCTATCTTCTCGAATTTATACTTAGAATCCTGCATGATCATGTCTATGGATAGTAGCAAGAATTGTTCATTATTTTAAAATGAGTATGCTACAGTTAGTAAGGTATAATACAAGAATATCTGATGTTATTTTGTGACGTGAAAAACGTATAAAGTGAGTATAGGAGGATATACAATGAATAGACGTGTAGTAATTACAGGGATGGGAGCGGTAACTTCTTTAGGATGCGGTGCAGATGCTTTCTGGCAGTCCATTAAAGAAGGGAAATCCGGTATTAGCAGAATTGAGAGAATTGATGTATCTGATTTGCCTACCCAGGTAGGAGCTGAGATAAGAGATTTTGACCCCACTCCGTTTCTGGAAAAGAAAGAATTGAAACGGATGGACCGGTTTACCCAATATGCTATAGCTGCTACGCAAATGGCAGTTGAAGACGCAAAGATTGATTTTGCTAATGAAAACAAAAAGCGTATTGGTGTCATGATTGGAACGGGGATTGGTGGTATCGAAACCATTGAAAGCCAGCACAATTTGCTTCTAGAAAAAGGAACTAGCAGAATTAGTCCTTTTTTGGTGCCGATGATGCTGCCTAATATGGCTGCTGGACTGGTTGCGATTCGCTACGGTCTTAAGGGATTTGCTGAATGTACCGTTTCAGCCTGTGCCTCTTCTACCAATGCTATTGGTGACGCTTATAAAATCATTCAAAGAAACGCTGCTGATGTGATGATTGCCGGTGGTACGGAAGCATCCATTACAAGACTAGCAATGGCTGGCTTTTGTGCCATGAAAGCAATGACTACAAATCAGGATGCTGCCTCTGCTTCTAGACCTTTTGATTTAGATCGCGACGGATTTGTACTGGGTGAAGGTGCAGGCATCTTAATAGTTGAAGAATTAAATCATGCTTTAGAGCGAGGTGCAGCAATTATTGCAGAGATTGTAGGCTATAGCTGCACCAATGATGCATACCATATTACTGCTCCTGCTGAAGGTGGCGAAGGAGCTGCTGAATGTATGAAGCTGGCAATCGAAGATGCAAATGTGCAGCCTCAGGATATTGGCTATATCAATGCCCATGGCACATCAACGCCATTAGGGGATAAAAATGAAACCAGTGCTATAAAAACCGTTTTTGGGAAGCATGCATATGAGCTTGCAGTTAGTTCAACAAAATCCATGACGGGTCACTTATTAGGAGCGGCGGGAGGCATTGAAGCCATTATTACGGCATCTGCTCTGAAAGAGGGATTTTTACCGCCAACGATTAATTACAAAACGCCTGATCAGGGATGTGATCTTGATTATGTTCCAAATGAAGGAAGAAAAGCAGTGCTATCCTATGCTTTGACAAATTCTTTTGGTTTTGGCGGGCACAATGCAACACTGGTTCTAAAAGCTTTTTAATGTTTGGGGGCTGGTCAAACAGATGATTGATATGAAAGAGACTGTAGCTGCATGTGTAAATTATATTGATAACAATCTAAATGAGAAGATTACCTTAGATGATATTGTCCAACATGCAGGGATTTCAAAATATCACTTGCATCGAATGTTTAAATCCTTAACAGGTGAATCCTTAATGGAATATGTTCAGTCGCGGAAGCTATCAGCAAGTGTTAACGAACTGCTTCATACCAATATGAGAATGATTGACATTGCTTTAGAATATGGTTTTGATTATGAGCAGTCCTATATCAGGGCTTTCCGTAAAAAGTTTGGGCATACCCCCTTGAAAGTGCGTTCGGATAATTTATCACTTATCATTAAGGAGAAACTGAATATACATGATATTTTGTCCGTTAATAATTCGATTATCTATAAACCATTTTTCGTTTATAAGCCAAAGATTTATTTGGTTGGCAATCAACATAAGATTGTAAGCAAATCGGGAGATAAGACTGCCAATAGCTATGGGAATGATTTTTATTATAATTATAAACATAAAATTGTAAATCCAGTTAATCCTCAAGTATACTTTGGATATACAGATTGGAGCAGGAATGACGAGGGATATATTTATTATATCCCCTCTCTTCAAGTACAAGATTTATCTCATATACCGGAAGGTATGAAGGGGATTACAATTCCGGCTCATAAATATGTAGCCTTTCGTTTTGTTGGCTTTTTTCATCCCAATGATATTAATGGCAGGCAAGTTGGTCGATTACTAGTTCATATGTATTCGAAATGGATTTTTAAATCTGGTTTTAAATTCGCCGATACCTTTCGCTTTGAATATATTGATACCGCTATATCAAAAGACAATTATTGTGAACTTGATATATATCAGCCTATTATGGAGAATGCCAGAAATGGGGTGTCATAATGAATCAGAGGGTAAACCCAGAAGAGAACTATTCAGATCCTTGTAGTATCAAAGCTTAACGCACCAGCTATTTGTCATTGTTCCGCAGTGTCTGCAGTGACAAATAGCTGGTGCTTTTTTGAGAATAAAAGATTCAGAAAAATGAGTGGAAGGAATATACAATTTATAGCAGAATAGAACATAAATGATTAATAATGGCTAATAAGTGATAAAGAAGAGGTTTATTGTGGATATAAAGTTAAAATTGATATATGTTTTTATGGATCTTTTGCTTCCTCTCATGTTGGGGTACTTTTTTCGACGCAGGAAATACTTGAGCGAAACAAATTGTGATAAATTAATTGTAGTTAATATCCTGGTAATCTCAACGGCTTTATCCATTCTTAGTTTTTGGGCTTTACCGTTGAAATGGGAGTTAATTTGGCTTCCTTTTTTTGGAATCCTGCTAAGTATCATTCCTGGAGCTGCGGCCTATTTTGCATCAAAACACAAGTATACGAATTGTCTGGAGAAAGGTAGCTACTTAGCATCAGCGATACTATCCAATTCCGGAACATTAGGCGGACTTTGTGCCTATATTATATTTGGCGAAGCGGCATTTGCCTACACGCAAATCGTTGGCTTAGCTCAAAATTTGGTGTTGTTTTTATTTTGTTTTCCTATGGCACAGTATTATCAACAACAAAGTTGCTGTGAAATGGAAAAACCAAAGCTTACCTTTGCCTCAATGTTTTTGAATCGCAATCAGTTACCAGTTGTAGGACTTATCATTGGGATAATCCTCTGCGCCATTGGTGTGCCTCGTCCTGCTTTTTTTGGTGCAGTTTTTGATCCATTGGTACACATCGCTGCGTGGACAGCTTTGATTCCAGCAGGGTACAGTATTAATTTTTCAGGAATGAAAGAATATTATGGATCAACCTTTGATTTAGTACCGATAAAGCTTGTTATTACGCCGATCATTGGATACTTATTAGCCCGAGAGATCTTTAATGATCAAGCCTTGCTTGGTACGATTCTAATTTTAGCGAGCGTACCTACAGGAATTAATGCAATTGTGACTGCTAGGTTGTATGGTTTGAATTTACATGTCTCTGGTGCGGCCTTTGTATTAACTACGGTAGTCTTTTTAGTGGTGGTGTATCCAATATTATTTTTTTGGATTACAACGAATAGTTTGGTTCATTGAACTCATGCCTATTCTAGCTAGAAGGAGATAGATACTATGAATGAAAAACTGCCTAAAGAAGCAGTGCTGCTCATCATTGATGTACAAAATGCTATTGATGACCCACAGTGGTGCAAATACGGTAGACGCAATAATGCCGCAGCCGAAGAAAATATGTCAGTCCTACTCACAGCATGGCGGCAGTCAATCCGAAGAGTGATCCATGTTAGGCATGAGTCAAGAGAAGCCAATTCTACTTATCGTTCTGGAGCGCCTGGTTTTGATTTCAAAGTGTGTGCTATGCCTACCGAAGGTGAGTTAATCATCACAAAACATGTAAATAGTGCTTTTATTGGCACCAATTTGGAGAAGATACTTAGACAAACCAATACTTCGTATTTGGTCATTTTCGGTGTGATAACAAATAACTCAGTGGAAGCGACTGTAAGAATGGCAGGGAATCTAGGGTTTACTGTTTTTTTAGTAGAAGATGCAACCTTTACTTTTGCAAGACCTGATTATAATGGACAGGTTCGAACAGCTGAGGAAGTACATGCGATGTCATTGGCAAATTTAGATAAGGAATATTGCACGGTTATTTCCAGCGCAGCATTGCAATCCCTTATTTGAAGATTTGGGTAGTAAAAAGAGGAATTTGGATATTGTACTGGCTATATTTCGCGTTTCTACGAAAGAAAAAAAGCTTGAACCGTTTTACATGTGGTTCAAGCTTTTTTATCAGCAGTGCTGCACTTAGCTCTTACGTGCCATTAAGTTGGATACCTTATTAGCAAAGCTGATTGGATCTTCTGGGAGCAGACCTTCAATAAGCATTGCTTGTACGTATAATAAGTCACAATAATCTTTGAAGGCCTCAGAATCAGGCGTTGTTTCGTGCAGATCCTTCAAAACAGTAAAGACATCGTGATTTGGATTTAATTCTAGAATTCGACTAGCCTTGTACATGGTGTTGTTCATTTCAGATAAAATCTGCTCCATAGAAAGACTGATGCCATTATCATCACTAACAAGACATACGGCACTGGATTTTAGACGATTGCTAATCTTGACATCAGCTATTTTTCCTTTCAAATGCTCTTTGATTGCTTTGATTAAGGACTCATTTTCTTTTAAAATGGCTTCGGTGTCTTTTTTCGCCTCGGGAGAGTCGATATCGTCTAAATTGAGTTCACCGCGACTGATGGATTGGAATTTCTTTTCTTTGTATTCTTGTAATGCATCAATGGTAAACTCATCAACCTGATCATACAGATAAAGAACTTCAATACCTTTCTCTTTCAGCAGCTCCATTTGCGGTAACCGCTCTACGGAAGCACGATCTTTACCCGTTGCATAATAGATGACTTTTTGATTTTCTGACATACGTTCAATGTAGTCATGCAAGGTTGTCAATTCTTCTGTTGAGTGGGAGGAAGAGAACAATAATAAATCTTTTAACTTATCACGACTTTGGAAATCTGTGTAGGCTCCCACTTTAAGTGCTTTGCCGAATTCCTTCCAAAATTTTTCATAGGTAGATCGCTCATTAGTAAGAAGTGTTTCTAATGTTTTCAATACACTTTTTTCAAGGTTTTTTCCAATCAACTTTAATTGCTTGCTATGCTGCAACAGCTCGCGGGATATATTGAGGGAAAAATCAGGAGAATCCACTAAGCCCTTTACAAATCGCAGATATTCAGGAAGAAGATCTTGGCAGTTGTCCATAATGAAAATCTGTTTTGAGTAAAGTCGGATTCCAGAGGAAGATTTTTGAGTATATAAATCAAAAGGAGCACGGGAAGGAATGAACAATAGGCTTGTGTATTCTACGGTACCTTCTGCCTTAGAATGAATTAATTTTAAAGGATCTTCCCAGTCGTGGAAAAGGTTCTTATAGAAAGTATGATATTCTTCTTCTGAAATTTCATTTTTATTGCGAGTCCATAATGGAGTCATAGAGTTTAAGGTCCGAACTTCTATGGTCTGCGTTGCAGGAGCATCTTCAATTACTTTACCTTCTTCATCTTTGGGTTTTTCTTCCTTGACGAAGTTCATTTTAATAGGGTAGCGGATATAGTCAGAGTATTTTTTGATCAGATTTTCAATAGTGTAGCGGTCTAAGAAATTTTCTTTGGAGCCGTCAGCAGCAGTAAATTCATCATTGAGAGTAATAATAATAGTAGTGCCGCGTGTTTCTTTTTCAACTTCTTCAATGGTGTAGGTTCCGTCGCCGCTGGACTGCCATTTAACACCTTTAGCTTGTCCAGGTGCACGTGTGATCAGAGTAACTTTATCAGATACCATGAAAGCAGAATAAAAGCCAACACCGAACTGACCAATTAATTCATTATCAGTAGCTGTTTCCTTTTCTTTTAATTTTTCAAGAAAAGACTTAGTACCTGATTTAGCAATGGTTCCAATGTTTTCGACTACTTCGTCATAAGTCATACCAATACCGTTATCTGAGATTGTCAGGGTATGAGTTGATTCATCAGGGACAATGAAAATTTCAAAGTCGGATTGTCCTTCCAATAGATCATGATTGGTTAAGGATTCAAAACGAACCTTGTCAATGGCATCGGAAGCGTTAGAGACCAGTTCTCGTAGAAATATTTCTTTATTTGTATAAATAGAGTGAATCATTAAGTCTAATAATTGCTTGGTTTCTGCTTGAAATTCCCTGGTTTGCTTATTTGTTGGTTCTTGGCTCATATAAAAAGTCTCCTTTTAGAAAAATTATATGTACATTTTCTTTTATTAGCACTCTCTTTAAGTGAGTGCTAACTCTCTTTCTCTATAATACCTTGATTGGTATTTGAAATCAAATACTTTTTTTCACTAAATTTAGCAATAATAGCATCTTTTTACCATTTATGTTGATTTTACTATAGATTTTATATTATTTTTCGATTTGATAAATATTGTTTTAGCGGAACAATGGCTGTTAGTATGAAAAATACTAACAGCCATTGTCTTCAATGTTTAAATATAGGTCGCTTTACTCTTCCGTCTAACGTAGGTTAGAGAGGGTTCGGACGATTTTATGGGCGATATCAGGGTGAGAGTGAAAGAAGCGAGGAAAAGCCATACCTGATAATACTAATATTTCAACAGCGTCAACTGCCTTAATATCTTCGGTATGTTTATTATGTTCCGTTAAACCGTTTGCGCCGAAGTGTTGTCCAGATATAGTATATTCTTTAATAGGGTGATGAAAAGTAAGTGATTTTAACTTTCCAGTCAGTAATATATCATAGGAATAGCTAATTTCGCCTTGATTGGTGATGATATCCCCTGTATTGCACTGCACTATACTGCCGCATGAATGAATGAATTTTTTTGCTTCTGTTTCTGATAAACCATGAAGTATGGTAATTACTTCCGTTGGCGGATGCTGCAGAAAGTTGCAGACAATAAACCATAGTTCCTCTTCAGTGACAATCTGACTATTTACAATTGGAGAGTCTTTCGTAATCTTTTCATGAAAAGCTTCTACAACTTGCGTATTAACTTCTTTTCTTTTACGCGCTGCACGAAAAAGTGGAGAATGCACTGTTCGTAAATGTTGAATGTCATTTACAGCTAAAACAATTGGAGATAACAAACCATATCCAGAATCATAGAAGTTCTCTTTATATCGGTGGAAGCCCATTTGTTCATATAAGCGCAACAAATGAAAATTGCATGCAGTATAACCAAATTCAACTTGATGATCTACTGAAAGTTCATAACATTTTGCGATCAGTAGATACAGTGCTGGAGAACTTCTATGAGGGGGAGCGACCATTAATTTTGCACAATAAGAGAATTTAGGATTGTCATTTTGAATATAGCATCTTTGAAATAAATTAAGAGATAGAATATCAACTAGCTTTGCCGGAAAATCTGTAAGAGCTCCGATGTTAACTCGTGCCGTGGCAATTACTTCCTCATTTTTTTTTACATATAATAGAAGGGCCCATTCATCTAGCTCATCATGCAATAGTTCATTGACATGGTCGGCTCCAGTTATATTTTTGGACATTTCCTCTATGTAGGTTTGGTAACGAAAATGATAGATCTGCCTTTTTTCTTCTGGGGTAACGGCGATACCAAGTTTGATTGTGCTTTCAGAAGTTTCAGGTGTAGTTGTCATTGATTTTAAAATTGTAGTTGTCATTTTTTCTCTCCTCCATAATAGTTAGTAAGTATTTTGACTATAAAAAATTATAGGCTCATAACTATCACCCCCTTTTACTAGGGGATACGGAGAGAAATGATTTTAATCCTTGTAGATATATGTAGAAATAGAAAGTAAAAAAAAGATTTATATATCTTTTTGAAATAAAAAGTCCTTTTTCAGGAGTAAAATTTACTCACTAAAAAAGGACATATATAATAAATTTTAGCCTTATGATATTTGAGGAGTGAAATATATAAAAAAAGTAGTTCCTTCTTGGCTTGTACTGATTCTGATAGTGGCTTTGTGGCGATGAGCTATTTGATAACAAATAGGAAGACCCAGACCTGTACCTGTATCTTTCGTCGTAATAAAAGGAGTGCCTAATTTATCGAGTACATGAGAAGGAATACCTTCTCCCTGATCACTAATTGCTAAAATAACTTTACTGTTTTCTAGGGATGTGGAAATTGTTAGAGCGCCGCCTAACGGCATAGCTTCAATGCTATTACGTACCAGGTTTAATAGTAGTTGACGAATTTCATTTTCATCCAGCATCAACTCTGTAATTGTATTAAGGTTAAGCTTTATGGATACCTTTGATGAATTAGCATCGGCTTGAAGTAAAGGGAATAATGCTTCAATAATACCGTTTAAAGAACATTGTTTTAAAACAACCAGTTTTTCGCGGGATAGAGAAAGATATTCTCTTATAATAGAATTAGCCCTATCAATTTCTTCAATCATTAATTTGAATTTATCGTTATCTTCTTGATATTCGTGTTTTCTTGCCATTACCTGTAAATAACCGCGTACCGTAGTCATAGGATTTCGAATCTCGTGCGCTACAGCTGCAGCCATGCTGCCGACCAGATTCATACGATCAAATAATGAAGACATATGTTCTAATTTTTTCCGTACAGTGATATCTCGAACAATACCTTGTAATGCAGTGAGGCGTCCATTCTCTTCATAGATAGGAACACATTTTTGTTCGACCCATAAAATTGTTTTATTCTTTAGAATTAAGCGTAACGTCAATGGTACCTCAATAGAGAAAGGAAGGTTCTTGACAAAATCGGTAAGTAAAGTTAAGTCATCAGGGTGTATCAACTTTAGTATTAATGCATCATTTTCATAATAATCTTCCGCGCTATAGCCAGTGACTCTTAAAACAGAAGGACTTATGTATTCGACTTTTCTTTCGGGAAAGAGTTGATAAGAATAAATAATATCAATTGCATTTTCTGCTAATAAGCGATATTGAGTTTCTTTAGTGATTAAATCCGTTCGGGTTTTTACGAAGTAAACCATTAAGGTGCCAATTGCAATGGCTAAACGCAAAATCCCACCAAAAACATAACCCCAAGGAGCGAACCAAGGAATGGTAATAGTAAAAGGCATAGTTAGAGAAAGTAAACTCCATAATATGAAAGCATAGCCTGTAATTAATCCACCAAGGCCCTGATGCTTGAAATAACGTATAAAAATCACACCGATCCAAATTCCTGTAAAACTGCCATAAAAAAGAGGAAGGAGCAATTTATAAGCTAAGGAAGAAAATAGAAGATTAAAAAAGATAATTAAAATTGAAATGCCTGCAGTTCCATATAACCACCATTTATTCATAGGCTTGTTCATAAAATTGTAAATGCCTGAAACATACAGTAATGTACTGATTATAATTAGCATTTGGTATATGAGTAAACCAAAGAACGTTTGTTTCCACAAGAGTATACCTGAATCAAATAATACATATCGGGAGAGAAGGATAATCCAGCTAGTTGCCCAAACTCCTATATAACGTTCTCGATACAATGCATATAAGTAGAAGTATACAAAAACAATGGAAATTGTTCCAATTAAGGAACCAATTGCCGATAAATGAGCAAAATCCATAATAACTCCTATGATCATATTATTTAAGACATACACAAGATGTCTTCTACAAAAAGATAAAACTTCCTTCTTTCTTGACATTTTTTAGGTTTTATAATTAGAGCTTTTTCATATTTGGGGCGCAATATAATGCTACATAGAAGGTATTATTTTACAGATAACGAAACATAAAAAATATAAATAGTTTGATCAAAAAGTTTTTTTAGTAGGTGGCTGAAAAGTATATAGGAGGAAGTCTTTTGGATATAAAAATTTTAGAATGTTTTATGGAAGTTGCCCGACATAAAAGTTTTAGTAAAGCGGCAGAGATAATGTATATTTCTCAGCCATCCATTAGCAGGGCGATAAAAGAATTGGAAAGCCAGTTGGGAGTTACTTTATTCTATCGTGATACCAAGTCTGTAGAGCTGACGGATGCAGGAGAAATCATTTTGCAGCAAGCACAGCAGATTGTATCCTCTTTTCAAAATATCACTTCTCAGCTCGGAGAATTAAAGAGCATGCAATCAGGGAAAATCTATGTTGGATTACCTCAAATTACTGCTATAACAACATTTTCGAATATGATCAATTCCTTTAGAAAAGAGTATCCTAATATTTATATTCAGTTGTACGAGTTTGGCCCTAAGAAGGTGGAGGCGTCGATTCAGGACGGCCTTTTAGATATAGGTATATTTACGCCAGCCGAAGATAATAAAATCTATGAAAAGATCTGGTTTGAGGAAGATCCTCTTGAAGTCGTAATGCATCCGGCAAATCGGCTTACCCAATATGAAGTCATGGATTATCGTAAATTAATTGATGAACACTTTATTTTGTATAATAACGAATATCATTTACATGATATGATCATCAATGCATGCAACCATGCGGGATTTCAGCCTAAGATTATTTTGGAAACTTCACAACGTGAGTGGATGATACAAATGGTAATGGACAATCTTGGTATCGCATTACTGCCGAGTAAAATATGCAGAAGCCTTGATACTAAAATGGTTGCATGTCGGCCATTTTTAGATCCTAAACCGTGGCTGCGATTGGCTTTAGTTTGGAAAAAGGGAAGATATCTATCCTTTGCTGCTCGTGAGTTTATACTATTTGCTAAAAAGCACTATGGGGTTAAGTAATTAAAACGTTCGCAAGAATTTTTTATTTTTGCAGTAATTCCTTTATTCTAATTCTGAATACATTGGATACATAATGTGAATACAAAGTTAAGTTGATAAATAACGATACAAAGGATAAAATAGGATTTACAGATATTATGTTTTGCTATGCATCTGTAGGATTTTAGCTAAAGGAGAGGAACAAATTAATGAAAATTGACGTTATACTTTTGCCAAAAGAAACTGCTGCTCTGGATCTTTCCCATAGCGTTTGTATCGTCTTAGATATATTTCGTGCAACGAGTACTATTGTTACTGCCCTTGCGAATGGATGCAAAACGATTACTCCAGCCTTATCCACTGAGGATGCAGAAACTTTGGCTAGTCAGATGGGATCTGTATTATTTGCAGGTGAGCGGCAATCAATAAAGATTGATGGTTACGATTTTGGTAATTCGCCTTTTGAATTTAGCAAGGAAAAAGTAGCAGGTAAAGCAATTGTCATGACAACGACGAATGGTACGATTGCCATAAAAGCAGCAGAGAAAGCATATCGCACTTTCATCGGATCATTTATTAATGCGAAGGCTGTTTGTATGCAGGCAAAACAATATGGCAAAGATCTTGTAATTGTATGTGCGGGAACAGATGGGCTTTTTTCATTAGAAGACACCCTTTGTGCAGGATTGTTAGTTCAATTGCTTAAAACAGACTGCGAAGTTACATTGACTGATTCAGCTCTTGGAGCCTTTCTGTTATATGCTCAAGCCAAGAATATGTTAGTTGAGACTGCTGTCCAAAGTCGAAATGGCAGGCGATTATACGACTTGCGTCGTATGGATGATGTAGAATATTGCCTTAGTGCCGATTTGTTTACTATTGTACCTCAGTATACAGAAGGAAAGATTGTAATAGAAAATCGATAATAGCAAAGTTGGTGTATTGAACAGTGAATAAACAAGTATTACTTGTCTTTAGTGCAATAATACTATTTGGTGGCTTCTTGCTGATGGATTCGGCTGCTGAGGCAGCTCCTATGTCACAATGGCAAGAAATTGTAAAGCAGCAAGATATGGTAGTAGTAGTAGAGAAATCTATTAATACAATGACCGTGTTTTATCAAGGAAAGGCTGTGAAAAGGTTTTTATGTGTTTCTGGTGTAAATTCGCAAGGTGATAAACAGAGGCAGGGAGATAATCGCACACCGGAAGGAATCTTTTTTATTATCGATAAAGAACTGTTGCATGATGATCCTTACCTGGGGCGTAAATGGATCGGTTTAAGCTATCCCGACCCAGTCCATGCTCAAAAAGGAATAGAGCAGAAGTTGATTAGCGTAAGCCAGTATCAGGAGATTATTTTGGCGAATGAGCAAAAGGTACAGCCACCTCAAGATACTGCGCTTGGAGGATGGATTGGAATTCATGGGGGACGAGATGATTTAACAGAAAGGAAGATCAATTGGACTGAAGGTTGCGTAGCCTTGCAGGATGATGATTTAACGGAACTGTATAAAATGGTTCAGTATGGAACCACTGTGATTATTGTTGCTTAAGCGGCAAGGATGATAGAAAGTAAGTCTTATGACTAATTTCAGATGATCTTGTTAGAAAATAAGAGTCGTTATTACTATACGATTCTTATTTTTAAGAATAAGAATCGTATAGTAAAGAATTTTAATTGTTTGGTTATATATGGGAATAATGCAATTGTTAAACATTTCTACAAGGAAAGGAATTTATTTATGACGAATAAATATGTTAAGTCTAGTGTATTATATAGTCTTTTACACTGGACGTTATCACTTGCAGTAAGAATGTAATGCCAAATCAGATCTGGTTGGTATTACATAGTATCGGTGCTGCCCGAAAGGAGACATTAAATGAGAATCTTGATGATGGTTGCGCTGTTACTTGGTTACTTCCAATCCGCTGTTTGGGCTTCGCCTGAAATTCGCATTAACATTCCTGAGTTGGTGTTAAGGGTATACGATAATGGTAAGTTGGTCAAAGAATATCCTGTTGCCCTGGGGACTTCTTATGAAAAGACTCCTGTGGGTAATTATAAGATATCCTCCAAAGAACAAAACCCCACATGGATTCCAGGTTCTGGTTTTTCCGATAAGACCCCAGTGTCTCCAGGCCCAGATAATCCTCTAGGCAGCCGATGGATGGAATTTAGCCCTGGTTACGGAATTCATGGTACCAATAAAGATTGGGATATCCAGTATCCTGTTTCCGGTGGATGTATTCGCATGCACAATACTGACGTTGAAGAATTATATGAATTGGTAGGTGTGGGAGCACCAGTAACGATTACGTATCAAACCTTCCTTCTAAAAGAACGCAATAAGTCCATTTATCTTACAATTTTACCCGACATTTATAATCATAATGATGAGGGAAAAGCAAAGGTCTTAGAGCTATTTCAGCCTTATACTAAAAAATATAAACTTCTTAGTAACTGGGAATTACCTAATGATCAAGTGCGTCATGAAATCAAAATTGGAGTAGCTAAGTAAGGACTAATCGAAACTTGTGAAAGTTTGTAGTAGTATAGCGTTATGAAAAAAGAAGAACCGTGAAGGAATGCAAGACCTAGTCTTGGCGTTTCTTCACGGTTCTTCGTCTTAGCGCAGCCATTCGGTGACTTCTGACCATGATTTTCGAGGGCGCGCATAGGGAGATTGATTAGGATACCCGATGGCTACCGCTCCTACAAGTTCATCATTTCGTTCGAGCCATGAGCATATCTCACGTTCGGAATAAAAAATATCACAGATCCAAAGCGTTCCTAGCCCAAAATCCTGTGCAGCTAAGATCATGGTTTGAATGGCGGCTCCAATGGATTGGGTATCTGTTAATAAACGATAATGATTGTAATCCTTTTCAATAGTAGAGAAAGCGTTAAAGACTAAAATCACGATTGACGCTTGTTGAATCGCAGCTATACTTGTCTCACAACTGCCAATATCCAAGTTTTGCTGTTTTCGGGACTGACTTTTATCAGCCATAATCGTGGCTAACCTATCTTTCTTTTGGCTCTCTAAGACAACAAACCTCCACGGTTGACGATTTTTCCCTGAAGGAGCTTTTACAGCTAGCTCTAGTAATTCTTCGATGATTTCTCGTGGAATTGATTGATCCTGATACGAGCGAATACTTCTTCTATCTAAGATTGCTTGTTTAATATCCACAAAATCCCTCCATACTTTAATTGCGCTGTTTAATTTTCTATTGCCATCATATATTTTTTACGAGAAAATATCAATTCAAGAATAAGAAAAAGGAATCATGGTGAAAGTACTTATAGAAGAAGAGTGGACTTGAGCAAGAATAGAAGCAATATAACTAAAATAGCGGGATACTTCTAAAATAAGCCTTTAGGCTCTCTTTGTAGCTATTTTTGTTTTTAGGCAAAAGAGCATATAATGTAAAGCGGTATGTCGAAAAGGAAATAAGCGTACTTTTAGAGGCTGATAATATGCCTAAATGATAAGGAGTGGTTTTATGGCGGATAAATACATAATGGCACTTGATGCCGGGACAACCAGCAGCAGGGCTATTATTTTTGATCAAAGTTCGAATATAGTTGCTGTGGCACAAAAAGAGTTTTCACAGATTTTCCCTCAAATAGGCTGGGTTGAGCATGATGGAGATGAAATTTGGAGTACTCAAATGGATGCAATAAAACAAGTCTTAGAAAGGGCAGGTCTTAATGCTTCTGATCTTTCCGCGATTGGTATTACGAATCAGCGAGAAACTGCAATCGTTTGGGATAAAAATACTGGCAGACCGATCTATAATGCAATTGTTTGGCAATCTCGTCAAACAGTAGGCATTTGTAATGAGTTAAAAGCAAAAGGGCTAGAACCCGAATTTCAACAAAAGACAGGCCTAGTGATTGATGCTTACTTTTCGGGAACGAAGGTAAAATGGATTCTAGATCATGTGGAAGGTGCTCGTACTAAAGCAGAAAAAGGTGAATTATTATTTGGAACGATTGATACCTGGCTTATCTGGAAATTAACGGATGGCAAGGTGCATGTTACCGATTTCTCCAATGCTTCTCGTACCTTAATGTATAATATTCGCGAATTAAAATGGGATGAAAAGCTGCTAGAATACCTAACCATACCAGTATGTATGCTTCCCAAGGTCAAATCTTCCAGCGAAGTATACGGAAAAACAGATCCCAACATCTTTGGAAATGCTGTACCGATTGCAGGTGCTGCAGGAGATAAACAGGCGGCGTTATTTGGTCAAACTTGCTTTAACCCTGGGATGGCGAAGAATACCTATAGCACAGGCTGCTTTTTATTGATGAACACAGGCACAAAATTAGTTGAATCTAAAAATGGTTTATTGACGACCATTGCCTGGGGACTTGACGATACAATAAGCTATGCTCTCGAAGGCAGTGTTTTTGTTGCTGGGTCTGCCATTGAATGGCTGCGTGATGATTTGAAAATATTAGAAGCTGCTCCTGATTCTGAGTACTACGCTCAAAAAGTAAAAGATACAGCTGGCGTATATGTAGTACCTGCTTTTGTCGGTCTTGGTGCACCATATTGGGACATGAAAGCACGCGGCGCAATTTTAGGATTGACTCGTGGAACGAGTAAATCCCACGTTGTTCGCGCAACATTAAATTCGATTTCTTATCAAACCAAAGATGTGTTGAGTGCTATGGAAGCTGATTCAGGTATCCGTCTGCATACACTGAAAGTGGATGGCAGCGCTGCTCTGAATAACTTGTTAATGCAATTTCAAGCTGATGTTTTGGGGGTTTGTGTTGATCGCCCCAAAATAACAGAGACTACAGCCCTTGGAGCAGCATACCTTGCTGGTTTGGCTGTTGGAATATGGAAAACAAAGGAAGAACTTATACAAACTTGGCAGCTTGATACTCGCTTTGAGCCTAAGATGGATACTGCACAGCGTACAGCATTATATAAGGGGTGGCAAAAGGCCGTTAAACGTGCTATGGATTGGGTCGATTAAAGGCAAGAAGAAATTAAGAAACCTCAAGTCAGGTATCCTTACTAATTTTAGTAAGGATACCTGACTTTCGTTAAGTGGAAAAATTATTTAAGGATAAATAGTATTATAAAGATACCTCTTTCTTTGCTTTTACAGGAGTATAGGTAAATAAACTTATAAGGACAAAAACAATTAAATTAGTAAGCAAAGCCACAAAACCTGCGTTTAAATTCATGCCAGCGAGGGGCAAAGGGTCCATTTTTCCTAGAATTAAGGTGAATACTAGAACCTCCCCAATGATCAAACCTGCGTATGCTCCTAATTTTGTAGATTTTTTCCAATAAAGTCCGAGTACGATCATAGGAAAGAATTGTGTAACACCTGAGTAGCCAGTTAGCAATAAGTTAACGAGCATATTGGGGAGAAAAATAGCTAGACAAAGCGCAATCGTAGTAAGTCCTAGCACAGCAATCCTTGCAACATTGATCAAGCTATTTGGATCAACCCGCTTTCCAATGGTTTTACTATAAATATTACGTGTAAAGAGCATTGAGGTAGATAAAAGTAAATCGGCAGCAGGAATCATACAAGCCAAGGCACCTGCGCCGCCAACCAGCCCTAAAGTCCAACCTGGAAAAAGTTTTTGTACTATGGTCATAAAGGCCATATCAGGTGTTTTTAAAGGTGTTTCAAGTAGTAGAAGTGCTGCAAAGCCCACTAGCATTGGGAAGAGTAAACAAATCTGGTATAAGGGTAAGTAAACTGCGTTATGTCGAAGTACGTCAGGATTACGGGCGCTAAAGCTGTTGGTAGTGAAATGCGGCCACATATAAAATCCTAGACTTGTTACTACTAAAGTGGACATTACCCAGCTCACATCAAAGTTTTTGGTACCTCCTGGTAAAGCGAGAAATCCAGGCTTTGCCGTTTCTAATGCTTCAAACATGCCGCCTAGGCTACCAAAGTAATGGATAGGGAGATAAAGACCAAAAAAGACAACAGCAATCATTAACAGTATATCTTTTAGTACAGCTGTAGATGCAACACCTTTTAGACCGCTTAAATAAACAAAAGAGGCAACTAAAATAAAAGCAATTAACATAGCTGGAACACGAGTGAGCTGCCCATATGAGCAAGCTTCGATGATGAGTCCAAGACCGGTCAGTTGTAATTGTAAGTAGGGGAGCAAAAAAGCAACGCCAATGATTGCGGTCAATAAGCTTAAAATTTTACTGTCATATAAATGCTCAATCAAGTCAGGTTGAGTCATTAGACCGTGTTTGCGTCCAATGGGGGAAATGGTAGGTAATAGATAGTAACCGACTACATATGCTAAAGCACCATAGCCTAATATGTAAAAGGTTGGACCTCCACGAGAATAAGCCCATCCGCTGGCTCCTAGAAAAGCAAAAGCCGTATAGATTTCACCAGCTAAGATAAACCAATTCAGCCATCTGCCAAAATTACGGCCCCCAACGGCCCATTCCTCAAGATTCATCTTCTTATTCAAGCCAGGAATTAGACCTACAATTGTTGCGCCAATAATAAATAAAAATATAATTAAAAGTGAAACTGTCTCATTACTCATGATGCACCATCCTTTTTGTGAGAATTAAGAGTTTTGTCTATGTTTTGAATCAATGAAGTAAATTGCCTGTAGGCAGAGAAAAGCAAGGAATATCCCAGCAACAAACCAAAAAGCTAAAAAAGGTAATCCTAGTACGATAGGGTGAACCTTGTTTGCAAAAGGGATCATACCAATTGACCAAACGAAGGGAAGTAACGTTAGGATTATTTTTAAGGTTTTCATCTTTTATTCCTCCTTATAAAAAAATAGAGGCATCCCCCAGGGAAGCCTCTGCATTGAGGTAATAATATTATTATGTCTCAATACAACTAGTATAGTACCAAAAGAAAGAAAAAACAAATGGTTTTTGTGAAGATACGGAATAAACACTGGAATGTAAACTTACCGCTTGTAACTTCATAAATTGTATATTGCATTTGGACTATGAGGCAAGCTGTAATCCAACTACGCCAACTAGAATCAAACTTAAGAATAGAAACTGTTGGATCGTCATCTTTTCTTTAAATTGCATGACACCAACAATTGCAATCCCGATAGTGCCAATTCCAGCCCATGCGGCATATGCGATACCAATTGCAATTTCCTGCATCGCTTGCGACAAGAAATAAAAACTTGCCATAAATCCAACACCCATCACGGCAATCGGTTTTTTATGCTTAAATCCATCAACATATTTCATGGCAATGACACTGATGACTTCTTCCAATCCAGCTAATAAAATAAAGATCCAAGCCATTATTCTCGTTCCTCCTTAGTGGTCAACTTTAAGCCAATGATTCCAATAAGTAAGAGAATTAAGAATACAACTTGCTGTTTGGAAGTCGTCTCTCCAAGAAATGTAATGCTAACGATATAGGTTCCTACAGTGCCAATACCAACGAAAACCGCATAAGCAATACCAACAGGAATCAATTTGTAAGCTTTAATAAGCAGCAAAAAACTTGCAACGATTAAAATAAAAATCAGTATCCACATCATTACAGAATTCGCATCTTTCAACATTGATGCCCAGAGGATTTCCAATATTGCTGCCGTGAAGACAAGAATTCAGCCCATAGTAACACATCCTTAATCGTTTTAGTCTAAAAGTAATTCAATCAATGCGGTCAACCAACTGAATCAAACTTTATTGAATGAATGACCGTCAGTCATTTTTCTCTAAAAATCACCTATGCTCTAAAGCATGATGAATGAAAGTAAATAAATCTTGCTGATGTTCTTGGAGAGGCTTATCTAGCTTATTAAATAAATAGATCTGCTCAGCAGAACTTTCAATTAAACCAATAACCATTCTAGCAGCGACCGTTGGATCAATATCCTGGCGAAGTGCTTTTTGTTGAATCCCCTTGGAAATCATCTCAGACAACCAGGAATAGTAAGGACTATAGATGCGATCCCACTCACTAAGCGTATTTTCAATTGCTAAGCCTGAGTAACAAAGTGACAATACTTCCTTATATGACTTCGTTACCTGAAATGTTACTGAAATTATCTTATGAAAAAGATTCCAAATATCATCTGAAGGTACTTGTTCTTGTTCTATTTTATGCAGCATAGTTTGCAGCAGATCATTGGCGATTGCTGGAATTAATGCATTCTTTGAGGAAAAATATAAATAAAATGTTCCTTGTGCCATGCCAGCCCGTTTAACAATATCAGATATAGTGGCTTTCTCTAAACCTTTTTCAGCAAGCACTTCTTTAGCAGCAGCTAATAAACGACTTTTCTTATCATCCAATTCTTTCACGACTCTCCTTACATTATATGACTGACTGTCATTCATTATAACTCTTTTCTCAGATATTGTCAATTTCCTATAGGTGTTTCTCATATCAGCTATGGAATGAATCGGTGTATTGATTAACTGCGATTCTAGATGGGCAGTCGAAATAATTGTAGATCAATAGCAATTGATTAGCTTTTTAAAAATTTCTATAATCCCTGTGAAGATATTGCAAAGTGAGTCACAGGGATAAAAATATATTGACAGCAAGGCGTGATTGATAGATAATAAAAACATACCGACTGGTAGGTACGTTTTGAGGGGGAGAAATTTTGACGAAGGACAATATAATATTAGCTGCTTTACGATTATTTTTATTACGTGGTTACAGGAATGTGTCTCTCATCGATGTAGCAAATGAAATTGGCATTACCAAAGGTGGAATCTATCATTACTTTGGAAGTAAAGAAGAATTATTCCGCGCGAGTATTGGCTATCTATTTGAATATTTCGGAGAACGATATACTGAATTTTTAAGCAAAGAAACAACTTTCCGAGGGATCTTGAGCATTTTGCTAAGCGGAAAACAAGAAGCTTACATGGAAGGATTGCTTAATATTAAACCAGGAGATTATCGTGCTAATAATGCAAGTCTTGCATTAGAGATCATGCACAATTTTCCTGAGATCCAAGAACAAATCGATCAGGGGCAACTGAGATTGCGTAATATAATAAAAGAAAAATTGCAGGCGTCTCAAGAAACAGGCGAAACCAGAAGGGACTTAGATGCTAAGGTTGTAGCGACCATTGTGCTTTCTGTTTCCAGCGGGCTGAATGTTTTAGGCAAGAACATAATTAGCCTAAATATGAACCAGCAGATAATAGACAGTCTTTGGCAGCTTATTGGGTCGAATAATGTAAAGGAATGAATAAATTCCTTTACATTACACATACCGACTAGTCGGTATGTGTAATGTAAGAACAGATACTTAAACTTAAAATGATATTGACTTAGGAGGATTGTTTGATGAAGGGCTTCAAACTAAAATATTGGATAGTACCCATTGTGATATTTATTGGATTAGTTGCTGTATTTCGCAGCGGCGCACTTTCTAGCGGCAAGACCCAATTGCAAACCAATACGGCTGGAGTAAATGTAAAAGTTGCAGAAGCACAATATATAGAATCGATACCTAAATTAATGTTAAATGGATCAATTGAAGGGAAAACATCCGCGACGATCAGTGCTAAATTGGCAGGACGTATTGAAGAGGTTATAGTACAAGAAGGTCAGCATGTTAATGCTGGAGATGCTTTAGCGAAATTAGAAACTGTTGAATTAGCAAACTCTGTGCGTACCGCACAAGACGCCGTAACCAAAGCAAAAATTAACTATGATTTGGCAGTGACTGATTACAATCGATATCAAACACTGCATGGACAAGGAGCTGTATCTCAACAGACGCTGGATGCTGCTGAGGCTAAAAAGAGAATTGCCCAAGCAGACTTGTCAAGCGCCATTAGTAATCAAAGCAGTGCTGAACAGCAACATGCTTATGGTGTGATTACAGCACCTGTAGATGGGGTGGTTGCCAATGTTACCGCCACTGTAGGGCAGGTTGTTTCTCCTGGTGCTGCGCTTATGGTTGTTGAAGATATTGATCAAGTATATGCAGTTGTCAATGTAGAACAAAAAGATTTAGGCGTGGTAAAACAAGGACAGCCGGCAGAAGTAATTGTTGATACCTACAGTGATAAAGTATTTGCTGGTACCGTTGATATGATTAATCCTGAAGCTGGTTCAACCAATCGAATGTTTCGCACGAAAGTAAGGATTGATAATACAGATGGCGCTTTAAAAGGCGGTATGTTTAGCAAAGTGCAGCTTGCTACCGGAGATGCTGTACAAATTTTAACAGTACCCCAAGGCGCAATCATTCAAAAGCAAGGTATCTACTATGTATTTACCATAGAAAATGATAAAGCTACTCGCCATCAAGTCGAAGTTGGCAATGTAACTGGTGAACGTATTGAGATTAAATCTGGATTGCAGGCTGGAGATAAGTTAGCTGTAAGCAATGTAAGCCAACTTAAAGACGGCGATGTAGTTCAAATAGTAGAATAGAGGAGATTGCCATGATACTGACTGATATAAGCTTAAAACGGCCAGTTTTTGCAACGGTTACCATTCTGGCGCTTGTCGTTTTAGGATTATTCAGCTACATTTCTTTAAATGTGGATGAATATCCAAATGTTGAAATTCCTGTTGTAGCTGTTACTGTCACTTATCCTGGTGCATCGCCAGAACAGGTTGAATCAAAGATTACCCAAAAGGTTGAAGAAACAGTCAGTGTTGTGCCTGGGATTGAACATATAACATCGACAGTAAAAGAAGGGGTATCCACTACTGTTATTCAATTTACTATCGAAACTTCGGCAGCAACTGCTGCCCAAGATGTTCGTGATAAAGTTGGCAGAATGCAGGGGGTACTGCCAGATGAAGCAGAGACTCCGATTGTAACAAGATTTGACCCCTCTGACACAGCGGTTGCTTCCATTGCAATTACGGGTAACCTGAGTCCAAGAGAGCTGACGGTTGTTGCTGATGATACTGTTGTAAAACGATTAGAAGCTATCAATGGAGTTGCAGCGGTAAATGTGCAGGGCGGTATCGAACGGGAAATAAAAATAAATATGGACAGTAATAAAATTGCTGCCTATAATTTGACAGTTTCCGAAATAATGAATAGTATACGCAGTGAAAACATGGACACTCCAGGGGGGAAAGTGACTGACGGAAAACGGGAAACCAGCCTGCGATCTGTAGGAAATCTGACTTCTCCCAATCAGTTATTAAATCTTCCGATTGCCCAGAGAAATGGGGTACAATTGTTTGTAAAAAATATAGCAACAGTAGAAGATTCAACAAAAGATGCAACTGCAGTAACAAAACTGAACGATAAAACTTCTATTGGCTTAGATATTATGAAACAGTCTGGAAGCAATACCGTTCAAGTTGTTGAAAGTGCTAAGAAAGAGCTGGAGAATATCAAAAAAGATTTACCGCCAGGTGTTGAAATGGTATTAGTACGGGATAATTCCAAGAATATTAATGAATCTATACACGACGTATTATTTAATTTGGTTGTGGGGAGCTTACTGGCAGTTGCCATTGTATTCTTGTTCTTAGGTAATTGGCGCAGTACCATGATTGCAGCCATTGCCATTCCAACTTCTATTATCACCTCTTTTTTAGCGATGAAAATATTAAACTTTACGTTAAATACGATGTCCTTGTTAGCCTTATCTTTGGCAGTCGGGTTGTTGATTGATGATGCGATTGTTGTTATTGAAAATATCGTTCGTCATCTTGAAATGGGCAAAGACAAGTTTAAAGCTGCTGCAGAAGGAACGGCAGAGATTGGTTTGGCTGTTACTGCAACAACCCTTACTTTAGTTGCCGTATTCTTGCCAGTAGGTATGATGACTGGTATCGTAGGACAGTTCTTCAAACAGTTTGGCATTACAGTAGCAGTGAGTGTTTTAGTTTCATTGTTTGTTGCTTTTACACTAACTCCAATGTTAGCGGCTAAACATTTATCAGGAGAGCATAAGGAATCTACGAGTAAATTGAGAAAAATGTGGAGCAAATGGAATGAAACGTTTGAGTATTGGACGGGGCGTTATGGTGAATTCCTAAAATACGCATTAGGACATCGGAAAAAAATAATGATCATGGCTGGTGCATTATTTCTAGGAAGTTTAATGCTGCTACCTTTTCTTGGATCTACATTTGTGCCAGACTCAGATGCTGGGGAAATTACAGTATCAGCAACTGTTGACCCTGGTAAGAGTCCACAGGCTGTAGGCGAGATCGCGGATCATATGTCGCAAATTATTCGCACTGTACCCGAGGTAACGTTGACTTACAGCTCTGCAGATATTAACAATATTAATATTTTTACAAAATTAACGGCAAAAAGCGAACGTAAGGTAAGTGACAATCAAATTGTTACAGACCTTCGTGAGAAATTAAGTGGAATTGCTGGAGTACAAGTAAGTGTTTCCAAAAAATCAGGTATGTCAAGCGGAAAACCAGTTTCTCTTGTTATTCAAGGATCATCCTTGGATACACTTGCAGAGATTGCAGAACAAGTAGAGCAAATTGTTGCAAGTACGCCTGGTGCCATTGATGTTTCGTCAAGTTATGAAGCGGGGAAACCGGATGCTCAAATTGTGATAGATCGTGATAAGGCTTCCGATCTTGGCGTGTCAACTTCCAATATCGCCACGACACTTCAAACTATGTTTAACGGAACTGTAGTAACGCAGTATCGAGATGAAGATGATTCTTATGACGTGAGATTGATCTTATCACCTGATGACCGTAGAAGCTTAGCCGATGTAAATAATTTATATGTAGCAAGTTCGAATCGGGATAAAAGCGGGCAGACTGTTATGGTTCCATTATCACAAGTAACGAAGATGGTATATGCCACAAGTCCAACTCAAATTAAGAGATATGACCGTCAGGGACAAATTACTATATCTTCAAACTTAAGCGGGGTTTCTCTTGGGGATTTTAATACCGCATTAAACAAAAAATTAGCAGAAGTTAAATTGCCGGAAGGCTACAAGTTTGTGACTACCGGACAATCACAGCAGATGGCAGATGCCTTTAGTGGTATTTTGATGGCGCTCGCTGCTGCGGTGCTATTTATCTTCTTTGTGCTGGCTGCCCAATTTGAAAGCTATATTGAGCCTTTTGCAATTATGCTGGCATTGCCGCTGGCGATTATCGGTGCAATATTAGGACTTCTAATTGCTCGCAGTATGCTCAGTATGATGTCTCTCATCGGGATTATTATGCTGATGGGGCTCGTAACTAAAAATGCGATTTTACTCATTGACTTTGCTAAGCAGCGAATGGGTGAAGGTATTGAACGAAATCAGGCGTTAGTAGAAGCAGCTGTAGTTCGGATGCGCCCGATTCTAATGACAACAGCAGCTATGATCTTTGGGATGCTTCCACTAGCACTAGGAATTGGACCGGGAGCTGAAGCACGCGCTCCTATGGCTCATGCGATTATTGGAGGTCTGGTTACTTCCACTATTTTGACATTAGTGGTTGTACCAGTTGTATATACACTATTGGATGACTTCATGAAAAGAAGAGTAAAAGTTGATGTTGATGTTGCCATTCCAGCTTTGGATAAAGCAGCAAAACAAGACATTAATTTAAACAATGTCAAAGGATAATGAAAGAGTCCTATTGACGTCGGTTTAAAAGTGTTGCTATAATGAAAAAAGCAAAATCTATAAAACTAAGGGCGATGGGGTTCGCCATTAAATCTGCAGATGCAGTAATGACTCCTACCAATATATTGGTAGGAGTCTATTTTTTTGTAAATAACAAGCGAAAGAACCTTCGTGGTGAAAAAGACCTAGTCAATATTTTTGTAGTTTTGCTGGAGGTCGCAGATAAGAGTATAATGTGTAAAGGATGAGGTGGTGATAAGGATGTTAAAATTACTAGCAGTAGCTATTGGAGGAAGTATTGGATCGACAGCTCGGTACATCGTTTCTGTCTGGGCTGCCGAAAGATTTGGAGCTGATTTTCCCTATGGTACACTCATTGTGAATGTGGTGGGGTGCTTTATTATAGGTATATTTATGACATTGACCACAGAGCGTTTCATTGTAAGTCCCTATTGGAGGCTGCTGATAACTGCTGGTTTCGTTGGTGGTTTAACTACGTTTTCATCGTTTAGCTATGAAACGTTTCGTGTGCTGGAGGATTCTGGTATGTTAATGGCGTTATATAATATAGGGCTTAATCTTGTACTTGGATTTGTAGCTACGTGGATTGGAATTGGAGCTGCAAGGCTTGTTTAATATATGATATATTATATAGTCACAGTTGCGGTGACAGCTGTATTTTGATTTATTGGAATGAGTGGAGGAAGATTCGCAATAAAATCTTTGGCAATCTCGGCAATATCCTGTGGCAGCCCTATATCGGGAAAATTGTTTATCGTATACGATTGCAATGCCTGTAACGTCTCTGGTGTGATAACAAGTACAGGGGCTGTAGAGACTGTTGGAACTGCAGAGGTGGGAGTAAGAGGAGTAGTGGGAATTGTAGAAATGATTTCGTTGGAAACGACTACATTTATAGCATTACCTGGGTTCATAAGGATGGGAAGATTTGAGAATATGAAAAACTCTAACGTATCTTGAAAATCAGATTTTAAAACCAAGATAACACTTCCTCATATTTAAGCATTCTAGGTTCTTTATAGTATGAAAGGGCTCAAAATATGGTACATAGTAAGCCAATCTTTTATATTATTTTTTTTAGCGAAAGGAGAATTGAAAAAAATGTCGAAAAATATAGAAGAAAATACCATAATGGGCAAACCAACCTAAAGGTAGGGACGCAAAGCTATGGGTCTAAGGATGTTACATCTATGATTGCCAGGTTGCATCGTTTATTAATTATGATGTAATCTGGCAATTATTATATTTATTCAGTTACTCAAGAACTTTATTCATTGAAAAATTAGGAGAGGAGAGAACGCAGAGATATGAAATTAAAAGCGAAATTTTTAATGATGGTGGCGATTACGAGTCTAGTCTTAATAGTAGTTTCGGCGATGGGATATTTTTATGCGAAGAGTCAGGTAGAGGCAAATATTAAGAATGAAATGTTCTCAGTTGCCAATACCTATTCCAATCAATTAGATGGTTGGTTATTAGCGAAGGCGCAAACAGCAGTGACAACAAGCGAGAACATTAGAGCTGTACTAGGTGATAAGGAAATCCCGGTCTCATTTGTACAAAACTACAAAGCAGACTCTAGTTTACTAGATTTATATGCTGGTCTAGAAGATGGTAGAATGATTGATGGGTCAGGGGCTACCTTGCCTGATGGGTATGATCCACGTAAGCGTGGATGGTATCAGAAAACAAAAGAAAAAAACAAACTAGGCTTTACGGATGCGTATGTGGATGCATTTACTAAGAAATATATTGTGTCTGCAGGAGTACCGCTAAAAAACGAAGCAGGAAATTTTAGAGGTGTTGTTGGCATTGACATATCCTTAGATATACTAAGTGAAAAGATCAAAGACGTCAAAGTAAATGGAAAAGGCTACGGCACCATTATCGATCAGCAGGGGATTGTTTTAGCGCATCCGGATGCTGCGCAAGTTTCAAAAAACATTAATGAAGATCCTGTATTGCAGAAATTTACAAAAGAAATGCTGGCACAGGATAAAGGGATGCAAAGCTATGAGGTAAATGGAATAGAAAAATTAATGATTTATACTAAGATTCCCGCTACTGGCTGGATAATGGCAATCACCGTTGACGCAAAAGATGTGTATGGTCAAGTCACATCTCTAGGGTATCAATTTGGGATTACTGCTTTACTTGGCATCTTATTATCAATTGTTGCGTCTTGGAAATTATCTAGTGGAATAGCTAAGAATATTGCAATCTTATCGCAATCTGCACAGCGCCTAGCAGAGGGAGATCTTATGGAACGGGACCTTAGGATTCATACAAGTGATGAGATTGGCAAACTTGCTGAAGACTTCTCTACTATGACAGGAAATCTACGTAATCTAATTAAGGCGATCGCTCAAACGGCAGAACATGTAGCTGCTTCCTCAGAAGAACTTACAGCCAGTGCAGAACAATCTGCCCATGTATCTACTCAAGTTGCTACCTCGATTACGGAGGTAGCGCAAGGAGCAGAACAGCAGCTGCAAGCAATCGATGAAACTTCTGCAGCTGTAGAGGATATGTCAGAAAGTATACAGTGTGTTGTCACAAATGCCGCAACTGTTAATGTAACCTCGCAAGAGGCAGCAGTGGCTGCCGAACAGGGAAATAAGGCTGTTTTTAATGCTGTAAGCCAAATGAATATTATTGAGAAGACAATTTTAGGGTCTGCGGGAGTCGTGTCGAAATTAGGTGAACGATCAAAAGAAATTGGACAAATTGTAGATACTATTTCAGGAATTGCAGGACAGACCAATTTATTGGCCTTAAATGCGGCTATTGAAGCGGCACGTGCTGGTGAGCAGGGGCGCGGGTTTGCTGTTGTAGCAGAAGAAGTACGAAAGTTAGCAGAACAATCCCAGCAGGCGGCTAAACAAATAGCAGATATGATTAATGAAATTCAAGCAGATACAAAAGAAGCTGTAGCAGCAATGAATGATGGTACAAGAGAAGTTGAAATCGGCAATGAAGTAGTCAGCGCTGCAGGCGCAGCCTTTAAACAGATCGAATTACTGATTGGTCAGGTAGTTAATCAAGTGCAGCAGATAACGAATTCTATTGGACAAATGAAGACTGGCAGTCAGAAAATTGTAACTGCAGTACAGGATATTGAGTGTATTATGAAAAATACTTCTGGCGAAACACAAACTATTTCTGCAGCAACTGAAGAGCAGTCAGCATCTATGCAGGAAATCGCTTCCTCCAGTCATGCATTAGCCGATATGGCAGCAGAGCTGCAGCAAGAAGTCAGGAAGTTCTCTATATAAGAGAAATTACTTATAAAAAAATAGAATATTGAGGGATATTCAGAATCGAAAAGAATCTGAATATCTCTTTTTTGTCAGCATAGTGGGGGAATTTTTTAGCAGAGAAAGGATTGCGCTTGCTATGCTCGCAATGATAAATCATAATATTATCGAATGTATACGGTATACATTCGATAATATTATTTACGTTAGCGATAAGGGAACGTATAATATAGAAAAGATTTTCGAAAATCGAAATTAAATTTGATGCATGATATAATGATACTATGAAAAATAATAATTATAAAACCAATACAATTTCACATCGTACTATACCCACTGCTATTACAGATACTCTTCGTGAAAGGATTTTGAATGGTGATCTTCAGGGAGGGATGCAGTTAAAACAAGAAGAATTAGCGTTGCAGTTTAATGTAAGCATGAGTGCCTTGCGAGAAGCATTGAAAAATTTGGAAGCGGAGGATTTAGTAAAATTTTATCCTAACAAAGGGGCTATTGTGAGTGAACTGAGTATAGAGGAAGCAAGAGAAATATTTGATATTCGTCAATTCCTTGAAATTGGTGCGTTAGAGTTGTCGGTTCCTCAATTGACCAAAAGTGACTTAGAAGAAGCAGAGACAGTTTTAAACCAGCTGGAGAGTGAGAACAATAGCAGTCAATGGGGCGAGTTGAATAAGCAGTTTCATGAAATCTTATATCGGCAGGCAAGACGACCACGGTTACTGAAACTAATCCAAGTCATGCATAACAATGTTGAACGCTATATGCGATTGTACCTTGTGTCAATGAACTATCAGCTTATATCTCAAAAACAGCATTGGGATTTACTCAATGCTTGTAAGAACAAGGATGCTAAATTAGCTAAGAAAATATTAAAGAAGCACATGGCTGATGCCAGTGATCGTTTGTCAGAGTTTCTATCCTAACTACTTTTGATAGGAGGCAGTAAAATGTCTAGTAACAGAATTGAAAAGTTTAAAGAATCCTATATTCATTCTAAGCCCTCGATAAGCATTCACAGAGCAGTTGCTTTTACTCAATCCCACCAAGAAACAGAGGGTGAATCGGTGATTATTCGCAGAGCAAAAGCATTTCATGCTGTATGTAATCGTATTCCAATTACTATTTTTGAGGATGAACTCATTATTGGATCGATTGGGGAATTTCTAAGATCAGGTATTGTCTGTCCGGAGTATTCTTGGAAATGGGTTGAGCAGGAAATGGATTCTTTTAGTACTCGGAGCCAAGATCAATATCAGATTGATGAAGAAGACAAAGAGATCCTTCGAAGCGAAGTTTTTCCTTACTGGCGGGGCAAATCATTGGAAGAAACATTTTTATTACGAATTAATGATGAAACTGCCAAACTTTTAATTGACACAGGTATTATTGATAATGACTCTAAATGGAGGAGTGCAGTCGGTGAAATCACTGCGGACTATCAAGATATTATTTTCAAAAAAGGTTTTGAAGAACTAAAGAGTCATGCAGTGATCCGTATACAAGAGTTAGAACCTACTACAAAAGAGGCGCTGGAAAAAATTGATTTTTACAAGGCAGCTGTTTTAGTTTGTGACGGTATTATTACTTTTGCTCACCGCTATTCCGATAAGGCATTAGAATTGGCAAAAGAGGAGAGAGATTCTAAACGGAAAAATGAACTTTTGGAAGTGGCACGGATCTGTAGAAAAGTTCCGCAATATCCTCCTGAGACCTTTCATGAAGCAATTCAAATGGTTTGGTTTACGCAGCTAGGTTCCATACTGTCAGAAAATTCATTAGCTCTCAATTTAGGCAGATTTGATCAATACATGTATCCTTTTTTTACCCATGACGTAAAAGCAGGGATTATTAATGAAGCGCAGGCGCAAGAACTAATCGAATCCCTTTGGTTAAAGCTTTCGGAATGGGTCTGGGCGATTTCAAGCAATACGGCTCAATTTTTTGCAGGTTATAACTCTTTTCAGAATCTAACCATTGGCGGAAGAACGAGAGATGGTAAAGATGCAACCAATGAGCTTTCCTATATGTGCTTAAAAGCAACGGAGAATGTGAAAACACATCAGCCTGGACTTAGCGTGCGCATTCATCCGGACAGTCCTGATGAATTTTTGCTGGCGGTATGTGATCTTATTAGTGTTGGAACCGGATTCCCGGCAGTTCATAATGATCGGGTCGGTTCTCAGATGCTATTAGCGGCAGGTTTATCACCGGAGGATGCACGAGACTGGAGTAATTGCGGATGCGTAGTACCCCATTTTAGAAAAGTTGGTGAATGGACTTCCGCAGTCAATCTGAATTTAGCTGCCGCTCTTGAATATGCCCTAAACAGCGGAAAAAGCCGGATCTCCGGCAAAGTGATGGGACTTGTGGAAAAAAAAATTACTGCGTTTAAGAGTTATGATGAGGTTAAAGAGGCTTTTTTGCGACAGCTCTCTCATTTGATTAAGCATTCTGTCATTGGAACAGTAACTGCCCAGCAAATACATGCGGAAATGGTACCTCGTCCTTATCTCTCCATGCTCGTAGATGGTTGTATGGATAAAGGCGTTGATTTGAGTAAAGGGGGAGCCAAATATAATGTTGGTCCTGTCATTACTGGAATTGGAGTGGCTGATGTTGCTAATTCTCTAGTAGTTATCAAAAAGTTGATTTTTGAAGAAAAGAAATATATCTTGGAAGAGTTGGGCAAAGCACTAGCTGTTAACTGGAAGGGATATGAAGGCATGAGAAAAGACGCGCTGGCTTGCCCTAAGTATGGTAATGATGAAGATGAAGTTGATCGTATTGCCGTAGAAATTACAGATTTTTATAATAAAGAAATTAAATCCTATAAAGATTATTTTGGTTCGTCATTTAATTCTGCATTCATGGGGATTTCCAATTATATTCCAGCAGGCAGCATTATTGGTGCAACTCCTGACGGCAGGAAATCCATGACTCCTTTAACGGAAGGAGTATCACCTCATGCTGGCACAGATCTCACTAGTCCAACGGCTGCGATGCGGTCTGCTGCTAAAATCAATCATGATGTGCATTCCGGAGGCACTTTGCTGAATGTTAAATTTTCGCCAGATCTTTTAAAGACACAGAGGAACAAAAAGAACCTTGCTTCGATCATTCGCGCTTACTTTTCACTTGGTGCATTTCATGTCCAATTTAACGTTATTTCCACGGAAATACTGCGAAAAGCACAAGAACAGCCAAATGATTATAAAGACTTGCTGGTTAGGGTGGCAGGTTATAGCACACAATTTGTTAACCTTTCTAAGGAAGCACAAGATGCTATTATCGAAAGAACAACCTATGAAAGTTTATAGTGATGTCTTATGAAGGACAGTAATGGGATTGTTGGCAATGTATTTCAGATTCAGCGATGGTCAGTTCATGATGGTGATGGGGTTCGGAGTACGGTTTTTCTAAAAGGATGTCCTTTACGATGCAAATGGTGTGCTAATCCTGAGTCATGGAAGCCTCATCCTGAAATCTTCTACTTTCGTGATCGATGTACAGACTGTGCGCAATGTTCTTTGGTTTGCAATCATCAGGCAATTTCAAAGGATGAGGGAGTTCCTCATTATTTTGATAGAGAAAAATGCTGCTGTTGTGGTGATTGCTGTGAAGCCTGTCCCAATGGTGCAAAAAAGAAAATCGGATCGTTAATGAGAGTAGAAGAAGTTATCAAGATCCTTAAGCGAGACAGCATCTTCTATCGGGAATCAAATGGGGGCGTTACCTTTTCTGGGGGAGAGCCATTTGCTCAAACTGAGTTTTTAAGAGAACTGGTTCTAGCTTGTAAAAATTTTGCCATTGATACTGCGATTGAAACCAGCGGATATTTTGAGTGGGAAGAGGCAGAAGATATTATTAAAGAACTAGATACCGTATTTATAGACATTAAACATATGGATGAGAGGATTCATAAAAGGTTGACTGGCGTTAGTAATCGAAAAATCCTAGAGAATGTTCTTAGAATCTCCCAGAATCATCATGATGTTATTATTCGTGTACCTTTAATTCGTGGGGTTAACGATGATCGAAATAATATTGAACAAATGTGCCAATTTCTTCAAGAAAATACCAGGATTCTTGGTGTGGAACTTCTTCCTTATCATTCGCTTGGGCATAGTAAAATGGATGCGTTAGACCGTGAGGGACTGGAAATCTTCAATACACCTGATGCAGAACAGGTTGAACACATAAAAAAAATCATAGCAAAATATAAAATTCAGAATATCGATTTTAAATGAGCCTTTTGTGCAGCTCATTTCCGAATTGTATGTAAAGGTGCCTTCAGTTCAACACTGGAGGCACCTTTCTTAATGATTTAAATCTCTCTAGGTGAACGTTAAACGCAGAGGGGACAGAGGAGTGTCTATTTCTTCCCTTTGGTTCCTTCGTGTACGCGTAAGCGTCTTTGCGCCTTCGCGTATCAGTCGTCTTTCTTATCTCTTATTGCGAGCATAGCGAAGCAATCCCCTGCTTTTAAGAGATTGTTCACTCCGTTTGCAATGCAAAACCGTTGTGCAGGATTTGGATAGAGATTGGAGTATATGTAGTAGAGCAATGTCCTTTCTTAAAATGTAGCTGTTTTTTTATACGATAAACACGATTTGGGAAATGTATTTATAAGACGGCGTTACTTTTTAGCATTTATAACGTTAAAAGAGATAAGGAATGCTTTTTACTAGGAGGTGGTGATTGTTACGTGACTGATGAAAACATGTTGATTACAAAAGCAAAAGATGGAGATCGGGAAGCATTAAATACATTGATTTTACATTATTGGCAGCCGATCTATAGGCTCATATATAGTAAACTCGGTAATGAGGATGATGCAAAGGAATTGACCCAGGAAACGTTTATGAAGGCATTTCGCTCATTACCTGGATATAAAATCCTTGATGTATCGTTTAAAAGCTATTTAGCGAGAATTGCCATAAATGCAGTGACTGATTTTTGGCGTAAGAATGGGCGAACACCTCAGATTGTCAACCTTGCTGAATATCAGGAATCAATTTTAGATGCCAGAGAAAATCCCGAAGAATATATTTTGCGTATGGAAGGACAAGAGCAGATTGCCAATTTGGTTGAAAGTTTACCAGAGGAGCAGCGTCAGGCGATAAAATTACGAATTATTTTAGGGTTATCCATTCATGATGCTGCTATGCAAATGAATAAGACAGAGTCAGCAATTAAGATGCTTCAACAGCGAGCTTTGAAAAATTTACGTAAAATGTGTTTAGGTATCGGCATACTACAATGAGGAGGTGGAGCGGATGCTAAAAGATAAAGAATATGATCAGACAGAGGAACTTTCACAAGGTTTAGATCAGTTACATGACGGTAAACAGCCTGCTCTACAGGATGAGGAAGTGAAGGAATTGATAAAGCTAGCCGCCGCTGTTAAACAGTCTTATCAGCAAGAGGAGCTGCCAAGAGGATTAATTGGTGAAATGGCTGATACGCTGGCGGCAGAGTTAGGAGAAGAAAAGGTAAAACGCCGCAAAAATTGGCTATATGGTGGTTTTATCGGTACCATAGCCGCAGTAGTCATAGCCGCATTTGTACCATTCTTGCTGCCGCAGACACCTAATTCTAATATTGCGCAGACAACCGACGATGGCATAGAAAAGCAGCAACTTGCAGCGATTACTGATCAATCTGCGAATTTGGGCATTGCAGAACCGAGCAAGGAAAGTACTTCCAAACCGGTGAAACCGGATCAGCAGGAGGAATCCTCCAATTCTAACACAGCGGACAAAAAGGCTGCTGATTCTTTACCGATGGTAATTGCAGAAATTATCCAAGGGACAGAATCGCCGTCAAAAGAGAACAAATCAAATCAAGTTGCTGCTCTTCAGCAAGATGCACCGAAAGAGATAGCCATGCAAAGAAGGACATTCATGGATGAGAAGATAGTTGGCTCTACGAAAGCAGAAGATCAGAATCAGTCTGAAATTGCCGCAATGGTGGTTATACCGAACCTGGAAGCGCAGTCCATAAAAATAGATAATGTCCACAGAGTCGTGCAGCAAGTTTATAATATGGGTAGCAATGATGAAATTATCATTACGCAAAAAATACCAGATGAGAGTCAGGTAAAGAGTAAAGCGAAGATGAAACAAACCGCAGCGCAGGAGACTGCCCAAAGTGCAGCAATGGAACCTATTGTGAAAAAGGCAAGCGAGAGTACGAACAGTATCACAGTGAAAGTTGACAAATATGATATTACAATTGAAGGTAAAAAATCAGCAGAAGAACTGCAAAAGATTGCCGATTCTTTAACGGTAAAAGAAATAAAACCATAATGTAAATAAACGTAATACGATCCGTTACCTTTTGGATTGTATTGCGTTTATATCTATGAATGACTAATTGGTCATAAGGAGGAAAGAAAGATGAATAGGAACTTGAAGCAATTTGCTGCAGGGGCAGCTATCGCGACTTCTATTGGAATTCAGGTGTTAATGCCCGGATATGTTGATGCTGCTGTGAGAGCAGCTGATTTGGAACCTACTGTTTCTATCAGTGCAGAATCCATAAATCGTAATTCCAGCAAGATAGAATTAGCTAGCTCTCCAGAATTTCATACCAATCGGAAAGCGTATATAGGAGCGGGAGTGGAAGGTCTTGACTATGACAAAATGATCAAGTGGCAGCAAAATGTGGATGAAGGCAGAGAGCTTTGGCGTATTGATCCTATGCAGGTTGCAAGAGTAGAAGGTAAAAAATATGGATTTACGGAGCAGGATGGATTTTCAATAGTGAAGATCCTGCGCAGCAGCTCAATTTCCCGCTATGGGCAAATTGAAGTAGAGATCATACGCCAAGGCAAAATACATACCATGACCTTGGTAAAACCATTTGCTCAGCGAGATACAATTTGGACAACGTATAAGGTCGACGGCACCTTGGTTTATTCTGATAAGTCGGTAAAAACAAAGATATTGTTTAAAACGAGCAAGTATAAGGATTGGAAATTCTATCGGTCTGAGTATCCGCAAGATATGTTCGTTACTGCCATTGACAATCATAATGGACGGTTGACTTATAACGATCATATTTCAAAGGAGTTAATAAGCCAGTTTAAAGGATCAAAGTTTACAAACAAGCTTATTTTATTTGCAAATATGGGAGCGTCTTCAGCACAATCGGATATTGGCATTGAGAAAGTAACAATAAGCGGCAAGAATATGACTGTATATGTTCATACAAAAAGCCCGCATCCTGACCAGTTTATTACGATGAATATCATCTATCCAGATGATTACGTTGCGATTGATCGCAGCCTTATTGAAGGGCAGGGTACGATGAAGATCACTTTTGTTGATCAGAATGGTACGATTATAGGAAAAGATAAGCTAAAAATAAAAAAAGAATAATAGTAATGAAAAAAGCCGTTACTTATTTCAGAATTAGACGTTTTACATTATAGAAAGACAGTAATTTATTGGAGGTATATGAAAATGTTAAAAAAGCTTATTTTATTAATTGCTATGAGTGTATTAATCGCCGTCCCAGTCTTCGCAAATGAAGCTCCCAAAACAGTGATACAGCTAACTGGAAACAGCCAAAAAGAAGTTACTCCTGACGTTGCACGGATTACTTTTTCCATCAATTCCGTAAACGCTAAATTGGAGAAAGCAAAGAATGATAATACTCAAATAGCAAGTCAAGTATTTGCTAATTTAAAAGAGCAGGGAGTTACCCAAGAGCAAATCAAAACCAATACATACCAAGTGGATCCCGTTTATAACTATGAAAAAGAAAAATTGCCCAAGTTAGAAGGATATCGTGTAACCAATACTCTTGAAATTCGTACTTCAATTGATAAAGTGGGAGTTTTGGTGAATGAAATTACAAATGCAGGTGCCAACGAAATAAATTCCATCCGATTTGAAACAGCAAACGAAGCAGACAGTAAAAATGAAGCTTTAAAAGATGCAATTGGAGATGCTTTGAAAAAGGCAGACGTAATTGCAGCTGCATTGAATAAAAGAGTTGCGAATGTAACACTAGTCAATGAATCAGGTGTATTTTATCACCCTATTATGATGGAAAGCAGGATGTTAAAAGCCTCCAGCGATGGAGCAGCACCAAATATCCCAGCCGGAAAAGTAACTGTGGGAGCAACTGTACAGGTAACGATTGAACTGGAATAGAAATCAATTAGTACCTCGTCTGCGTTAAAACTATAGATCATTTAGTGAGGATTTTTTCGACCAGCAAGGCGGAGGAGCCGCGCAGATCGGGAATCTGTAAGGAGACGACAACGAAGCAGGACGGAAAAAGACTGCTAAAGTAGCAGAGTTTTTTAATGCAGATGAGGTACTGGAGTATACAACAGCGTAATGCTGCTTGTGTACTCTTTTTCGCTTCATATTGCTCTTTTATTGCCTTTACAGTATGATGAAATAGAAAAAATGATGAACTGTATGTAAATCATATCTTAAGAAAAATATAAAAATAGATCCTACTTTGGTCAAGAGGATGTGCCTAAGATGGCTTTTGAACGAAAACAAATAGTAGATAGATTGAAAGCTCAGATCAAAACGAAAGGTCATGTTATTGGTGTTGCGACTGGTGCAGGGCTTTCCGCCAAGTACGCTGCCAAAGGAGGAGCCGATCTTCTGCTGGCATTAAATTCTGGAAGATTCAGACAGATGGGACTGGGCTCTATCGCAGGCATGCTGCCCTTTGCGAACTGCAATCAGCTTGTTATGGAATTTGGTTCCAGAGAGATTATTCCAGCAATAAAAAATATCCCGGTTTTTTTTGGTCTTTGTGCTACTGATCCTACTATCAATCTAGAAAACTATATTGGAGATATACATGAAAAAGGTTTTTCAGGGATTAATAATTATCCATCTGTTGGAATGATTGATGGCCAATTTAGAGAGGCAATAGAAGAAGATGGGCTATCCTATAGTAAGGAAGTAGAAGCCATTCAAATTGCGAATGAAAAAAATATATTTTCGATTGCTTTTGTATTTGATGAAATACAGGCAAAGGATATGCTTGCTGCTGGTGCGGATGTTATTTGCGCTCATCTAGGGATCACCAAAGGAGGTATCCTTGGTGCTAAAAAAGTCCTTTCTCTTGATGCAGCTGCCAAGGTGGCAAAAAGTATCTTTGACGTATGTGATAAAATCCGGCCCGGAGTTATCAAAATGATCTATGGCGGACCAATTAATTCTCCTTTGGATCTAAAATATATGTATGACAATACGAATGTAATGGGGTATCTGGGAGGATCTGCTTTCGAACGTATTCCTTCTGAAGTCGCCATAACAAAAATAACGCGTGAATTTAAAATAGCTGGTATCCAAGATGATACCCTTGCTAAAATACTGGAGGGAATGACAGAGCATCATGATTATATTGCCTTTGTTAAAGAATATATTTCTCAAAATTATATGAACAAAATATCCTTTAGTGATTTGGCAATCGAAGCTCATTTATCTCGAACCTATTTAAGTGCCTTATTTAAAAAAGAAGTAGGTTGTACCTTTTCTGAATATATAACCCGATACAGAATTAACAAGGCAATAGAAATTATTACAAATAAAAAAATCCCCTTATCAGAAGTTGCCTTCGCTTGTGGTTATAGTGACTACGCCCATTTCAGCAAAGCATTTAAAAAAGAAACAAACTATTCTCCCCGAGAATATCTAAATGATACAAAAGGACATAAACACCATATTTAGATACATTTACAATATTCGAAATAAACAGTATTCTCTTAGTGAGAAAAAGAAATACTGTTTATATTGAATATTTTTCTTTTTTAAAGCTGGAATGGAGGTTATCACATGAAAACAGTTGCCATCGTAGGTACTTTTGATTCTAAAGGAACGGAGTTTGCTTATGTGAGAGACATTATCCAAGGATTAGGATTAAAGACTTTTACCATTCATAGCGGGGTTTTTGAACCCACATTTGCCCCAGATGTATCCAATGAAGAAGTAGCAAAAGCTGCTGGGGCAGAGATTCATGAAATTGCAGCAAAGAAGGATCGGTCTTTAGCAACAGAAATACTTGCTAAAGGTATGGAAAAACTAGTCCCTCAATTGTATGCTGAGGGCAAATTTGATGGTATTCTTTCTTTTGGAGGAAGCAGCGGTACGGCAATTGTCACTCCGGCAATGCGTGCATTACCTGTCGGTATACCAAAAATAATGGTATCTACTGTAGCTTCTGGAAATACTTCACAATATGTTGGAACAAGTGATGTAATCATGTATCCTTCTATTGTAGATATAGCCGGTATTAACTCCATTTCAGTGAAGATTTTTACGAATGCAGCATTTGCTATAGCAGGTATGCTTACCTTTGAGGGAAGTAAAGAGGTTGAAAAAAAGCCGCTAATTGCTGCTACGATGTTTGGCGTGACGACACCATGTATAAATTATGCTAGGGAATACTTAGAAAAAGAGGGATTTGAAGTCATTATCTTCCATGCAACTGGTATTGGAGGAAAAAGCATGGAAAATCTTATAGAGTCCGGTTTTTTTGATGGAGTACTGGATCTTACAACGACGGAATGGTGTGATGAATTAGTTGGGGGCGTTTTAAATGCAGGTCCACATCGACTGGAGGCTGCAGGACGCTGTAATATTCCTCAAGTTGTTTCAACAGGAGCATTAGACATGGTTAATTTCGGTCCATTCGAAACTGTTCCTAAAGAATTTCAGGGAAGAAATTTGTACAAACATAATCCGACAGTAACATTAATGCGAACGACGATAGAGGAAAATCGGCAATTAGGGGTAATCTTAGCAGAGAAGCTCAATCAAGCAAAATCGCCTACTGCACTCATGCTGCCCCTTAAAGGTGTTTCCATGATTGACGCCAAGGATCAGCCTTTTTACGGTCCCGAAGAAGATCAAATGCTCTTTTCCACATTAAGAGAAAAGATTGATAGGGATGTAGTGGAGCTAATCGAAATAGATTCTGATATTAATGATCAGAAATTTGCCATTGCAGCAGCAAAGAAGTTAATTGAGCTTATAAAGAAGGCTTGATTCAGATGGAGTCTTAGAGCGACTGGGTCATCGGATAAAAATAACCGGACATAACGAGGAGGAAAAGAAAATGGCATTAACTCGCAGCGAAGTATTAGCAAAACTTAAAGCTGAAGTAGCAAAAGGGAAAATTATTCTAGGAGCAGGCGCAGGAACTGGTATATCTGCAAAAAGCGGTGAAGCAGGCGGAGTGGATCTGATTATCATTTATAATTCCGGACGATACAGAATGGCTGGTCGCGGTTCTTTGGCCGGATTGCTTTCTTATGGGGATGCCAATCAAATTGTTGTGGACATGGGGGCGGAAGTATTGCCTGTAGTTAAACATACTCCTGTGCTTGCAGGAGTATGCGGAACCGATCCTTTTCGTTTAATGGATGTGTTCTTAAAGCAGCTAAAGAATTCAGGATTTGTAGGAGTTCAGAATTTCCCGACAGTCGGATTAATTGATGGCGTTTTCAGAGCAAATCTAGAGGAAACTGGTATGGGATATGACTTAGAAGTAGATATGATTAAGCAGGCTCATGAGCTTGACCTGCTTACAACACCCTATGTTTTTGATGAAGAGCAAGCCGTCAAAATGGCAAAGGCTGGGGCCGATATTCTAGTTGCTCATATGGGGCTAACAACCAAGGGAACGATTGGAGCAAAAACAGCCTTAACATTGGATGATTGTGTAAAGAAAGTTCAAGCCATATGTGACGCAGGAAAATCGATAAATCCTAATATTTTAGTGATTTGTCATGGAGGTCCGATTGCTGAGCCAGAAGATGCTCAATATGTAATTTCCAGAACGAAAGGGGTAGCAGGATTCTTTGGCGCATCCAGCATTGAACGATTTGCCACAGAAGTCGGCATAAAACAACAGGCAGAAGCATTTAAAAATATCAATATTTAAAATAAGTGATTGATATACTTAATTACTTTTAAAGACCATCTGAACTAAGGTTTAGATGGTTTTTTAATATGTTAAAATTTATAGTTAACAGAAGGTTAATCTTAGCATTTGGTAAATACTATAGATAAGGAAATTATCCCAAGCGCATTTGGGAAAGTTGCTAACCGTAAATATAGAAAGATTAAATACGAAAATTTTGCTATTGGTGGTGGTGATAGAAAATGATTATAAGTGCCAGCAGACGCACCGATATTCCGGCATTCTATTCTGATTGGATTGTTAATCGCTTAAAAGAAGGCTTTGTATATACTGTCAATCCCATGAATCCTAAGCAGGTTAGTAAAGTCCCTCTGACTGCTGATGTTGTAGATTGCATTGTTTTTTGGACAAAAAATGCCCAGCCAATGTTAAATAAGCTGGATATCATCAATGCGATGGGGTATTCTTATTATTTTCAATTTACGCTCACTCCCTATGATCATAGGATAGAACATCACTTGGCGGATAAAGCTAAAATTATGGAAGGATTTAAGGCATTGAGTGAAAAAATTGGCAGGCAAAGGGTAATCTGGCGCTATGACCCTGTTATTATAAGTAACAGTTTTTCTGTGGATTATCATCTTGAACAATTTTACAACATGTGCTGTTCCCTTAAGGACTACACAACAAAGTGTATTTTCAGCTTTGTAGAATTATATGCCAAAATAAAAAAGCGCACAAAAGATATCATCGATCAAGAGGTAGATTTTGAGAATCGGAATAAAATTGCTTGTGCCTTCTCTGAAATTGCAAAGGACCATAAACTTTCTTTAGAAACCTGTTCGGAGAAAATAGATTTTAGTAACTATGGTATTAGACATTCTTCCTGTATTAATCAAAAAACAATTGAAAATATCATCGGGTATACTATTAATGGGAAAAGAGATTTGAATCAAAGACCGCATTGCAGCTGTATCGAAAGTATCGATATTGGTGCCTACGATTGTTGTTCTCATGGCTGTGTTTATTGTTATGCTACATCGAATGAGAATAAGATTTACCAGAATATGCGGCAGCATGACCGTCAGTCGCCTTTGCTGCTTAATCAACTCTATTCAGATTGCAAAATAAGGGATCGCGTAGTAACCTCTTTAAAAAACGGACAGGTTTCATTGTTTTAATTTAGTATATACATATGGGCATACAAGATGGAGAGACTAATTAAGACGATGTAAGGATAAAAAATGACAGAGGTCAATTTTTAGTTGTATAATAGTTAGTAGTATATCAAAATGAAAAGGAGTAATTATGATGGATGAAGTTCTAAAATTTCTGAAAGATAACCCAACGTTCTATCTTGCGTCTATTGATGGAAATATACCCAAAGTAAGGCCTTTTGGATTTGTGATGAATTATGAAGGTAAGCTGCATTTTGATACCAGCAACCAAAAAGATGTGTACAAGCAGCTCAAAGCAAATCCACATTTTGAAGTATCTACAACGTCTCAAAGCGGAGAATGGCTTCGTCTGTCAGGCAAAGCTGTATTTAATACTAATAAGCAATCCAAACAGGCAGCTTTGAATTCTGCCCCTTTTCTCAGCCAAATCTATAGTGTTGATGATGCGATCTTTGAATTGTTTTATATTGAAGAGGCTGAGGCAACATTCCGTACAATGAATGGTGATTCTAAAACTGTTCGATGGTAATAGAAAAAGTTACATATTCTCTATCAAAGAATAAGAAATAATGGGGAGCTTTATGCTCCCCATTATTTCTTATCTTCAAATGATATCAGTTGACCTTTAGAATGTGAGCGTCATATCACACCATTGGGAACCATCATACGTTGATTTAGAAGGTCCATTATTATGTAGCCAAAAGTAATCGACTAGATGCTTTTGACACGTCAGAATGACACTTTTTCGTCCTGTAATCTTAGCGGCTCGAATCAAATGATTCTTAATTGAGCTGCAAGCGGGAATGAAATCGTAATGTGAGTACCTTTTGTATATACTATAGATAAAAGTAAAAATAAAATACATAAGAGAAGAAGGGGAGTTAGGTGGCATATAAATTAGTCTGTATTGATATTGATGGAACACTTCTCAATAAAAAGCATATGCTTACCAAAAGAACAAAAGAGATACTAGTGAAGGCACATAAGCTAGGTGTTCATATTGTCATTAGCACTGGAAGAATGTATACGGATGCAGAATACTACTCCAATCTTCTTGGTGTACAGTCTCCGGTAATAGCGTCAAATGGAGCATTTATAAAAGAAAAAAATAATGATAAAGTACTTTACAAGGATGTTCTTGGTTCAGAAGTATCACTCGAAATACTGAAGATATTTCGCAAACATCAAATAAAGCCTTATTTCTGTACACCCCATAAATTTTATTATGGTAATATTATGTTTAAAATCTTTTATTTAGGAAGTCAATTATGGGGTGTCAGAAACAATAAACTGGATCTGCAATATGTATTTTCTTGGGACCAGTGGCAAAAAGTATTACATAAAGAGCAAGATAATATTGTAAAAAGTGAAGTTATTTATAGAAATCCAGCGTTAGTTTCTGCCTTAAGGAATGAATTAATGAATGTGCCGCAATTAGAAATCGTCGATTCTTCAAGGTATAATATTGAAATTACTCGTAAAGGAGTTTCTAAAGGCAAAGCGGTAGCAATACTTGCAGAGTTTTATCAACTAAAGAGAGAAGAGATCATTACCATAGGGGATAGCGCTAATGATCTATCCATGATTGAATTTGCCGGTTTGGGGATTGCTATGGAAAATGCTTCGGAGCTTGTAAAGGCAAGGGCGGATTACATAACCGGCTCCAATGACAACGAGGGAGTAGCTAATGCTATTAATAAGTTTATTTTAAATAATCGCTTTTGAATAAAGAGTAAACATATCTATGAAACTAGAATGGATTGAAGAAATAAGCCTATGCAGAAAGCATAAAAATTGCTTGCAGGAATTTTATATTCTGTGGTAAATATAGGTAATAATAGCTTGATTTAAACGGAAGGCATCTAAATTTAAAAGCAGGATTCATTGGAAAGTGAAATCACCTAATATGATTATAAACAGAAAATGGGAGAGGGGTATAGCTGCATGGATATTTTTGATTTTGCATTGCAAATGGAATTAGATGGAGAAAAGTATTATCGAGATTTGGCTGATAAAGTAAGAGATAATGATCTTAAGACAGTCTTGGAAGGTCTTGCAGAGGATGAGCAGCGCCATTATAAAATTATTCAGTTAGCTCAAAGTCAAATATTCAATCCTATTTCGGATTCTTCTTTACATGATATGCCAAATGTGTTTTCTAGAAACAAAGAGAAAACATTTGTTCTGGAAACTGACCTTATTGCAAAGTTAAAAGACGAACAGTCTGATGTTTACCGGGCTGCATTACTAAAAGAAGAAGAGAGCGTTGCACTTTATAAAAGACTGCAAGAAGATTCAAATCATCCTGAGGCAAAGCTTATTTTTAAAAAACTGATGCAGGAAGAAGAAAAACATGTAGAAGTGATTGAAAATATTATTGAAATGCTAAACCATGTTAATGATTGGGTAGAAGCAGCAGAGTTTAATCCGAAAAGGGATGCATATTAATAAATAAGAAAGGCACTATACACTAGTGCCTTTCTTCATATCTTATAGGAGGCGAGGTCAAGTGCAGTCATACTGACAAGTCAGATCCAAGTTAGTAGAGAATGTACTTAACATAGATATTTTATTTAAGCATAGAGAGCTACTCTTTCAGTGATATAGTTAGACCGTTGCCAGTCACGTGTCTGCCAATGTGGAAAGGTATATCGCAGAAAACAGCACATGGACCGGCATAAAGTATATTACAGACATTGATAGCAACGCATGTGCCTACGGGGAATGTTGTTCCGGATATAACGAAATCTATGTCTTTAATGCAGTCATCGTGTACGTTGCAGGTAAATGAGCTGAGATTTATTGCTGCAGCCGATCTTGTCAGCTCTAGTAGAATAAATTCACAATCGTCCTCTACTTTAACATCAATGTCCAATTTTGGTGATTTACAGCATTTATCGTCTTTTTTACATTTTTCATCTTCGTGTTTGTGTTCGTGTTCATATTCGTGGTCTTTGTCGCAACAATCGTGTTCTGTCCGATCGCCTATCAGACCTTTAAACCGTCCAGTCAGTACCTGAAAATCCTTGAGAACCAAAGTTACATGAAGGCAACTGGCGAAATCGAAGTCTTTTGGGAATCCCATATTGATATCTCTCCTTTTTACAATTTGACTTACTGCTTACTTCATAATATGAAAGTGATTATGTAATAGTTACTTAATATCGAGACAATGGCGGCATTATTTTTCTGTTATTAGGAAGGAACTGTGCTGCGGGATCAACAGTAGTACTGATTTTTTCACGAAAAGATTCTTGATAATCACGTTCATATTTTCCTTGAATAGAATAAAGTAAACCCCAAATTTTATGAGTAGGAGTTGAACGTTTTGTCTATAAAGCAGCATCCTAGTGGATTAAAGCTTGATTTTGGTTCGACAGTGACAATCCTTACAACTGCCGTTGCGGACACCAAACATTGCAGACGAGTAAATGGGCAAGGCATATTTACTGGTGTTGTTCTTGAAGAATCTGAGCTCAGGTTAAAAAGAAGTTCCAAGCATCTACTGATTTCCGTTGATGGCTTAAGTGAGTTGCAGGATGATAGTAAAAAAGAGGTGGGAGATTGCTGTTGTCATGAAAATAAACATGATGATAAACAAAATGATTGGGAGGAACATAAATCCCACGATAAAAAGGGTTTTGAAGAACATAAAAATGATTATGAGCATGAAGTAAAAACAATGCAAGAATTTGTGATTTTGTCTTTGACATGCCCATCTTTTCCGTTTATTCCAGGACAGATCGTTTGGATCAGCATTGATCAAATCATTGCTTTGACAGTACTTTGTAAAAATTAAATCATGATAAACGAGAACCTCCTGCAAAAACTCTAACGTGAGTTTGCAGGAGGTTCGTTTATCAATTCATGGATGCAGAGCCTTTATCCCTTTAGGGTAGTAGATGTAAGTTCATTTTTAGTGGGCAGACCAATATTGAATGAGCAGCCCCAGAATCAAGGAAAAGCCAAAAAGAGTATTGGTTTGTGCTGTGGCTACCATGGCTGGCGCTAGAGATTCTGGAGTTGTATTTTTAAGAAAAATTTGTGAAGCTTGGATGGCTCTGGGGATACTGATGAAACATAAAAGAGCCCAAAGAGGCAGTATATCAATGGTCACTAAAAATAAGATCCATACATAAGAGAAAGAAAACATTCCGATTAAACAGTAAGTTGCTTTGGTTCGCTTTAAAAGGATTGCCAGAGTTTGTCGACCATGTCTTCTGTCATCTTCTAAATCACGAAGATTATTAGACATTAAAATAGCTCCGATTAAAATAGAAGTTGATATTGAGCCCATAACGGCTATGGTGGAGACAGTATCAGTTTGAAGATAAAAGGAAATCATAATAATGACGAGTCCCATACAAATACCTGAAACCAGCTCACCAAATGGTGTTGCTGAAAGAGGAAAAGGACCGCCAGAATAAAGATAGCCTACAGCAGCACAACAAAGTCCAATAGGGAGCAGCCACCAGCTGCTTTCGTGGCAAAGATAGAGTCCCAATACGATTGCCGAAATCACTGTACATTGTGCAACAGCTAAGATTTGCTGAGGATCAACACCATGGCGAACAATAGCACCACCAATTCCCAAAGAGTGTTCGTGGTCCAAGCCACGTTTATAATCGTAATATTCATTAAATATATTTGTTGCAATTTGCATGAGAATACTTGCTAGGAGCATAATAAATAGTAAGTCTAGCCGAATTTGATGGGAAGGTAAGGCTAAAACGGTGCCAATAGCTACTGGTACGAAAGAGGCTGTTAAGGTGTGTGGACGAAGTAGTTTCCACCAGATACTCCATTTAGGTCTAATTACTGGAGTAAGCGCTTGTATGGGTTGCCTGACTTGCTGTGGTGTATGCATATTCTGACACCTTCTCCTATTTATTATCATTTTTTGTATATATAATTCCATATCATCGAAAAAAATCCTTTTTCTTCATTCTTCATAAGATATTTTTCAAATGAAAAATATCATTTATGGAAATATAATCTAAAGGAGGTGTAGCAATGGTTAGTACAGGAAAAGTCACGAATGTTGTGGAGGAAGGAAATGCCATAAAAATCAATATTGTTTTTATGGATGATACTCAAAAGACTGTCACTTTGGAAAATGAAGATAGTAGTAAATATAAAGACAAATATGTTATTTGTGGTATCGATTCAGATAATAATACTAAAATACTAGAGATTGTTGGTGATGATCTGGAGTAGACTATGAAAATAAGGCCGTCTTTCCTTGTAAGTCAGACGGTCTTATTGTACAATAAAAGGACAAAAGGCCTAGAAAACTATGACATTTTACACGTGTAAAAATCTTCTATTTATTACGATAATTAAAGTAATGGCAGATAATTGAAGTTTTTATAAAGGAGACGATGTTATGTTTGTTATAGAGCCATGGTTATCGAATGTACTGCATCTTGTACTGACGGTCGTTTTTTTATTATATTTATATCGTCTAAGTGAGAAATTGAATGATTAAAACTGTAAAGATTCTTTGTCTGTAAAACCCCGCTCAGTCAATAAACTGAACGGGGTTTTACATTTGTCTATTAGTTTAATTTGCAGGATAAATACAGTGGCTTGCTAAATATATTGAAGAAAGAAGTGCGTGTTTTAATGGAAGTACTTATTCTTTTAGCATATCTTATAAATACTAGTATTATTGGATTTTACTAAGTCAGTTAAGGGGGATGGAAAATGGAAATCAAGCATCCTGAATGGTTACAGCTAAAAACAGGCAGTCCTATAGTATATGGTTATAATCAAGAGTGGTATAAGACGTCTTTTCAGAAGACGAGAGGCTGCGGTCCCACGGCAGCTGCCATGCTGCTTTTGTATTTAAATAAACGTGAAGGAGGAACTTTGCCATACCAAGACCATAGTATTTCCACCATAATAGAAATACTGGAGGATGTATGGAAGTTTGTTACTCCTAATTGGTTATTGGGACTCAATAGCACTGGAAAATTTTGCAGGGGAGTAAATGTTCTTGCAGCGTATTATGGACTAAGTTGGCAATGTCGTGAACTTAGCCTTTCTGCATTTAGATTCAAGCGGCAATCACTTTTTCAAGTAGTAAAATTCTTAGAAGAAGGTCTCGCATCGGATTGTCCGATTGCATTTTTGAATTTGCATAAAGGACGAGTAATAGCTCTGGAAAGCTGGCACTGGATTGTACTTGTTTCTCTGTCTTATGACGAAAGTCAGAATTGTTATTTAGCTACTTGTTATGATGGAGGACGTTTGCTTACTTTTGATTTGGGTCTTTGGCTGGAAACGACCAGATTTGGAGGCGGCTTTGTATATGTTGCTGTTAAAATAAGTTGAAACAAATAGTAGAATGATGGTCCTATGAAAATAATTTATATAGGTATTTCATGAAATAGTACGTTATTTAATGAAAAACATGATATTTGCATGTTTCTCCTGTCTGTAAAGGAACGTATGCCTGAATGTGATTGTATAAGCAACGTCGCAATATGGAAAACTATGGTATACTAAATCTAGGTTTATTATAGAAAAGGAGATGTTCGATATGGGAGATAAGAGCCCAAAGAATAAGGAAAAGAAGAAGAAAAAAGCTGAAAAGAAGACTCTAACAATTCTAGCAAATAAATCTGAATAATTTTTCATACTAAAGCGCAACCACTGGATGGTTGTGTTTTTTCTTTACTATTATTGTTTGTTACAGATGTAAGGATTTTAAAATATTGTATGACTTGGCAGAAATATCAGCAATAAAATTACTGGCATAAGGCAGCGGCTGCTCGGTTGTAGTATACAGACTAATTAGAATCACATTCTGCCCGTCATCAATAATACCTACATCACATTGGACTCCAGGAAGCTCTCCAACCTTATGCAGTACCTTTTTCCCTTGCAGAAAGCGGGGAATTTCATCTTGAAATATAGTATTGCTCAATTCTTCTTTTAAAATGGATGAGAATTCTTTTCCAAGATAGGTTTCATTATAGATTGTTTCAAAAACCTGCGACATTTCATAAGGGGTTGTAACGCTGTGATATCCATATTCCTTGAAAGCCTTACGGTTGTGGATTCTGGTATTGACAAGATTTAGGTCACTTAGGACGCGAGTAAGGGCATCCGGTTGCTTTGCTTCTATAATATCCAATAACTCATAAAAAGCAGGATTATCGCTGACGATCATCATTTGTTTAATATTCTCATCATAGTGCTGCTTTTCGCTAGTAGAGGCATCGTGATATAAATATTTATAGACGGAAATTGCAACAACTAATTTATGGGTGGATGCTGTGGGAAAAATCATATTTTGATTAAATTGAAGAATTTGATTCGTTTTAAGATTGCGTGCATATAAACCGATTTTGCCATTAAACTGCTTTAATTCGTTCATTAGCTGCAAAGAAGATTCTTGCTCTGCTAGTGGTTGGTTAGAAATTGGCGGATCTGCTTCTACCTCTGGCTTTTCCTGGGGGGCATTTAAAGAGCTACAAGCACTGAGAAAAAATAATACTATCATAAAAAAGAGTATGAAGATTGTCTTGTTCATATTGACATCTCCTAACTATAAAATATGTTTTTTACTTAGATCATTCATAGGAACTACTATTGGGGAGTATCCTCCATTAAAGCAAGAAATATACTGGCAATGGTTGTTAATGGTGATATAGAATTAGCTAGTACACCAAAAACAGAAAGTAGTGTAGTGATAGTACTACACTACTTTCTGTTTTTCTGTAGTGAAGGAGGTAAGCTAAGAAAGACTTTTAGGGTGATGTGTAGTGGCATGGATTTTGCATAATAATTATAGATAATTCTACTTGTAGGGAAATATAATTCTCAAGAAGTTAGATATTTCTAACAAAGGAGTTGCTTCTATGAAGAAAAAGGTCTTGATAGGATCTAGAGAGCGCTCTCGCTCACCAGAGGCTATGGAAATCTTGAATGCACAAGGTTATGAACTGATAGTAAACCCTCATGATCGTGCATTAACAGAGAATGAGCTTTTGGAGATGATAAAGGGAGTCGAGGGGATGATTGCGGGAAGTGAAATAGTTACAGCGGCGGTAATTGCTGCAGGGGCTCCGACACTTAAGGTCATTGCTAAACAAGGCGTGGGATACAACACGATCAATGTAGATGCTGCTAAAGAACATGGCGTGGCAGTTACGATCACTCCAGGCGCTAATAGTAAATCTGTAGCTGATTTAGCACTAGGATTAATGATGGCAATCGCTAGACAAATTCCCCAAATGGATAGTTCCATACGAAAGGGAGAGTGGTATCGTCATACCGGTGTTGAACTGAGAGGAAAGGTTTTGGGAATCATTGGTATGGGAAATATCGGCGGCGAGGTAGCCAAACGTGCTTATGGCTTTGGTATGAAAATTATTGCCTATGATGTATACCCTAGACAAGAGTTTATTGACAATTATGGTGTAACCTATTTATCCTTAGATGAAGTATTTTCAGAAGCCGACTTTATCTCCTTGCATGCTCCTGCAATGTTAGAAACCGCTGGTATGGTTAATATGGACAGGCTGCGTAAGATGAAAAAGACCTCCTATATTATTAATACGGCTAGAGGAGAACTCATTGTTGAAGATGATTTGTATAAGGCCTTGAAGGAAGGTATCATTGCTGGTGCTGCTTTGGATGTATTTGCACAGGAGCCACCCCAAAATTCGCCTTTGATGGAGCTGAAAAATGTAGTTTTTACCTCTCATGCCGGTGCGTATACCAATGAGGCAATTGTGGGGGCTGGTGTCATGGCAGCAGAAGAAATAGTACGAGTTTTATCCGGCTCTGAGGCTAAATATTCAGTTGTAAAATAATAATATAAAAATTAGGAGGAATGAATAATGAGTAAAAAGTTTGAAAATTTACGTAAAATAATTGATGGTGGTATTGTAGTTATTATTCGCAGTGATGATACAGAGGAAGCGCAAAAAATTGCGGAAGCCTGCATCAAAGGCGGAGTTGGGGCAGTAGAAATTACGATGAGTGTGCCAGGTGCATTAAGAATTATTGAATCTTTATCTCAAACCTATAAAAATGGTGAAGTCGTTATCGGTGCTGGAACAATTTTAGATGCAGAAACTGCAAGAGCAGCCATCTTGGCTGGAGCTGAGCTTTTAGTTAGTCCTCATTTAAATGTTGATATGGTTAAAGTAAGCAACCGCTATCAGGCTATATCTATTGTTGGTGCTATGACTCCTAAAGATGTCGTGGAAACACTAGAGGCTGGTGCTGATATGGTGAAGTTATTCCCAGCAGATTTCTTAGGTGCTCAGTATGTAAAAACTATCAAGGCGCCGATTCCCCAAGCATCCATTGTGCCGACTGGCGGAGCAACGCCTCAAAACGTACATGAGTGGATTCATGCAGGCTGCGATGCAATCGGTGTAGGCAGTTATGTGACGAAAGCTCATAAAAAAGATGGTGATTACAACAAAGTTACACTAGCTGCCAGAGAGTTTGTAGAAGCTATTCAAAAGGCACGTCAACAAGGTAAGTAAGCAAATTGTAAGATAAGGAGGCGATTATAATGTCAGATACCAGTAACGAATTGGAAGAAGGTATCCCAGGTATCGTTATTGTAACTCATGGAAAATTTGGCGAAGAATTAGTTAAAAGTGCTGAAATGATCATGGGACCAATGGAAAGTGTAAAAGCGTTGTCTCTGATGCCAGGTATGGAACCGGCTGATTTTATGGCAGAGATTAATAAGGTATTAGAGTCCATGACAGAGGGATCTTTGCTGATTAGTGATTTATTTGGCGGTACTCCAGCCAATGTTTCAGCAGCTATTTCAACCACTAGGAATGTGAGTGCGGTTGCTGGCTTAAGTCTTGGTATGGTAATTGAAGCCGTAACTGCTCGGATGGGGATGCGAGGGGAAGAATTAGCAAAGGCAGTAATTAAAGCAGGACGTGATGGATGCCAAAACATCCTGGTTGAAGTACAGGAATTAGATAGTTTGTGAGAGTATCGAATATAAAATATAAAACCGCTAGGAAGGATGAAATATATGGCTAAACTTTCTTTAATCAGAATCGACTTTCGCCTGATCCATGGACAAGTAGTGGCGAAGTGGCTAAAAACAATTCAAGCTACTAAGATTATTGTTGTCAATAATACGTTGGCGAAGGACCCGGTAATGAGTAATATTTATAAAATGGCTACACCTGCTGATGTGAAATGCAGCGTAGTGGGCATTGACACATTTATGGCAGCATGGAACAAAAATCAGCTGGGTGAGGGGAATGCACTGGTTTTATTTAAAGATGTTCATACCACACTTGAAGTTTGGAAAAAGGGCTTTCCTATTGAGCAACTGCAAATCGGCGGACTGGGTGCAGGACCGGGGAGAAAAGCAGTTTATCTCAATATGACATTAAATCCAGAGGACGCTGCTATGTTAACGGAGATGAGCAGTGGAGGCGTAAATGTATTTTTCCAGGCGACTCCTGAAGACAAGCCAATGGAATACGAAAAAGTAATGGAAAGCGTAAGTTTTTAAAGTTGGAAATAAGGAGGAAAAATTATGATTCAAGCTGTTTTTGTAGGATTGTTAGCTTGGGCGCAATCTTCATCAAACCCTATTGGGTGGTGGTTAATTAGAGAACCGCTGATGGCAGGATTCTGGGTGGGACTGATCTATGGAAAACCAATGGAAGGATTGATCATTGGAGCAGCGATTAATGTAGCTTTTTTAGGCTGGAACAGTACTGGGGGAGCCAATCCATCAGATCTTTATTCAGCAGGATTGCTGGGCACTGCAGTGGCAATACAAAGTAATATGAGTACGGAACAGGCAGTTGTAGTTGCTGTTTCCATTGGCGTTATTGGCAATTATGCTTGGATTTTATTTATGTCTATCAATTCAATGGTGCCTTCCATACAGGATAAGTATGCAGAAAAAGGCGATGTTCGAGGTATTATGCTGATGCAGGCTTTACCTTCTCAAGCGGTTGTCATACTGGTAAGAGGAATTCCTGCGTTTTTGGCAGCCTTTTACGGTCCGACTGTTATTGACGGATTATTAGCTTCGGTGCCAGCTTGGGGGATTGCTGGATTTAACACTGTCGGCAAAGTACTGCCGGCTGTAGGGGTGGCCATGCTGTTGAAATATATGGCTCGTAAAGATCTGCTGGTCTTTTTTGGTCTTGGTTTTGCGGTAAGTGCTTATATGGGGATGAATAATTTATTATTTGCAGCCTTAATTGGCGCTGCAATGGGATATATATACATTTCGTTGCAGCCTAAAGAGGTGCCAGCTGGTATGAGCGAGGAGGATGAAATATAATGGCTGAAAAAGTAGAGACGGGAGTAAGCTTAACCTCAAAAGATATTGAAATGGCCACATTGCGTTGGTGGCTGATGAGTCATTTATCCTATAACTATCAAAGAATGCAGGCTGGAGGCTTTGCATCTATGATTGGTCCAATCATACAAAAATTATATCCTGATAAACCAGAGGAAGTAATTGCTGGCTTAAAAAGGCATATGATGTTTTTTAATACGGAACCTCGCTGGGGAGCTGTTATCCATGGCATAACCATTGCATTGGAAGAACAAAAAGCCAAGGGTGAAGATATCTCAGAGGAAACCATTATTGATTTAAAAAGTTCGTTAATGGGACCCCTAGCAGGAATTGGTGATACGATATCAGGGGCACTCTATAAGCCCGTATTATTAGGTATCTGCCTTGGCTGGGCGTCTACTGGCAGTTTTCTGGGACCACTGGCTTTTGCAATCGGTATGATTGGGTATGATTATACAATTACTCGCTTAAGCATTCGTAAAGGCTATCAACTAGGTACAACTGCAGTAACGACCATACTAGAAGGCGGTTTATTTAAAAAATTAACAACCTTTTTCTCCATAATGGGTCTATTTGTATTAGGAATCATGGTTTGTAAGTTTATAACTGTTGATATTGCTTTGCAAACGGTAATTGCGGGTAAGAAAATAGTCTTTAAAGAATTATTGGATCAGATCGTTCCGAAAGCATTGCCTTTATTATTAACTATCGTTAGCTGGCGAGCAATCATGAAAGGGCACCGCGTTATTAACGTGCTTTTAAGCTTATTTGCATTTGCATTGATTGGCGGGGCATTAGGTATTATTAAATAAACTTATTACTTTGTGGATTCATAATGAGTAGAGTTAAGGGGAGATTATGGTATGAGCAGCGAGCAAAATATATTTTCTGTTAGTTCACTGCATCAATTTATTGTACAGGTGCTTATAAAGGCTGGTGTGCCCGCGGCAGATGGTAAAATTGTTGCTGACAATCTTTTAAAAGCTGACCTATGGGGAGTTGGGACTCATGGGGTCAGCCGTTTCCCTCGATACCTTATGAGAATAAAGGATGGATCGATAAATTCTCAGCCGAATATTACCATTAATAAACTTTGGCCTGCTTTATTTGCAGTGGATGGTGATAATGGACTCGGTTCGGTGGTTGCAGCCAAGGCAATGGAAGCGGCCATGGATGCGGCAGAAGACTTTGGTTTGTGCGCAGTAGGTGTCAGGAGTAGCAATCATTTTGGAACTGCAGGATTTTATTGTGACATGGCAGCTAAACGCAATTATCTTTCCATTGTTTTTACGAATGCTTTATCAGCGATTCCTCCTTGGGGCGGCAAGGAAGCGTATTTAGGTACTAATCCAATTGCTATAGGATTTCCTCGGTTAGAAAAAAATCCGGTCATAATTGATTTGGCCACTAGCATTGTTGCCCGAGGGAAAATTATTACGGCTGCAAAACAGGGATTAACGATTCCAGAAGGATGGGCACTGGATAAAAACGGGCGTCCAACTACGAATGCCGAAGAAGCACTGTTAGGTATGATTTTGCCAATGGCTGGACCCAAAGGCTATGCATTGGCGCTTGCTGTTGATCATTTGAGCGGTGTACTGACAGGAGCTGCCTTCGGCCAAGATGTGGCTTCTTATCAAGGTACACATAATCAGGCTGACGTTGGACATCTTATTATTGTGATAAAAGTTGATGGGTTTATTAGCAAAGATGACTACTATAAGCGTACTGATAAATTTTGTGAAGAAATCAAAGCTGTTGAAAAAGCAGCTGGTGTTAGTGAGATATACTTGCCAGGAGAACGGGAGCAGACTTTAGAACAACAGTTATTATTGAAAGGGATTGAAATTCCTAAGGAATTGCTTGAGGAATTAAAGGAGATTTCCAGTGAATATGGGGTGCCTTTAGTCAAAGCATAAGCTAAGCATGGTTGCCAACAATTAATGTTAACATTAATCGTTGGCAACCATTACTAAAAGACTTACAATATAGTATTAGAAGGAATTTTAAATCGATAAAGCATCCGCTAGGTTAAAAAGATTATGGAACAGTATCGTCATTTGTGGCTTTTGGGGTAAGGAGTGAAGGTAATGGCTGCTAGAATGGATAAGGTAATGGAATATGTAGAACGAATCACAAAGGAAGGTCTCACAGCAGGTAAAGCAGTTGGTGTAAGTGCTGCTGCAGTTGCTGCCGAATTAGAGATTCATCGCAGTGATGCTTCGGCAGATCTAAATAAATTATGTAAATTAGGTTATGTTGAAAAAAATGGTACACGACCAGTCATGTATTTTGCTATTGAGAATGGAAATAGTCAGGCTAACGAATTTCAAGCCTTGCGTCAAAAAAATTCAGAAAATAAGAATAACGATGCTGATCACGAGATTCCTTTTTCAAATATCATTGGAAGTAAAGGCAGTATAAAGGCCCAAATTGAGTTAGCGAAGGCTGCTGTAGTATATCCGCCAAATGGTTTACACACGCTGATTTGTGGTGAAAGTGGTGTTGGTAAAAGTTTGATGGCGGAAGCAATGTGGCGGTATGCAGCGCAAATATGGGCTCGGAGAGGGAACGGAAATGAAAAGGTTCCGTTTGTTACTTTTAGCTGCGCTGATTATGCAGATAACTCACAACTGCTGCTTTCTCAGCTCTTTGGCTATGTCAAAGGTGCCTTTACAGGTGCGAATGAGGAACACGAAGGTCTGGTGGATCGAGCAAGTGGAGGAATTTTATTTTTAGATGAGATACATAGGCTTCCTCCAGCGGGACAGGAGCTGCTCTTTACGTTGGTGGATAAAGGGATCTACCGAAGGCTTGGTGAGAGTCGAGAAGAGCGAAAAGCGCAAGTAATGTTGATTTGTGCAACTTCTGAGGATATTTCCAGTTCATTGTTGATGACATTTCGACGTCGTATACCAGTACAAATTACCTTGCCCAGAATTAGCGAAAGACCCGTAAAAGAAAGAATTGGTTTAATTGTTCTTTTTGTAAAACAAGAGGCCATTCGTTTGGATTTGCCAATATGGATTTCAGGAGAAGCCTTACGTACTTTTACGTATTATAATTGTCCAGCCAATATTGGTGAATTGCGCAATGATTTACAGTTATGCTGCGCAAGAAGCTATCTATCTTATTTGGCATCAACAGTGGATAAACTAACTATTGATACAAATGTGATACCACAAAGGATATTTTCCATGGTCATCAGGCATCAAGAGGTCATTGATGCTTCTATTAATAAGCTCTTTAAGGATGGTCTTGTTGTTGAACCTGGAGGGCAGCCTTTAACTCAAAATTTATCCAATAATTATGATTTGCCTATTGATCTCTACAGTTTTATTGATAAGAAAATTGCTAGCCATCGGCAGATGCGGATGTCGGATGAAGATGTCGAATATCAAGTCGGAAAAGATTTAGAAAAATATTTTGAGTCAGTTGTCCAGGCATTTTTCAAGCCTGAGCATTCTGATATGCCGATCAGTATTATTCAACAAGACTTTTGGGAAGCTGCAAATTTACTTTTGAATGATGCTGCAGGCAAGATGAATCGGAAATATGGCAGAAAAACGCTAGTCGCATTGGCACTGCACTTGCAGCAATTTAAGGATCGAGTCGCATCAGGGCGAGTCGTCTATAATCCCAATCTTAAAGCGATAAAAACTGAACATGGGCAGGCATTTGACATAGTACAGCACAATGCTGCTGTTTTAGCAAGAAAGCTTGATGTCACGATATCTCCTGATGAGCTTGGTTTTATTGCCATGTTTTTAATTCATGGTTCTGATGATATCGCCACATCTAGAATCGGTCTGATTATAGTGGCACATGGGCGAGGGACTGCACAAAACATGGCAGAGGTAGCCAATAACTTGTTAGGTACAGATCATGTGAAATCCTATGATATTCCTTTAAATAAAAGTAATGCAAAAACGGTAGAAGAATTGCAGGAAGTGGTCTTAAAGGCCAATGAAGGCCGTGGAGTTATTATCTTGGTAGATATGGGTTTTTTAGTTACAATGGAAAACATGCTTGCCAAAGCGACCCATGTCCCCTTAAAAATTATTCCTAATGTTACTACTGCATTGGTTTTGGAAGCAGGAAGAAGAGTATTAACAACTGATGATAATCTAGAACAGGCAGTATCTAATATTTATACCTCATATGATGAATATACGTTGACCTTAAGACAGAAAAGACAGTCTAAAGTTGATCGTAAAGAAGGTAGAGGCATTATTTTAGTTACTTGCTCTAGCGGGGAAGGGGTAGCTAAAAAAATTAAAGAAATATTGCTTGACAATATTCCGGAAACTCACAATATGAGCTTTATTACCGCGGGGGCTATGAGTGACATACAAGGGATGGCTGAAGAGGTTGGAGAGGATCTGCGAATTGCTGTTGGCAGTATTGATCCAAGGTTAGAAGCGATACCTTTTGTACATGTCAGTGAATTATTTTCGCAAGATGGCATTCATCGTATTTGTGCCTTGCTAAAGTTGGACTCAATAGAAGAAAATCAAATAAGTCTGGATGAATGCGCAAAAGGAGAGGCATATGCTTTAGTTGCTGGGCAACTTAATAAATTTGTAAAGACATTATCAGTAAATCAAGTTAAAGCTTGTTGTGAAGAGTTAGTTGAAAAAATTGAACATTATTTTTTCAATGGAAAAATATCACAAGATGCTATTGTTCGTATTTATTTGCATGCTGCTTGTATGTTTGACCGTATTCATGCTGGTGAGGCATTGCAGCCTCCGGATTGGAGTGAACAGATTAAAAGCGAGAGGAAGACCGACTTTCAGCAATTAAAAAGTTTCGTAGATTACGCTGCGATAACTCTGAGAGTAGAGGTTCCTGATTCTGAAACCTGCTATTTTCTAAGTACACTTCCTGTTATAAATAAGTAACATTATAAGCGCAAGAAGACGTAGAACCTGAAACTTGCTTGAAGGAGAAATGATATGGATGTTGAATGCTGCGTATGTGATTTAGATGGCACGCTTCTGAATTCGTCCATGGCTCTTAGTGATGCAAACATTAGTGCCATACGCATATTACAAGAACGTGGGATTATGGTGGTATTGGCTACTGGGAGAAATGATCTTTACGTTAAGGACATAGCCCGTCAGTTGGGAATTTCAACACCAATTATTTCTTGTAATGGCGGCTTAGTTCGCTGGCAAGATACGGGAGAGATACTATATAGTAAGCACCTTCCTTCACCCACCGACCGTACCATAATTGAATATTGTTTAGCAAAAGATTATGATTTTACTGTCAGTAGTTATGATTGTATTTATCATCGAAAAAATAGTGAAAGAGTTGCTGTGTTTCATCAGTATAATGCTAAGGTACACCTCTCGTTGCGAGTACCGTTAAAAGAGATCACTCAGTCTGATGCTTTACCTCTAGGAAAGCTATTGAAATTATTTATATGGAAACTTAATAAAAGTCAAATCGATGAATTCTCTCAGCTTCATAATTCAGAAGGGAAGCTGACCATTGTTTCATCTGAGAAAAATGGTCTTGATATTATGGCTCAATGTACTTCCAAAGGGGAGGCACTGCGCTTTTTTACTGAGAAATATGGCATTAATCTTGCTAATACAATGGTATTTGGCGATAATTATAATGATATCAGCATGATGGAGTTAGCTGGTTATCCAATCGCAGTAGCCAATGCGGAAGAACAAGTAAAGCAGTCCGCCAAGTATGTAACCTTGTCTAATAATGAAGATGGTGTTGCCTATGCAATTCACCAGTACATTCTTGATAAACGGTTGACATGAGTTTTATGGTTGCAAGGGAGAATATAAACAAGAGTAAGGCTATAAATTAGATGTGTATGACCAAGGCACTATTTGCTGATGATGAGCAAATAGTGCCTTTTATGTAAGCGAAATAAGTGGATACTCAATCATAATTAACATATAATGTATTTATCGGCTGCATTAGTTCTTCCATATATTATTTGTACCTGTCTAAGAATAGAAAAATAACCTTGCAAGGAGTAATCAGTATGCAACGCAACAACTTAAAAATTGCCATATCCGGAGATATATGTATAAATTCTCTATATTGGACTACAGATCCGCAAAATAATACAGGGTTAAATTGGCAAAATAGTTTAAACATCCATAGTATTTTAATGCCAGGAGAAGCACTGTTATTAGCAAAGCTTGTAACCTTGGCAACAGGGTCTTGTATACTGTCTCCTCACATACAAGATCTTGAATCGATTGCATCCAAGGAATATCTTAGAGCAATGGCAGAAGTAGAACTGTTTCCTAGGTTTGGTAATAAAAAGAATAATGATAAAGTGTACAGAGTAAAGCGTCTTCTAGGGTTTGCTGGACCTGCTTCTGGTGTGCCTAAATTGCTGCCAATTGCAAATGATGACGCGAATGCTGAGATGGTTATCATTGATGATGAAAATAACGGCTATCATTCGAATGAAGAATTTTGGCCCTTAGCCGTAAAAATGCCTGATAAGTCCCCAATTATTTTATATAAAATGAGTAACCCAATCAATACTACTCTTCTCTGGAAAAATCTCGAGAAAAATCATATGGATAAAACGATCGTTATTATTAATAGTGATGATTTACGTTCAAAAGGGGTTAACATTAGCAGAAGTCTTTCCTGGGAAAGGACTGCACAGGATTTTGTGTGGCAGATAAACAATAGTCCGAATCTTGCTTTTCTGACGCAATGTCGTCACCTTGTTGTTCTTTTTGGTCTCGAAGGCGCTATTTATTATAAGAATGAGGGCGTGCCTGAATCGTGTTTATATTTTTTACCTTACGAATTTGAGGGAGAGTTTATTACGGATAGTCAGGGGAAAATGTCAGGTTTTACTTCATGCTTTGTGTCAGGAATTGCCCGCAGTATTGTTGCGGGATATGACAATAACGAAGAGCTGTCTGTATCAATAGGAGAAGGGATACGGGAAGGAATTGTTGCTGCACAGAAATATTTTATCGAAGGATTCGGTAAAACGATTGGAATTGCTCCCTTTCCTAATCCTGAGATATTCTTAGAAGGTGAAGATGACTTTATATATAAAGAACATGTGCAAGATGTAGTTATACGGCTTGCAGACAATGTAAGCTGTCAGTCTTGCTGGTATATACTCAAAGATAACAGCTCAACCAACTTGGCGGAAATTGCGTATAACATTGTCAAAAATGGTGTACAAGATGCGCTTAAATTTATACCGATTGCCCAGTTTGGAAATTTGCAAACTGTGGATAGGGGAGAAATCGAAAGTTACAGAAGTATTAAGAACCTAATGACGGAGTATATTTCTACGAATAATGCACCTCGTCCGTTGTGTATGGCAGTCTTTGGAACTCCCGGGTCAGGAAAGTCCTTTGGCGTAACCGAAATCGCCTCCAGTATTGCACCTAGACTCATTAAGAAGCTAAATTTTAATTTATCCCAACTAAGCACTCCCCTGGAGTTAATTAATGCCTTTCACAAGGTAAGAGATGTGTGTCTGGAAGGTAAGCTTCCCCTAGTATTTTTTGATGAATTTGATTCTCCTTTTGGAGAAAAACTGGGTTGGCTAAAATACTTTTTAGCACCTATGCAGGATGGTGTGTTTAGGGAAGGGGACTCTCTTCATTCGATTGGCAAAGCGATCTTTGTATTTGCTGGCGGCACAAGCAGTACCCTGCAAGACTTTTGTGGTGAGGATATTGAAGATGAACAGGAACGTAAACGCTTTTTGCTAGATTTCAAAGGGGCAAAGGGGCCGGATTTCTTAAGCCGCTTAAGAGGTTATGTCAATATATTGGGGCCCAATCAGACTAATCAGCACAACGATCAATTATTCATTATTCGTCGGGCGATGCTATTGCGTGCCCTGTTAGAGAGAAAAGTACCTCACCTTATCAAAGATAAAGGCGAAGCTCAAATTGATAATGGAGTATTGCGGGCAATGCTTAAAATTCCAAGATATAAACATGAATCAAGGTCTATGGAAGCCATACTGGAAATGAGTCTGCTCACGAATGCAAAAAAATGGGAACAATCATACTTGCCGTCCCAAGAGCAGCTGAAATTACATGTTGATGAAGAGGAATTTCTACGCCACTTGATGCATGATACTTTTTTTAGTGAGAAAATTGAAAGTCTAGCAATTGCCATTCATGAAAAATATAGAGAACTCAATCAGCATAATACAAATGTAGATTCTGAATTACTAAAAAAATGGGAAGATCTTGACGAAGATCTTAAAGAATCTGCTCGCAATCAGGCAAGAAATATTCCCAATGCTTTGCTGACGATTAATTATGATGTTATTTCTGTTAAAGAAACTCCACCTATTGTAGAGTTTACACAAAGAGAATTGGATATGCTTGTTGCATATGAACATACTCATTGGTGCCGCTATCGTAAAGGGGCTGGCTGGAAAAAGGGGAATGTGAAAGACAAGACGAAGAAAACAGATCCAACCCTTGTCAATTGGAGTAGTCTGCCTAAGGAGAATCAATATAAAATTTACCAAATGGTGGCGATTTGGCCGGAAATCCTGGCAAATGCAAATTTTAAGATGGAACGACTTAAATTTCTATGTGATTGTGAGACCGAGATGTAATCTATTATGAAAAATCAAAGCCCTTGTGCATTTTAGATCGAAAAGATTCGATTCTATGTGTATATTCGGCTTTTTCTTTTTCAATTTAGGTGTCTTTACATCTGCATTGACAATAATGAAGATGATGGCTTACAATGAGATGAAGAAGACTTAAACTGGAAAAATGACTGACTGTCCTGAATTTCAGCCATCGAGTAAATCGTAGATATAGTAAGGAGGAAGTACAGAAGGAAGATTATAATTAGGGAATAGGGAGTGAAAATATTGCTGGAGTTAACAAGAGAGATACAGCGTTTGAAACAGGAACGTAATGCGGTGATTTTAGCACATAATTATCAATTAGAAGAGGTGCAAAAGGTTGCCGACTATGTCGGAGATTCTTTTTATTTAAGTAAATTGGCAGCCAATAGCCAACAGGATGTAATTGTGTTTTGTGGTGTTCGCTTCATGGCGGAAACAGCCAAAATCGTATCGCCGACAAAAACCGTATTATTACCAGAAAAAGATGCTGGCTGTCCATTAGCAGAAATGATTACAGTAGAAGGATTACGCATTTTAAAATCTCAGCATCCAGGTGTACCGGTCGTCTGTTATATTAATTCATCAGCAGAGGTAAAGGCTGAGAGTGATATATGCTGTACTTCGGCTAATGCAGTTAAAATTGTTGCCTCTCTGCCTGATCATAAGGTTATTTTCGTTCCCGATGAGAATTTGGGTGATTATGTTGCCAAGCAAATGCCGGACAAGGAGTTAATTTTATGGAAAGGTTACTGTGTTACCCATGCCAAAGTACAACCCAAAGATGTACATCAAGTTCGAGAGTTATATCCTACAGCAAAAATTTTAATTCATCCGGAGTGCAATCCGGCAGTAGCTGCTTTAGCTGACTTTGTTGGCAGTACATCCGAGATTATTCGTTATGCACAACTCTCAGAGGAAAGCGCATTTGTGATTGGCACAGAAATGGGAGTTGTATGTACGCTGAAAGAGACTCTGTCTAATAAGCAATTTTTCTTACTGCATCCAGGGTTGGTATGTCCCAATATGAAAAAGACTAGACTAGAAAGTGTCTATCGAGCATTGCAAGATCAGCAATATGAAATTCATGTGGAGCCAGAATATGCTTTACGCGCACAGCTCACCTTGCAAAGAATGTTGGAGGTAGTGTGATGACAGAACGAAGCTATATTGTATCACCCAAGATAAATATTGCTAAGTTAGATGATCAGCATTATGATGTTATCATCATTGGTGCAGGAATTGCAGGCATGACAGCTGCCCTGTCTTTAGATCCGAAGCTTAAGGTAGCCCTTGTTAGTAAGGAACATCTTAAGGAAAGCAGCACTTATAAAGCCCAAGGAGGAATGGCGATTTCTTTAGGGGCTGATGATAGCTTAGAAGAACACATTGCTGATACACTGCGAGTAGGCAGAGGTCTATGCCATGAACCCGCAGTGGAGGCTACAATAAGAGAAGCGCCGAATGCATTGGATTTCTTACAGTCTTTAGGTACTCATTTCAACCAAGGAGAGGACGGGCTGTATTTGGGTAAAGAAGCAGGCCATTCTCACCACCGAATTGTACATTACTATGATTCAACAGGGCGACACATTGCAGAGACGATGGCAAAACAAATTCAAATGCAGGAAAATATAGATATGCTTAATCATTGTTTTATAGTCGATCTTTTGACGCAGAATGATCAGTGTTATGGTTGTATTGTTCTGCATTCTAAAAAGTTAGTAACACTTCGTGCCCATGTTGTTGTAATGGCTACAGGTGGTTATAGCGGTTTATTTGCCCGTTCTACCAATAGCATTGCCGCAAATGGTGATGGAATTGCTGCGGCATATCGAGCTGGAGCTGCCATTGCGGATATGGAATTTGTTCAGTTTCATCCGACGTCCTTTGCAACATTATCAGGAGATATATTTTTATTAACAGAAGCGCTTCGAGGGGAAGGAGCCCTGCTGCGTAATGCAGCAGGGGAGCGATTTATGTGTTCGTATCATGGGGACGGTGAATTGGCTCCCCGGGATGAAGTTTCTCGCGCCATTGTTACGGAGCTGCAGTCTGCTAAGCAAGAGGTTGTATTCCTAGATGCTCGACATCTTGGAAAAGAATTTTTAATGGATCGCTTTCGGCAGGTCTATGGGGAATTGCTAGGAAATGGTTATTATATGGAAAAAGATTTAATACCCATAGCACCAGCAGCTCACTATACTATTGGCGGTATCGCTACGAATCTTTGGGGGCAGACGACATTGCCATGTTTATTTGCCTGTGGAGAAGTGGCAGCTACAGGCGTGCATGGTGCAAACCGGCTTGCCAGCAATTCATTGCTGGAGGGTGTTGTCTTTGGACGGAGAGTCGCCCGGTCTATTAATCAAGGATTTCCTGTAAATCATTCTCTAATTAGCAGGAAATCCTTGATAGGGGGCGCAATATTGCAGCAGCGGTGTGATACTAAGAAGTTAGGAATCACTTTAGATAAAGTAGCAGGAGTGGTACGCAAAGGTGACTCTATGTGTTCGGTGCTGATAGAGTTGCAGCAAGAAGAGAATAGCGATCGTTCTTATGTTAGTAGTATTCAGGGGTATCAGGAGTATAATGCTTGTCAGTTGGCGGAATTAGTGCTAAAAGCAGCGTTGCTGAGGTGTGAGAGCAGAGGGACACATTACCGCGAGGATTACCCTGATAAAAAAGATGCTGATTTTTCTAAGCATGTGGTTCAGCAATGGGGAAAAGGGAGTGTCTTGCATGAACAAGTTAGCATTAGATGATCTGCTGCGCAGATCTTTATTGGAAGATATTGGATTTGGCGATATTACCAGCGAAGCTATTTTCCCTGAGGATCATAGATCCCAAGGATTTCTTCTCGCGAAGCAAAACCTCATTTTAGCAGGAATGCAAGTATTTGTGCAAGTTTTTGCCTTGTTGGATTCTCAGATTCAGATTAATCCCTATTATGCCGACGGTACAGCAGTTCCAAGAGGAGAGAAAATAGCAAGTATGGCAGGAAATACTCGCTCCTTATTAGCGGGAGAACGAGTTGCTCTTAATTTGCTGCAGCGAATGTCAGGGATAGCAACTCATACTAGGCGTTATGTCGAGGCTGTAAATGACTTTCCTGCAATTGTCGTGGATACACGTAAAACTACGCCTGGTTTACGTATGTTGGAGAAATATGCTGTAACAGTTGGTGGTGGGAGAAATCACCGTTATGGGTTGGACTCTATGGTATTAATAAAGGATAATCATATTCAGGCTGCAGGAGGTATTTCTACAGCAGTACAGCGTGTGCGCAGTCAAGGTGCATTTTTTAGAAAAATAGAAGTAGAAGTTGAAAATTTGCAGCAGGTGCAAGAAGCTTTGTCAGTGGGTGTAGATATTATTATGCTGGATAATATGCACATTCAGATGATCGAGCAGGCTGTAAAGATGGTTGATGGGAAGGCTTTGGTTGAAGTTTCAGGAAATGTGGTTTTAGAAAGAATATCGGAGCTGGCTGCTGCTGGAGTGAATATTATTTCAAGCGGTGAGCTGACTCATTCGGTAAAGACAGCTGACATTAGCATGAGATTATCATAATTATAGAGATTAGCGGATAAGGAAGTAATTGAATCAATTTCTTATAGAGGCAGGTAACTCTGACAATATAAAAAGCTGTTCTGCAAAGAACAGCTTTTTATATGAGTTATTTATAGAGTTTCATGTTAGAAAAAGTCAGTGTGCCTTTGCCGCTGAGGGGTGAAATATTTAGAGTCCGTACAGGAGTCAATGAAAAAGGATTATCCGTATCTGCTCCAGCTGGTTGATAATCAGTTCTAACTTTGAAATCCTTGAACGGAACGGTAACTACCTTGCCCTTCGCAGAATCATCTACGAAGACGAATTCATATGAAACACCGTTCCCATCGGTTAATTCGAGTCGGATTTTGTTGCCAGTCCCACCTGCAACATTAAATTGTAAGCCAGTAAAATTGGACCAATCTTCCTGAAATTGTTCACAAGTCGCTCCTAACCAGCCACCTTTTTGTAACTCATACTTGATAGTCAATACACCTTTGGAGTCGACTATTGGCTTGATCACAGATGCTCCATCTGAAAACGGTTTTTGACCTGCGAAGCAGCTAATATAGTTTTTGTCTGCACTGCCTGGACCTTTTACAGTAATAGCCTCTGCGGCAAAAGCAGTACTGAAGATGCTAACCATAAATGCCATTACGAAAGTAAATACTAAATTTTTTTTCATCGTTTATCCTCCTTGCTTTTTATATAGTGAACACGAAAGAACAAATCAAGGGATGATTATTCTTTAGCGCGTTACCTATCATCTTAATTTTCAGTCTTGAGTTTGAGATCTTCCGATGTTAAGCTGTCATCAATTCTTGAGAAATAAGATAATATATACGTTACTGGTGCAGTATAGTCAATTGCATATTCGTTTGTGGAATACGAACCGCTTACATCAAAATACACTTTAGCAGGAGGCATCTTACTGGTTGATATTACTTTTTCCTGGATCGGATCTCCGCCTGGCCAATTATTCGGTCCGCCGACAAGTTGCCCTGGAATTGCAATACCCGTACTTTCATGGATTCTATTATGTACGTTCTGCGGCGTCTTGGTGCCAGCACCGGTTAAGTAACTGATCCCATTCGTATTTCTGCCCAGGATATAATGTACCTGATCCATTGCGCCATATAAATATTGTTTTTTAGGTTCGATCTGATAAGCCAGCACCAGCATATTACCTTTTGCTATCGCAATTCGGCTAGAGGCCCAGGTGTATTCATCATTTCGTAAGGAACAAGCATAACCATCTGCGGCAATTTGTTTTACCGTAGCATCTGCGTAACTAAGAAAGGCATCTTTGACCTTACTTTTTAACGTTTCGTCTGCATGCTTATTGGTAAGATAAGCCCATTGTCCGAAGGCTAGTGTATTCATCCAAGAAAAGGTATCAGGCTTGAGTGTAAGGATATTTGAATATCGTTGCTGTAAGAGTAGTTCATATGCTGAATTGCCTGTTGTCTTAAATAATTCTGCAGCAATCCATATACGGTCATCAGCGTCAGCTGTCATTTTAACATTAGGGTACTCTCTTTCTACCGATTGAAGCCAGCTGCGTTGTCCGTGTTCATTTGTTTTGTCATAAGGGCCTGATCCTGTGTTCTGATTGGCATCAACGCGAAAGATAGGCTCAGGACGGCTTTCTAGAAAGGCAAAGGCTTTTTGAGCGGAAGTCAACAGTATACCTGCATATTGGGGGTCATATTGTTCGTAAATTCGGGCAGCCATAGCAGTAGTAGCTCCAAAGATAGCCGTACCATAGGTAGAAAGACCATAGATATAACGATTCTGTACATCGTCAATAGGTTTAGTTTTTAATTCAGGCCAATATTTTCCTGATGTTTTAAGATAGACACCACCATCCGGACGCTGCATTTTTAGCATCCAATCTAGCTCAACCTTCATTTCTATTAGTATATCAGGCATATTCGAGGCTGCATCTACAGTTGATAGATTTTCAGGGAAAAACATTTGTCCTTTATTAAATTTTTCTGGTTGAGCTTCATATGCCAGTAAAATATTGGCTACTGTAACTCCGCCTGTGGGGATATACTTACCAAAATCACCTGCATCATACCAGCCGCCGCTTACATCCAGAATCTGTCCAGCAGTGCTGACTTCGTCAGTAAAAAAGACTTTTGCAGTCTTATATTTTTCATGTCCTGCTGCATTCGTCAGGCCGGTTATCGGGTCATTGATTAGGATATTGCTTCGTGCCAGCGTAAAAGAACGCAAAGTATGGATAAAGGGGATATTGTAGACATTATCTGCAATTGTAAAGTGATAAGAACTACCGATTCCATCAACTGTCACCATATAGGTACCGGGTGTAGTTACTGCCGAGAAATCTGCTTGTCTTACAGTATCCTTAGAGGAGTTATCGGTACGCGGTGCTGATAAGTTTCCTTTATAGGCAATTTCATTAGTAGCAGTATTAACTACTTTAAATTCCTTTGGACCCTTGCCTGCTACAACAATCGCAACTTTAGGATATTGTGGTAGGTATCCTACCTGGTCTATATGTATTTTGGTACTACTTTCAGGGGCTGCAAATGCAGGCAATGCCATATTGAATATCAGGATTGAAAGCATGCAGACTCTAATGATAATGGCAAGAAATTTCTTCATTTGTCTACCTCCGTACTGTTTGTAATGACTTACATTTTAATATCTATTGAGATCGAAAGTAGTTGCTCTTTTCAGCTCCTTTCTAAAAATATGATTATGTTTGTCACGAATCATTTGCAGACATCGTACTAGCAATTTACTATATCTGGGATATGTGAATCATTATAAAACTATTCTGAAAATTAGTAAATGTAATTTAGGATAAAGGAACATGTCTTCACAAAGAAAATACGTTACATTAGAAAAACACCTTGTTATATCAAAAAGCCGTTAGAAAAGGAGTAACTCTCATTGAGAAAATTACTCCTTTTTAACGGTCAGTTTAAACAGGGGGGGTGAGTGCTATATTATGTACTCTTTTGGCAATGGCTTCAATAATATATAATACTGGCAATTGCGTCGTTACGTCACTGCTAATGGTTTTTTCTGTTTGTACATAATAGGATATCGATAGGTCAGCTATTTTCGCCAAAGTACAGCTTTTACTATTGGTAATACTGATAATTTGACTCTTTTTATTCTTAAGCATATTTGCTTGTCGAATGGGCTCAGTCGTCTCACCTGAAACGGAAAAAATAACTGAAACACTATTCTCAAGGTCTTTCCCGATAATCGGGTAAAATGGATCATTTATATAGACCGAAAATTTATCTAGCGCTGAAAAGTGACGCGCACCATAGGAGGCTAAGATACCTGAACTGCCAATCCCGACAAAAATTACATTACTGGCATTATAGATCATGTGGCATGCTTTGTTTATGCTAGTTTGAAAAATAGGAGTAGAAACCCTATCCATAAACTCCAAAAAGATCGTTCGATCATCAATTATTTTTAGGGGTTTTTGCTCTTGAAGATAGAGTTTAAGCTTAACTTTAAATTCAGAAAAACCTACACATTGCATCTTGTGACAAAATCTTAAAATGGTGGTGGTGGAGACATGTGCTTCACTGGCAAGATCCCGAATTCGCATATATATAACTTTATCCTTATTTTTGCTGATATAGTCATATAAAGACAATTCAAGTTCATTCAAACTTTGAATCTCCTCAACAGTAAACAAGGACCCACCTCCATTCTTATTACATCATTATTGTATCGTATTCAGGCGGTATCTGTAAACATTTTCTAGATATGGATTAAATACGCTGTTAGTGAAATAAATTCAAATGGAATTCTTTAACATAACCTTAACAATTTATTAATCCTTTGTGCCTAATTTAGTGCCATAATGAGGGTAAGAGGTCGAGCCTGTCAAGAAAATATGTTGGAGGTGTCTTGTGTATAACCTTAAAATGTCTACTTTATGCCTGTCACAGTGTTTTCGATTGTTAGCGGCACTACTTGTAGTAATGTCTCTTATGTCTGGTACAACTGTCTCCCATGCTGCTTACAGTGCGCCGGAAGTACCACATATCAACATTATGCCCATTGATCGTGCAAAATTTCTTGTTGGTCAAAAGTTTGATTTTGCTATTGAAGTAAAAACCGACATTCCTGCTACTGCCATCGAAGTGTTGGTAAATGGCAAAGCAGCAGAAACATTCTTTGGAAAGCAAGCGATCATTTCGCTTGACAAAATGAGTACATACCGAATCAATCAAGTTGCTTTTCCACAAACAGGTAAGGTGAGTGTGGCGGTAACAGTAAAAACTGAAAATGGTATCGAAAAACGTGCTGTAAATTATGATATTCCAGCTGATAAAGTTAAAAAGCCTGCAAAAAATGTGATCCTCTTTGTTGGAGATGGAATGAGTCTGCAGGCAAGGCAAATGGCTCGTATTCTTTCTAAGGGCATTACCGAAGGTAAATATAACGATTTACTTGAAATGGAAAAAATGTCAAACCTAGCATTAATTACAACGTCGGGGAATGATTCATTGGTAACTGATTCTGCGAACAGTGCTTCTGCTTATGCTACTGGCCATAAAAGTGCTGTAAATGCTATGGGTGTATATGCTGATAATACCAAAGATCCTTTTGATGATCCCAAAGTAGAAAATATTATTGAACTGGTAAAACGTACTCGTGGCATGTCGACTGGTATTGTCTCGACTGCAAATATAACAGATGCAACTCCGGCAGCCATGTTAGCTCATACTCGCAAGCGGAGTGAGCAGAATTTTATTGCCCAGGAAATGCTCAATCCACAGCACCGGCCGGATGTTATTTTAGGCGGCGGTTCCCGTCACTTTTTACCTAAGAGTGTACCAGGTTCCAAACGGAGCGATGAGCGCAATATAATAGAAGAATTTAAAGAGCAAGGATATTCTATTGCAACGAATAAAACGCAATTAAAACAGGCTGGTACACCGGATAAACTACTTGGCCTTTTCCAGCTGGATAACATGGATGTATATGTTGACCGTGAGGTAACCAAAAATCCCGCCGTTCTTGGAAAATTCACAGATCAGCCGACTCTTATGGACATGACGAAGACTGCCATTAACGTCTTAAGTAAAAATCAAAAAGGTTTTTTTCTCATGGTAGAAGGCGCTTCGATTGATAAGCAGCTTCATACCATGGACTGGCAGCGAGCTACTTATGATACGATCGAAATGGATAAAGCAGTAGGCATTGCTAAAGAATTTGCCAAAAAGAATGGCGATACGCTGATTATTGTCGTAGCGGATCATGCTCATGGTGCCAGCATTACCGGTACTTACCATGAAAAAGACGGTAAAACCGGCCGCGAAGCAGTTCGCATTTATGCTGATGCCGGCTGGCCTACCTTTGCTGATGCCGACGGAGATGGTTTTCCTGACGATCCCAATCCGGATGTAACATTGGCTGTTCAGTTCGCCAATCATCCCGATTATTATGAGAACGAAAAGTTCCAGGATGTTCCTACTTCACCAGCTATTATGGCTGACGGCAAAGCGATTGCCAATCTGAAACGAGCTCCCCAAGGCGGGGATTTGAAAGTGGGTAATATTCCTGCTTCTGATCCGTCAGAAGTCCATTCTGCTGATGATGTACCTTTAACAGCTGAAGGGCCTGGGGCAGATTACTTTAAGGGTATTATGGATAATACGGAAGTGTTTCACGGCATTGTACGCGCCTTGGGACTTGATGGTCGCAAAGAAAGTAAATAACGAAAAAAATGAATAAATAACCCGGAGGCAATATATGGACAAATTAACTAGACGAATCAGCAGAGTCATTATTGCTATGATGTTAATCTGGGTGCCACTAAACTGGTTAGGGCAAGATGGGACGATTCGGAATGAATCGTCCCTGTTCTGCACTCGTGCGCAAGCGGCCCCGGCATGGCTGCCGTGGTTTAATGAGGAAGCTGCCCCTCTTGAATTTAATGAATTATATAGTGGTGCTTCGGCGCTGGGGTTAGAGTTTTCACCGAAATTAGAAAGTCTGAAAGGAAAAAAGGTACGAATAAGCGGCTTTATGGCACCGCCTCTTAAACCAACCCTAAACTTTTTTGTTTTAACAAAAGTGCCTATGGCAATCTGTCCTTTTTGTTCAACTGATGCTGACTGGCCGGATGATATTGTGCTGATCAAGCTTTCAAAAGCGGTCGCTGCACTGCCTTTTGATCGGCCTATTACCGTGACAGGGCAATTAGAGTTAGGTTATCAGATGGATGAGGAAACTGGTTTTGTCAGTTTGGTGCGCATCGTTGCTGACAACATCGAAGAGGCTAATTAATGGATGGAGATGAGAAGATGTTAGAACTCAATCAGGTTAGAAAAGAATATCGTGATGTTTTGCAGACCATAACGGCTGTTGCTGTTGATCATCTTATGATACAGACTGGCGAGCAGATAGCATTGGTTGGTCCAAGCGGTTCGGGAAAAACTACGCTGTTACATCTTATCTCAGGACTCTTAACACCGACTGCTGGTGAGATAAAATTCAATGATATTGTTCTTTCATCTATGCTGGAGACTTGGCGGGATACATGGCGGGCCAAGGCAGTGGGCTACGTCTTTCAGAAATTAAATCTTCTTTCCAGCCTAACTGTTTTGGATAATTTATTAGTTGCTATGAGTTTTGCAAATGTGATTCCAAAGAAAGAGCAGCGACAATGGGCGATTCAATTGCTAGACCAGGTGGGGGTATCCGACAAACTTGGTAAGTTCCCTCACCAGCTCAGCATGGGAGAGCAACAGAGAGTGGCTGCTGCCAGAGCCGTCATTAATAAGCCCAGCCTGATTTTGGCTGATGAACCAACCGCCAGTTTAGATCAGGATAATGGGTTGCTGGTACTTGATATGCTGCGGCGGTTTGCCAAAGAATCAGGCAGCACCTTAGTGGTATCTACTCATGACAGACAAATCATGAATCAGTTTGAGCGAATTTGTTCCCTAAGGAAACAGTCAGAGGAGGTGATAGGAAGTGCGACTTCTAATCGCCTGGCGTAATTTGCTGGCAAAGCCGGTTCAAAGTGGCTTGACTGTACTTATCGTAGCTGCTACTATCGCCATGCTGGCAGTGGTGACCTTGCTGTCTGCTGGTACTCATGCTGGCTTGGTTAGAGCTGTGGAACCTTTCGACCTCATTGTCGGGGCCAAAGGCAGCCCAAATCAGCTTGTCTTAAACACGGTTTTTTTTAAGGATGTGCCCATTGGCAATGTGAGTCATGAGATTTATGAAAAATTGTCAGAGAATCCACTAGTGGCTTCGGCTATTCCACTGGCCTTTGGTGATAACTATAGAGGATATACCATAGTAGGAAGCGGGAGTGATATCTTTTCCCATGAACCCAGGGTTGGTCAGGGAGAATGGCTGCAATTTGCGGCAGGACGTCCCTTTTCTGTGCCATTTGAAGCTGTTGTCGGAGCAAAAGCTGCTCAGGAGCTGGGGCTAAAGCTAGGAGATGAATTTAAATCAGCTCATGGTTTTATACCTGGAGGTCATACACATGACCATGTCTATCAGGTTGTGGGTATACTGCAGCCAGTGAGTGGTCCCTATGATCAGGCTGTTTTAGTTCCGATTGAAAGTATCTGGCTGGCACATGAGAAGCATGAATCTAAGGCTGAGGCTGTTGAAGACAGTCATGAACACGAACATGAGCATGAAGTCACTGCCATTCTGGTAAAACCCAAGGGCTACAGTGAAGCGATGCGCCTGTACCAGCAATTTCAGCAGGAAAAAGGAGCCCAGATGATTTTTCCTGCTCAGGTTATTGTTCAGTTATTTAGTATCTTAGGGCAAGGGGAGCAGATGCTAAGGGGCATTGCCTATGTCATCATTGTGATGGGATTAATGATTATGGCGCTTTCTGTGTATTGGTCGGCTCTTGGACGTGCCAGGGACCGGTCTATCTTACGGGCATTAGGAGCCAGTACTCGAGATATTTTTAACGTCATCCTGGCTGAAAGTGCTCTGCTGAGCGTTTTTGGCGTTGTGATTGGTATAGTAACAGGACATGGAATCTATTCCATATTGGTAAACATTATGGAAAGTAAAACAGCGATTGTGCTGACATCGGGAGTTGCTTCTGAAGAAATATACATTACCATTGGAGGTATTTTGTTTGGTATCCTGGCTGGACTGATTCCTGCAGTACTTACCTACAAGATGGATGTTGCAAAATATTTGTGATCCGTTCTGTCCAAAGATAGTTCAAGACTCAACATTGCAGAATTTTCCTGCTTGTAGAGTCTTAAACTATCTTTATTAAAAAGAATCATAATATAGATCGATCGCTGATGCTCTATGCTAGCTTAAAGCCAATATGCTATGTTTAATCAAAATAAATACTCAGCATTTCTATAATATAGGCAAATTCGCTGTCGGGGATATGGATGCCGAATGCATTTTCGATAATTTTATATTCGGCTTTTATTGTAATGAAAATAGATTTTTTTTCTTTTTTAAAGTCTTTTAATTTTGTATATTCAAATATTTCCTTAGATATAAGTCGTTCAATCATACCCATATTGTGAAACATAAATTTTATTTTTAATCCCCTGTCAGGCGCAATCTCTAACTGTTTCAAAAGAGCATTATATACTTGATTGAGCAAATCGTAAGCTTTCACTGGATTTAAAAAAGTAAGTACTCGACCTAACAGCGTCATCATTTTATCACGGTCATGGTCAAAATAATCCAATTCAGTGGCTGATGCAATAGTTTTACTGGCAGCGGCTTCATTTTTTCTTTTGTTAGCTGAAAGACTCATGCTTTGTCCAATGAAAATGCTGGTTTTTTCTACTTCTTCAACGAGAAGTTCCAATGTCATGTTTGGCATCATAGATTTTCTTGCTGCTTCAATCACCATAGGTGTACTTACCATTTTTATCGTATCTGTTAAAATTCCTGTTTCTTTCGTAATTGACTCGGAAAAAGTTGCTAAAGAGCCCATATCTACTAAGAGTAATACACCTTTTTGAGGGTTGATGTTTCGTACCAATTCAATCGCATTTTGCAAGGTATCATTTACTGTTTTTTTTAAGGGCATATCGATTGCTTTAATATGATCCGTTTGGAGCAGTTCATTTGCGACGCTTGCCATGCTGCTTGCCGTTGAATTTCCATGAGCCATTACAATGACGCTGATATAATTCTGATGTTCACTATTCTTCAGGGCATAAAGGAACATAGCAATGAAATCCGCTTCCTCATTTGGAATCTTTATATGAAGTTTCTTTTCAAGTTTGTTTTTAATTTTTAATGACATTTCATATTCATCCGTGAGGTGAGTCTGATTCATTAGCAAACTTGAATTATATACATGAACTCCAGTTTTGAGTCGTTCCATTAATGTCTCTATATGTAGTGCCAAACTGTAAATAATCCTGGAATCAATACAAATATTAAGATCTGCTGCAACTTCAGCTAGAATTTCTCTGACGACATTTATTACTTCTTCCTGGATAATTTTATATAACATGGAATCTTGTTCGTTACTAGTTTTATTTATTTTTTGTGGAGGAAATTTATTGAAATATTCTACTACCTGTAAATTAATGTTATTCTTAATTTCTGCAATGGATTTTCCTTCATCGAAATATTTTCTGGAATTGTGTAAGATGCTTTCATAAAAATCTTCTTCTGTTTTATAATCATCGTGAAATATGATTTTTTTTAAAGGGTCTTCATCTTCTATCGTTTCTGCGCTGAATGTAAGGTCAACGATAGAATTCAAATCAAAACTCTGAACCAGCTCTTCGCGTTTTTGATCCATTATAAAAAGACCTTCTGTGAATCGGTTTGCCATCTGAGAGAGCTTGATATAGATTGTATCTTTGTTTTCGGTGAGATAATCGACAAAAGCATTAGCACAGGTGATTTGAATATCATTTCTCAACTGTCCGATGTTTCCCTTACAGTCATATAATAAAAATAACTTTAGAACTTCTGTTGATACTGTGACTGGAAGTTTTATTTTTTTTGATTCTTCGATGAAGAAGGCGCAAATAAGCTGCATCCGTTCCTTCATTGGTCGTTCAGAAAGACTAGGGATTTTGATTACGCAGGGAATTCTGCGCAAGAAGGTTGTTAACACCGCTTTTTCTGGATTTTCTGTTGTGGCTAAAATTAAGCGAACATTGGCTTTATGAAGATTGTCAGATTCACCGAGTCTGCGAAAAATTCCCCGATCCATCAAGGAAAACAACATTTCCTGTCCTTCTGGTGAAAGACGGTGAACTTCATCTAAGAATAAAATGCCTCCATCAGCAGCGTCGATTAAACCTGGCTTTTCTTTGTCAGCACCGGTAAAGGCACCTTTGACATGGCCGAACAGATAAGACAAAAGCAATTGAGAATTTCCTGCATAATCAGCGCAGTTGAAGATGATATAAGGCGCATCTGCGCTTAATTTTTCTATTGCGATGGCATAACGATACATGAGCTCAGCAAAAGTTGTTTTACCTACACCGGTAGGTCCCATCAAAAAAGTATGCAGGCCGTTAGGCGGGTAGATGATGGCAGCGATAGCCTGTTTGATTTGATTCTTTAAGCTGGAATCTGTACCGATAAGGGTGTCGAAAATCTTCTTAAAAGATTCTGTTGCGATTTTATCTTTTTTTGGAAGTGATGGCATGGAATAGCTGTTTTGTTTTGTCTCAGACAAAGTAACTATACCAACATGGGGATCTAGAATTTGTAAAAAAAGAGTTTTGCTATTAAAAACATATTGTAAAATTTTTACGTGAAAAAGACACTCGATGGCTTTTCTTGAAAAATATAATACTGGCTTGCCAGAGATTTTAATCACAGTAGTTTCTTTTACCAGTTGATTTAATTCTCTGCTGACATTGGAGCGGTCAATATGCAGCTCAGTAGAAATTTTGCCGGCATGCAGACCATAATTAAAGATCTGTGCTGCCTCTTGGATTTCTTGTTTTTCAAGATTTTTATTTAATAATTGATAAATTCGGTCTTTTCGCTTTAAATTCTTCTCATAGTGCAAACTTTTCACCCTTTCATTTCAACACAGTTCACTTTTCATTATAACTGAAACGCCATATTTGTGACACAGTAAAATGACACAGACTATAAAAAAATAATATTGTTGACACAGATGAGAGGGGCAAACACTGGATTTTGAAATACCAGACTTTTTGACACACGTGGATTTTCTATAATGAAAAATATGCAGTTTTTTGTCAAATTAATTATGTTTTTATAACACACATAGACGATTATTTGAATTGGCACAGTACTTGCAAGTATATTAAATAGAGAAGCAATGTAATGAGAATATATAGATATCGTTGCTGTTATAAATTTTGGAGGCGAAAGAATGGTCGGTATATTGATTGCAACACATGGAGAATTGGCAGCAGGACTTTTAAATGCAGCTGAACTGATTATAGGAAAGCAGGAAAAATGCAAAGTATTAGGATTATATCATGGAGATGATATCACAGCATTTGGAAATTTAATTTGTAAGGAGGTTGGTGAATTGGATGATGGTGATGGGGTTTTGGTATTTACGGATTTGTTTTCGGCAAGCCCGGCGAATCAGGTAGCATTAAAGTATCCTCTGTTAAGAGAATACAAATTCAAAGCAATTACTGGCGTCAACCTTCCGATGCTGCTAGAAGCAATTGGAAAAAGAATGGCACAAGAAGATCTGGATAGCATGGTAGATGCTCTTATAGAATCCGGACAATATGGAATTAAAGATTTAATTGGCGAGTTGAACAAAAAAAGCTTAATAGGCAATAAGGAGACGAGTTACAATGGCGACAATAGTGCTGGCACGTATTGATGACAGATTGATTCATGGGCAGGTAATGACAGCTTGGCTGCAATATGTAGGAGCAAATCACATCGTAATCATCGATGATGAAACAGCATCCGATGACTTTCTGAAATCTATTATTGAAATGGCTGTTCCTAGAGAAATTAAGCTGCATATTTACCATTGCGAGGAAGCAGCCGCAGAGATTAAAAAAATGAGTGATGATGAAAAACTCATGATCCTGGCAAAAGTTCCGGAAAGTTTCTTAACTGTAATCGAAACAGGACTTCCCCTTGAAAAGATCATTATCGGCGGCATGGGGGCAAATACAAAACGCACGAAATTCTATAAGAACATTTCGGCTTCCGATACAGAAAGAGAAACTTTTAAGAAGATCACGGCTCATGGTACAAAATTAGTAATTCATATTATTCCTGATCAGCAAGCTGTTGGCGTGGAAGAATATTTGAAATAAGCCTAAAGTAAAAAGAGGAGATGGATTCAATGTTATTAACAGGAAAATCTATTGTTGTAACAGGTGCAGGCAGCGGCCTTGGCAAAGCAGCAGCAATAGCTTTTTCAAAGGAAGGCGCCAAAATTACAGTGCTAGATCTTGATGAAGCAGCAGCAAAATGCACAGCAGATAAAATCAACGCAAATGGCGGCGAGGCAATGTATCAAAAAGTAAATGTAGCAGATAAAGGTTCGGTTTTTGCAGCTGGCGAAGCAGCAGCTGATACATTTGGCAGCATTGATGTTTGGATGAACTGCGCAGGAGTATCGAAAATCTTACCATTTCTCGATTGTACAGAAGAAATATGGGATCTGACGCTTAATGTCAACCTTAAAGGCATGTTCTTCTGCTGCCAGAGTGCAGTAATGCACATGCTCAAAAATGACGGTGGCGTCATCATTAACATGTCATCCCAATCGGGTAAAAAAGCAGGCGCACAGTATCAGGCATATTGTGCCAGTAAATTCGGTGTGATCGGACTTACACAGTCCATTGCATTAGAATATGCTCAACAAGGAATACGTGCAAATTCTATCTGCCCAGGCGTTGTACAAACGCCAATGTGGGATAAGCAGATTGCCGATTATGCGCGTAAACGTAATTTGAAACCAGAAGATGTTATGCCATATTTCTGCAAGAACATTCCAATGGGACGCGTTTGCAGTTATAAGAACTTTACCGATATGGCAATTTTCCTTGCTAGTGATAAATCGGAATACATGACAGGTCAGGCGATAAATTTAACAGGTGGCAGCTTAATGCATTAATAAAGTAAGTGTATTAAGCACTGATCCACACCACATGAAAAAAGAGGGGGATGCTCAATGTCCATAGATATTTTTCAGGCCATATTAATTGGCGTGGTATATTATTTGGGTTTTAACGGAACTCCATGGTTGACCAATTTAGGGGCAACCATTGCAAACAGACCTTTAATTGCCGGGACCTTAGTCGGATTTATTCTCGGAGATCCAGTTACCGGATGCATTATTGGTGCAGCAATCAACTTACCTTATCTGGCTTATATTTCTGCAGGCGGTACTGTTCCCATGGATCCGGGTCTAGCTGGAACGATGGGAACGGCACTGGCTATGGCAGCGGGAGCAACACCTCAGGTAGCTGTATCACTGGCAGTACCGATCGGATTATTAGGGACGATGCTCTTTACGTTGAGAATGACGGTAGATATCGCATTTGTTCATATGGCAGACAAAGCTGCAGCAGAAGGTAATTACAAGAAAGTGAACTTCTTTAATGTTGTACCATCGCAATTATTTCTAGCATTTATATCGATATTGCCAGTAGCTTTGGGCGTATACTATGGCGCCGATATCATGACGAGGATTATTCAATCACTCAGCGGAACACCGCTCCACGTACTCACTGTTATTGGCGGAGTATTGCCTGCATTGGGGATTGCAATGAACCTAAGAGCAATTGTTAACAAGTACATCATCTTATTCTTTCTGATTGGTTTCATCTTACAGGTATATTTCCATATTCCAATTATTACGATTTCCATTATTGGATTTATCATTGCAATACTTTATACAGAACTTTCAATGAAAGATCAGGGGGCGAGATAAATGGCTGAGCAAGAAAAAACGGAACAAAGTTTGCTTAAGAAGAGTGATGTAGTAAAATCCTTCTGGCTTTGGATGTTTTTCTACGTGTCTAATTACAACTATGAACGCTTAATGGCAAATGGCTTTGTTCATGCATTATCGCCAGTTTTAAAGAAACTATATGGACATGACAAAGAAGAAATGAAAGCAGCACTGCAGCGCCACTTGGCATTTTTTAACACTGAACCGCATTTTGGCAGCATCATTGGTGGCATGACGATTGCATTGGAAGAACAGCGAGCGAAAGGTAAGCCTATTAGCGATCAGATGATCAATGGTTTAAAAACGGGTTTAATGGGCCCTCTTGCTGGTATCGGAGATACGTTATGGCAGGGTACATTGACGCCGATTCTCTTGTCCTTTGCTTTGAGTATTTCTGCTCAAGGAAATTTGATCGGTGTAGGTCTATATATCCTTCTAATGCCGTTAATCATGTTCACGATTGCATATAACTTGTGGATGAAGGGATATTTCCTCGGGCGTGAAGGTCTGCAAAAGCTCATGGCGGGAAATATGATTCAAAAAGTAATGACAGTAGCGCAAACGATGGGGGGAATCGTGTTGGGGGGCCTTACAGCAAGTTTTGTTACCTTGTCTTCTCCTGTTTCCTTTCACTTGGGTGAATCTGTATTGAAATTGCAGGCAGATGTTTTAGACAAATTGCTATTAGGCTTATTACCACTGGTCATGACATTATTTACGCTTCACTTATTAAACAGGAAAATGAAATCAACAACAGTATTATGCATAATTGCTGGTATTTCAGGTATAGGTGCAGCATTAGGTATTTTCTAAAAAAAGTTTATTGCTATTCGCTGCAGCAATTAATCTATACCAGCTAATTCCCTAGAATTTATAGATTTTTATTCACGATTTTAAAAGCAGTTCTCCACAGCTTTGATCCGGAAAAACCGGCAAAAAGCCCGCAGGAGAACTGCTTTTTCATAATAGTGCAGGAGTTTCGTATTTCGGTGGTAAATATTAATAGAGCTTAATAATAGAGTGGGTTAGTGATACTCTAACTGAGGTGAGGACGATGGCTGTTGTAATACGGTATAAAGTAGATATAATAAAAGCTGAAGAATATCCGCAAGTTTTAGAAGTTTGGGAAGCATCGGTACGTGCAACCCATCATTTTTTAACAGAAGGGGATATTCAATTTTTTAAACCTTTCGTTCAAAGTGGATTGCTGCAGATGGGAGAATTAGCTTGTATACGTGATGAGCAAAATCTCATTGCTGGTTTTATAGGGGTAGAAAAAGAAAAAATTGAAATGCTTTTTATCCATCCCTCGTGGCGTGGAAGGAGAATTGGATATCAATTAGTAATGCACGCCATAGACACTTTTCATGCAAACTATGTAGATGTAAATGTACAAAATGAACAAGCCGTCGGCTTTTATAAGCACATAGGTTTTACTGTTATAGGAAAATCAGAAGCTGATAGTATGGGTAAACCTTTCCCATTATTGCATATGCAATTATCTCTTGATCATGATATACAAACAAAGGAATGATTAGAAGTGCTATACGCTTTAGTAGAATAGTGCTTTTGTCGATTTTTCTGTAACTGGCAGTAAATTACCAAAAGAATCAGATTCAATCAAAATCTTGTACGGTAATAAGTGTTGATTGTAGTGTATACTTAGGGTCGAGAGAATCTGACAGGTCATTTGATGTAGCAGAGCTTCATTGATAAAAGCAGTTTTTTAAAATAATATGCGTGAAAGGAGTGTTTCAATATGAAAGAAGTGTCTTTAGAAGCGGGGAATCCTTTATGGTCAAAATTTATCAATATTGTTAAAAAAGAAGTAGTGCCAGCTTTAGGCTGTACAGAACCAATTTCGTTAGCGTTAGCAGCTGCTATTGCAGCTCAGAAGTTAGGAAAATCTGTTGAAAAGATTGAAGCAAAAGTATCGGCTAACTTGATGAAGAACGGAATGGGGGTTACTGTGCCGGGGACTTGCACGACCGGGCTTTTTATTGCAGCTGCTGTAGGTGCCATTGGTGGCGATCCGGAAGGAAAACTAGAGGTACTTAAGCATCTGACTGCAGCGCAGGTTGAAGAGAGTAAGCAAATGATTGCTCAAGGGCGGGTTCAGATTACGATTGCAGAGGTACCACAGATTTTGTACTCTGAAGCAAAGGTTATACATGGAGAAGAATGGGTGACGGTTTCTATTGCTGATAGCCATACTCAAGTGATACGCATTGAGGAAAATGGCAAAGTTGTGTTTCAAGCAGAACCTGAGGCTTGTCCTGCTGATGATAAAGAAGATGAATATTCAATAGCTGGGATAAGAGCTCGTGATATATTCGATTTTGCCACTCAAGCACCATTGGAGACAATTGATTTTATCCTCGAAGCAGCAACCCTAAATAATTCATTATCCCAGGAAGGGATGAGCGGGCAGTATGGGCTGCGTATTGGTGCCACAATGGAACATCATAGAAATCAAGGACTTTTATCCGATGGTCTTTTGACTCAGATTTTAATGCGTACAACTGCAGCTTCTGATGCGCGAATGGGCGGAGCGGCATTGCCTGCTATGACCAATTCTGGCTCTGGCAATCAAGGGATATCGGCAACGATGCCCGTAGTAGTAGTGGCCGAGCATGTAAAAGCCGATGAAGAAGCCCTTACAAGAGCATTGATGTTATCTCATATGATGGCGATCTATATCCACGATAAGCTTCCCAAATTATCAGCATTATGTGCTGTTACCACCGCTTCAATGGGATCAGCAGCAGGAATGGCCTGGCTGATGAAAGGAGACTTTAAGACGGTTAGTATGGCTATTTCTAACATGATTGGTGATGTGGCAGGGCTCATTTGTGATGGAGCATCCAATAGCTGTGCCATGAAGGTTTCTACGTCGGTTATGTCTGGATATAAGGCTGTATTAATGGCTCTTGAAGGAATTCGTGTTACAGAGAGTGAAGGGATTGTTGCGGAAGATGTGGATCAATCGATTGCTAACTTAGGACAATTAGCATGTCAGGGAATGGTTCAGACCGATGGGCAGATTTTGCAAATCATGCTGAATAAACAATAAAAAAGATAATAAAAAAGTATCAGCATAATTACGCTGATACTTTTTTATTATCTGAGAAAGGCGCTAAATAAAGATTGTTATGTGCACTCCCAGTTATGAATTTGCGGAGATGAGGGATACTAGTTTAGTCATCAATAAAATCTTTAGAATCCGTTCCTTTGGTTCCCAGATATCCTTTTCCCCAAGTACTTATGGACTCTAAGATTGGCTGAAGACTTCTTCCAAGCTCAGTTAAAGAGTATTCAACCTTTGGGGGAACTTCTGCAAAGACTTTGCGAGAAATCAGCCCATCTTGTTCTAGCTGTCGAAGCTGCTGAGTAAGCATTTTTTGACTAATGCCGTTTATTCCTTTCTGAAGGCAGCCATAACGTTGATGATCTTTAGTTAGCAAGTTTCTAATAATAAGGACTTTCCATTTATGCCCTATTAAGTTAATTGCCTCTTCAATAGGACAGACTTTTGTATCCAAAGTGCGAGCCTCCAGTAAAATCAATAATACTTACCATCTCGTTTGTATTGAACGAAATAGTGCCGTATTGCAAAAAGTAACTTTCGCTCTTATTATAGTAACAAATGTACTTATAGGCAATACGTAGTGCCAATTACATTATGGTAAAAAAGAAAGGGTGGCATTATGAAGATTAATAAAAAATATGCAGGAATCGTATTTGGATTACTAATGGGAGGTTTCACATCATGTATTATTTCCGCTGTGTTAACATTTACGAACAGTGGAACTGAAAATTTTTTTTTGCATTGGATAAAGGAGTGGATGATTGCTCTTAGCTTAGCTGTTCCTATTGCAACATATATTCCCCCTATTATTAGGCGGGGGATTGCGAGAATTACGGAGGATTTCTAAAGGCAGCAAAACTATATAAAAACAAGGAGGAATTGGAATGGAAAAAATAAATGTTAATTCGTTATTAGACTTTTCAAATGAAAAATCGGTGCGTAAAGCTCTCACCCATGAAGGCAGTAAACTTGATACAGGACTTTTATTGTATGCACCTGGGCAAAATACGCCCGAGCATACTCATAAAGATATGGATGAGGTCTTTTATGTTGTTGAAGGTGAAGGTATACTCACGATTAATGGTAAAGAATTTATTCTTAAGGAAAAGGATATTATTTTATCCCCGCGAGGAGAAGGACATGGCTTTTTTAATACAAGTACAGGTAATCTAGTGGTTCTGCAGGTTAAAATATTTTAACCCAAAGATAGTAAAGGATGTAAGTGAGCGCATAGGAGGCAAAACAATGAGAAGTATTCGGGACATTCAGAAACAGGTAACTCATGATGAGGCTATGGAGATGTTAGGACAAAGCGAATATGGAGTACTCTCTACAATCGATAAAAATGGATATCCTTATGGATTGCCATTGCATTATATTATTTTAGATGAAGCTATTTATCTGCATTGTGACTTAGAAGGCCATATACTGGATAATCTTTCTTACAATAATAAAGTATCCTTTACTGTTGTTGGATATACACAGGTACTGCCGAGCTCTTTTACTGCAAACTATGAAAGTGTTATTGTTTTTGGAGAAGGGACTTTGGTTGAAGGAACTGAGAAAATCAAAATGTTAAAGGCATTAGTTGAAAAATTTAGCCCTGAATACTATGATAAAGGATTAAAAATAATTGATGCTTTTAAAGATAAATGTTCGGTAATTCGTATTAATATAGAACATATTACGGGTAAGAAACGAAGATAATATAAAAAAAGATAAATGTGGCAGGAATGTACTTCCAGCTGCATTTATTTTTAAGTATAGTTGGTTCTAGAATTCTCCAGATCTATTACTAAAGACGTCTAGTTAGCATAATTGAAAATAAGAAAAATAGCAGTGAGGAATGAACGATGCAGTTTCGCTTGAAAATTTTTTTAGCAGCCATATTTTTTTCCGTCGCTCTATTTTCTTTTGTTATATATGACTCGATTGCAGGTAATCTGAGCAATGTACCTTCTGAAGCAGTCAAAGGGAAAATTGTATTTCAGAAAAAAGCATGTATCGAATGTCATACTATATTTGGTAATGGAGGATATTATGGAGGCGACCTTACTAAAGTATATGAAAAATTTGGAAGTGATGGATTAAGAGAGTATTTAACCAATCCTCCACTGCTTAGTGGAGCAAAGAAAAAGCAGCATATTTACGTAAATCATGAGGAAGCAGAAGAAATGATCGACTATTTTCGCTTTCTTCAATCAATTCCTAATATGGGGTGGCCGCCAAGGCCTGTATTTGATAAAAAGAAAGATTCGGAATAAGTAATGAAAAGGGGTTAGAAAAGTTGTTTCGATCTCAGCACCTGAGTTATAAATATGCCTTATTTGCCTACTTCCTTTTTGGTTTGCAAGGGTTGGTAGCATCGGGCGGAGCAATCGATCTTCTCTTTCCCGACCTTGGTAATCCAATTCCGTTTGTATCTGGTAGAGCTTTTCATTTGAATATTAGTATCTATTGGCCGTTAATTGGAATGATGGGTGCTATATATTTCTTTTTTTGCCAAGAAGCGCAGCAGGAATTTTACAGCCTGAAGCTGATTACGGTTAACTTTTGGATGCTGGCGAGTACATTGGCTCTAATCTTAGGATCTTTGCTGCTCGGATTTAACGAAGGGAGAGAATATTTAGAAGCAATTTGGCCTTTGAAACTGGCAACGGCTGCTTGTACTGTTGTACTATGCTTTAATCTGCTGACGACGTATCTGTCCTCTGATATGCCGAAGAGTAGGGCAACACTAATTAGCATGGTAACGGGAAGTGTCACATTAATTCTATTTTATGTGCCCAATATCGTATCCTATGCCCACCCGACTGTCGATGAAATTGCCAAATTTATGGTGGTACATATATGGGAGGAAATGTCTTTAGAGCTTATTGGTACGGGAGTATTAGCTGCTTTGCTGATTCAGGTGACAAAGGTGGAGCGTCAGGCTGTAGAAACAGCCATATATTTAGACATTACATTCGCAATCTTAGCTGGAATTTTGGCAACTGGACATCATTATTACTGGATTGGAGTACCATCGTATTGGCTTTGGCTCGGTGGTACTTTTAGTGCAATGCAATTACTGCCAGCGATTGTATTATTGTATACGACGGTGAAATCGCTAACATTTACGGGGATTTCTGATTTGTCGAATCGGGATAAAATAACGCTGTCTCTCATTGGATCGAGTATGTTTTATCATATATTTGGTGCTGGGTTCTTAGGGTTTTTCATGGCTTATCCACCATTAAACCGCTATGTACACGGGACCTATATTACATCAGCTCATTCCCACCTTGCATTATTTGGTGTATTTGGTTTTTTAGTTTTAGCAATCTGCTTCCATATCCTTTTTACTGAAATCATACTTGCAAAGAAAATGTATCGTTGGTGCTGGGGGGCAATCTTTGCTTTAAATGGAGGATTGCTAACGATGGGAATCGGCCTATTAATCGCTGGTGGTTTACAGGTTTATTTCTGGCGCGTGATTGGGCTCAGTATTGGAGAAACTAACGAATTGATTCGGCCGTATCTTTTAATTAGGGCATTTGGCGGTTTTTTATACGCCATAGGGAGCTTAACGTTGACCTTCATTGTTATAAAAAACATATGGCCCAAGATAAAAGTAATCTTTCAAAGTGAAGGGCGAATTTCTGTGATGAATTGTGATGATTTGCACCATATGCATCGATTGGTGGGAGAATTACTGCAAGAAGAAAAAAAAATAGAGCCACTGCTTAAGAGAATACAGGTTCTTTACCAGAGGCTGCTTTTTTTAAATAAAAAAAATAAAAGAAGAGGAGTATGGAAGAAACAGATCGCATATACTGCTAATATTAGACATAAAACGAGGGAAAACAAGAAGAATAAGCTATAGTTAATTGTCACAGTAGATTTTGGCGCAATAGGAATTTTGCAAGAAAGGATGGAATCATGATACCATGAAAAAAAGGTAAAGAAGGTGATAAATTGGGCAAGAACAAGTGCTATTGTGGTAGTACTCTGTTTGAGAAGGTGGATATTACGCCCGTTGGAATGATAGAAAAAAAATTTTTTACTCGCTGCACTCAATGCGGTCTTGTAATAAGCGGTTCTAAGTATCCTACTGAACATAGAAAGATTTCGAAGTGCTCCGTTCTCAATTTTGTTCGTGGAGCAATCGAAAATCCTAAATAACATTTAGAAGAGCCTGCGGGCTCTTTTTTTATAAAGAAAGAATAGACATAGAAATAGGATTGAGTTTTTTGAATAGGAATGGTATATTGTAAGGGTAAAACGTTTTACGTTAAACCTTTTAACCAATATAGAGATGGATGATTCATTTAGATAGCCTGCAAATCGTTGATATACGAATGGTAATAATATAGTCTAAACGAGTATATTGTGCTAAATGATTAATGCTTATAGTTGACTTGTTAGTTGGAGCAGTATTGCGTTATTAGATAGAGCTAAACGATCTAAAGCAGGACGGTAAAGGAGAGTTTTATGGCAGTCACTCTTAAAAGTATCGCTAAAGCGGCAAATGTATCGATTACCACGGCTTCACTGATTCTTAATCAAAAAGAAGGCGCAATTCGGTTTTCTGCAGACACAATTCGAAGAGTACGTGAAGCTTCTCTTTCATTAGGGTATATCCCCAATATGTCTGCGCGTAATTTGCGCCAAAGCGAGAGTGGGAATACAAGTTTAACGTTAGCTGTTTTGTGGCCTATCGATGCACGTGTTGGATTGATTGGGCGCATTTTAACTGGGATTCACCGTTTTACCTCTTCCCTTGAAACAATTACAATTAACCTTCTGGTAAAAACGATGGACGAAGATGGTATTCAAGGTGTAAAAGAATTGTATGATTCAAACGTATTTAATGGTGCAATTTTAGCGAATGTATCAGCAGAAGATGAGGCATATATTCATAAAGTGCCGCCAAGTGTTCCAATTGTACTTTTTAGCAGAACTTCTCCAATCTATCCCTATGTTTGGGCCAGTTATTTTGAGACAAGCCAAAAAGTAGCAGAGCATTTTATTAGGAATAAGCATCGACGAATTGTCATTTTGGCATCGAATCTTTCGTCGCAAGCGTTGGACCAAAAACTTGCAGGATTTGTTGAGACGCTGGATGCAAAGGAATATCTCATAAGACACTGCTCCTTTACCGAAGAGAGTGGCTATGATGCAGTTGCCAAGCTTATTAAGGCTGGCGATGTACCCACAGGATTGATTTGTGTGTGTGATCAAACTGCTATGGGAGCTCTTTCTGCATTACATGATCATGGGATTAGCATACCAGGTGAATGTGAGGTTTTTGGATTTGATAATCAAAGCTTTTCAAATTTTACAATTCCTAAATTATCAACAGTAAATTTGCCGGTAGAGGAAATGGCATCTGGTGCGATGGAATTATTAGTTCAAAAAATTCTTGATCCCAATAATCTTGTAAGGTACAAGAACTTTGAATTAAAAATGATTCATAGGGGCACAACAAAAAAAGCAATATAATATAAGGGGGAATAGGGAATGAATACAGAAGTCATAGATTTTATTCAGAAATATAAGGTAATAACAATATGCCGGAGACTTTACGGACAGGATCTGCTTAATCTAGTTAGGGCTTTGCACCAAGGTGGAATCAACATGGTTGAAGTGACCTTTGACCAAAGTGACCCCGAATGCATCAAAAAAACTTCTGAGGCAATTCAGATGCTTGTTGAAAATTTCGAAGGAACGATGAAAATTGGTGCAGGAACAGTTCTTACGAAAGAACAGGTAAGAGCGACAAAAGATGCGGGAGGAAGTTATATTATTTCTCCAAATGTTGATATCGAGATTATAAAATATACAAAAGAACTAGCTCTTGTTTCCATTCCTGGTGCAATGACGCCTTCAGAAATCTTAACAGCTCATAATACAGGAGCGGATTTTGTAAAACTGTTTCCAGCAGGAGACCTCGGATTTGACTACATAAAAAATATTATGGCTCCGATTAGCCATGTGAAGCTTGTTGCTACAGGAGGAGTTACGGAAGAAATACTCCCAGAATACTTAAAACTTGGTTTTGCAGGTGCTGGGATAGGGGGAAGACTTACCGACCGAAAACTTATTAGCACAGGAGATTTTGAAGAATTTACAAAAAGAGCTAAGGGGTTTTCAAAAGTAGTAATGGAGTATTAATAAAGTGTAATGTAGATTAACGTAGTGGGATAAGAAATAAAATCTGTGTAATTTTGAGGAGAAGCTTCTTTTGAACCCAACTCTATTATTTCTTATAGGTTTGCCTGCGTCAGGTAAATCTACGATTGGAAAGATGATAGCATCGCAATTTAACTTTTGTTACTTAGATAAAGATGTTGTTTGCAATACATTTACAAAACAATTATTAGAATTAAAAGGACATTCTCCTGATGACAGGGAATGCGCGTTCTATAGTGATGTTATAATGAATATGGAATATAAAACATTATTAGATATTGCAGATGATAACATTCAAATAGGAAAATCAGTCGTTCTTGATGCACCGTTCATTAGCTATTTTTCAAATGTTCGCTATATCGAACAACTAAAAGAAACCTATGATTGGAAGAATGTGAAGACCATTGTACTACAAGTACACGTTGATTTTCCGATATTGAAGTCTAGAATGATAGAAAGAGCTGTCGACAGAGACCAATGGAAGCTGGAGAATTGGGATACTTACATACAATTAGTACAAGAAAAACAATGTTTATGGGAGAATATAAGAATAGTACAATACTGTAATAACAGCGTATCAATTAACATGCAAGATATTCAATCTTTATTTATAAGTCAGCTTTAAAGAGAGTATTAAGTAGTGTAGCAAGAGTCACGATTTATCATTTTATTGATAAATCGTGACTCTTGTTATGTATGCCTTTATTTTTAGCAATATGGCTGAATCATTTGAAATAGACAATAAAAGTAGAATACTCTTGCCAGCCATAGACTGAAGTAGTAGGATTACGATGTGATATATTATAAGAACATTACGTTGTAATACTATATTTTTTCGTTATCTATTCTGTGAAATTATTTCAGAACAAAGTATACATAGGATTTAATCAGTCTTATACTTTAAAATGAGGTGCATCTATGGATACCATTGTGATTCTATTTTTATTTTTTGCTTCGCTATTATATAGTGTGTATCAAGAGATCTTTATACTCTATCCCCTGATTCTGGGACTCGTTGGTTTTATTCTGATTGCTTTGCGTAGAGGATACGCATTGGCTGATTTATGCAACATGATGCTAAAGGGCTCAAAAAAATCTCTTATTGTAATCAAGATCTTCGTGCTCATCGGTGCGATCACAGCGGTTTGGAGGGCGTGTGGAACGATTTCTTTTATTGTGTATTATGCAATTATGTTTATGAATCCTGAATATTTCGTATTATTTGCCTTTCTTTTAAGCTGTGCTGTTTCTTTTTTATTAGGAACCTCTTTTGGCACCGTAGGAACAGTAGGTGCTGTACTTATCGTATTAGCTAAAAGCGGTAATGTGGATAGTAATGTTGCTGCAGGAGCTATCATTGCCGGAGCTTACTTTGGTGACAGATGTTCGCCAATGTCTTCCAGTGCCAACCTCGTCGCAGTTTTAACTAATACGGACATTTATACAAATATCAGAAATATGATGAAAACATCAGTAATTCCCTTAGTATTATCCATCATAGGCTACATTTGCTTATCTTATTATAATCCTCTAGTCTTTTACGGCAGCCAAATTGGGAATGAAATAGTAATGTATTTTAATATCAGCTCTATTTTAGCAATTCCTGCGATTATTATATTGCTTTCTGCAATTTGCAAAATCAATGTAAAAATTTCTATGGGAATTAGCATTTTGGCAGGCATAGTGATTGGTGTAGCTTATCAGCAAATTACTTTACTTGAAATGCTAGACTATATTCTAATGGGCTACCATATTGATGGAACTGGTATTTTTGCAGGGATAATCCAAGGGGGCGGTCTATATTCCATGGTGAAGGTTTCAATGATTGTTTTTGTTTCTTCCGCCTATTCGGGGATTTTTGCAGGAACGAGCTTGCTAAATGAAATTGAACTTTTCTTTGAGAGACTTAGCCAAAAAGTAGGAGTATATCTGACGACCATTATCACTAGCATAGTGGCTGCAGGTTTTAGCTGCAATCAAACTCTTGCCGTAATGATTACACATCAATTTGAACATAAGATTTATGCAAAAAGAAAAATAAGCAATGAACAGCTTGCAGTCGATATGGAAAATACGGTAATAATGATTTCGGCTCTCATTCCCTGGAATGTTGCGGGAGCCGTTCCTGCTGCGATTTTATCGGCGAATGCGAGTTTCATTTTATATGCTTTTTATCTTTTTCTTGTCCCTTTAACTACTATTTTTACGAGAAGATTAGAGAAACATGAGGAAACAGTTTTTTTACGGAAAGGAATATAGATTCAGAGGGGGGCTATTTCCACGTTCTTATTTGGTAAAGATTTAATTGCGGATGTATAACGCCAAGTAAGACAAGGATTGCGCCTAACCAGCCTTGGATAGAAAGAGTTTCGCCTAAAAACAAAAAAGCAAATAACGCTGCAAATACAGGTTCTAAAGAGAAAATAAGACCAGTATTTGTTGATGTTGTATGCTGCTGTGCAACTGTTTGTACAATGAACCCTATTGCGCTGCACAATATGCTCAAGACTAAGATCGGCAGCCATTCAACAGTAGTAATAGGAAACCTGGGGGTTTCAAGAAGTAAAGAAAAAATAAATCCTAAAGATCCCGCAAATCCAAGCTGCATGATCCCAAGGGCGATGGAATCAACTGCCTTTGTTAGCTTTTCAGTCACAATAATATGCGTTGCATAAAGCAGTGCCCCAGCAATGCATAGTAAATCACCGAAGTTGATAATAAGCTGACTATTTAACGTTAATAGACCTACTCCGAGAAGCGCAAAAGAGACTCCAACGATAACACTAATCTCAGGAAGTTTTTTTACAATAAGGGATGTTAAAATAGGGACAAAGATGACGGTAAGACTTACGAGAAATGCTGCATTGGAGGTTGAAGTATACTTTATTCCGAATATGATGCAAGAAAAAACTAAAAATAAAATCAGACCTAAGATAAAAGCATAACGAATTGTTTTTGTATTTGCTTTTAGCAAGCGAATTGGAAAGATTGCAGCTGCTAGGAAAAATGCGATACCAAATCGCAATGCAATAAGATTATACTCCTGCAATGAATTCAAGCCCATTTTCATAAATAAATAGGAAAAGCCCCAGAAAATTGTTACCATCAGCAACATTGCATTAGCTGTGAATCTTGTTTTCATATTGAATCCTCCATTTAACAAAAGTTCTTTTAGGTTTAAGTTGTTTAATTAGTAGTATAAACATATAATTATCATTAGAAAAGTGAATGTTTTTAATGTCTTTCATGAATTATTATCATGCTAAGGGAGGAGATTAGCAGTATGACTATTTCCAAATATGAAATTTTTCATGGGATAGTTGAATTTGGCAGTTTAACAAAAGCCGCAGAGAATTTGAAGTTGACACAATCAGGTGTTAGTCATGCCATTGCCAGTCTGGAAGAAGAATTAGGATTTTTATTGCTTACCCGTGACCGAGCAGGCGTAACGTTAACAAGTAACGGTGAATTAATATTAAAATACGTGCGGGAAACCTTGCAATGCAATGAGCGCTTAAGGCAAAAAGTAGCTGAAATTAAAGGATTGGAAATTGGAACAGTACGAATTGGAACATTTACCAGTGTATCTTCGCAATGGCTTCCAGGCATTATCAAAGAATTTCAAGAGCAGCATCCAGCTATTGAAATTAAATTAAATGAAGGATATTATGATGATATTCATCGTTGGATATTGAATGGAGCTGTTGATTTTGGCTTTGTATCTTTGCCTGTTCATCAGTCATTTGAATTTATACCATTAAAAAAGGATAAAATGCTTTGTATTCTGCCAAAAGAGCATACTTTAGGGCAGCGCAATGAAATTTCTTTTGAAGAAATAAAAAAAGAGGCATTTATCATGCCTAAATGGGGCGATACTGGTGATGTACGACGAATTTTACTTGAAAATAATCTGAAAACGAAAAGCAAATATGAAGTGATAGAAGAGCAGGCTATTATTGCAATGGTGCAAAATGGCTTAGGAATAAGCATCCTCCCAGAGATGGTATTATACCGCAATATGCATGATGTACATATTGCAAACCTTGAAAAGCCTGCATATAGAACCATCGGTATTGCTCTTAACTCAATAAAAAATACTTCTCCTGCTGCAAGCAAATTTTTAACTTGCATAAAGTCTTGGCTAAGGCGGCAAGGGTTATTAGATTTTTAATGATATAACAGTCTTAGCTTTGCCAAAATAAAAATTAGGGTTGAACGGAAGGATGTGTTGCTAAGTAGGCTGAGTTGACGGCATTTTGCAGCGCTGTCTTATTCATTCTTTCAGTCCACCTATCAAAATAACAGGGATAGCTGGTTCCGCAGGTTCTGCATTCTATATACTGCTGGGTGTCTTTTTGTTCACGTTTGTCATACATATGGGGGAGAAGTTCATTCGTATTCTTAAGCCCGGGAGCATCTGAATCTAGTACATATGAATATTCGTATGTAGCTACATATTTTAATACAAGATGGTCATCATTACAGTTTGGACATATAATACGATTTATTATATTCATAAATCCTCACCCCTATTATTATTTGGTATTAACAATATTATTGGAAGTTGAGATTATCTACTATTATTATAGCCACTTTTAGTGCAATCACTCTCATTAATAATAGATTGTCTCTGAGAAATTAGTGACAAAAATTGCACATTCCTGATCGTTACGAAGTCACATCGAGTCTTACATTAGGTTTTCTTAAAAAAGAGCATAGATAGTAGTTATTGATCAAGGATTGTCGTTTCAAAAAACACAAGGAGTACTTGTCCAAGCATATAATGGTTCATGAGAAGAATTGTTACATGGAGGACGACTACATGAATATTAGAAAAATTTACTTGCCATATTCATTGGCCGAAACGCATCTCTCAAAGGGCCTCAGCCAGCCTATGCTAGGGCAGATTCAGTGCCTTCTCAAAAAAAAGGGATTTTATCGAGGGGTAGAGCAAACTATTTATACGGAAGAAATCGGCGAGGCTATTTTTCAGTTTCAAAAATCAGAAAAATTGTTGCCAACAGGCAGGATAGATCCGATCACCTATTGCCGCTTATATGGTACTGATGTAATGGAAATAACTCCTGTAAAAGATAACCGGCATAGAGCTGACATGACCTTGGTACGAGGTCGGATTTTAATTCATAAACCAACTCGTCAGCTTACCTTATTTAATGGGAAGAATCAGTTGCGCAGCTATCCAGTAGCTATAGGTAAGCCGTCAACGCCTACACCGGAAGGCGATTTTGCCATTGCTACGAAGATTATGAATCCCGGAGGTATATTAGGAACACGTTGGATGGGTTTGAATTTTGATCCTAATTACGGCATACATGGCAATCGGGCTCCCTGGTCAATTGGTCAATTGGTTTCTCTAGGCTGTGTTCGCATGCATAACCATCATGTGGAAGAGTTGTTTGCCATGGTCAGAGTAGGTACGCCAGTGATGATTCGATAGCATCGGTATGGTCACGTATTATTAAAATGATTTTTGATTAATAATCTCCTATGGTGAAATAATGGGATATACCAAATATAGTTGTATTATGGTAGCTTACTGCAGTAATATAGTAGTAATTGATAAATGAGTAGGAGACTCGTATGGATGGATTAAATACAGAACATTATTTACGTTCTATAAAATTATTGCGAGATGAAATAGATAGCTTTGATCAATATCCCTTTTTTCTGCCCATTTTTCGTGAGTTAGATGAGTTGGAATTTCATCCGCAGGTGACATTTATTGTGGGGGAAAACGGTACGGGAAAATCTACACTGCTAGAGGCAATTGCGATTGCCTGGGGGTTTAATCCTGAGGGCGGGACTCGCAACTTTAATTTTTCTACGAGAACGTCTCATTCCCAGTTACATGAATGCATTCGTTTAATACGAGGTATAAGAAAACCTAAGAATGAATTTTTCTTACGTGCAGAAACCTTTTATAATCTGTCAACGCAAATTGATGAACTTCAAGTGAGCCATTACTATGGAGGAAAGTCACTGCATGAGCAGTCCCATGGGGAAGCGTTCTTTGCGACTTTCATGAATAAATTTAAGGGAAAAGGACTATACCTATTGGATGAGCCAGAAGCCGCCTTATCTCCCATGAGGCAAATGGCAATGATTTTAAGAATGCATGACTTAGCGGATCAACAATCGCAATTCATTATTGCAACTCATTCGCCTATCCTAATGGGATACCCGGGCGCAACGATTTTACAAATAGCAAATAATAGGATTGAAGCAATTGCATATGAAGAAACAGAGCATTATATCATAATGAAAGAATTTATAAATAATCGCGAAAAAATGTTAGATGTATTAATAGAATAATTGAAAAGTAGTAGTGTAACATTTAATTATTGCCTAAGACGGCGAGTCAAATCCCTATGCTAAGCTTGTATAGCATGGGGATTTGCTTATTCTACGGTCTTTTTCTGTCCGAAATGATTCGCTCCAATAACCCCGGTTATAATCATCAGTGAACCGATGAGATGGTACATGGTTACTTTTTCACTGAGGAATAGTGACCCGGCGGCAATGGAGACAATTGTTGATAGATTGGTGAATACACTCATTTTTGAAGCTTCTATTTTGGATAAGACATAGTTTGCTGTTAAGGCTGTGACGAGGGAAGACAGGATGCCTAAATATAGGATCGAAGTGATAAAAGTAATGCTGACAAGGGGAGAGAAAAAGAGATCCAATGTCCCTGCCAACCCATGGTGGACGAGAGAAACTATTCCAAAAGCGGCAAAGCCAATTGCCAGCATAAAATAGGAAAGTTCTGCTGGATTAAAATGCTTTGAAAGAGAGCGGGCCAAGACACTGTAACCGGCAAATGTTATGCATGTTAAAAACAATAGGAAGAGCCCCGTCAGATTGGATAAATCGATGCTGCTTCCCGTCAAAATAAAGATAAATATAACGCCGAATACTGACAGGAAAATGGATAGCTTCTGTAAGAGAGTTGTTGCTTCCTTCAAAAATATAGAAGCGAATACCATTGTCACAACTGGTGTAAATGCGTACATAATGCCCCCTTCGGCAGAGGTGGCTTGCTGGAGTCCGAAGGATTGAAACATGAAGAATCCCAGCGGATAAATACCTGCTAGCAGCAGTGCTTTATACAAGGGTTTGTCGCGGTACCTAAGTTTGACCCAACCGAAGACAACTGGGATTGACATAACAAAAAAAGAGGCAGCAAAACGGTAGGTCAGCGTGTCGAGGGGATGTGTATATTCAAGAGCTATCTTGGTAAATAAAAATGAAAACCCAATGATCACCGCATTAAGTATAGCGAATAAATAAGCAAGTCGTAGTTCTTTTTGCTTCATCGTATATTACCCTCCTAAACAATCGGGAGTATTTGCAATTGTCTCACCCGTTATCTTAACGGTATTACAAAATACTGATTCCAACAATGCTTATTTAGTGAAATTGTATCGTAACAGTTTCATGAGGTATAATAAAGAATACTATAAGAGATTCGTTTCAGTGCAAATACCATGTTGATATTTGGGATACTAAACTGGGGGAAAGTGGTGTGAAAAAATATTTTTCCATTCTAGCTGATATCGAGAGCAGAATTAGTGAAGGTCAGTATCGTTCTGGTCAAAGGCTGCCTTCTCTTCGCGACGCTGCAGAATTGTATGGGTGCAGTATCAGCACAATTATGCGGACATATGTAGAGCTGGAAAAGCGTCATGCTATTTATTCAATTCCACAAAGTGGCTTTTACGTTGTTGCCAAACCTGGATATTTACATAACAATGAAAAGAGTCAAGTCATTGATTTTGCTTCAGCCTCTCCGGATTTAAATGTATTCCCGTATTTGGATTTCCAGCATTGCTTAAATAAAGCGATCGACAAATATAAGTATCACTTGTTCACCTACGGTGATTCCAAAGGACTGGAGACATTGCGGCAAACGCTTGTATCTCACTTGGCTAATGCCCAAGTATTTGCAAAAAAGGAACAGATCATTGTGACTTCTGGTGTCCAGCAGGCATTGGAAATTCTGGCGAAGATGCCGTTTCCCAACGAGAAAATAGTGGTTTTAGTTGAACAGCCTAGTTACGATATTTACTTACGTTTCTTAGAATCGCAAGGAATGCCGGTCTGCGGGATTACTCGTAGGGCAGATGGAATTGATTTGGAAGAATTGGAAGAGAAGTTTAAAAATGATAATATTAAATTCTTTTACACCATGCCGCGATATCACAATCCCCTAGGTACCTCTTATACAAGGGAGGAAAGAAAGGCGATTGCCAAGTTGGCTGATCAATATGATGTGTATATTGTGGAAGACGATTATATGGGGGATTTGGGAGAAGCGCAAGGTTTTGAACCGATTTTCGCCTACGATCAAACTTCTCATGTTATTTACCTAAAAAGTTTCTCAAAAATTATTTTTCCAGGATTGCGGCTGGGAGTGGCCGTTTTGCCGGAAAGTCTGCAAAAAGCCTTCTTTGCTTACAAACGATATGGGGATACCTCACTTCTGTCTCAGGCAGCGCTTGAAGTATATATCAAAAATGGCATGTATGAGTATCATAAGCACAAAATTGGCAGTTTGTATACAGTGCGCTTTCAAGCGTTGAATGAGGCAGTAAAACGATATAATAGTAAGGATAAGCTGCTAGAAGTGTCGGAGGGAAGCTCTGGTATCTATGTGCAGTTTAAACTGCCGAAAAAAGTGAATATAGATGGCTTGATGAAGCGGCTTGCTGGCAGAAATGTTAGTGTCGTACCTGGAAAAGGTTTTTATTTGTCTCATTACCTGGAGCAGGAGAAATTTCTACGGATCAGCATTTCACGAGCGCAGCTGGAGCAAATCGATGAGGGCGTCAAGACGATTGTTAAAGAAGTGAAACATGAAAACAACTAGTAGTTGATGCGACATGGTTATGAGGGGGATTGAGGAATGAATGAGAAGTGGATAATTGGTGAAGTAGCAAAGCTCTTTGGCGTATCGACTGATACACTGCGATACTATGAAAAGGCAGGCATACTTTCAGCTCATAAAGATAAGGCCAATGGATATCGATATTATTCCTATGACGAAATTGTAGTTCTGATGGATACATTATTTTTTCGTAATATGGAGCTGTCGATAAAAGATATTAAACAGATTGTGACGCAAATGGATGTTGGTGACATTAAAAGAATATTATATCAAAATCAAAGGGTTGTTGAAGATCGAATACAGGAATTAATAAAGTTGAAAAAAATGATTAATCAAGTTGCTTCTCATTACGAAGCATGTGAACAGCATTTGGGTGAGTTTGTCCTGGTCCCTGCTCCTAGTTTTAAATACAAACTCCTGGAGAAACAGGCAGATGATCTAGTGGATATGATTCGAAAATACAAAAAAGAGGATTGGGGGTGGCTGGACAGTATTCGCTATACCCTGCTAGTCTCACAGGAAGAACTTTTAAAAAATCCAAGCTTTCGATCGGCTCGCGTGGGTATTAGCCTTGATGAAGAAAATTTGTATAGACTTGATTCTTTAGAGCAGCAAGAGCTCTCCTCCTTAAATGGGGCAGAATATTTATATACAATCGTCGGAACAAGTTACGTAGAGCCAGAACATGATGTACTGAGTAAAGCGTTAGATTATCTAAAAGAAGAGGGGAGACAAGTAAAGGGACCTTTAATTGGCAGATACATGGCAAGCTCGCATAAAGATGGTCTTGATTACTATGAAGTGTGGATCGCAACTGATAATTCTTGACATTGGAGTTACTCCAAGGTTTATCCTCTTATAAGGGGTGATAAGCATGGGGGAAAGTATATTAGGAAAAGAAAAGATTATGACTTTATTTCTAAAATACAGTATTCCTACCATTTCGGGGATGCTGTTTTTAGGGCTCAATACAATTGTGGATGGTTTCTTTGTTGGCAACTATATAGGGGCCGATGCGCTAGCAAGTGTAAATATTGTTATGCCATTTTCGAGTGTAATGCTTGCCGTTGGTGTGATAATCGGGATTGGGACACAGAGTCATATTGGTCAAATGTTAGGACAGGGCAATATAAAAGAGGCGAATGATACCTTCAAAACAGCACTTATTTTAATTGTGGGGGTGTCGCTCTTATTATCTATAATAGCTATTGGAGCTACAACACAGATTGCTCTATTCCTGGGAGCTAATGAACAATTAATGCCTATGGTAACAACTTATATTAGTTATATTGGCTTATTTCTGCCTTTTTTCGGGGTTATGTTTGTATTAGATTATGTATTAAAAGTCATGGGCAAGCCCACATATGCAATGGTGATTTTAGTTATTTCTGTTACAAGCCATATGCTGTTTAATTATTTATTCATTGTACAGCTGGCATTAGGGGTTAAAGGTGCTGCTTTAGCTACTGGACTAGGCTATAGTATCGCATTCTTATTAGCAATTTTTCCTTTTATAACAGGTAAAACCACTTTGAAATTATGTAAAGGAAGTTTTAAGAAAACGTCAGCTGCGACAATCATTTATAATGGATCAGCCGAAGGGTTATCGGAGATTGGAACAGGTGTTACCACCTTTCTCTTTAATATTGTGCTGATGCGTTATGTCGGCGAGCTCGGTGTAGCTGCCTTTACAGCCATTAGCTATTTGTCCTTTATTGGCAATAATATACTGATTGGATTATCAGACGGTGTTGGTGCGATTATTAGTTATAATTATGGCAGCGGTAAAATGGAACGGGTAAAAAAGGCAATTAAGCTTGCCACCTTATCGGCATTAACGATTGGTGTAGGATTTTTTGCAGTGATTTCTATTCTTGCTAGAGAGATTATTGCGATATTCTTGGGTGGTAACAGTGAACATATTCTAAATTTTGCTGTAGTTGGTGCACAATTATATGCATTTGCATTTCTCGTAAGTGGTCTTAATATTGTTGCATCAGGTTACTTTACTGCGATTTCAAAGCCCAAGAGTGCTGCCTTAATTGCTTTGAGTAAAGGCATTCTTTGGATTGGCGCAGGAATTCTTATATTACCAGCTTTATTTGGTATTAAGGGCATTTGGCTTACAGTGCCCATTGCTGAAATGATGACATTGTTACTGTCAATAGCATTGATGTATAAGCATTTTAAGTACCTCAGGCGCTGAGATTAAGATGAGAAAAAACATTGCGTTTTTGTTTTTACTGTGCTTTTAGCGCATTGACAATGCTGATTAGGAGTGTTATTATCTTACCAAGATATTGCGCTTAGAAAGCGATCATTATAAACGGCTGATTATTGAAACTAAAGGTCAAAAAAAGTGGGATCATAATCACTTTTTTTGACCTTAATCTATTATGAGGGAGGAGATTGTGATTAAGAAACCCATTATAGGTATACTGGTTTCGATACTTTTTCTCGAGGATGGCTTGTTTTCAGGAATGAAGAAAGCAGTAGTTAGTCATGATTACATACAAGCAATTGTATCAGCCGAAGGAGTACCGCTTTTATTGCCTGCTATTAATGATGAAGAAGATATTACAGAGCAGATAAAGCAGGTAGATGGTATATTATTATCAGGCGGGTACGATATCAATCCGTTGCTATATGATGAGGAACCATTGCGAGAATTAGATACGATCTTTCCAGAGATGGATGAGCATCATATACGAGTTGTTAATATTGCCGCGGCATTGGGAAAGCCTATATTAGGAATTTGCCGCGGCTTACAAGTTATCAACGTAGCTTTTGGCGGCACATTGTATCAAGATATAGCAGCCCAATATTCCAGCAAGTGTTTGAAACATTTTCAAAAGGGAGAAAGACATGTCCCGAGCCATACGGTGGGACTGACTCAAAATACGGTACTGTCTCAAATTTTTTCGAAAGATTCCATTGTAACAAACAGCTTTCATCATCAGTCTGTTAAGGAAATTGCACCGGGATTTATTGTGAATGCCAGAGCAAAAGATGGTATAGTTGAAGGAATTGAAAAAAGGGAGGGAGCCTTTATTGTAGGGGTTCAGTGGCATCCGGAAATGATGGTTGCCCAGTCTGCTGATATGTTCTTTTTAGAGCCTTCGTCGAAGCAGCAAAGAAAACGGTTATTGTATCTAGCTTCGAGTAATAAAATTATTTTAATGCCAACTGGTTGACATTTCAACTAGTTGGCATTAAAATTTAAGTAGTTGAAATATCAACTACTTAAATGAACTTTTACATGCCAAATTGAAATATCAAATTCATTGAGAAGTCAGAATGCTTACGGTGTTTAGTCAATTCGTGCTATAAACTACAGAAATTTAAACTGTAAAGGGTTATTTTATAAAGAGGTGAATATAAGGTGGAAACAGTTATTGTACAGAAATTTTCTAAAGAATATCAAGATGAAGTCATTGATTTAATTCTTACCATTCAGCGAAGTGAGTTTAATATTCCGATCAGCAAAGAAGATCAGCCGGATTTAAGTGACATACCTAACTTCTATCAATCTGGACGAGGAAATTTTTGGATTGCTATTTATGATCAACAGATTGTGGGAACGATTGCACTGATCGATATTGGCAATCAGCAAGGTGCATTACGAAAAATGTTTGTGAAAGCTGATTATCGAGGAAAAGGGCATAATGTAGCCAAACTGCTTCTATTACAGTTAACGTCATGGGCTAGTGAGCATAACATACATGAAATTTACCTGGGTACTACCGAGAAATTTGTAGCTGCACATCGTTTTTATGAAAAAAATAATTTTATCCAAATCGCAAAAGAGGTATTGCCGGATACATTTCCGATTATGAAAGTGGATACAAGATTTTATAAGACGAGATTTTAAATAATACTAATGGATGTTATACAGAGACTTTCATCCTGAATGAAAGCCTTATTGTTAAGATAACTTTTGACAATATTTATAAAAATAGAATACAATTAGTTTAACAACTGACTAGTCATTTACTAGAGGCTGTATTCCATAATTTTGGAGTACAGCCTTTTTTTATGAATTTTATGAATCGCTAAATAGGAATCGACGATATTGACACTCCTAAACAATCTTGATAAAATTAATAAAGATAAAAATAATATTATTAAAGCAATCTGGTAATATGTCAAGCCCATAAAAAATAAGTTTTGTAAGTAATCCGCAAAAAATGGGTGCACTAAACAAGCCTCTTCTTCAAGCCGAAGAAAAAGTAAATAAATGGGATCTATTAACTTTGGCTTACTCTACTTGGAGAGTAAAGCTGATGGTTGGCCAGCAATCCAAAAATCAGCCGGATGAATTTACGAGCAGTAAGTGCGAGTGCGCGTTTGTGCTGATGAGTTTTAACTTCATCATACTTCTTCTGGTAAAAAGCTGCATATTCAGATAAATGATTCTTTACATGGCTAGTAGCTTCAATTAAAT
>NZ_FOTS01000117.1 GCF_900114615.1 Pelosinus propionicus DSM 13327 | reverse complement strand
TACTCCCTTTCAAATCAGGAGCATGGCCGTGTAATTCTAAGCTATCCTACGACAGGGCGTTTCCTGCCTGTCTATTTCCACGGGAGCGGTCTATAAGAGCAAGGCGCCTTTAAGGAATACTGACTAAGCGACGGGCAGGTTTAGATCTTTAGCAAGTAGAGCTACAGTCATCGTCACAGCAGCAGAAAAATAGAAGAAGAATAATAATTATAATGATAAAGCTAGAACCTCCACGTCCGCCACCCCAACCACCAAATCCCATAAATATTCCTCCTTTCTGCATGACTGGTTTATTTATTATAGTTTATGCTTCTTAGAAGCTTTTTGTTACGAATCAAAATAAGAAAAATAGCTTTTCCGTTTTCCTTGTATATTTCACTTCCCATCCTAAACTAGATCACAAGAATGGTGATCATAGCTTACTGCATCATCCTGCTAAAATTACTCTGTAGCCCTACTGGTATATACCGCTGACCGTAACCAGCAGCATTAATATAAAGCAAAGCCCCCCTCACTCAAGGTGGCTTTTATCTATCGATAAATCTGTATATAACATTATTAGCAATCACTAGTATTCGAAATATCTGGAAATAAAAGAACCCATAGACTAATAATCAAGACTAAAAACCAGACCGCCCTAAAACTGTTACCAAAAAACATTTTAATTCCACCTTTCAGATTTCGGCTTTGGTATTATCTTTTATACTCTCACTACGATTCTCTAAGAGGACCAATAGAGGTGATTTCATTAATAGTGATCGCAATAACATCTCCTATAACATATGGCGAAACTGCACTAGTTAACTGTAGTATAATAAACCGTGCTTCTGTTTCATCAGAGTCAGTGCAATGACGTACTGATATAAATGCTCCCACATATACTGCGCCTGAATTTGTAACAACAGTCAAAATGGTCCCTGGCGTAAATTTAAATAAATTGTAATTAGACATTTATTCTCTCTCCTTTTGGTCTGCCTGGATATATCTATCCGCATCTTATTTTATGTATGATTGCTAGTAAAGGTTACATAGTATGTTAAATTTAAGGTATTTATTAGATACTATTAAAATGCACCTCCCTACCATAAGGCAAAGAGGCACATTTAAGATTGCAAGTGCTTGTCGATAAAAAAATAATACTTGCCATGCTCAATTAAGTAAAATTCTGCCTAGAACAGTTTAGTATCTGCATGCATCGGCAGTGTTGCCTTGTATAAAATATAATATTTTACAATAGAAAAGACTAGTAGTCCGCTTGAGCACGGAAATCCTAGTCTTATTAGTTCACATTATTGGATGTTATTTCTCTCCAGAAGCAATAAAGATACTTATGCTTGCACTTTCATTTTCACATTTCGAAGTAGTACAACAATTTCCTCCAACACAATCGACAGTAATATTTTTAAGTCCAGCATCTAAAAACCATTGCCTTATATCTTCACGTTTAAATCCTAGCCATCTATCAAAATGTTCAATTTTTAAAAATTCATGATTATGTGCATCTAAATCAGTGATTACAATTTTCCCACCTGGTTTTGTAATTCTTACCATTTCCTTAATCGCAGCTAATGGATTATTAACATGATGCAAATACATATTCGCAATGGTATAGTCAACTTTATTAATTTCAATAGGCAGATCTTCTGCTTCTCCTTGCTTGTAATCAATATTACTGTAGTGTTTAAATTTTTCTTTCATTTGATTTAACATTTCATTCGAATAATCAACAGCAATAACACTAATTCCCTTTTTTACAAGACCTTCCGTGATAAAACCAGTACCAGCACCAATATCCGCAACGGTTCTTCCTTGCTTCAAATCAACAATACTATAAGCCTTTTCTCTAACAAATTCAGAGAAAAAAGCATTACGCATAGTATCCCATTGATTTGCCACTTCATTAAAATAGCTATTGCTATTCATAAAAATCATCCTCGTATAATAAGTTTTGTAAGCAACAATCCGCCGTTGTTTACAAAACTTATTTTATTTTTTCAACACGTAAAGGAACCCCTTGATGCTAAAA
>NZ_FOTS01000032.1 GCF_900114615.1 Pelosinus propionicus DSM 13327 | reverse complement strand
TTGAACCTAACCAAACAGTACGGCATTCTGCCGTCCATGTCAAGAGCGGCTACACCTCTGGATAATGCCCCTGCCGAAAACTTCTTCGGCATTCTAAAAACCGAGTGTATCTACCGCCAAAAAATTCAGACCATTCACCAAGCACGTCATCTTATTGACCAATACATCCACTTCTACAACTTCGAACGCATCAAGACAAAAAATGGCCATACTCCCTTTCAAATCAGGAGCATGGCCGTGTAATTCTAAGCTATCCTACGACAGGGCGTTTCCTGCCTGTCTATTTCCACGGGAGCGGTCTATGATACAGAGTGGGGTCCAGACAAATGGAACCCCGATTATCGTACGAACAGAAGAGTTGTTGTTGCTACCGGCACAAGTCCTTGTAAAGCAGAATGTCCAGCTCATATTGGTATTCAGGGTTATATCAAGCTGGCGTCTCAAGGAAGGTATACTGAAGCACTTGAACTTATCAAGCACGAAAATCCGTTTCCGGCAGTATGCGGGCGTATCTGCTCGAGACAATGCGAATCTGCTTGTACTAGAGGTGATGTTGATGAGCCAGTTGCTATTGATGATATCAAGAAATTTATTGCAGAACAAGATTTCAACAAAGATAATCGTTACGTACCTGAAGTAAAGCATCATTACGGGAATAAAATTGCAATTATCGGGGGAGGTCCTTCTGGACTTTCTTGTGCTTTTTACTTAGCTCTTGATGGTTATAAAGTGACCGTGTTTGAAAAACAAAAAGCACTTGGCGGTATGCTGACATTCGGAATCCCTGCTTTCAGGCTCGAAAAAGATGTAGTGAATGCGGAAATCAATATTTTAAAAGAATTAGGTGTTGAGTTTAAGACGGGTGTTGAAGTTGGTAAGGATGTAAGCCTTAATGACTTAAGAGGTCAAGGCTTCGAGGCCTTTTATCTTGCAATCGGTGCTCAAATAGGTAGAAAGCTTGGTATAAAAGGTGAAAATGCTGCAGGTGTAATCAATGGTGTGGACTTCTTACGCAAAGCCAATTTCAATGAAGAGTTTAAATTAGAAGGACCGACGCTTGTGATCGGCGGTGGCAACGTCGCCATTGATGTTGCTAGATCTGCCAGACGAATCAGCGTATTGCAAGTGAATATGTACTGTCTGGAGAGCAGAAAAGAAATGCCAGCACTTGAAGAGGAAATTGACGAGACTTTGTCAGAAGGAATCGTCATTCACAATTCCTGGGGACCTGATCGGATTCTTACGGAAAATGGACGTGTTACCGGTGTAGAATTCAAGAAATGTATTTCTGTATATGAAAATGGCAAGTTTAATCCCAATTTCGATGAAAATGAAAAAAGGATAGTCAAGGCAGACAATATCCTGCTTTCGGTAGGTCAGGCAATTGAGTGGGGGAACTTGCTTGTTGATAGCAAAATTGCATTAAATCCTAACAAGACAATTAAGGCAGATCCTGATACTTATCAAACCGATGAGCCCGATGTATTCGCTGGAGGTGATGTGTTAACCGGTCCAAAGTTTGCTATTGATGCCATTGCTATGGGGAAGAAAGGAGCCATTTCAATCCATCGTTATGTTCATCCTGGGCAAAGCTTAACGATTGGTCGCACGAAGAGGGATTACCGTCCGCTTGATAAAGCGAACCTTGTTCTTGAAGGATACGATCGTCTTCCACGACAAAAAGCAATCCAGCGTGATACAAAGATATTCAAAGAATCCTTCGTGGATTCACGTGGTACATTTACAGAAGAGCAGGTTAAGAAGGAAACCGAACGCTGCCTTGGCTGCGGCGCTACAGTTGTGGATGAATATCTGTGTGTAGGATGTGGTGTCTGTACAACTAAATGTAAGTTTGATGCTATTTCCCTTGTCAGAAAATATGACGCTGAGGGCGTAGAACTCAGGAAAATAAAACCAGCAGTTATCAGGCATGCGATAAAACGCAAGGTAAGAATTGCTGTAAAAAAGCCACTGAAATTTATAGAATCGATTTTATCTGGAGAAAGAAATTGACAAGAAAAGAGGTCTCATATGCATGAACTTGGAGTTGTGATTGAAGTCATAAAAACGATTGAAGATTTTGCACGTAAAAATGAATTAACTAAAATTCATACATTAATTATCCAGATCGGTGAGCTTTCATCGATAATTCCGAGATATGTTGAAGCGTGTTACCCAGTTGCAGTAGATGGTACATTATTGCAAGATACGAATTTAGAAATCGAGATAATACCTGGCAATGCGATTTGCAAAAAGTGTAATAAAGTTTTTAATCTGATTGAGAATAACAGTAAATGTCCAAACTGCAAAAGTACAGGGGAGCTGTTATGCGGAAAAGAGCTGATGATTAAGGAAATCATTGCCTTCTAAGATAAAAGAGGTTTTTATGTGTGTTTAGGTTGTAAAAGAACATCAACTTTTTTAGGAGGTTGATGTTTCTTTTATTTCATTAAATAGCTGGCTTTAATGCTCAATTTGCAATTCATTTGTGATTGAAAAAGAAAAGTAGTAAAATTAAAAAGTCAGGTAATCGCTCGCCAAAAAGGATTTCTGGCTTGTAGATAAAATGAATATACTAAATGGCTCGAAGAAGTGAGGTGCGAGATATGAAAATAGGTTTTTTTGACTCCGGAATAGGTGGAATGACAGTACTTTATCATGCATTACGGCTATTGCCCAAAGACGACTATATTTATTATGCTGATACATTGCATGTACCATATGGGGAAAAGTCAAAGGATGATGTTAAAAAATATGTATTTGAAGCTGTAGACTTTTTATCTCAGCAAAATATTAAAGCATTGGTGATTGCATGTAATACAGCAACAAGTGTGGTCGCCAAAGAGCTGAGGAAAAAGTATAGCTTTCCAATAATAGGTATAGAACCAGCAGTAAAACCGGCTATCATAAAAAATCAAGAAACGGGAAATAGAGTATTGGTATTAGCCACTAGTCTTACCCTCAAGGAAGAGAAATTTAATAATTTAGTCACTAAACTCGATAGCGATCATATTGTTGATGGACTTGCTCTTCCTGGTCTCGTAAAGTTTGCAGAAGACTTTGAGTTTAATGAAGAAATCGTATTGCCCTATCTTAAGTCACAACTGGGTTCCTATAAGCTAAATCAATATGGAACCGTGGTGCTAGGATGTACTCATTTTCCTTTCTATAAAGACATGTTAAAAAAACTTTTGCCCGAGCAAGTAGATATTATTGATGGCGGGATTGGTACAGCTGAAAATCTAAAAAGAACTTTAAAAGAAACAAACAGTATCAATGAGGGGATTGGAGCAATTGAGTACTATAGATCTGGGGTCAAAGTTGAGAATGAACAAACGCTGCAGCAATATGCAAAGCTATTCGAACGATTACATCAGATCTAAACTTTGGTAAATAGCAGTCTGCCATTTTATGATAAGTAATAATAAGTAATGTTTTCAAAAAAAAGCTTCTAGTTATGTATGATAACAAAACTAGAAGTGCAGACTGAACTGCCATGAAGATTTTAAGAGGAGGAACTCATAGAATGGGAGCAATTACGAATGCTGATTTGACAACGTTAAGTAATCTGTTAATAAAAAACTATGAAAAAAGTCAAAATACACGATTTTTATTAGCGATTACAGGGGTTCCTGGAGCAGGTAAGAGTACATTAGCGGATTTGCTGATGAAAAAGATAAATGAAGTATTAAAAGAAGAAAGTGCAATTGTGGTTCCAATGGACGGATATCATTATCATAATGATATATTGATAGAAAAAGGACTATTGCCGTTAAAGGGAATTCCTCAAACCTTTGATTCCCAGAGATTCGTAATGCTGATAAAAGAAATAGCATCCGGAAAAGAGGAGAAACTATATTGTCCTTCTTATGATCGAGATCTTCACAATCCCGTTGAAGGTTCAATCGTAATTGAGAAAAAACATAAAATTATAATTGTCGAAGGTAATTATTTATTAGTAGATACTTCTCCGTGGAATGAACTCGCCGATTTGTTTGATGAAAGTTGGTTCATTGAGACGCCGAGCTCTACGACAAAAGAACGCCTTATAAGCCGGCATATGCGCACAGGCCGATCCGTTGAAGAAGCGTTAAAAAAAATTAGCTCTACAGATGCGCCAAATGCAGAATTGATTATTCAAACTCGCCATAGAGCTACTCAAATCATTACGGCAGCAAATTTGGAGCTTTAACAATATTATTTTTCCCGAGTGTTTTTGCCTTAAGCATGGCGGTATCGGCAGCGTTAATAATTTCATTTAATGAACTGTATTTACATTCAGAAGTATCAATATAACCGATACTGGCACTAACTTGATAAATATTTTGCTTATCGTGAATCGGATTTTCAATATGTGCCAGCAATGATTTTCCATCAAATATTGCAGCCGAGGTTATGATTATCAAGAATTCATCACCGCCCATACGATAGATGTTTGCGTCAGGTAAAAACTCCTTCAAACGATGAGCAGTGGATTGTAGCACCATGTCGCCAGTTTCGTGACCGAATGTATCATTAATAATTTTAAAATTGTCCAAATCGATGTAACATACAATTGCTTTTGTTAATTTAGATAGATCGGAGAAGTCATTAAACAATGCAGTTCGATTTTTTAGCCCTGTCAAATAATCAGTTGACGAAAGAAATTCTAATTCCTTATTCCGTTTTCGCATTAGAGCAGTAACATTTATAAATATAATAAAGATTCCGATCAACAGTAAAAGAAAAAAATTACGGATTTCACTAATACGCTGTTCTTGTTGAACATGATCCTTATAATAAGCAAATATGCTTTTATCTTCATAATAAGTGTTGGCTACTTTTTTTAAAGGAATCCGTTTCATTCCCTTCGTTAAAATCGTAGTTAATTTTTTACCTTCCTCTGTTTTAGGAGAGAAAAAAGCATATTTTCGAACATTGCCATTGATTGAAAACACGATTTCATAATCAAATAGTTTTCCTTTAAAATACTTTTCAATAAAAGATGCCTCATTGTCTGGAATAAGATTGATTTCCTGTTTTTTCAAAGCTGCAAAAGCATCATCAAATGTTTTATAGTAGATAATATTTTGAGGATAGGCAAATTTTAAAATATATTCATTAATAGATGTACCTTCAATCAGGCCGATCTTATACTTGGAGATATCGTTAATATCGGTAATTCTTACATGATGATTGATGGAGCCAATTAAAGCATAATTCATTTCAAAATAGGGCGTATCCGTAAAGTAGCCATATTTCTTTCTTTCATCGCTAATGCTTGCCCCGCACAGTATAAGTGCCTTATTATCTCTTATCAGATTTAAGCGATCTGCCCATGATAAAGTTTCATCTTGAATAATCGTATACTCAAAACCAATTGTTTTAGATAAGATTCCCAAAACTTCAATTGAAATTCCTACAAATTCTTTCTTATTCGCATCATAATATGAAATGGGCGGGAAGCTTTCATCGACCACCACCTGAATGACACCCAGTGAATGTATAAATTCTCTTTCATCAGCAGTTAAATCAATATACATAGAGGGAGAGATCTCCATAGGTTTATGGGGAGTGGTCATCTCATCGTACGATGAATAATTATTAAATTGAACAAAACAAATTATAAACAAGGTCAACAAGAGTATGATGATTCTTTTATATTTCATTGATTAACTCATTTCTTATATAGTATCTTATAAGAAATATTATCGCAAAAAAAGCATCTTTTTCCAACTATTAATTAAAGAATCTGCTCAAAAATCGCCTCTTTTGGGGACGGCAACAAAAGAATCTTACAAGAAGGGCAATTGATTTTTCCAGTATTGTAAATCGACGGCGCTTAATGGAAGTTCAATAGCCAAATTACTGTTGGTATATTTAAAGGAAACGGTTACACGATTAGCCTCAGATATTTCCCTTAAGACTTGCAGGGGAAAAGTGACAAATAAAGTATTGGTATGTTTAAAGACGATTCCTGTGGAGAAATCTTTGAGAGAATAAGTCGGCGGCTGAGCAGATATCTCAATGCGATCCATCTTATGAATTTTACCATCAACATCAATGGTGAAAAATCTTTCTAACTGTTCAGATCCATATCGAAAATCAACTATAGATAAGGTTGCACCTGTAGTAATCTTTGTTTGAGGATCAGTTATACCACGAAAATCAATAGTACAGTAGGATGATAAGTTGCTGGCAGTGCGATTGTCATAAGAAAAAGCTGTATAACTGCAATAAAGGGCAATGATGATTGTAATAAGAGCGAAGATACTAGTCCTTTTGCGCATGATAACTCCTTAGAAAGTGTGTTGTATTTATTGCTTAATGTTACAGGAGATCAGCTTTTTTGTCTATATAACTCGAAATAAGTTATGATAAATTTCATTGTAGAGACCATTACAAAACGGTACTAGTACAGCTTGTTTTTTCACAATTGCAGTGATATCTGTATGATACCGCTTAAAGTTAAGATAAGAGTAAGTTCATTGGCAAGTTGCCAATGAAAATATAACTGCGAAAAGGAGAGTCTGCCATGATGGATAAAACAATTTTAAAAGTATTGCTAAACGATGGTATTGAAGTTCCTGGCATTGGATTTGGCACTTATATGTTAAAGGGCACAGAGGGAGTGCGTGCGATTAAAAATGCAATTGATATAGGCTATCGATTGCTTGATACCGCATTTAATTATGAAAATGAGGGGACGGTAGGTGAAGCTGTTCGGCAAAGTTTAATACCAAGAGAAGAATTATTGATTTGCTCCAAGCTGCCGGGGCGCCATCATGCTTACCAGAAAGCGATTGAAACAATTCAGGAGTCACTCTATAGAGGAGGATTGGAATATTACGATCTCTATTTGATTCATTGGCCAAATCCCAGCGTGAATTTATATGTTGAAGCTTGGCAAGCTTTAATAGAGGCTAAAAAGCAGGGATTAGTCCGATCTATCGGTGTCTGCAACTTTTTACCCGAGCATATTGAGCGATTAATAAAAGAAACTGGTGTAAAGCCGAGCATTAATCAAATTGAGCTCTATCCTTACTTTAATCAGGAAGAACAGCGTCGTTGGCATGTGGAACATGATATTGTAACAGAATCCTGGAGCCCTTTAGGGCGTGGTAACAGTATTTTGGAAAATAAAAAAATCGCTGAAATTGCCAAAATGCATCAAAAATCGATCTCACAAGTTATTTTGCGTTGGCATGTACAGTGTGGGGCGATTCCAATTCCAAAAGCATCCTCACAAAAGCATCAGCGTGACAATTTAGATATTTTTAATTTTCAATTGACAAGAGAAGAAATGGAGGTCATTTCCGGACTTACCAGTGAAACAGGACGTACTAAGAATCAAGACCCAAGAACATACGAAGAGTTTTAAAAAATAGAAAAAAAGGGCGAATCTTTTTGTGATTCTGCCCTTTTTCTATTTCCTGTTGCAGATAACTTTTAAGATACCAAGAATCCGAGTAAAAAGAACAAGTTTTTCCTGAAAAGAGACGTACTCTGATTATTGATAATCTGTTGGATCTTCTTCATCTTGCGGTATTGGTTTAGCTGCTGCAGGCTGTAGGTTATGGAGGGGGTTAGTTCGTTCAGAACGTGAAAATATGCCTTCCTGCCACATTTGGTAGCCATATAGCAAAAGGCTGCGCCCAGAGATTATTAAAAAGGTAAGAAAAGGTGAAATAGAAATAAATTGAAAAATATCTCTGCTGCCGTAAAAATAAACGAGTAGACCATATACAAACCCCAAATTTAATATTGCATCAATAATGGTATACAGCCAAAAATGACCATATAAAAATCTGATAAGCCATACTGCAACAATTGGATCTAAACTGTAAAGATTCGAGAAGTTCTGAAAAGGAAAAGCAGTTTCTTTAACGATCCACCATTCTAGGGTAGTACCCACTTCGAGGATTAATATTCCCGTGACAATGGTAAATAAAAAAACAGACATATAACGCTTTATATCCTTCTTTTTCATTAGAAATAATGAAAACCATGAAATAACGATCATACTCCACAATATCGTTTGATTACTCATAATAGGCCTCCTCAATGTACGAATACCAATAGTCTAACCAATTGGTTCCAGTCAATACGCAGGAGATGATCTGACGGTGAATATGTAAAATTTTATTCCTGGAATAAATTAGTTTTTATTTGATGTGATTTTGCTCACAGTCAATCGTTACTCTTTTCGTTAGAATAGAGATCAGAAGTTTAAATATCGCTTCACACGATAAGGGGGATAAAATAGATGTCAATGTTTTGTTATCAATGCCAAGAAACAGCCAAAGGTACTGGCTGCACTATGCGCGGAGTATGCGGAAAAACTGCTGAAGTGTCAAATCTCCAAGATTTGCTTATGTACACGCTAAAAGGAATTTCGGTCTATGCACTTGAAGCCCGTCAGGCTAAAATTGCTACACCGGATGCCGATAAGTTTATTATGGAAGGCTTATTTGCGACCATTACCAATGCTAACTTTGACAAAGAGCATTTTATTTTGCTCATTAAACAAGCGCTGATCGTGAGAGATAATGTGAAAGCTGCTTTAGTAAAAGCCGGTGTAAAGGTAGAAGCTGCTAATGACAATACAAAATCCATCTGGCAAAAACTGACTAACTTGTTTACAGCTGATGAGACAGCAGAAGCTTCTCATGACAGCACTCTGTGGTTTGCTGATAATGCATCAGAGTTTGAAAAAAAGGCTGCTACAGTTGGAATTTTGGCAACTGAAAATGAAGATGTTCGTTCATTACGCGAGCTGCTTACCTATGGCGTAAAAGGAATGGCTGCGTATGCTGAACACGCCTATACATTAGGCTATATGGAGGATGGTATTTTTGCCTTTATGCAAAAAGCGCTAGTTGCCACCACTAACGATAAGCTGAGTGCCGATGATTTGGTTGCTTTGGTAATGGAATGCGGCAAATACGGCGTTGATGTTATGGCCTTATTGGATAAAGCCAATACCAGTACCTATGGAAATCCTGAGATTACCAAGGTCAATATTGGTGTGAGAAACAACCCTGGTATCCTTGTCAGCGGTCATGATTTAAAAGACCTGGAAGAATTGCTGGAACAAACCCAAGGAACGGGCGTTGATGTATACACTCACGGTGAGATGCTGCCAGCGCATTATTATCCGGCATTTAAGAAATATACCAATTTTGCTGGAAACTATGGTAATGCATGGTGGTTGCAGGACAAAGAATTTGAAACCTTTAACGGTCCTATTTTGATGACGACTAACTGCTTGGTGCCGCCAAAAGCCAGTTATAAAGAACGCGTGTACGTGACTGGTGTAGTTGGTTTTGAAGGACTGAAGGAAATTAGTCAGCGAAAAAATGGCAAACCTAAGGACTTTGCAGCACTTATCGCTCATGCTAAAAAATGTCCACCTCCCAAGGAATTAGAACAAGGAGAAATAGTCGGCGGGTTTGCTCACAACCAGGTATTAGCTTTGGCTGATAAGGTTGTAGATGCAGTGAAAAGCGGTGCCATTAAACGATTCTTCGTTATGGCTGGCTGCGATGGCCGCGTGAAGAGCAGGGATTACTACGCTGATTTTGCTAAAGCACTGCCCCAAGATACTGTCATACTGACAGCGGGATGTGCTAAATATCGCTACAATAAGTTACCGCTGGGTGATATTGGAGGCATTCCTCGTGTATTGGATGCAGGTCAATGTAACGACTCTTACTCACTAGCAGTTATAGCCTTGAAACTTAAAGAGGTTTTTGGTCTGGATGATGTTAATAAATTACCGATATCGTATAATATCGCCTGGTATGAGCAAAAGGCAGTTATCGTACTTTTGGCTCTGTTATATCTTGGTGTAAAAGATATCCATCTTGGACCGACGCTGCCAGCTTTTCTTTCACCGAATGTAGCCAAAGTGCTTGTAGAGCAATTTGGCATTGGCGGAATCAGCAATCCTGAAGATGACATCAAAATATTCATGGCATAAACACGAAATTTAAGATCTTAATGAATAAGGATAATTATATTCGCCTAAACGTTACGTTTAGGCGAATACTTTTTTTATATGAAATAATGCCCCCAAAAGATCATTTTATTTATTGAAAAAAGTTGCATATGCACATATAGAATATTATAATATGTGCATATGCAGATATTATAAGGGGATGATTCAATGGATGTTGCAATTCAATTAACGCAAGATAAGAAAGAGAAACTAATAGTAGTTTTATCTTTTACCTTAATTTTTTCTTCTATGAATGCTACTATGTTTAATGTAGCTTTGCCAGCTATTAGTACAGAATTTTCACTCCACGCATCGCAAGCTAGCTGGATTATAACAAGTTATATGATTGTTTATGCAATTGGCGCGGTTATTTACGGAAGGCTGGCTGATCAGTTTAAGCTGAAAGATTTATTAACCATAGGCCTTGTTTTTTTTGCTGTAGGATCGATTATTGGCTTTTTTTCAGCGAATTATTGGTCTATTGTTATCGGAAGAGCTTTGCAAGCAATGGGAGCAGCTGTCCTTCCAGCCTCATCAATGATAATTCCTACTCGCTATTTTAATGCGGAGACTCGAGGGCGTGCGTTAGGAATGACATCAGCCGGTTTAGCGTTCGGAGTAGCGATTGGACCTATTGTGGCGGGATTTCTTACGACTTGGCTGCATTGGAAATATCTCTTTGCGATCTCATTATTTACGATAGCTGCCATTCCTTTTTATCGGAAGTACCTTGATGATGTAGCAGGTACGTCAAGTAAAATCGATTTCTTAGGTGCTTTTCTACTAGCATTAACCATTGCTGTTTTGCTGTTTGCCATTTCAACTGCAAGTTTAATTTATTTACTAGCGGGTATTACATGTTTAGCTCTCTTTGTTATTAGAATTAAAAGTGTCAAGAATCCTTTCATTCAGCCAGCTCTGTTTAGAAATAGTGACTATTCTATGGCACTTTTCATTTATGCTTTAGGTGCAGGTATTGGGTTTGCATTGCCGTACCTGACTCCTCTCGTATTAATTGAACTAAATCATCTAACGGCCTTTCAAACTGGTCTTTATATGTTTCCAGGTGCATTATCAGCAGCTTTGTTAGCAAAAACAGGCGGAAAGATTGCAGATAGCAGGGGGAATTCTGGTCTTACTTTTTTAGCAATTTCTTGCTTTTTTATATGTTTTTGCAGTCTGGCTTTGATGGCAGGCGCTCCAGCTTATTTTATAACATGCTTCCTAATATTTGGCTATGTAGGACAGACTTTTTTTCAGCTTGCTATGGCTAATACGATTTCACAAACATTGCCGCGTAATCAGACGGGCGTGGGGATGGGATTATTTATGCTAGTAAACTTTGTCGCAAGTTCAACTGCAACTGCTATAATGGGTACAGCCATTAGTAAAAATAATGCTACCGTTTATTTCAAGTCCTTGTTTTTTCAATTTGAGAGTGTAAAGTATAGCAATATATACAGTGTTTTAGCTATAATGGCTGTTGTTATTGCACTAATATACTCAATCGCATTAAGAAAAAAATTAAAAGAAGCTAAAAGTTGCATAAGCACATAGTTCTTGATACGATTGAGTCATAAATCTTGAATTTATCATTAAGAAGAGGTAGAAATGAAAAAGTATGTTTTTACACAATCGATAGGTTTTAAGATAGAAGTATGTTCTAGATTACTGACGAATCGATTAAATAAGAAATTAAAACAGCAGGACAGCTGGATAACAGCAGAACAATGGGGAATTATCAATTTTCTTCTGCAGCAGGATGGACTTACGCAAAATCAGTTGGCGCAGAAGACGAGCAAAGATCATACTTGTGTTTCAAGGCTGATTGATAATTTAATAAAAAGGGACCTCATTGAGCGTAGGCCTGATGAAAGTGACCGTCGTACGAATTTGATTTATTTAACAGAAGCAGGAAAATCCTTGCAGATAGAGATTGCTAAGCTGGTTGAAAATCATTTACAGCATGCATTTCATGGAATCGATTCAAGTGATATAAAAACATGCCTAAGTGTTATTGATAGAGTAATGGAAAATTTAAAAGAAGAATAGAGCAAAACAACCTCACAGGATTTTCTGTGGGGTTAATTTCAAGGGATTTTGCTCATGATTTTTAAAATTAATGTCGGATATTGCACGTAATGGTGAACATAACGTTGCTCATTAGCAGCTGTATCGTGTAAAATGAATTAATTAGAAAGTTTGTTATAAGGGGAATTGTTTATGAACCATACTGCAAATCATCAAGTGACAATTCGATCATTAAAAGGGAAGCTTTTAGCTGCCTATGAATATTTACTAGGACATAATGATCAGGAAAATGCCGAAAAAGTTAAGCAATTAGCAGGTAAATTAGTAAATGAGGAATTTACCATTGCATTTTGCGGACATTTTTCTGCAGGAAAATCAACAATAATTAATCGTTTGGTTGGGGAAAACTTGCTGCCGTCAAGCCCAATTCCAACCAGTGCCAATCTTGTAAAAGTCAAGGCGGGAGAAGAGTATGTAAAGGTATTTTTTAAAAACGAAAAGCCTCGTTTATATCTCGCACCATATGATTATAAGATGGTAAAGAATTATTGCAAGGATGGAGATCAAATCCAATCCATTGAAATTAGTCATTCGGATTCCAATCTGCCAAGCCAAACAGTTATTATGGATACTCCCGGTATTGATTCTGCAGATGATGCACATCGTATTGCCACTGAGTCCGCTATTCACCTTGCTGATTTGATCTTTTATGTAATGGATTATAATCATGTTCAATCCGAATTGAACTTTATGTTTACAAAAGAGTTAACAGAGGCCGGCAAAGAGGTTTATCTTGTGATTAACCAAGTTGATAAGCATTCCGATCAGGAGCTTTCCTTTTCGGAATTTAAAACAAGTGTGGTAGAATCATTCTCATCATGGGGAGTAAAACCGGCGGATATTTTTTATACCTCTTTAAAACAAGATGATCATGAATATAATCAATTTTTGGACCTGCAGACTTTTTTAGCGGAGCGATTAAAGGAAAAAGATAGCTTACTCCTTCAATCTATTTTTCATTCCCTGCAAAAAATCACCAAAGACCATTTGGATGCGGCAAAGAAGAAGAATGAACTAGAGTTAGAGCCGTTTAAGGATATTTTAAATGAACTATCTTCTACAGAGCAGGCAGAGCTGGCAGATAACTACAACAGGCTGAGTGAAGAGAAAAACGTTTTAGGTGAGGGACCCGAAAAGGCCGAAAGCGAATTTGATTCCGAGGTCAATAAAATTATGGCAAATGCCTATTTGATGCCGTTTGAAACTAGGGCGCTTGCCCAAAGTTATCTTGAATCGTGTCAGAACGAATTTAAGGTTGGATGGCTGTTTACAAAACAAAAAACGTTAGCTGAGAGACAGGAAAGACTGAATCTCTTTTACCAGGGTATACTCGAAAAAACAAAATCACAGGTAGAGTGGCATCTTCGCGATTTTTTGTTACGATTTTTAGAAAAGAAAAGGATCGACAATAAAGAATTGTTTGCAAAAATCCAGAGCTTTACTGTTCATTTTTCAACTGAATTATTAGCTGCGGCTGTAAAAGCAGGGGCCCGTTTATCAGATACTTATGTTATAAATTACACGGATAATGTTGCAACCGAAATTAAACTTTTGGCTAAAAGTATTTTAGCGGAACTTAAGATCGAAATGCTCAACGCCCTGCAGGATAAAAATACAGCCCTTCATGAAAAAATAACTCAAAAATCAGCAGGTCTAGAGAGGTATATCATCGCACTTGAGCAGATAAAAAAATACGAGTCAACTGAAAGTCTTGAGCAAAGGTTCCTTGAAAGACTGCTTAGTGAGGCAAATGGAACAGAGGCTGACCATTTTCATTTGTTTGATCTACAAGACGAGGAATTTGAGGTAGTGCATGGGGAAACTGGTCAGGCTCCGCAGGTACAGCAAAAAATGAGCATCCCGATGAAAAAGCCAATCCCCAAAGAAAAAGCTCCATTGTCTGTTAATGCTTCAGATCGGATGAAACAGACAGCTGAGAAATTAAAGAAGACGGCAGAGCTGCTTCAGGGGTTGCCGGGCTTTAAGAAACTGTCAGGTGAACTAAAGGAAAAAGCAGAAAGACTCGATCATAAAGGTTTTACGGTTGCCTTATTCGGGGCATTTAGTGCCGGAAAATCTTCTTTTGCGAATGCGTTAATTGGAGAAAGAGTGTTACCTGTTTCGCCAAATCCAATGACAGCGGCAATAAACAAAATTAAGCCGATTGACGAATCATATTCACATGGGACGGTTATCATTAAGCTTAAAGAGGAACGTGTGATGCTCGAAGAGGTAAATCATGCCTTGAAACTATTCGATTTTCATGCAGAGAGCTTAGCGGATGCAAGGACAAAAGTAGATAAGATTAATGGAGATTTGGGCCAGCAGGGGGCAGCTGAAAAGACGAACTATACTTTTTTGATGGCGTTTACCCGTGGATATGCTGCTGTTAGCGAACAGCTAGGTACAGTACTTGAAAAAACAATAACCGAATTTAGTGATTATGTTGCAATAGAAGAAAAGTCCTGCTTTGTTGAATGGATTGATCTGTATTATGATTGTCCGTTAACTCGCAAGGGAATTACTCTAGTTGATACCCCGGGGGCGGATTCCATTAATGCCCGTCATACGGGAGTAGCTTTTGACTTTATCAAAAATTCAGATGCCATTTTGTTTGTAACCTATTATAATCATGCATTTTCAAAAGCAGATCGAGAGTTTTTAATTCAACTGGGGCGTGTAAAAGATTCATTTCAATTAGATAAAATGTTTTTTATTATAAATGCTATTGATTTAGCCGATAATGAGGAGGAGAAGGAAACTGTTGCTCTATATGTCCATGAGCAGCTAATCAAATATGGAGTCAGAGATCCTCACTTATATCCATTATCAAGTTTACAGGCACTGAAAGAAAAAGAAGAAAGAACAGCTCTTCCTGTTTCAGGCATGCCATCATTTGAGGAGGCATTTTATCATTTTATTACCAGTGACCTGGCTAACTTAGCGACTCAAGCATCCGAAAATGAATTAGGCCGTGTCAACCGTTTAGTAGCTAAGCTCATTGATAGTACCAGAGAAGATGCTGCAGTCAAAAAGCAGAAGCGGGCAAACATCGAAGCAGAAAAAGTGGGGATACATGCAATTCTTGGTCAGCAGACAGTAGGAAATTTAGAAAACCGTTTGTATCAGGAAACGGAAGAATTGATTTATTATATAAAGCAAAGGGTATTTTTACGTTTTACTGATTTCTTCAAAGAAGCATTCAATCCTACTGTTTTACGTGATGATGGCCGTAACCTGAAAAAAGTTTTGCAGAATGCACTGGACGAATTACTCGAACAAATTGGATTTGACTTTGCACAGGAAATGAGAGCAACGACTGTAAGACTGGATCGTTTTGCTGAAAAAATAATTGCAGAGTATCAGAGAATGCTTATCGAAAGGATTTGCGAAACGAATCAGGATTTATCCTTTTCCCTTTTTGAATTTGAAAATAAAGCACAAATTGATTTTGAAGTTGCTTTCAAAGATATTCAGCATGGACTGTTTTCAAAAGCAATGGCTTATTTTAAGAATCCCAAATCATTTTTTGAGAAGAATGAAAGTAAGTTAATGAGTGATGAGATGTACCGTGTCCTAAGCTCTGCAGCAGATGAGTATTTACAGAATGAGCAGAAAAGGATACTGGTTTTATATGGAAACGTTATGGAAGAGAAGTTTGGAGAGCTCATCTTGCAAATGGCGGAGCAGGCGGATGACTTCTATTTAAGCTTGCTCTCAGCCTTAGATGGTGGTGTTCCAGCTGAGCAGTTAATGGAGATACAGCAAAGCTTAAAAGAACTGATATAAAGATCTCAAGTAATAAAGTAGATTCATAGAAGCTGCTAATTGCATACTTAGCGATCGGAAGATATAGGTATGTATTTAGGCAGCAGTAGAGGTGCAGGCTGTGATTCGCTCTGCAAAACAAATGGTATAATGTAATCATCTACGCGCATACTAATTTTACTATAAGTATGGGAGATGGCAAGGATGGAAGACAGGCTGTATCGAGGCTTCATGGCTGGAGCTGCTGGCGGAGCTGTGTCAAATCTATTGAGCCATTTCTCATACTTTTTAGGATTTACAACACTGCGGCTATCAGATTGGGCTGCAATCCTTATCTTTGGTCATGTGCCTCCGTTCAGCTCAGGGGAACACCTATTTTCAGTTTTCATACAAATCGGCTGGTCTGGTGCTGTCGGCTCCATATTTGCCTACTTCCTTGTCTGGGTAACTAACCGAAAGATTCTTTTCAAGGCTTGGATGATGGGGACCACTCCTTTTTTTGTAATTTATTTACTAACGGCATTATTTCAAACACCGGGAACAGTACCATTACCGCTTAACACGGTTCTTTCAAATTATATAACTTCATCGATCTTTGGTGTTGTTATGGGATATAGCTTCAAGTCTTTGGATAAAGCCATCCTGCAGGATCGCAGCTCCCTGAAACTTTTAGCTCGTCCTGCAGCAAAGCGCATCGACAAAGATGAAAAACAGCATCATCCCGATAATAATGAATAGATGCTGCCGATTTATCACACCGCATTTAGAAATGACATCTAAATACAGCACAAAACAGCAAATTAACAGCTTTTGTTCGAATTCCATCGGATTGAAGCTGTTAATTTTGCTGTTATCATTATTTTATTTGTCAATGGTTTCGAATGATAATCGCTTGGGCGATCCAACCTATTAATGCGCCGCTTACCATGCCCATAAGACCAAGTAAAATTGGTCCCAGCCTAGTACCAAAAATTTCAAAGAATGGTGAATAGGTCACGCCAAGTGTTCCGATATAAGCGCAAAAAACCGTAGGAAGAAAAGAGTATAAGGACTTACCTCCACCTGCATCGCGAAAAGCATCCCAAATTGCAAAAGAGTAAACACATGGATAAAACATCATCCATTCGTAATTTGTTTTTGCGATAGCCTGACTGATGTCACCAGTAAAACTAAAAATAATGACCTCATTAAGATTGGCATTTACATTGATTGAGAACTCTAGAAATATAAATAATAAACCTTTAGCTATTTTTCCATTTAAAATCTGACCAAATCCTGGAAATGCAATACTCCAAAAGACTTTTTCAACTGCATTTGTCATGACTTTTCCTTCCCTTATTTCGTATAAATTTATTATTACCGATAATAGGGTAATTATCCTTGGTCCGAAATATAGACTTATGCCTAGAAGCAATTGATAATTCTTAATATGATAATTAAAGTTATATGGTATAAAAATGGATACTATACCACAAATAAGTGCATACTTGCTTATTGTAATTTTAGTATGTATTATTATAGCGATAATGGCGCTTTTAGAAAATGAAAAACTGGAGGAGATCTCTTGTCAAAAAATATACTTGTTTTAACCGGTAGTCCTAGAAAAGGCGGCAATACCGATAAATTGGCAGATGCATTTATTGCCGGTGCGCAGCAGGCGGGCCATATAACGATAAAAATTGCAGCTGCAGATAAGCACATTAAAGGCTGTATCGACTGTCAGACATGTTTCAGCAGAGGAAGCGCTTGCTCTATTTCGGATGATTTCGCGGATCTTGCGCCGCTTCTGGAGCAAGCTGATATGGTTGTGTTTGCAACACCAATGTACTGGTTTTCGTTTCCGGTGCAGTTAAAGGCTGCTATTGACAAATTGTATTCATATTTAATTTCAAAAAGAACATTAAAGATAAAGGAATGTGCCCTTCTCGTCAGCGGAGGCGAGAAAAAATTAAATGCGTATGATGGTATTGTTAAGTCCTATACGTTAATTGCTGATTATCTGCACTGGAAAGATAGCGGCATAGTGATTGTACCGGGTCTTCATGGGAAAGATGTTCTGAAGACTGACGGACTAAACAGAGCGGAAACTTTGGGGAAAAGTATAGTTTAGATTTTTTAGATAATGTCATTTCTTTCAGTATGTGCTAGTAAGGCGGTAACAATAATGTCAAACTCCTGTAAGAATTTAGGCTTGCAGGAGTTTTGCATTTAATGGTAAATAGAGTAGAAGCATAGAGACTGTTTCTAAAGAAAAGTTTATCTGATTGTAAGAGATTAGAAAATAGGAATGGCAGAAAAGAATAGGCTTGCAGCAGCAGACACTCTGGGCTGCTATATGTGTTTGAATTGGCAGAGAAAATGATTCATAATGTGGAAGGGATAAAGTGAAGCACTAATGTGGATAATAAAGGAAGTTAATAGAGTTAATAATGAGGTGATGTAAATGAAGAAATATATCTTAGGCTTTATGTTTATTTGCATAGCTATTATATGTCTTTTTTTTGTGTTGAAATCACTGCATATAGGCTTTGATACTGAGGTAGGGCAGATCATGCATGTAGTTACAGCAGATATGAAGCATGAGCGTACGATTTCGTGGAAGACTGCAAAGTTTAGTGAACCAGGAAATTTGGAGATACGACCCAAGCAGTCAGAAAATATCATAAAAGTCAATGCTGAGGTAGTGGAGCTGCCTACATATAATGAAGGAAAACGTTTCGGACTTTATACGGCACATATTACCGATCTTATGGCTGGGACTGTCTATGAATATCGTATTTCCGCTGGCAGACGGCAATCTGAATGGATGGAATTTAAGACTGAGCCAGATTCAACATCATTTAAAGCACTTATTTTTGGCGATTCACAGTCAGTAGATTATAAGGATTGGACTAAAATAGCTCAGACAGCATGGGAAAACAATAGGGATGCAGCGTTTTTTGTTAATATGGGTGATCTTGTTGATAATGGGCAGGATGAATGGCAGTGGAATGCCTGGTTTGATGGAGGAGCGAATCTTTTAAAAGCAATACCTTTCGTTCCAGTCATGGGAAATCATGAGACTTATAGTCTGGATTGGAAAATGGCGAAACCTGATTACTATCTTTCGCTTTTTGCTCTGCCGGCAAATGGTCTGGCAGAACTGGAGCGATTCGCTTATTCCTATGACTATGGAGACGTACATTTTATCGTACTCAATACACAATTAAATGAGCTGCAGGAATGGTATCCTGATTTATTAGAACAACAACGACAATGGCTTGCAAAAGACCTTGCCAAAACACAGAAAAAGTGGAAAGTAGTTCTTATGCATCGTGCCATATGGAAGCATCCTTTCAATGGGCCGCTTGATGATATTGGTCAGACCTTTGTGCCAGTGTTTGATCAATATCATGTTGATCTTGTATTTACCGGACATGTCCATTCCTACGCGCGTACCAAGGCACTGAAAAATGGCAATTCTGCCCCTAATGGGACGATCTATATTTCGACAGGGCGCAGCGGCGACAGGGTATGGGATAAATCTCCCAAAAAGCCGATGGATGAACTTTATTATAATCCTCTTGATATGCCCAATTATCTTGTGTTTGAAGCCTCACATGATGCTCTTAAAGTTACTGCCTTTAAGCAAAATGGCGAGATTATTGATCAAACCGAACTTAAAAAATAACAAGATTATAAATGCCCCCATTTGTAGTCAATCAATCGACTACAAATGGGGGCATTATCTTTATATTGAACTGCCATGAAAATATTTGACATATGAATCTTGAACCCAATGTATCAGTGCTTTTTCATAGTCATTTTGATTTTTTCCGTGATACATGTCTGTTGTTATTTGGCGACCTGCTGACCAGTAGTAAATTGTTTCTCCTACACATCCAATTGCATAACCGCTATCTTCAGGAATAGTGGTTAGATTTCTTCCTGAAAACTCCGGTGGTGAAGGAATTCCTAAGATCCCTAAAAGTGTGGGGGCAAAATCAATCTGACTCGCGAATGTTGCACTGCTAAAATTCTCAAAAGGCTGCAGATTTTTGCTAACAAAGATAAGTGGGATGGGAGCTGGGCTTAAACGCAAATCATCTTGCCCTAGGCGCTTATAATTGTCATTCTGGCTTGGATGAGGATTATGATCACTTGTAACAATAATAAGCGTCTTATCGTCCAGTAAATTTCGCTCTTCAAGATCGTGAAAAAACTTTTTCAAGGTGATATTTTCCCAATAAATTCCCTTGAGATAAACATTTTTAGATTGATCCTTGATATTTGCTGGAATATCTTTTTCCGGAAGCCCGCAATACGGAAAGGGCTGATGGGAATCGATTGTCTTAGTTGCTATAAACACTTTATTATTCCGGTTTTGCTCCAGTAACCTGATCGTTTCGTCATACATTACATCATTATGGAATCCCCAGCCGCTGCTTCCTACATATCCTTGTCGCTCCAAATCTTCTTTTGCTCTGTAAGTCTGCATGCCAAATCTTTTTTTGTATGCTCGGAATTCATCATTATAGTACTGGCTGGTAGCTTCTAAGAATACCGTATCATAACCGTTACTTTCGAGAGCTTTGAATAGTGAAACATTATTTTCAAAAGATTGTTCATCGGAATAGATTGACTGGGAAAGAAACATAGAGTTAAGTCCCTGAGTAGTAGGCTTATTAGAAGTGTAATAATGATCTAAATGGGGATACTTCTTCACTAAGCCATCCAGAAATTCGGTTGTTTCCATTGGAATTCGTGAATTATAGAAATGTAAGTAATCTCGATGAAACGATTCAGCGATTATTACAATTATTTTTTGATATGGAAAAGCTTTTAGATTGGGAGTCGGTTTTTCATTAACAGTAATTCCCAAATCATCTAGAAGATCTGTTTCCTTTTCAGAAAATGCCACGCGATAAAGCTGGTTGGCGGCGGCCACAGGTCTATCGTCATTTCTCAAGAATTCTCGTATTAAGTTGATTGTTACAGACTTGGTTAGCAAATCGCGAGATAGATTTCTGCATATTTCTATTTCTGCTTCTTCATCAAACCCTTCTTCCATCAGTACTTTTGGATATACGTAAGCGGTAGAGAAAGTAACAAGATTAACTAAAATACAGATCATTATCAGGCTGCCGAAGCTTTTTGAGTGCAGAGTAGGCATCTTATTAGGGGCACGAAATAATAACATAAAAAAGAAAAAGCTTATCAGTATTCCGAGTAAAATCATTTTATCTGTAGTATATACTACACCTGTGATTGAATAATTGTTTAAATTGTCAAATACCACTCTTTCAATATGTGTTGATGTAACAAAAAAGTATATGGTATCACAATAAAAAATCAAAAGGGTCAAAAAATACGACAAAAAATAGATGGCTTTAGGCAGTATATGATTCCTTTTCGTGTATAGATAGGCAGCGAATAGTACAAGTATAACGTTATTAATCACGCCAGTAAGAACTGACAAGACCGTTATTGCACTAAAATTTAAATTTAATGAATTAATAATAATCGCTGAGATGCCTAACCATAGAATTGATAAAATTACAATTGGGCAGTACGCTTTTGCAGCTTGTTTAACCCACGTAATATGTTTTCGAAAAAACATAAATATGCTTGCCAACAATAAATCCCGAATAAGAGCATTGCTTACATCAATATTAAATATTCCTATAGGTATTTCCGGTTCTCCACTGTAGAAACGAAGTGCGATGTACACCTCTACACAAAAAAGTACAGCTATTCCGATAATTTTATGTTTATGACGGAGAAATGTTTCTTTAAAAAGTGCTTTTATAATTGTAAAACTTCCTTTAAGATATCATTTAGATACAGTTTTGACATAATTGTCATTTATCCTATATTATTATATCTCGATAAAAGCCTCCTCACAATGATAATATTATCATTGTGAGGAGGCTTTTATCGAGATAATTTTACTGGAAATTTTTTAATTGCATACAGATGATGTGTTAGCCGCACAATAACAAAGTGACCTCTGGAAAATTTGCAAGGAGATGTTCTGATATGGATTTTATACCTACGTCTACGATTGTTATTGATAATGATAGCGGAGTAACGCTGATTAATGAGACGGATATGCCGCTATCGTTACCTGATCATGATGAAATACATGCGCTTAAGGGTACTACTATTTCAATTGCCAGTAAAGAATATACAATAGTAGAAGCAACTACCGAACCAAAACTTAATGACGATTGTGATATGATTGGTACTTACGTTTTTCTTAATGTAGAGAAACGAAAAGGAAAAGAAGGCATTTTATCTAATAAATTGGACCATTAATTACTTCTGGAAGTTTAATTATATATTTAGATAATAAAAAGTTTGTGGTTAATGCAGGAGAAGTAATACATTTTATCCCAAGTGGTTTTTATGAAAAATATACTTGACATAATAACTATAAAATGATATTATATGATTCCAGCGTCAAAAAAATGCTGGAATTAAGAGTAATTGACTCCGTAGCCCAGCTGGATAGAGCGTTTGACTACGAATCAAAAGGTCGCAGGTTCGAATCCTGCCGGGGTCGCCATAGATATTTCAAAGGTTTTACGATACTTTCGTAAAGCCTTTTTTGTCGTTTTCATAGCAGTTTTACAACAACCGTACAACAACGCGGCGGAAACTGCATTTTCTAAACGGTCAGTTAAGTGGTGTCTCATGAGTGATCGGTGCGACCGGAAAGGAAGAATTGAGCCATGAGGCAATTTTTTCCTGGCCGCCGGATATCCTGTGGGTGTAGACATTGAGAAGCATTTGTGTGGTACTGTGGCCCAGGCGATACTGGGCGTCTTTGATGCTAACGCCGTTTGCCGAGAGGCGGCTGGCGTGATCGTGCCGGAGTTTGTGAAAGGTGACATTAAGGCCCGCCGCTTTGGCCAGACGTTGAAATCGTTTGGACCAGTTGCGCGGGTCCTGGAGTTTGCCGAAGGGGTCGGGGAATACCATGTCGTTATCCTCCCAGGGTTGGCCGCCGGCTTTGCTGGCGGTGATGGCTGCCGTCTGGCGTGCCTGGTGCCGCTTGATCTCAAGTATCGTGACTTCTGGCAGTGGCAGGACGCGCTGGCGGGCGGTGGTTTTAGTGTCGTCGAGTTCCAGGCCGTTGTCGGTGATGATGACGGCCCGCTGGATGCTGACGCTGTCGGTGGTGAATTTGAAGTCTATCCACTTCAATCCCAACAGTTCGGAGCGGCTGATGCCGGTGGCCCATTCTAAGGACAGGGCGGTATACATTTCGGTGTCGGCTTCGGCTGTCGTAAAGAGGTGCGCCCACTCTGTACTGCTTAGTGGCACAAATTCTTTGCGGCGCTTCTTGGGCAGGGACACCGTTTTGAACGGCAGCCGGTGCAGGATTTCTTCGTTAAAGGCTTTGTTTAAGGCAATGCGCAGGACGGCAAAAGCCAGTTCGGCCAGGCGCGGTCCGCCGCCGTTGTCTTTGATGGTATTCACCATGTTTTGAATATCAATCCCCCTGAGTTTTTGCAGTTTAATCTCACTTAAGAGCGGCAGAATATGGTTGTTGACGACCGAGCGATAGCCGATGTAGGTATTGCCCCGGACGCTGGCCCTGGCGTAGATGGTCAGCCATTTTTCCACCCACTGGCCGACGGTGATTTTGTCGGCGTCAATGAAGACCGGCCCTTTACTTTGTTCGATCAGGGCGTCTTTTTTCTGCTGCACTTCGCCTTTAGTCTTGCCGTAGCAATACTTGCGGATGGGTTTGCCGGTCGCGGCGTCGCGACCGATGATGACGGCCGCCATCCAGAGGCCGTTTTTGCGTTTGCAAATGGTTCCTTCGCCATTAGCCCGTTTAGCCATGAGCACACACCACCTTCGTCGATGTCGGTGGCAAGGGCGGCTGCACGCTGTTGTTGTATAACCCGTTGCCACCGCATGCGGTTTGCAACGAATTACAGGTACAGCCTAGCTGTGACTGGCAGTCAGGCCGGAAGGGGCAGGGAGTTCTTTGTTTTTAGCAAGGAGCTCCATTTTTTTCTGCAGCGCTTCCTGTTTGGTTTTGCCATAGCGATACTGGCGAACGGGCTTGCCAGTCACAGGGTCGCGGCCGCAGACGGCGGCCACCCAGCGGCCGTCCTGACGTCGATAGATACTGCCATTGCCGTATTTGCGTTGTTCCATGTCACACACCTCCTTTGCTGGCTGATTGCTCCGGGGAATAGCCGGTAGGGCTTGTCCCTGCTACGGCGGCGTCCCGGAGCCACGCAGGCACTTTGCCGCATGCGCCATGTTCACACACCATCCTTTTATCCTATGTACCTATGCAAACGGCGGCCGCCACTCGGCCGCCTGTTTTTATTTCCGGCGCTTGCCGCCGGGATATAACATATTGCGTATCCACCGGTCAACCAGGGACAACTTTGTCTTTGTCTTCGGCTTTTAAGGCCGCCACGATTTTTTCAATGACGGCCCGCTCTGAGGGTGGCAGGTCGGCAATGTCTCTGGCCAGGTCAGTGACGTCGGCCGGCAGGGATAACACGCCGGCGTCGACGCCTAAGAGGTGGTCGGTTGAGACTTTTAAGATAACGGCCAGGCGGGCCAGCGTTTCGCCGTCGGGTTCGGTGCGGCCCCGCTCCCAGCCGGCCACCGTGGACTGATTGCCGGCCCCGATCAGGTCCGACAGGGCGGCCTGGGACAGGTGGAGCCGTTCGCGGGCAGCGCGGATGCGCTTTCCTATTTCTTTGCTCATGTTTTTTCACACACCATCATGTTTGATTTGCACACACTATAAAAAGAGCTGCTACCCACATTGTAATTGTTAAAGTACGATTTGTAAATATAAAAGTGAAAAACGTATTGAAAGATTACCAAATGACTGCTATGATTATTACATAATGCAATGATTAATTGCGTTAATTCACTGAAAGGAGAGGATGCACCATGACAAACACTAAACTGGTGGTCACGGTCAAGGAGTTTGCGGCCATGACCGGTATTGGCCAGAACCGGGTACGGGAGTTTTGCTATTTGCCGGACTTTCCGGCGTCGAAGGAGGGGAACCGTTTTTTAATTCATGTGGAGGCCGCCAATGAGTGGCTGCGGCGGCGGACCAGCGCCAAGACGGGCGTGAATACGGCCGGATTGAAACGTATCCTGCCGTGAAAACCGGGCGCCAGCGATACAAAGAAACCTTTTACCGGTGGAAGTGGGCGGGGCCATGAATTACATTGCCGAGCTCAACAGTTTTTATGCCCGTCTCTTGACGCGTCCGCTTTCGAGTGAGGCGCAGGCCTTGTGGGGTGTACTGATGCACCTGTTTAACCGGGCCGGCTGGCCGCCCCGGCTGACCTTGGCAGCCAGTACACTGTTAGGGTTTTTGGGTTATAGTTATGCGACGCTGTCGCGGGCCCGAGGCGAGCTGGTGGCGGTCGGCCTCTTAGTTCATACGCCCCGCCCCGGCCGGCTGGCACCGTATTATGAACTGCAGCCACTGAGTGGCAAAGTTGTGGATAAATCTGTTGATAACCCTGTGGATAAACCGCGATTGACTTTAGTAAAGCCCATTTGCCAATCATTATGAATGGCAAATGGAATGGCAAAATCGGATTTGTCAATCATTATGATTGGCAACCTGAATACATTATTTAAACGTAAACTTTATTTATAAACGTAAACCAAATCATAGTAATAGAGCCTGTGACTATGTGGACAACAAGGGGGAGGACGGGCATGAATAAGGTCTTTCTGGTGGGGAGCTTGTCCCCGGACCTGGACATGCGCATAACCAACAGCGGCAAGGCGGTTTGTTCTTTTTCTTTGACCGTTGCTTTTAAGACCAGGGTGCGGGAGGAAACCGACGCGATTGACTGCGTCGCCTGGGATGCGCTGGCGGAGCAGATTGGTCAGGCGGGCCAAGGTGGTCGCCGGGTGGCGATTGAAGGGCGGCTGCATACGCGGCAGCTAGAAGGAGCAGACGGGCAGCGGCGGAAAGTGACCGAGGTGGTGGTCCGGGATATTGAGTTTTTGGACAGGCTGGGCCTGGCCCGGCCGGGGTAGCCAATCAGACAGAGGTGTTGTGTGATGGAAAGTAAGACGTTGGCGGTAGCGATGCCGGAGCGGATGCATCGGGAACTGGCGAAGTTTGCGGCGTTGTTTATCGGCAAAACTGCTCAGGAGCGGCCGGACGCGGGAATATAGCCTGGAGGAGGCGCTGCTGCTGGCGGCTATGATTTATATTGATGACTACTTGTACCGGCAGCGGCAGAATGTGCCGCTGGGCGGCGTTTCCTCTTCCCCTCCCGTTTCGCGGGAGGGGTCAGGGGTGGGTCCATCAACCCTGAGCCAGGGCGAAGGTCTGCGTCAGCAGTGGTGGACGTCCGCTAATGTTTTGTTTATGTCCAGCGCAGCGTTAGCCCGGCGGAGCGAACCCAAGGGGGGCGGGCGTGGACATAAAGGCCATTAGCGGATGGCCGCCTTCCCTTCCCTGGCAGGGAAGGGTTAGGGATGGGTGGCCGTCGCCCCCAGCAGGTCGGCGGCGAGCGTTAGAGAGCTGCGGGCCTGCTCCCTTGCCAGGCAGACGGATGCCGCCTGGCAGGATACGGCTCTAAGCGTCAGCGAAACGCCGCAAGGAGCGGACGACCGGCCATAGAGCGGTATCCGTCTGTAAGGCACTGAGCGGAGCAGCCCGAGGACGGCGGGCGGAAGACGCGGCAGCGGCTGCAGCGCCGCCCGCAGGGATGCGGAGCGGGCGGGCTTGCCTGTGTGGGGATTATTCTGTCTGACGCCAGATGGGATACGATCGGACATACGATAAAGGGGTGAGAAAGAAAAATGAAAATTGTCATCGACCCCGGCCATTCCGGGCCGGTGGAACCGGGCGCCTGCGCTGTCGGTATACGGGAGTGCGATGTGGTACTGGCGATTGCCAAGCTATTGGCCGAACAACTGGCCGATGCGGGGCATGAAATCATACTGACCAGGACGGGCGATATTGCGACCGATGACCTGGGTTTCCGGGCTGAATTGGCCAACGTCAACGGGGCGGATGTGTTTATCAGCATTCACGCCAACAGTGCTGCCAGCCCGGCGGCCCATGGCACGGAAGTGTATCATTATCCGGGCAGCGAATGGGGGCGACGGCTGGCAGTCTGCCTGCAGGCCCGGCTGGTGGCCGAACTCAATACTGCCGACCGGGGAGTGAAAGAGGCTAATTTCCAGGTACTGAGGGAAACGGACTGCCCGGCGGTGCTGGCGGAAGTGGCCTTTATCTCCAATGAGGCGGACCGTTCGCTCTTAACCAGTTATGCCGGACAGTTGGCGGCGGCCGTGGCCATGGCCGGCGGGCTGGCCGATTATGCGGCCGGGTAGTGGTTTTTAACGGCGAGGCGAGGATTGTTGATGCCGCCGGTGGGATTCCCGTTGCTGTACAGGTAGAAAATACTTTACAATATTGCGAATTGCTTATATAATAAATACAAAATGAAATAATGCTCCTGGAACGGGCAAAAAGTAGATGACCCGCGCGGTTTTTCGGCCGCGCTTGTCATAATCCGTTCCAGGCGCAAATCAGGCACACCTCCCGGGGTGTGCCTTTTGCGTGGGATTATCCGAGAAGGAAAGGAGGCGAGAGACAGTGGCCGTAGTAAAGTTACCGCAAACCAGCACGATCGCCATTAAGCTGCAAAAGGGCGTGACCACGTCCGGCAGTCCGGCCTATGTGACCCGGAACTATACCGGCAAACCGGCGGCAACCGACCAGGATTTGTTTGATGTCGCGGTGGCATTGATGGGACTGCAGGCGTATCCACTGGCGGAGATTGCGCGGGTGGACAACGCCATCTTGCTGAGTGAGTAAGGGCAAGGGGAAGTTTTTAACAAATGATAGGAAGGGGGGAACAGGATGGCTGATACCAATACCAAGACGCTGGAGCTGGTATTTATCACCGAGGGCAACAAAGAGGTGACGGTGGTGGTGAAAGACCCCAAGGACGGGGTGACGCTGGCCGAGGCTCAGGCAGTGATGGCGACGATTATTGCTAAGAATGTGTTTGCCGCCACCAGCGGCGATTTGGTGACCGCCAAGGAAGCGCAGCTTCGTCAACTGGCGATCACCGAGTTGACCTAATGCGGGAAAGGAGGCCCTGCAGATGGAAGAGTTGGCCCGCCTGACGGCGACTTACGGTTTTCCCATGGCAGTAGCCTTCTATCTGTTGGTCAGGCTGGAAAAGCGCCTGACCGAGCTGACCAGCGCCATCAATCAGATGTGCAGTTGCGTCGAGAGGATGGAGGTCACTAAGAAATGATGCTAAAGACTGTGTATGGCCCGCCGCCGGCCGATCGGGAGCGGATTGAGGCGACGACGGAAGATGCGATAGACGGCGCGCTGGTGCGCGAGACAACTGAGGAAGCGGCGACGGCTGCAGACCTCGCAAAGGCGGGTTGTCCGGCAGCCGGCCTCGACAGGCAGCCGGAATAAGCCGTACGTCTGGGTGTACGAAGGGCCGGTCGGGAATATTCCCGGCCGGCCCTTCGCGTTGCGTGCCGACAAAGCCGTGCGTAGGGGCCCGCTTTCCGGAAGCAGCAGGGGAAACTCCCTGCCGCGCAGTTTTTTTATTTGACGGTTATGATTTTCAGCACGTCGGCGGTGATGTCCACGCCGCCGCAGACGACATCCTGTTTGCCGATGACAATGGACAGTCCTTTGGCTTTGGCCACTTCATTGGCAGCCGCCGTAACCTTGGCGGCAATCGGCCGCAGCAGCTCCTGGCGCTTTTGCTCCACGCGCAGGTCAAGCTGGCGGGCAAGGTTCTGCCTGTCGACCTCGTTTAAGCCGGCCGCTTTGCTGTCAAATTCCTGCTTGGCTGCTTCCTGCTCGGCCTTCAGCGCGGCATTGGCGGCCGCCGTGTCGGGGTGCTGGTTGATGAGGGCGATAAAGTCCAGATAGCCTACCGGTCCGGCGGCCGGGGCGGCCTGCGCCGTGCCCCAGGCGCCCAGCAGGAGGCACAGGGCCAGGAGAACCGGGACTATTCGCTTGTTCCGGGATGGTTGCATGTTGATCAGTCTCCTTGTTGTACCGCTGCCGCTGTGGCAGCGTCCGTTTGTTTTAGTACGCCGGCGGCTGTGAGCTGCCGGACGATATCCTGCTGAATGGCCAGCGCCTGGACGAAGCCGTCGAGCGGCAGAATAACACGCTGGCTGACTTCGACCACCGGCTGGCCGTTATCGCTTTTGAGCTGCGGCTGCACGGTCATGAGGTCGATGCGGACCAGGTTGCCCGTGACGTGGACGGCGCTGACGCCGTCGGCGAAGATTTCACGGTTCATGGGGTTTCACCTCCTGTTGGGGGATTGGCAATGTCGGGACTGACTGTAACCGGAACGGCCAGAGACGGATAGCTGGCGGTGTTGATGCCGCTGCCGACGATGGTCAGCGGCGCATAGGAGCCGGAGCCGCCGGCCAGGTAGCCGCTGAGCGGTCCGCCGTAGGCGGGCAGGGAACCGGTTTTGCCGTTGAAGCCGGAAACAGTTGTGGTGAGCCGTTCGGCGTGGCTGACGGCGCCGTCATAGGCCGGGTCGGCCGGACGACCGGTGATGGTCAGGGCGCCGTTTAGATAAGTAATCTGATAGTTAGGCGAGGACAGTGAGCCGGTTAGCGTAATGGCGTAAGTCCCTGGTGGTGAAGCTTGTGTCGCCGCCGTACCGAAGGTCAGGGAGCCGGACAGCGCGGCCGGCGTTTCACCGGTTGCCAGCCCGGTATAGGCGGCGGCAAAGGCCGGGTTGACCTGGCCGGCATAGCGGCTGGCATTGTTGGCGGTGACGGTGAGGGCGGCCGGGGAGATGGTGCCGGCCGCGGTTTGGGTGACGACGGTATAGTTGCTACCGTTGTTGCCGTCATTGAGAGTATAATCGGTGTTGACCTTAAGTGTGCTGGCATTGATGCCCAGCACATTTTTGCTGTCGAAGCTTTGGGTGAGGCCGCTTACGGTGTCGCCTGCCAGCAAGCCGTTGTAGGTGACGATGCCGTTCGAGACAGTAGTGCCGTCATAGACTTTGCTGTCAGCAGAAGCCGTCAGGGTGAGGTTAGCCGGAGTAATGGTGCCAGCAGCGGTTTGGGTGGTAACGGTATAGTTATTGCCGTTATTGCTGTCATTGAGGGTATAGCCGGTGTTGATCTTAAGCGTGCTGGCATTGGTGCCCAGCACATTTTTGCTGTCGAAGCTCTGGGAGAGACCGCTTACGGTGTCGCCTGCCAGCAGGCCGCTGTAGGTGACGATGCCGTTCGAGACATTTGTGCCGTCGTAGACCTTGCTGTCGGCCACGGCCGTCAGGGTGAGGTTAGCCGGAGTAATGGTGCCAGCAGCGGTTTGGGTGGTAACGGTATAGTTATTGCCGTTATTGCTGTCATTGAGGGTATAGCCGGTGTTGATCTTAAGCGTGCTGGCATTGGTGCCCAGCACATTTTTGCTGTCGAAGCTCTGGGAGAGACCGCTTACGGTGTCGCCTGCCAGCAGGCCGCTGTAGGTGACGATGCCGTTCGAGACGGTGGTGCCGTCGTAGACTTTGCTGTCGGCCGCGGCCGTCAGCGTCAGAGTGGCCGGGTTGATGGTGACGGTGCCGCTGGCGCCGGTCAGAGTATAATTGCTGTTATTCAGACTTAGGTCGCCGGGATTACTGATGCTTTGCTTGCCCGCGTTTTTACTGCTTACAGTACCGCTGCCGGTCAGGGTGAGGCTGTCGCCGGCAACCAGATTGGTGACCGATAGGTTACTGGCGCTGATGGCGGCGGTGCCGTCGTAGGTGCGGCTGCCGGTCAGCGTGACGACGCGCGGGTTGATGGTGACGACGCCGCTGGCGCCGATCAGGGTGTAATTGCTGTTATCCAGGCTCAGGTTGCCGAGATTGCTGAGGCTTTGACCGCCTGCGTTTCTGCCGCTTAGCGTGCCGCTGCCGGAAAGGCTCAGGCTGTCGCCGTCAACCAGGTTGGTGACGGCCAGGCTGCCGGCATTGATGTCAACGGTGCCGTCGTAGGTGCGGCTGCCGGTCAGCGTGACGACGCGCGGGTTGATGGTGACGGTGCCGCTGGTGCCGGTCAGGGTATAATTGGTGCTATTCAGGCTCAGGCTGCCGAGATTGCTGAGGCTTTGAGAACCGGCGTTTTTGCCGCTTAGCGTGCCGCTGCCGGTCAAGGTGAGGCTGTCGCCGTCAACCAGGTTGGTGACGGCCAGGCTGCCGGCGCTGATGGCGGCAGTGCCGTCGTAGGTGCGGCTGCCGGTCAGCGTGACGACGCGCGGGTTGATGGTCAGCGTAGTGGGATTATAGCTGATATCATAGCCCTGCTGGGTAGAATAGAGGCCGCTTAAGGAGTAATAATAGTAAGATGAGGTGAGGTCGTAAGTGCCGACATCTTTGAGGGGGGTGATCATATAGCTGAGGCTGCCGGATACGCCGCTGGCGGCGTTGGGGTCGGACAGGGTGTAGCCGGAGGCCGTGCCGCTGCTTTGTCCGCCGTCATAGGTCTTGCTGAAGTCGATCACGGTGACTGATTTCAGGAAGCTTCGCAGCAGCGGATAACTGGAACCGTCATAGATGCGCCAGACGGTGGTTTGACCACCGGTGGCGGAAATATCCCAGCTACTGAACATGCTGAGTTTTTTCATATCGGCCGTGCTCAACCCGGTCCCGCCGGCGCTGCCAGATTGCTTCGAGGTGTTTTTGTCCCAGTAGGAATTGCTAATAGTGACGCCACCGTAGCTATTGTCGATATAGCCTACCAGGCCACCCAGGGAGCTGTTACCGGCGACTTGGCCTGTACTGTAGGAATTTTCAATCGTGCCGTACCCCATATAGCCTACCAGGCCGCCGATGTACTTGGGACCGGACACCGCAGCAGTACTGTAGGTATTTTTGATGTTGCCGTAATTCCCGCCCACCAGGCCGCCGATGTCGGTTTGGTCGGCAGCGCTGCCGGACACGGTACCCGCACTGTAGGAATTTTCAATGGTGCATAGGGTGCTGTTATAACCCACCAGGCCGCCGACGAAACTGGAACCGGATACCGTACCCGTACTATAGGTATTGGTAATCGTCTTGTTATTCGAGCCCACCAGGCCACCGACATCCATAGCGCCAGTCACTTTTATCCCGGCCAGCCCCACGTTGCGAATAGTCCCGCTGTTGCAGCCGAACAGGCCGACGTAATTAGTGGAAGGTCGGTTAATGGTCAGGTCGGTGATGGTGTAGGTCAGGCCGTCGAAGGTGCCGGTAAAACTGATGCTGTCATCACCGATGGGATTAAAACCGGCACCTATGTTCCAGTATTTTGTGCCGCTGGCGTCGATGTCGTTAGCCAGGGTGTAATTGTTGGCCAGCATACCGGACGAGCCGATGCCCTGCAGACCGTAGACATCGGCGATTTGGTAGGGATTGCCGTTTGTGCCATCGCCGCTTGCGGCCCGGATAAAAGTGCCGCCAGTGATACGGAAGTCCTTGGCGAAGAAGGCGGGAAGGCTGGCAGCTACCTGGCGCCAGGTGCCGCCGGTCAAGATGAAGATGCCGCCGATGCTCACCGGGTAAGTCGCGCTGATTGTGCCGGCGGCATTCAGTTGCAGGTTGCCGGCACCGCTCGTGATGGCGTTATTGATGCTGATGTTGCGGTCGGCTGTCAAGGTTAGGGTATTGGCTGTGCTCCAACTCACCGGAGCGGTAACCGTGATGTCACCGTTATCGCTGCCGCCGCTTGCTGTCGTCACACCGGCATTGGTGCCGCCGTTCAGGGTATTTTGCAGTATGTCGGCCAGCGCCGTGTCTACCGTGATATCGGTTGGGTCGAGCAGCCATTTCCCGGCCTTGCCGGAGGGTGCCGCCGCCGTGATCTTGGTGTTTTCGTCAATATTAACCTTAGCCCCCGAGGTTTCAATGAAACCGCCATCGCCGCCGTGCGGCGCCGAGGCGTCGAGGGTGCCGCCGACATTGACGGTGCCGCCTTCCAGGCGGATAACGCCACTCACGTTGTTGACGGTCTGCGCCCTAATCACGCCGCTGTTGTTGACGACGGTATTTAAGAGCGCGTCTTTGGTGCCGGCGCTCATGACAACCAGGCCGCCGGCGGCGGTGATGGTACCGGAGTTGGTGGCGCTGCCGCCGGCCGCGCCGGTGTCGACGGTAAGGTTGACGAGCTGGTCGCCGCTAAAATCGAGCGAGACGGCCTGGCCGGCCCCCAGCGCGGTAACCTTGGCGGCAATGGCGCCTGCGTTTTTGACCTGCGGGCCGAGCAGCACCGCTTCACCGGTGGCGGTGATGGTGCCCTGGTTGGTGACGCTGCCGGAACCGGTGCCGCTGAAGGTATACTGGCCGCTCAAGAAGTCGCTGTCTTTGATGTCCAGCGTCGAGGCCACCAGGCCGCCGGTGCTGACCTGGGAGCCGGGAGCGAACAGAATGCCGTTGGGATTGATGAGAAAGACTTTGCCGTTGGCGCTGAGGGTGCCGTAGATGGCCGAGGCGTCGGCGCCGATGACCCGGTTGAGAGCCACGGCTGACGCCGAAGGCTGGACGAAGTTCACTGTTTCGCCTTTGCCGATGGAGAAGCTCTGCCAGTTGACAATGGCTTTGTCGCTGGTCTGGTTGACGGTGGTGGTGGCGCCGCTCGCGGTGATGGCGGCGCTGCCGCTGACCACGGTGCCGCCGGTGGGATTGGCCCAGGCTGTGTTATAGCTGCTGAAAAACAGCAGGCCGGCGGCCAGGGGCGGCAGCAGGGTTTTGGTCAGGCGCTGCCAGCGCCGTTTCCATTTGCGTTGCATGGCGTTCATCCTCCTTTGCGAATTTGTGCGGCTCATTCGGTGGCGCCTCCGGTCGTGGGTTCCACCGTAGCGGGACTGACGGGAGGCAGAAGAGCCAGCGGATAGCCTCCGGTGTTGATGCCGCTGCCGATGATGGTCAGCGGCGCGTAGAGATTAGCGCTGCCGGTCAGATAACCGCTGAGACCGGAAAAGGCGGCGCCGCCGGGAACGGCTCCGGCCAGATGTTCGGCGTGCAGGACGGCGCCGTCATAGGTGGGGTCGGCCATCCGGCCGGTAATGGTCAGGGTGCCGTTAACAAAGGTGATGGCATAGTTGGCGGCGGTCAGGCCGCCGGAGGTGATGGTATAGCTGCCGGGAAGGCTGGCGCCCTGGGCCGTGCCGCCGTAAGCGAGGGTGCCGTCCAGTACGGAATTATCCTCACCGTTAACGAAGCCGGAGTAGGTGACGCCACTGCCGCCGCTATAGGCGAGGCCGTCGTAGGTTTTACTGGCGTTGTTGGCGGTGACGGTAAGGGCGGCGGGGTTGACGGTGAGGGTGCCGTTAACATAGGTAATGGTATAATTGCCGGAAGCCAGGCCACTGGCGGTAATGTCGTAGGAGCCGGCGTTGATCGCACCCTGGCTGGAGCCGGAGTAAGCGAGAGCACCAGTCAGCACGGAGCTGTCCTCGTTATTGACGAAGCCGGAGTAGGTGACGCCACTGCCGCCGCTATAGGCGAGGCCGTTGTAGGTCTTGGCGGCGTTGCTGGCGGTGACGGAGAGAGCGGCCTGGGTGATATCGGCCGTCGTGGTGGTGTTGACGGTATAGTTGCCGGCGTCGGCGCCGGTAAGGGTGACAGTCACGGTCTTGCCGTCGCCGGCGTTTTTGTCGCTGAAGGTGCCACCGCCTAGGGTGACAGTATCAGTGCCAATCACGCCGGATAACGTGCCAGATACGATGGCGGCAGTGGTGCCGTCGTAAACCTTGTTGCTTGCCGTAAGATTGGTGACGGTGAGGGCAGCGGGGGTGATGGTCAGAGTGCCGTCGTAGCTGATATCATAGCCCTGCTGATTGGAGTAAAGGCCGCTCAGGGTGAGGCTGCTGTCGGCGGTGGAGTAGGTGCCGGCGTTTTTGCTGCCCGTGGTGTAGCTGAGGCTGCCGGACACGCCGCTAGTGGCGTTAGAGTCGGATAGGGTGTAGCTGGAGGCTGTACCGTTGGCCGCGCCATTATAGGTTGTGCTGGCGCTGCTTACGGTAACCGCAGTCAGAAAGCTTCTAAGCAGCGGATAAGTGTAGCCGTCGTAGATACGCCAGACCGCGCTGCTGCCGCCGGTGTCCGTGATGTCGCTGCCCCAGTTGTAGCTGGTAGCGGCCAAGGCGCTTTTCCGGGTGGGATCGGCGGCCAGGCTGGCGGACAATGAATACAGCCCGGTCACGTTGCCGGATTGATTATTGTAGTCGGCGCCAATGCCGTTCGTCTGGCCCGAGGTGTCGACATCCCAATAGCTGCTGGTGATGGTGCCGCTGCCGGAGTTATAGCCGACGAGACCGCCTGCGTAGGAGTAGGAGGAGGAAACCGAGCCGGAGCTGTAGGAGTTGGTGATGGAGCCGACGTTGTCGCCGACAAGGCCGCCCGCGATGGAGTAGTAGTAGTAGGAGGAGGAGGAGGAGGAGGAAGAAACCGAGCCGGTGCTGTAGGAGTTGGTGATGGAGCCGACGTTGCGGCCGACAAGGCCGCCCGCGATGGAGTAGGAGTAGTAGGAGGAGGAAGAAACCGAGCCGGTGCTGTAGGAGTTGGTGATGGTGCCGCTGTTGTTGTCGCCGACAAGGCCGCCCGCGTAGGAGTAGTAGGAGGAGGAGGAAACCGAGCCGGAGCTGTAGGAGTTGGTGATGGAGCCGCCGTTGTTGAAACCGACAAGGCCGCCCACGTAGGAGGAGGAGGCGGCGGCGGAGGAGGAAACCGAGCCGCCCCAAAGACCGACGTTGCGCAGCGTCGCGCCGCTGCCGGTATAACCAAACAGGCCAGCGTAAACAACAGCGTCGGAAGAAGACAGGTTGATCGTCAAAGCGCTGACAGTATGGCCCAGGCCGTCGAAGGTGCCGGTGAACGCATTGCCGTAGGTGCCGATGGGGACGAAGCCGGCGCCGCTATTCCAGGAACTGGTACTGCTGGCGTCGATGTCAATGCCGAGGACGTAGTTGCCGGCGAGGTTGCTGCCGATATTCTGCAGGGCTTGCAGCGCGCCGGTGCTGCTGTAGCTGCTGCCGCTATAATTATTGATCACCGTGTAAGCTGTGCCGTTGAGACCAAACGCCGCTCCGCTGCCGGACAGCGTGATGCTGGCGCCGCTACCCAGGCTGTAGCTGCCGCTGCCGCCGGTGCCGGTCACCAGCGCCAGGCCGGCATTCGCGCCGCTGGCTGTCACAGCGGCGTTGATATAGATATTGCGATAGGCCGAGAGCGTCAGCGTGGTGCCGCTCGCCCAGGAGACAGGCGCCGCCACGGTGATGTCGCCGGCTTGGCTGCCGCCGCTGCCGGTGGAGATGGTAACATTGTTGTTGGCCAGTGCGCTTTGCAAAGTGGTGACACTGATCACGCTGTCGTCGCCTGATGCGGTAAAGCCGGAGGTGCTGTCCGTCGCGGCGGAAATGGTCAGATTGTATGGGTCCAGGAGCCAGTTTCCCGTCTGGCCCTGGGTTGCCGTAGTATTGACGCTGGCCGTATCGGCGACTTGCAGCGTCTGTTTGCCGCTGGTCTCGACGCTGCCGCCGTCGCCGGACAGGCTGCCGCCTTTCGCGGAAATCGCCCCGGCAAACTTTGTTGTATCCTTGGCCCAGACGACGACCTGGCCGCCGTTGCCGGTGGTAAGGGCGTCGGCGGTGATGGCGGCGCCCTGTTCCACCGTTGTATTCGTCGCCTGGTATTCGCTGCCGCCGCCCTGGTAATTGCCGCCGAGGAGGGCAGTGCCGCCGCCGGCGTCGCCGGCGACGTCAATGGTCGAGCCGGTTTTCACCGTGACGGTGTCGCCTAAGAGCTTAACGGTGCCGCCTATCTCTCCGGCAGTCTTGCCCGAGGCGTCGAGGGTGCCGGCGTTTATCACCGTGCTGCCTTCGAGCCGGATGACGCCGTTGTCGTTCTTTACGCTCTGCGCCCGGATGACGCCGCTGTTGTTGACGACGGTGTTGAGCAGCGCGTCCCTGGTGCCGGCGGTCATGACAACCAGACCGCCGGCGGCGGTGATGGTGCCCGAGTTGGTGGCGCTGCCGCCGGCCGCGCCGGTGTCGACGGTAAGGTTGACGAGCCGGTCGCCGCTAAAGTCAAGGGATACTTCCTTACCCGCGCCCAGGCCGGTGACCTTGGCGGCGATGAGGCCTTCGTTTTTGACCTGGGCGCCTAAGAGCACGGCTTCACTGGTAGCGGTAATCGTCCCCTGATTGGTGACGCCGTTGGTGGCAGTGCCGCTAAAGGTGTAGTTGCCGTTTAAGAAGTCGCTGTCCGTGATATTGAGGGTTGAGGCCACCAGGCCGCCGGTGCTGACCTGGGAGCCGGGGGCGAACAGGATGCCGTTGGGATTAATGAGAAAGACTTTGCCGTTGGCGGTCAGGGTGCCGTAGATGGCCGAGGCGTCGGAGCCGATGACCCGGTTTAAAGCGACAGACGAGGCCGACGGCTGGATAAAGTTCACTGTTTCGCCCTTGTCAATGGAGAAGCTCTGCCAGTTTAAACTGGCTTTGTCGCTGGTCTGATTGACGGTGGTAGTGGCGCCGCTCGCCGTGATGGCGGCGCTGCCGCTGACCACGGTGCCGCCGGTGGGATTGGCGAAAGCCGGGTGGTAGCTGCTGAGAAACAGCAGTCCGGCGGCCAGCGGCGGCAGCAGGGTTTTTGTCAGGCGCTGCCAGCGTCGTTTCCATTTGCGTTGCATGAATGTATCCTCCTTTAAAAATATTTCACGGCCTGCAGCCAGCAGCGGCCGTTTTTGTCGGTGTCGGCAGTGGCGGTTTCCTGGCCGGCCTTCCAGGCATAGTCGAGGCGGACGGTGAAGTCGCTGCCTTGCACCCAGAGAAGCCCTAAGCCGGCGGCGGCCAGACTGCGGCTATTGTCGCCGATGCTATAGGGGTCTTTATTGGTCATGACGTGGCCGTAGTCATAGAAGGTGTTGAGGTAGAGATTGTGATGGCCGGCCGAGGCGCCCGGCAGCAGCCAGCGCAGTTCGCCGGTGAGCTTGTAGCCCTGGTCGCCGCCGCCTTCGCCCTGCGGGTAGGCCCTGACGCCGTCGGCGCCGCCGAGGTAGAGCTTTTCGGAGGAGTCAAGGTTTTTGCCGGCGAGCTGGCCGGTGAAACTAAGGTTGAAATTGAGGTTTTGCGCCACTGCTTGCTGACGACGGTAATTTAACACTGTCTTAGTGAAGTGACCGTCCGTTTGGGCGGTGGCGGCGTCGGTTGCCAAGGAGGCCGCGTCAGTGAGATCAAGGCTGCCCCAGTACTGGGTGAGGCTGAACGAATTGGTGCCGCCGCCCAGCCAGGTGTCGGCGCTATTGCCGGACAGGGCGATATGCCAGAGGCCGCTGGTGCGGGGATTGTAGCTGCCGTAGCCGGTCAGGTCGTCGCGGAGCTGTTTATGGTCGTAGCCGAAGCTGCCGTACAGGCTGGCGCTGCGGCTCCTCGTAAGCGGATAGGAGAGCTGGTAGCCGGTGACGGCCGCCCGGCCGGTGGCACCTAAGGAGGCGAAGCTGTCGCCGAGGGTATAGCCGACATGGGAGTAGCTGAGGTCAAACGTAGCACCGTCGGCGCCGACGGGGATATTGTAGCCGAAATTGTAGTTGTCGATGCCGTCGCGGGTGGTCATCCCGCCTACGGTCAGGGCGTCGCCGGCGCCGCTGAGGTTATTGATACGGAGCTGGGTGCCGTAGCGGGTGCGGCCGGTGTAGCGGCTGCCCCAGTTGTCGCTGTAGAGGGCGCCGCTGGTTTTGGCCGTGGCGGATGTTTCTACGGTCAGGTCGGCGGTGCCGGCCTCTTTGCCGGGCGACAGGGTGGCTTGGGCGTGGACGCCGGCGAGGTCGTTGATGAGAAGCAAGGCCCGTTCGAGCGGCTCACGGGTAATGACGGCGCCCGGACGGGCGGCGAACAGCATGGCGCGCAAGCGGTCCGGGGCGATAGGGCCGTTACCGGTAATGTTCACCTGGCCGTAGGTGCCGGGGACGACGGCGATTTCGACGACGCCGTCCCGGATATCCTGGGCCGGCAGGTAGGCAAAGGCGACGAGGTAGCCTTGCCAGCGGAGATACTGGGTGATTTTGCCGGTCAGCCGGTTCAGTTCACCCAGGGTACTTTCTTTGCCGGCTTCGTTTTGCACGATCTTTAGCAGTTCATCCGCCGGCACCGGCGTTTCGCCGCGAATACGAAAGGCGCTGACAAAAAATTTCTGACCGCCGTCGGCTGCCGGGGCAACGGGCTGTTCTTCGACGGCGATAGCGGGGGTTTGCCGCTCAATCGGCTGCTGCGCCGCCGGCGGTTTTGCATTGTCGAGGATGGTGCCGGTGTCGGGCCGGGTGGCCGCCAGGGCCGGCAGGGCGGCCGAAAAAACGGACAGGGCGGTAAAGGCGATGAATTTTTTACCTGGATGCCAACAGTATGGTTTCATGGGATACTTCCTTTCTTTGTTTTTAAAAAATTTATCCGATGGCTAACCCGCTCTACTACTCCCGCTTCTGCAAGCGGCGCGTAAAGAGCGGCTAAGTCCCTGGATCATTGCGACTGCCATTCAGGCGGCGTTAAAACGCCGTCTGAATGAAGTCTCCATATATCGCAGCGGTTTTATTTGGCGATCAGCTCGATAATTTCGCTGACGGCCATGGAGATGCCGCGCGGCCAGTACACCGCTTTGCCGTCGGTCCGGGCGGCGCAGAACACCTGCTCGTCCCGGAGGCTGGAGAAGCGGACGGTCTCCAGCTTGCTTTTCATATCCAGCGTGACGGAGTGGTGGTTGTCAAAATAAATCGTGATACAGTAACCGGCAGCAGGCACTGCTTTGAGTATTTTCATAGAAATCTCCTTTGGCAAAATTTCTCTTATGATGACACTTAGACTATTACGCCAATAAAAAAGCCCTTCACTTTATCATAAAGTGAAGGACTTTTGAAAGATACTATACGAAAGTAGAGTCTTTTATGGTTCCCGGTAGTTTCGCTCCATTATCAGCCGCGCCAATGTCGCTCTGTTGGCGATGCCCAGCTTGGCGTAAATGTTTTGCAGCGCTTTTTTGACGGTCACCTCGGCGACGACCAGGTTTCCGGCAATGGTCTGATTGGACAGCCCGGCGGCAACCAGACCGGAGATTTCCCGCTCGCGGGCGGTGAGGCTTGCCAGGTCGTCGCCGGGGACCCCCGCGGCCCGCATGACGGCCAGTTTGGGGGCGAAGGCGGCGTACGTCGCCGTGATGTTACGGATAAAACCGGCATACCGGTCGTCGTTGGCAAGTTCGCGGAGAACAGGCGCGAGGTCTGCCCCATTTTCCACAAACGGCATAATCAGTTGGTCGGCGGCGGCTATGTCTACCGCCTGGCGGAGCGCCGCCTGCGCTTCCCGGGGATGGTGCAGGCGGTGATAGGCTGCCGCCGCATAGATATGGGTGTAGACCTGGCCGAGCAGGTTGGGAAAGGTGCCGGCCACGTCAAGAAAGTGGCCGGTCAAGCCGAGCAGCTTCAGCTCCTGCCCGCTGAGCAGCAGGACCTTGCCGTAGACAATGTTGAAAAAGGTGTGGTTCAGCAGCGGCAGCCGGCTTGCCGGCAAATCCCCGCCCGCAATCCAGGGCGGGATTTTTTGTGCCTGCCCCAACTGGGCGTAGATGACGCTTTCGCATAAATCAATGGTATGGGCGTGCTGGTAATGTCCGTACTCATCAATTTCGGCGCGCAGCTGCCGCAAGAGCTCCCACACCGCCGGCAGGTCGCCGGCGATCAAAGCGAGCCGGCTCTGCAGGAACAGGACGCAGAGCCGGATGGCGCTTTGCCCGTTGTCTTGCGCCGCCTGCAGGGCCTGATGGAGGGCAATGCCGGCAGGTTCAAAGTCGCCCCGGTGAAAAGAGAGTTCCGCCTGCATTACGTATTCGGCGCCGGCGCCGTGCCCGGAAGTAATCAGGCGGTAACGCGGCATATAGGCGGCGTAATCCCGCGCGGTTTGATCAAGCAGCCCGCTTTGCCGGTAAAACAGATACAGCACGGACGGCGAGCTGAGATTGTCGTCGTAAAACCGGGCCGGTCCGTCCAAGAGTTCGTACGCTTTGGCGTGATGCTCGGCCATGGCCCACAAGTCATTGTACTTGGCAAAGCTCATAATCAGCTCAAACTCGCCTAACAAATGTCGTTTTGTTTTTTCGTCGGGAACGGTTTCAATGTAGGTACCGGCTTCCCGGCACGCGGCGACATACAGGTCTCTTTCATCAAAGGCGAACAGCTTTTGGGCATAGAGCAGGCAGGCTGCCGGATGGTTTCTTCTTATTTTTGCCGGGCAGTCTGTAAAATAGCGAATGAGTGTTTCTTTATGTTCAATATTGGTACTGCGGCCGGTATCCAGGACAAAGGCCAGCAATAACTGGTCGAAATCACCGGACTCATAAAAGCAGTCCATGGCGTGGATGTAGTCGCTGTTCTCCCGGTACCAGCTTCCCGCCGCCTGCAGAACGGCCCGCCGGCGCTGCGCTCCCTGCTGTTCTAAGAGTTCCCGCAGGTAACCGGTGAAGATATTGTGCAGCTGATAGGTCCGGTTGTAAGGGTCGAATTTGATGAAGGCATTGTTGGCCATGAGATAGCTGACGATCTCCCCGGCGTTTTCCTGCGGGCACAGCGCTTTCGCCTGCGCCAGGGTAAAGCTGTCGAACACGCAGATGGTCAGCAGAAATTCCTTTACCGCCGGCGGGCACTGGCGGTAGACGGCTTTCTCCAGCAGTTCGGGCAGGCTGGCCTGCCGCTCAACCTTTCCTTCGCGGGCGAAGGTGAGCAGGCTGAGATACAGCGCGCTGATCCAGCCTTCGGTATAGGCGTACAGCGCGGCGGCTTCGCCGGGCCGGAGACGGATGCCGCACAGTTTGTAGTAGGCGATGATTTCTTTTTCGGCAAATTCGAAGCAGCTTTTGCCGATGACCTGACAAAACCCTTTGAGGGCCAGTTCGGTCGTGTTTTCCCCGAACCTTGTCCGGGAGACGAGGATGATATAAAGATTAGTCGGCGCCGTCTTCACCAGGCGTTCGATGAATTGATCGACAGGCGGGGAGGCGAGCAGGTGGTAATCATCGAACACGAGGACCGTTCGTCCGGCGAATACGATATTGCCGATCAGCTCCAGCGCCGCTTCCATAAACACGCTGTCGGTGGGAACGCCCAGTTCGGCCAGTCGGTTCGCGCGGCTCTCGTCGGTTTTTTTCAGCAGGCGGCAGAAGCCGCGCCAAAACCCGCTGGCCGAGGCGTCGGCCAGCGTCTGCCACAACACGTTGGCGTCACTGCCTTGTAGGAAGTCTTTGACGGCAGTGGTTTTTCCGTAGCCCATCGGCGCTTCCACCACGGTCAGCGGCTGTTCCCAAATTCCTTCCAGGGCTTGACGGAGTTGTTGGCGGATATAAATGATATTGGCGGCTTTGACGCGCATGGCGATACCTCCGGGAGACTGCTCATTGCAGGTGATGCCGTGAGAAGGGGTTTCCTGTCACCTTGAATTTGCCGAATTTTTTCCTTATATGCTTATTTTAGTATGGCCGGAGTCGGTTGTCCAGAGATTGCGAAGTATACAAGATTGCCGGCAGTGATGGTAGTCAAGCGGGCGCTGCCTGTTGTAAAAGCCGGCGAATAAAGTCGAGCCTCATTGACCGGGCTGCTCCGCCCAGTGCTAATCAAACGGCTACCGCTCTATGCCCGGCCGTCCGCTCTTTGCGGCGATCTGCTATCCTCATCCGCTCCCGGCCGGCCACCGCTCAAAGCCGTATCCTGCCGAGTGGCCATTCGTCAGCTTGGCAGGGGAGCAGACCAGGTCACTCCTTGGTACTCGTGCCCGGACTGCAGGAAACGTCGGCTGGCCCCGCACACTGCGCGGGGCCTCGGCAGGCCACTCCAGCCGGACCGGCCGAAACACCACCGGCCGACCCAGCCGGGCGTCCTGCCGACCGCCGGGAACGACAACCAGACACGCCAGGGCTTTGGGCGACCAACCGCTCCACCGGGCCACCTGCCGCCACTCGCCTGGCCGGGTGATAACCGCCGTTCGTTCCCTGCCGCGGCCGCGCCCGTCCCGCCCCGTGGACACAAAAAGCGCGTGTCCACTCTCCGTCCTCCCTTCCCCCCGAGCCCCCCCATCCCACCTGAATGGCGTTGCCGTCCAAGCGGTGGGCCGCAATTGAAATTCGGGGGGAAGGGAGGACTACGGGCGCCCTAACGGGAAGGACTACCCCCCAAACCCCCCGCTAAGGAGCGGCCAAACAAATTGGGGGGTACGCGGCCGCGGCACGGCCCTTCACTAGCCGGGAGGCAATCAAAAGGTGGCGGCGTCAGACGGCCCGGCTCCGCTCTGGAGAACCCACCCCCTTAATCCCCCTCCCGCACGAACAAACGGGAGGGGGAAGCGGCAGCCCGGCGCCAACAGCCCAATAGACGGCTTACCATGAGCAGCCGCCAAACCCGCGCGCCGCTCACCGTAAGCCTGCCCGGATACGCTTGCAATGCTGGGCTAGGGGAGCGCACCGGCCACGGCGGCCAAACCCCGCGCCGCCGCGCCCCGTGCGAACGGGCCTGCCGGCAGCAAGGGAGCCGCGGACTGCGCGGAAGAAACCAAGCTGAATGTCGAGAAAGAAAGAATTAAGTGAAAAATACAACAAAATAGTGCGAAACGGCTCGACAGCGGGCAGTTACTGTGGTAAAATTTAGGGCAGCAAAGAAAAATAAAATAAACTGAGAAATTTTGATACAGGTGCCCGTAAGGGCCTAACAGAAAAGCCGGTGTAAGGCCGGCGCGGTCCCGCCACTGTAATGGGGAGCAAAGCCAAAGTACAGCAGCAATACTGTACTCCGCCACTGAGACGTATTTGTCTTGGGAAGGTTGGCAGAGCGATGAGCCAGAGCCAGGAGAACTGCCTGTATGACAATCACCGTTAATACCATGCCGACGCTAAGACTGTAAGGAGAATAGCGAGAAGATTTTTTGCAAAAAATCCACCGCTGGAATTCACAGAATTAGGGTCGATACGGTAGCCACCTGCGACAGACAGGGAGGGAGATTTGCGTGCGTGTAGAATGCCGGCTGCGCCGGCTTAGCGAAGAAGCCTTCTTGTCTATCAGGCAGGGGTGGCTTCTTTTTTTGTTTTGTGACGACGGACAGGTTTTTTTGACAAAGGATCGATTAGATGTTGGAGATGCTGCTCCATAGGGAAGAGCGGATATAGCAGCAATGTATTAAGTGAATGGGAAGTTAGCGGGTACAGGTGCCCTGTGAGAGGGCTCAATAGGGAAGACCGGTGTAAAACCGGCGCGGTTCCGCCACTGTAAGCCCGAGTTAGTCCTGAAAGGCCACTGGCAGGCGATAAAGCTGCCGGGAAGGGCGAGGCTAACGATGAAGGAGAGCCAGGAGAACTGCCTGTACTGACATCCTTGCTGGACCTGCGATCAACAGGGAGAGGATTGGGGGCTTGTGTGAGCATTTATCCTTGCACAAGGCAACGAGCAGCAAAGGAGGGAACCGGAGCAACACATAAGAACGGGCAGGAAATGGACATTTTTCCGGCCTGGCAAGGGAGGGAGCATAAGAGATAAGCTAAACAACAACATAAAGTGGGGAGAGGTGCCCTTCGGGGCTTAATAGGGAAGTTTGGTGCAAAGCCAACACGGTCCCGCCACTGTAACGGGGAGCAAGTTTGCAGCAGTACGGCTAACGTACTGGGTCACTGGAGCGCAAGCTTTGGGAAGACGCAAACGAGCGATGAACCGGAGTCAGGAGAACTGCCTGTCCGGCGATCACCATAGCAGCGTGTCAGTCTGCCGTTTTTGCGGCGGAAGGCGTGCTGCGGCACCTGCGAGCGACAGGGAGGGGATTACGGCAGTACCTGGAACCCGATTCCCTCCGGTCTGACGTGATCAACTCCTGTAAGGGAGTTTTTTTATTTCCAGCCGCAGGCGCTAAGCGACCGGACAGGCGGGACAGTATCGACAAGGAATAGGATAGGAGCACAACCAATGAAACAAACCAATACGCAAATACACAAACCAATAACCGCCATCATCGCCGTATTTTTTATCTTTTGTATAGTTGGTCTATTCACGCCGGCAGCGGCCTTGGCCGCCCCGGCGAAAAGCGGCCAAACCGTCGGCTATGTCAACAGGCAGCAAGTCTTCGCCAGCTATCCTGGCATCCAGGAAGTCATGAAGCAGATTCAAAACCTGCGGGCCGAGGCCCAAAAGGACTATGACGCCCGGGCGAAGGACCTGCCGGATGCGGAGCGAAAAGCGCTGAACGACACCATCGCCCGAGGGGAAGCACAGAAAGAAGATGCCCTCATGAAACCGGTGGGCGATAAAATTGAAGCGGCCATTCAGGCCGTCGCGGAGGAAAAAAGACTGCCCGTTGTGATTGACGCAGCAAGCGTAGTCTATGGCGGTATTGATATCACCGCCGATGTGATCGCGAAGGTCAAGCAATAAAAAAAGCAGTGGTGACGGGGAATCAGCAAGACAGAACCACCGTCCCCGTCTTTTGTGAAATATATATGAAGCGCACAACGTGCGCACAGCGGGAAGACGAACTGATGAAACCGGTGGGAGAAAAGATTGAAGCGGCCATTAAGGCCGTCGCCGCGGAAAAGGGCCTGACCGTGATCCTTGACGCCGGGGCCGTGGTCTACGGCGGCACCGACATCACCGCTGATGTCATTGGCAAGGTGACCCGGTAGCCCACATGCCGGAGTTACATTGAGACATCATTCGCCGGCACCTGACGGCAGAATACCCGGTGATGATGCGCAAGGTCTGGGCGGAGGAACAATAAGACACAGAGAAGTAAAAATGCGCAGCAGGCCTTGAATGAAACTACCCAGAGCTTGACACAAGACATTTAGAAAAGAAGTCAGCGGCAGCGTACTGCTGATTCAATTAGCAACAGATAGGAGAGAGAAAACCTTGCGAAAAATAAAGAAACGAGACGGCAGAGCGAAAAAAAGACAGGTACTGCTGGCGGCACTGGCCGTGTCGGCCATGCTCTACACATCGCCGGCCTATGCGTCACTTCTTCTAAATGACGGTCCGCCGGATAGGATGGATCTGATGGATACTTCCTTTACCATTGGGCCAAATGAAACAGTGACGACTTGGGCTCGCACTAAGGAACAATATAACAAAGCTGCTAAAATGAATATTTACTACAACGGCAATATTGTTGTGTTAGGCGGCGGCATCTGGCGGCCGATGGACGCATCATCGGCCATTAATTTAGATACTGGCACTTTGGAATTATACAAAGACGCAGTATTGGATCTGTCTTACAAATACGGAGAAAACTATCCGGGTAATTTGTGGGATACAACTGCGACAATGCGAACTTTTTCAGCGGATCATGCTGTTTTACACGATGGAGCTGTTCTGCGCATGAATGTAGCGGGAAGGTTGGGGTCTACTGGTCTTGATGAGAATGGAGATAGGGTTTTTTTCGATAATCCTCAATTAGCCGCTGGCGAAGATTCCGCCATGGTTAAGGTGCAATTCCGATATTGTAAATATTTGGGCGGCACCGACTGGGAAGTCAGTAAGGCGAATTCTTTGTCGGGAAGCACTAGTAATATTATTCAGCTGCTGAATTTAGATTCGACTGTAGCCGAGAAGCTTAATTTTGCGGCAGAATCCTATTATATTGACGATTCACTGCACAAGTACCTATTTGTGCCGGAATTAACATCAGGGACTTCTACAGATCCTGATACTGGCGCTATTTCCAAAAGTTATAAAGTAGACTGGACGGCCACCCGTACCGATCTCATTTCCCAGGGCGTGCTCAGTGCGGCCAATGCCCAGCTGTCAATGCGCAATCTGTGGCGGATGGAAGACGGTCTGTTCTGGAAACGGGGCGAAGACCTGCGCGCCGCCAATGCGCGGGGCCGGAGCGAGGGCGCCGACGGTGCCTGGGCGCAAATCTGGCGCGGCAAATATAGCTTCGACGGCGCCTACGGTTCCAGTTTTGACCAGAGCTACAACGGCATTCAGGTCGGCTATGACAAACAGCGGGAGGGAAAGATTTTCGGCGGCAAGCTGTATACCGGCCTGTTCCTCAGTATGCTCAATTCGGATGCCGATTTCCATCAACATAGCCTGAAAAGCGGCACCGACGAAGCGCTCTACAGCCGCTCCGCCGGCGATCTAAAGAGCGGCGGCATCGGCCTGTATACCAGCTGGCTCGGCGACAAGGGCCACTATCTCGATCTGACCGTCCGCGGCTCGAAAATGAACAACAGCTATAAATTCTACAACTCGGATGACGTTTTGTTTGACAATGACTATAGCACCTGGGCCTATGGCGCCGGTGTCCGCTACGGCTATCAAAAACAACTGCCGAACGGCTGGTATCTGGAACCGCAGGCCGGCCTTACCTACGGCACGATGAAAGCCTACAGCTATACCCAGGCCAATAACATGCGCTATAACCAGGACAAGCTGGAAATGCTCACCGGCCGTCTGGGCGTCACCGCCGGCCGGAACTTCACCCACGGTGATCGGCAAGGCCGGGTATATGTTAAAGCCGCGGTTAATCACGACTTTAAAGACAGTGGCAGTGCGAGCGCCGATGCCATGAAATATGATTCTTGGCGTGAAAAGGACATCGTGCTTGCCCGCATGGCAGTGGATACCCTGGCAGGCCACGACACCTGGTATGAGTTTGCTCTGGGCACTAATCTGGAGACCGGTAAAGACCAGAGTGCCTTTGTCGAACTGACGAAAACAGTCGGCGGCAAAGTGAATACCGACTGGCAGGTCAACGCCGGCATGTCCTGGCGTTTTGGCGGCCCTTCGTCCGACGAACGGGCGGCGGCGGCACAGAATGCAGCCTTCGACCGCAGCCTGAGCGCGCCCATAGCTTCCCCGGCGGTAAAAGCGGTGCAGGCAGCGCAATCGTTACAAGCAGGCTGGGAACCTGCCGGAACTGATCAAACCGCTGCAGGTGACAAGCTGACAATGCCGGCTGACCTGGCAGATCACAAAACACAGGACAGTCAGCAAGAACAGGATAAGACCGGACAAGCCAATTCGGCAGAACCTGCCGGTCAGACAGATACCGGTGAACGCCCAACAGCCGCTACCGGTACGGCTGCTTCGGAGCCGGCACCGATTGTTACCGGCGACAGCGAACCGGGCACATTTGCTTTTGCCCCGCTGGTCGTCGAAGCCAAGCGGCCGGACTGGGAGAAACAACTGTCCCCCGGCACCGTTTCGGTTATCCATGTGCCCGAATACAAAGGCGAAATGAAAAACCTGCCGGATCTGCTGCAGACCGTACCGGGCGTTTATGTCCAGCGGCTGAGCGGCACCGGCCACTACACCGTCGCCAAAGTCAGAGGCTCGACCGGCGGCCAGGTCAATATCTATATTGATGGTGTGCTGGTCAATTCCGCCAGCGACGCAGCCGTTGACTTATCTATCATCCCGATTGAAAATGTCGATCATATTGAAGTCTACCGCGGTTATGTACCGGCCCGGTTTGCCGGCTCGCCTTTAGGCGGCGCCATCAATATCGTGACCAAAAAACCGCAGGAAAGCACAGGAAGCATCTCCACTGGCCTGCGTTCCTTTGGCGGCTATACCGGCAATTTGGAACTGACCGCGCCGGTGGGCGAAGGCAGTCTGCTGTTCGCTCTAAACCGGGATCAGTCCCAAGGCGATTTCCGCTATGACAAGCTTCATCCGAGAGGAGATGTGCGCGATGGTATTACCGAACCTCGCTGGCGGCAAAATAACGACTATCATAACACCGACGCCCTCTTAAAATGGCAGGATGACCACTGGTTTGCCAAACTGACTTATAAAGATAACAAAACAAAACTACCTGGCTCGTTATATGATGGTTGGGTGGATCTGCCGTTTGACGAGATCAAAAAGCATTTTTTGGTAGCGGATAATTATGATCAATATCAGAAACGGTATCTGGAAACGACCAAGACCGAGCTGCTGCTGGGACGGCGCCAGACTGCTGGTAACCTGGAATGGGGCTGGAAAGTGGATACCTCTTACCAGCATAAAAAAGCGACTAATGAACAGTTTAAAAACGATAGTGCTGCCATGCTGTTTACAACGGCTGATAACGATTTCCGCAACCGGCGCTTTGAGGGAGCGATCGACGGCAGTTGGAAAATGGGCAAAAATCATCTGGTGGAATTCCTCTTTGATGCTTCCCGGGAGACCATGAATGTCAATACCAACAATTTTGCTGCCTGGCCGCAGGCGGTCAAAAGCGTTACCAGCGTAATTGATTCTTATAGGCAATTTTTCAAAACCGATTACAGTACCAATAACTATTTTTTCCAGGTGCAGGACACCATGGCTCTGAACAAGAGCGGCAATCTGTTCTTTACGCCGGTGCTGCGGGGCCAGAAGATGACGATGAACGTGGATCTGGGCGATCCCGATCTTAGCGAATGGAAATACTCCTACGGTCTTGGCCTCAAAAAAGTGCAGAATGAGCACTGGACCTTCCGCGGCACCTATGGGACCTACTACAAATTCCCCAACTTCTATGAGCTGTTTGGCGACGGGGTCAATGTACTGTCCCGCTGGGAGATGTACCGGACCAGCTATTCCGATTATCTGCTTGATTCATATGTCGAGCACGGCACCAGCTGGGATATCGGCGCCAACTGGCGGGGGAAAGCCTTCCGGGCCGACACCGATGTGACGCTGACCTATTTCAACCGGGATGCCAAAAACCTGAGTACCTATGCGATCAATCCATATGGTTATGGCTATTATTCCAATCTGGCTGCCGGTAAAATCCAGGGAATTGAACTGGAGAGCAAAATGAACTGGCAGCGGTGGAACCTGCTGCTGACTGGTACGTGGAACGATTCGTTAATCACTAAAGGCGGCAGAGATAATATGGTTACAAAATCATCAGCAAATCGAGGAAATCCGTTCCCATGGGTACCGGAGTGGGAGGCTAATGCCCGCTTAAGCTACCGCTTCCCTGGCGACAAACTCACCGTCTTTGGTGAATACCATTATCTCGGCAAGGTCGGAATAATGCTAAGCGGTCAAACTACCGATAATATCGCATATCAAAACAATGCGCTTTATGACGCTCTTGGCATCACGAATGTCGGATTGAAGTATGACTTTGACAAACAAGTCAAGTTGACAGCCGGGGTCAATGACCTGCTCAACAAAGGACCAAACCAATTGTATCATCAAAATGCTTATGCTGCTGACGGTTCTAGCTCAACTTCTAGCGACAACGTGGCCTATCCGCAGCAGGGCCGGACGTATTACCTGACGGTACAGTATTTCTTCTAAACAGAGCCTTCGGCACAACGATGTACTTATTCTGCAATTAGGCCTGGATGCTGTTTTGTCCAGGCTTAGTTGCTTACAGGTAGTATCAATGCCAATTAAGCAGCATGAAATTTAGCTTGAGGAGCTATTCCCAATTTTTCTGCAAGCGGGATAACACTGCGATAATGGAGATATACAGCAATGCTAACAGTTACAACAGCCAATGTGAAAGCCAAAACATTCCAACAGTTTCTGGAAACCAATCAAATCAACTGTTTTGCCGTGCAGGAGGTGGCCGATGAGGCCCACACCGTCATTTTCCGCACCCAGCTGGAGATTGGCGGCCAGCAATTGCCGGTGATGCTCATCACCGACGACAGCCTCTACACCCTGCTCCAGGTGCGCGTCGCCGTTGCCGTCAAAGGCGCGAACGACCCGGCCCTGCAGGAGTATGTGAATTTCTTGAACCAGACCTATAAAGCCTTTAAATATTACCTCAGCGAAACCAATGACCTGATCCTGGATAGCTGCCTGCCGGCGGTGCCGGAACGATTTGAGCCGCAGCTGGTCAGCCTGACGCTGGACATCATCCTGCGGCACCTGACGGAGGAGTACCCCGCTCTGATGCGTACCATCTGGGCCGGGGAAAACGCCGCCAGTCCTGTCTGAAACCATAACCGAGGGAGGAACACAATGAAAAAGAGAATTTACGCTGTGCTGGTCCTCATTACACTGAGTGCGGTCGGCCTGACCGTTGCCGCAGCCGAGCCTAATTCCACCGTACCGGCGACTAATCCCGGTTTTCGGCGGTGAGAAATATTTTCCCGACGATCTTTGAAGTTGAAACGGTAGGGAGAGAAGTAATTTGCGAAAATGGAAAAAACGAATACAGCGGAGAAACCAAGCAAAGCATGCCTTTCTGGCGGCCACGGTCATGGCTGCCTTATTCTGTACCACGCCGGCGCAGGCGGCACCGATATTAAACGACGGCACGCCGGACCGGACGAACATGATCAATACGGACCTTACCATTGGTTCGGGTGAAACGGTAACGACCTGGTCAAGGACAACTGAACGCCCTACTGCAGTCAGGTATAATGGCAACATTCTGATCAACAGCGGCGGTATTTGGCGGCCAATGGACGCCAAAGCTATTAACGTCTATGGGTCGTTTGAACTGGACAGCGGCGCGCTGCTGGACCTGTCGTATAAATACGGCGAAAACTATCCGGATAATCCGTGGGCGACATATGAAAATACAAACTTGGCTTACAGCCGCAATTTTCTTACTTACGGAACGACCATTCTGCATGACGGCTCCATAATCCGTCTGAACGTGGGCGGTGGAACTGGAACTGATAATTTAAGTGATAAATTAGTGTTTAACAACCTGCAGCTGGCGGCGGATGAAACGGCAGCGACCGTGCGATTGCAGATCCGCTACAATAAAAATACCGGCGGTCTGGGGGAAAAAAACAGCACCGCCAATTTCTGGGATTTTGCTTCAGCAAGTCTTTATTCGGGAACGATTAACCGTGTCATTACAATTAACAACATAACCGAAGCTGTCGATAATAATCTGGATTTTTCCGCGGAAACATATTATAAAGATAGTTCCTTAAACAAGTACTTATTTGTACCGACATTAACTTCGGCTGAAAGTACTTACGAGGGTGTTACGACAAAATCCTATAATTTAGATTGGACGGCCACCCGGACCGATCTGGTATCCCAGGGCGTGTTCAGCGCGGCCAATGCCCAGCTGTCGATGCGCAACCTGTGGCGGATGGAGGACGGCCTGTTCTGGAAACGGGGCGAGGAACTGCGTGCTGCCAACCGGCTGGGGCAGAACGAAGGCGCGGACGGGGCCTGGGCGCAAATCTGGCGCGGCGATTATAGCTATGACGGCGCCTACGGGTCCAGTTTCGGCCAGAGCTATAATGGCATCCAGGTGGGATATGACAAACAGCGCGAAGGGAACCTGTTCGGCGGCAAGGTGTATACCGGCTTATTCCTCAGTATGCTTAACTCCAATGCTGACTTCCATCAGCATACTCTTTCCAGCGGCAGCGATGAAGCGTTGTACAGTAGCTCGGCCGGCGATTTAAAAAGCGGCGGCATCGGCCTCTATACAAGCTGGATCGGCGATAAAGGCCATTATCTCGATCTCACCGTCCGAGGCTCTAAGCTTAGCAACCAATATAAGTTCTGCGACTCGGATGATAATCTGTATGACAATGACTACGGTACCTGGACCTATGGCGCCGGCCTCCGCTACGGCTACCAAAAGCAGCTAACGAACGACTGGTTCGTAGAACCGCAGGTCGGCCTGTCCTACGGCAAGATGAAAGGCTACAGCTACATGCAGGACAATAACATGCGCTACACCCAGGAGGAGATGGACATGCTCATCGGCCGCCTGGGCGTCACCGCCGGCCGGAATTTTACCAGCGGTGACAAGCGCGGCACGGTCTATGCCAAAGCCGCCGTCAACCATGACTTTATGGATGGAGGTAAGGCGCGGGCCGACGCTATGTACTGGGGTTCGTATTATAACAAAAATGGCACTAAGGTAGAAGGTTATCAGGTAGCGGCCAGCCTGCCAGTGGACACGCTAGCAAGCAAGGACACTTGGTACGAATTCGCCCTGGGGGCAAACCTGCAAACCGGCAAAGATCAGAATGCCTTCGTGGAGCTGACCAAAACGGCCGGCGGCAAGGTCAACACCGACTGGCAGGTGAATGCCGGCATGTCCTGGCGTTTCAACGGCCCCTCATCCGCCGGTGTTCAGACGGATGCCATTGACCGCAGCATGAAAGCGCTGGAATTTTCACCGGCGGCCAAAACGGATGCGAAACAACTGGCAACAACTGGTGGGACAGACCTGGCGGCCGGTAAGGCAACGCCGGAAGCCCAACCGGCACAAACCGCTAAAACAGAGCAAGACAGCCAGGCAATTGCCGCATCATCTGCTGTCGGGACAGACAAGGCCGTTGCCGGTGACAGCCTGAAAACGTCAGTTATTCACGTAGCGCAGAGAGAAGACACAGCCCCGGTCAGCCTGGCTGAACAGGCCAATAAAACTGGAAAAACTACTCAGGAAAAACAAACCGCTCCGACAGATACCGGCGAACGCGCAACGGCCGTTCCTGAGACGGCCCCGTTCATTGCCGACGACAATGAGCCCGGCAGCTTCACCATGGCGCCGTTAGTCGTGGAAGCCCAGCGGCCTGACTGGGAGAAAAAACTTTCCCCCGGCACCGTCTCGGTTATCCATGTGCCCGAATACAAAGGTGAGATGAAAAACCTGCCTGACCTGTTGCAAACTGTGCCCGGTGTCTACGTCCAGCGGCTGCAAGGCACCGGCCATTATACCGTGGCCAAGGTCCGCGGTTCCACCGGCGGTCAGGTCAATATCTATGTGGACGGTGTGCTGGTCAACTCGGCCAGCGAGGCAGCCGTCGACCTGTCCACCATCCCCATTGAAAATGTCGACCACTCGAAGTATACCGCGGCTACGTGCCGGCCCGCTTCGCCGGTTCACCTTTGGGCGGCGCCATCAACATCGTCACTAAGAAACCGCAGGACACCAAGGGCAGCATCACCACCGGCCTGCGCTCCTTTGACGGCTATACGGGCAACCTCGAACTGACCGCTCCCGCCGGTAAAGGCAGCGTGCTGTTCGCCTTCAACCGCGACCAAGCGGAAGGTGACTTCCGCTATGACCACCGCTGGCAAAACTGGAGTGACCCTGATAAGCGGGTGACCAAATGGCGCAAGAACAACGACTATTACAACACCGACGCCCTCTTAAAGTATCAGGACGACAACTGGTTCGCCAAACTGACCTGGCAGCACAATAAGACCGGCTTCCCCGATACCACCTACTATGAGGATGCCGATCAGTATGAGCATCCCTACCGTCACCAGGAAACGGAAAAGACCGGCCTGACCCTAGGACGGCGGCAGACGGCCGGCAATTTGGAATGGGGCTGGAAACTGGACGCCTCCTATCAGGACAAGGAAGCCACATCTATGCAGACCAAGTCAACGGTCAGCGGCAATAGTACTCTTGTCGCCGATAACGAATTCCGCAGCCGGCGTTATGAAGGATCGATCGACGGCAGTTGGAAAATGGCCAAAAACCATCTGGTAGAATTTATGTTCAACGCTTCCCGCGAGAACATGAAAGTCGACACCAACAACTTCGATATGTGGCCTGATTACCAACATTCGGTCACCGGTGTCATTGATTATTATCGTCAATACTTCAAGAAGGATTATCAGACCAACAACTACTACTTCCAGGTGCAGGACACCATGACGCTCAACCGGAGCGGCAACCTGTTTTTCACGCCGGTGCTCAGGGCCCAGAAAATGACCATGGACGTCGATCTGGGCGACCCCGATATCGGCAGCTGGAAATACTCGTACGGCTTAGGGTTAAAAAAGGTGCAGAACGACCACTGGACCTTCCGCGGCAGCTACGGCACCTACTACAAATTTCCCAACTGGTACGAACTGTTCGGTGATGGCGTCAACGTCAAGTCCCGCTGGGAAAGCTACAAAACCAACTACAGCGATTTTCAGTTAGATTCCACCGTGGAGCGCGGCACCAGCTGGGATGTCAGTGCCAACTGGCAGGGCAAAGCCTTCCATGCCGACAGCGATGTAACGTTGTCCTATTTCAACCGCCGGGCCAAAAACCTCAGCACCTACTCGCTCGATTTTTACGGCGTCGGTTATTATTCCAACCTGGCGGCCGGCAACATTCAGGGCCTGGAACTGGAAAGCAAGTTCAACTGGCAGCGTTGGAACCTGTTACTGGCGGCCACATGGAACGATTCGCTGATCACCAATAGCGGCACCAAGCCGTCACTGGTGACGCCGGCGGAATGGCAGGTAGGCAGTCCTTTCCCCTGGGTGCCCGAGTGGGAATATAATGTTCGGTTGAGCTATCGCTTCCCCGGTGATAAACTTACTGTTTTCGGCGAGTACCATTACCTGGATGAAGTCGGCGTCTATTATGATAACGCTAAGGGGCTGAATGAATCGCTGGGACTGACCAATCTTGGTCTGAAATATGATTTTAACAACAAGATCAAGCTGACGACCGGCGTCAACGACCTGTTTAATCAAGGCCCGGATCAACTCCGCTATTTTCAAAACGATGTAAAAACCTATAGTAACAGCGTTGTTTATCCGTTGCAGGGCCGGACCTACTACATGACCGTGCAGTATTTCTTCTAAGCGGCTGTCTGGCGCAGTAAGGAGCAACCAGGAGGCAGTCAACACATGAAATGACCAAAGCTATTCAACTGGACTTGATCGTCCAGGGTCAAATCGTCTGCTGCAGGAAACGGGAGAACACTACGATAAAGGAGATATATAGCGATGCAAACAGTCACAACAGCCAATGTAAAAGCCACAGCATTTCAACAGTTCCTGGAAAGTAACCAGATCACCTGCTTTGCCGTGCAGGAGGCAGCCGATGAAGCGCACACCGTCATTTTCCGTACCCAGCTGGAGGTCGGTGGCCAGCAGCTGCCGGTGATGCTCATTACTGACGATAGCCTCTACACCCTGCTCCAGGTGCGCGTCGTCGCTGCCGCCGTCAAAGGCGCGAACGGCCCGGTTCTGCTGGACTATGTGAATACCCAGAACCGGACCTACAAAGCCTTCAAGTATTACCTCAGCGAAACCAATGATCTGGTCCTGGACAGCTGCCTGCCGGCGGTGCCGGAACAGTTTGAGCCACAGTTGGTCAGCCTGAGCCTGGACATCATCCTGCGGCACTTGACAGAGGAGTACCCCGCTCTGATGCGTATCATCTGGGCCGGGGAAACTGCTGCCGGTTCCGTCTGAGGCCATAAGCGAGGAGGGAAAAGATAATGAAAAAAAGCATTTATGTCATATTGATCCTCATTGCGCTGAATGCGGTCGGCCTGGCCGTTGCCGCGACTGAGCCATCGGCTCAGCCAGTCCCAACCGCCCCTATTGCCACCAACCTGGCAGCAGGCTACCCGGCAGCAACCGCCACATTGCCGCCAATGCCGACCCCGCCGGCCTCGATCGCGGACGCCAAGGCTACCGCCGCCTACATTGCCGCGGTGGATGCCTATCTCAAAGCGTCCCAGCTCTACATTGACGCCGCGACTAACGATGCCAATCTGGTCATCAAGGAACGAAACGCCGCCATCGAAAGCGCCAACCAGGCTGCCGCCGCTTATAATGCCTTCTTCAAAATCGACACGAAAAAATAACCGGCTGTGAACCAGGACGGATGCCGTGAAAGGAGAAAGAAACGCTATGCTTGCTTTTGTCATGGGTTATCTGGTATTGATTGGTATCAGCACGGTGGTCGTTATTATCTTGATTTGCAACGCGCCGGTTATAGAGGAAGACGGTCTGCCGGACCGGGCGGCTCGCCCGGAATCCGCCTATACAAAGAAAAGCGGTTAGAACACAAACTCCGGTGGCCGGTAGCAAAGCAAAAAACGCCCTCATAAAAAGGCGGTATGGTATCGTAATAGGGTCAGCGGTGAAATTTTCTCTTTTTCCCACTGGAAAAATACAGTATAATAAGTGTACAGGCTGCTCGGGGGACGGTTAGCCCCTTCCTTTTACGGAAGGGGGTGGTAGGATGAGTATCTACGAGGCATTGACATTTGCGGTTGCATTTGCCACTCTCATGGTATTGATCACGACCAAAAAGAAATAACCGCCCCTGCTCTGAAGTGCCCCCTGTCAAGTAGACAGTATAAAAACAAAAAGTTTTATGATGCCAATCATTGAGTTGTGGTTGGCATCATTTTTTTATGCGGCTGTATTCAAAAGATACTGTCTATACTCTAGTGGAGTCATACAGTTGAGCCTCTTTTGATATCGATGATTATTGTAGTACTCTATGTATTCGTTGATCGCCTTTTCCAAATCGTCGTAGGAATTGAACTTTTTAAGATAATACATCTCTGATTTCATCATTCCCCAGAATGCCTCCATAGGACCGTTATCTATGCATCTTGAGACCCTGGACATGCTTTGTGTCATGCCTGCATCAACAA
>NZ_FOTS01000041.1 GCF_900114615.1 Pelosinus propionicus DSM 13327 | reverse complement strand
GTTCTAGTTTACGGCTGGAGTAGATGCCGTTCATGTATCCATACACGAGAACTTTAAACAACCGTTTCGGTGATTTCTCGATTCTCCCCATGCGAGAGTACGCGGCGTACAATTTTCTGTAATCCATCCCTTCCATTACCGCGTTGAGTAAGCGTACCGAATCTTCTGCCGGGATCATTTCGCCAATATCCATGGGCAGAAGAAATAGTTGATAGGTATCCTCGTTTACTGTATAATCTGGTTGTAAATTCTTTTTCGTCATAAATTTGATTTTACAACAAAAAACGGCTTCTGACTCTTGTCAGTTGCCGTTTTTTGTTGCTTTTGGAGGCTGGCTTAATGCGACAGCCCCTTCTTCATTTATGCACTTTACAGCTATTTTGCTTTCACATCTACTTCAAACATGCGATTCCAAGGGAAAGAAACTTCTACTTTTTCCAGCGGAAACTCAGTTAAATTTTGCTGAGCAAAATTTTGTATGCGTTTAGTAACATCTTGGGTAAGGGCTGGGCGCATTTCATTTAATTGTACATTGCTGATTCCTTGAGGAATTAACACTTCATTCATTAGATCACTGCGCACATTGGCTTGATACGCCCAATCATCTAAAAGTCGGACAGCAATTAGATTATTTTTGTCAGCTGCTGTCATGCGCTGCGCGAAAGCAGCTTGTCCAATGGTATAACCAATGGTATTGCTGGCTGTATTCCAGCCAGAATAAGATTCTAACTGAGACGCCAATTTGTTATTGGTCATTTCTTTCATAAAAGCATTATCGGAACCATTAGCAAACGAAATATCTGCCACCGCTACTTTTCGTCCAGCTTGTAAATAGCCTTGAATCTGTTTTACAAAGGCAAGGGTTTCTTTACTGGCTTTTGTTTTATTTGATTCCATGCCGGCTTCTCTAGTCCAGCCATCTATGGGTGTATTGACAGCCAAAATCATATCGGCTGATTTATCCGATAATAAAGGTACAAAACCAGCAGCAAATAAATGATCTCTTACATTTTTTCCAACAGGAGTATCTTCATAAGAAGGAATGGTCTTATTACCAGCACCTTGCGTATAAATTACAGAAACCGTGGGGATGGTGAAGGTCAAATCATTCACGGCTCTCGTCAGCATGAGCATTCCTAACTGATCTGCGCCTGGAAAAGAAGAATATTTGCTGGCAGATAAATCCGCTGCTTCTTTACTTAGCCATCTGGATTCCTGATGGGATCTCGACAGCGGGGAACAATCATCACGACCAATCAACAAGTAATTAAAGAGATTGTCTTTTGCAGCATAAACAAGCTGTAAATTTGCTTTAAAATTCTTTTCACGCCTGTTTACCCAATCTTCCATAATATCCTTCGGAACTTGCGCATTTAATGTTTCTAATTCTTTCTTTTCTTTTTTATTTAACTTTTCCATTTCACTTTTATCTTGAAGAGCATGAATACGGAAAATTGCAGGTCCATAAGTTTCGTAATACGCCGGTTCTACCCCGCCACTGGAAGCATGGGGACTACGCATAATCGTACTGAATACATATATGCGTGCAGAAGGATTCAATTCCTTTAGTTTTTGAAAATTTGCCACTCTTTCCAGCAGCACGTCTTCACTGATTTCATGAGTTCTAGAAGCAACCAATCCTCCATAGATCAGTGCATCGGCTGATACTACGACTCCGTCTGCTTCTTTCGCATGGGCAAAGACCCATTCCCATAGTTGGTCGGGATTTGCACTTCTCGTTCTGGCGGCAAGAGAATCTTCCGGCGGAACGAGAATATCAAATCCACCTTTTTTTACGGTATCAACTACGTATTCATTACTTACAGGGCGATTGTCAAAAGGAACATACATAAGGGTTTGGGCATATCCTGGCACATGGATAAAGAATAGCAGAAGAAAAATTGCTGTCAAAATACTTTTTTTATTATTCATGTTTATCCATCCTTTCTTTTTCAAAAATAGTTGCTAATGATTGTTCTTTCGCTGGAGCAGTTAAATAGTTGTACCTCATGACCTCTATATTCATATCAGCAATATCTGCCGGTGCATCCACAAAAGAAATATTGTTTTGAGCAAATCGCACATAGTTCGAAGTAAACTCGCCAAAACATACATTGATGGGATTACGATACGCAGCAATCTCTTTTAATTCTTGCCTTAGCGCCTGGGTACAGTAATAATTGCCAAGAATATAGGGATAAGAAATTAAGGCCAGATTGATCACAGCCGCTCCTGCTAGAATCCCTCCGAGATAACGAACTGCTTTTTTTTGATTGGACCAAGCAAGGAGTGCAAGGCAAATACAGGCGTACCAAATTTGCGGCACATATCGTGCCCACCAAGATTCCGGATTTATGAGCGCCGATATCATAATGCTCACGACCAAACCTACCCCATAAAATGTATCTTTCTTAAGAGACCCTAATAAGAATAGTAAGATAAGACCACTAAGCACCAGCATACCGCTAAACCAAGGACCAAATCCTCCAATTCGAATATCCGCACCATAAATAAAAGGTCTAAGTTCTTGTGCAGTGACATAAAAAGGAGGTTTTACCACGGGTTCTTCCCTATCAAACTGATTTGTAGCCATAGAGAAATTAGCAACATATAGTTTCTTTATTCCACTCATTTGCAAAAAACCCTTTGGGGAATTACTGGTCATAATATCCATCGACTTGGATCCTGCTCCATATAATGGATAGAAAGGATGCTTGTAGAAAAGACTATTGGTGACATACGGATTATAACCAAGTATGCAAATCCCCGCAACAAAAGCAATAAATGCTGATTTCCCAAGACTCTGATAACTTTCTCGTTTCTTTAGCAGCCATAGCCAACCACCCATTAACCCTATACAGGCAACAGCATATACAATACCGGTAAATTTTACATTTACCAACAAACCAATGCTCATGATAAAACCAGCTAAAACAAATATATCATACTGCCTGATCATTTGATATGATAAAGCCAGTAAACATAATAATAACGATGCCAGCTGTCCATCGATGTAAAAGCTTAAGGATTGATAGATGCTTACCGGATTTAAAGCCAATAGCAAGCTAAAAAATATAGTTTGATTTCTACTGTATCTCTGGCTATTTTGCAGCGCAGAAAATGTTAATAGAAAAGATGCTGTGATTAATATCAAATTAAAGGCTTTACTCTGTTCAATTTGCCCTGTTATTGTATATAAGGCCGCTTCATAAATCCATGGCCCTTTTGCATAGTGATTTAGCAGCATAGCCGATTGAGATTGCTCTTTAGTCAAATATTGCTGAAAAGGATTCCAATGATTAGCCAGCTGTATGACTGCTTCTTGATGATACACTTGTCCATCATAGGAGATATCATAAAACAAACCACTTACCAGCATAAAAAAGTACATTAACACTATGGACAGGCTCCCTATAGTAAGAGTCCATTTCCATTTATTTTCTTTTCTATAAAAAATTCCACTAATAAAAACAAAAATAAGACTACCAGCGGCTGATAGCCATAAATGAATGGGCAGCAAGGGTATGCCTATTCCAAATCCCACAGCTGATAGCGTTAAAATAAAAAACATAAAAGACAATAAGGTTAGCCCTAATATAAAAGAAAAGCTTCCTATCATAGATTTCCTCCCACATGAATCTGTTACATACGGTAAAAAACAAACGCCAATACGAATCCTACTATAAGCCCTCCCAAGACTTCAAAGGGAGTATGACCCTGCCGCTCTCTTAATGGCTTTGCAATTTGATGAGGTCCTATATGCTGATTGATCATCGCAGCCTGTTTTCCTAAAGCCCGTCTGATCCCCATTGCATCAAATATGGTAATCATAAGCACTGCTATGCCCAAACTAAATACTGGCTGATTGATACCTTCTGATAATCCAATAAAAAAAACTGTACTGCTAATGACAGTGGTGTGAGTACTTGGAAATCCCCCATTGCCAATTAAGGTGACAGCCTCTCTTCGAAATCGAATATAATTTACGATAAATTTTACTGTGCCAGCTACAAACCAAGCAATAACAGGCAGTACTGCATATCTATAATCCAATGTAACACCCTCCTAGGATCTAGCGACTAAGATAATACCTGCGATAATAAAGAGCATTCCCCCCATCCTTAGCCAGTTTATTGGTTCATGAAAAATAAAATAGGAGGCAATAAATACTAGAACATAGCCTAAACTTATCATAGGATAAGCATAACTAAGTTCTACTTTTTTCAAAGCCATAATCCATAAAATTGTGCTGATACCATACAAAAATAGTCCTAGCACAATCGGCCATTTGATTTTTTCGAGTATAGTAACACCAGGATTTTGAACCAGTTGCATGGCTCCCAATTTAAAAGCAATTTGCCCTACTGCACCAATGATTACCGAGATAATAATTAATAGTAAATCTTTCATTTACATGCTACCTCACTACTAAATTTCATTAAGATTTTTATTCAAAATAATATAAAATAGACACAACCATAGCAGCAAACAATATAACTGTTCCTAAAATATGACTATCTTCTACCAGTACTTTTTCAGGTCTTCCGCCTTGTCCTTCTATATGAATTAAATAAAGATAGCGAAAAATCCCATACATGACGAGAGGAATGGTCCACATTAGATGAATGGTATGACCTGAAGTAAAGGTAAATAAAGAATAGCTCATAATCGCTGCTGTAGTAACAATACTATTTAATTGATCCAACAATTCAGGAGAATATTGCTCTAACACCTTACGGTGCTCACCTTTATGATGACTGAGCAAATATAGTTCATGCCTGCGTTTGCTGATGGCCAAAAACAAAGCCAATAGCATAGTACAAATTAAAAACCAAGGAGTAAAAGAAACATTAATAGCTAATCCTCCCCCAATGGCCCGCAAAACAAAACCAAAGGCAATCACCATAATATCAATAATCACAATTCGCTTTAACTTCATCGAATACGCTACATTCACCATAAAATATCCCAAAAGTAACAGACTCAGCAAAGGCTCTGCTATAAATGCTGCTGTAAGTGAGCAGCCTAATAAAACACTCCCAAACAGTAATGCCCCCAAAGGATGCAATTTGCCTGAAGCAATGGGACGATGACATTTCTCCGGATGTCTGCTATCGGCTTCCCGATCAAGATAATCGTTTATAATATAAACGCAGCCTGATGTTGTACAAAACAAAATAAAAGCAACAGCTGATTGTACCAGCATATCTACAGATACAGTTTTAATGGAAAAAATCAAAGCAGCAAACACTAACAAATTTTTTGTCCATTGTTTTGGACGCAATACCATTAGATAGGGCAAAATTTTGTCAACATCTTTTTTTATCATTGTCTGCTCCAAAAGACTCATTTATAAAACGCCCCGTTATAAATCTTCTCCACAATCCCCGGAATTTCCCCTGCCGGATCATTGGACAAGTTACCTGTTACTTTACTTGCTAAATAACTTACATCCGCTTTTGTTAAAGAAAAATCCGCCAAACTAGGATTTATATTTATACTTTGCCTAAATTGACGATAAACATTCATAAATTCCTTCTTACTAGTGCATCTTGTGCCTGATAATGCTTCTCCAATATGATTGAACTTCTCTTTGGAAATCTCATAAGTCAAATCGATCCAGCTTTCAAAGAGAGCCATTAATCCGCTGCCATGACTGCTGTTGGTTTTTACACCGATTGGATACTGTAAACGATGAGGCAGGCACGTACTGGAATTCGCTAAATTGAACCCCATCAGCATACTGGCATACATCATATAGGTACGAGCAGTACCATTTTCACCATCCGCTAAGGCCTGAGGCAAATATTGCCCTACTAATTGTATTGCTTTTAGAGAATTACTGCCAACCAAAGGACTTAACCCACTTTTGGAAATATAGGTCTCTACCCCATGAGCAAATACATCAAAACCGGTTTCTACTGTAATTTCTGGTGATAAAGACATTGTCAGTTCTGGATCAACGATAGCAATAGCAGGAAAAAAATCGCTATGACGAAAGCTAGTCTTAGTGCCAGTACTCTCGTCGGTTAAAATCGCCGCCCAATTGGTTTCAGATCCTGTACCTGCCGTAGTAGGAATCGCTACAAGAGGAATATCAGCATGAGTAATCGGCAATTGACCCAATAAATAAGGTTCCACTTTTTCTCCTGTTGACAAACCAAGAAGAATAGCTTTCCCAGCATCAATAGCACTGCCGCCGCCCAGGGCTACTACAACCTCAGGCTGCCAGCCAGAAAATTTCTTAACACAAGCGTTGACCTCACTAGCCAGAGGATTGGCACTAATTCCTTCAAATACCATGGATTCAATTCCTTGGTCAGCAAGACCGTCTACTAATCTCTTGGTAAAGCCATATTTATTCATCGCATATTTACCTGTAACAATCAGTACCTTTTTGCCAAGAGGTTTGATATAAGCAGGAGCCTTTTCAAACTCACCGCATCCAAAGAATATTTTAGTTGGCATATAATAAGTAAAATGCATGGCATTCAACTCCTATTTATTTATTAACTCATTCATTACTATACTAAAAATATCGTATAGTGAAAAGTAAAAGTTTCAATTGCACATAAGAAAAATGCTGACTCGTCCTTAAAACGAATCGAAGCAAAAAGACACAAAGGGTTAATTAATAACTTTTTTTCCGTGCTCTCCTTTATGTGCCGCGAGCGGCTGCATTGTGCTTTTGTAATTCATTACTTTTTTACAAAAAAACTCTGGTAGAATAGCATACACTATTTTACCAGAGTTTTAGGAGTATTATATATTGGCAAGCAGCTGCTGCAATACTTTGTATTTGGCACCATTATAGATTTGGTCAAAATCTACAATATACCATTCACCATTTATTTTTTCCAGGCCTACTGGTTTAATACTCATTTTGAAAGTATTTTGCTCCTGAATTGTTGCAATAACAGCTGCATAGTTACTTTCTTGTGCAACTTGCTTAATCGATACAATGTTGGCATTCTTAATTTCTTGAATTCCAGATTGTCCCTTCATAAACTTTAACACAGTTTTAGGATCATTCTTAGAAGCATTTGATACATATAAACTAGCTTCTGACATACGGTTATTCTTAGCTGCGTCAAAAAAAGTGGTTACTGTTTCTGTCGTACTCAATCCAGATACACGTTTAACTCCTGACGAGCCGCCACAGCCTGCCACTACTATCATAAGGACTAACATACTTACAGCCAATAGCACTCTTACATTGTTCTTAAACATTCCTTATTCCCCTTCTTTACAAACTAACATAAACTAGTTATGTATATTTGAATCTTATCATAAAAATAGATTCTCGTCAGCCATATCACCGCTTCCTTTATATGGTTTTTTTATAACCATACAAAAATTAATCATCTACTGGCAAGAACAAGGATGTCTGTAAAAAGTACCGAAACTAATACTATCTATACCTATGCTCTCTGATTTTGCGCAGCTCTCTTTCGTGTCGCTCGTTTTCGTGTTTCTGACGTTCACGCCATTGTTTTCTCGTCTCATGTGGACGACGTTTCATTTCTCTTTCGTGCCTTTCATTCTCAAGACGTTCTTGCCTTTGTTTTTCTCTTTCCCAGCGTTCACGATCATGTCTATCATGACCTTGATCATGTCTGTCATATCCAAACTGCATAGGAGTAGGGTTGCCTTGTAATGGTGAAGCCTCTATTATTGATGCACCAAAACCAACTTGCATGATACCAACCATAGTATATATGGCTACTTTTTTAACAATACCTTTCATGGGGTTTTCCTCCTCGCAATTTGTATCATTTTAATTATTGGTTAATATGTAGAGTAATGCAATTCCTCCAAGCGTTCTCATGACTTCTTCATGGTGGTCTTTTTCTCTTTTTTGACGTTCTTTCCATTGCCATTCTTCTTCATGATCTCGTCGTGCCATTTCTCTTTCATGACGATCCCGTTCTTCTTGAATCCTATGATCTCGATTATCCCAATGCTGCTTATGGTTTCTATTCTCATGTTTGGGTGATGCTTCGATTACTGATGCCCCTATACCAAGCTGCATAACCCCAATTAGCGAGAAAATGATTCCTTTTTTAACAAAACCTTTCATGAAAAACCCCTCCTTTATTTGATAGTATCATTATAATCTGGAAATGTGACAAAATTATGACTGCTCAGTCATAATTTACATTTATTTTAATGCAACAGTTTGAACAGTGATTTCTTTATATAAAAAAAAGGCACCCCTAAGGAGGATGCTTTATTATGTAAAAGAGTTTAGCTGAGTTTAATCTTCATTTCAGAATAGTCGTCAAACTGGTCGACAAGACCATCAAGAGCTTTTTCAACACTTTTAAGATTTACCGTTGAAGGATTCGTTGGATTGCCCAGATGAATGTCAAATCCAAATATTTGTTTATTATCAGAATGATACACTTTATTATTATTGATATTGATATTAGATATTACTTTATTTTGAAACAATCTATGAGCTATTTCTTTAAATAATTCCATATTAGTATTAGCAGGATCCTTCGTGACAAGTTCAATCGTAAATATTTTGTATGTTTCATCACATGCAGTACACATTTATTAACACATCCTCACATTCTTTCCTGTATACTTCGCTAAAATGCTACATGAATCCTTTAAGATTTCATATCCATTTTGCAATAATAAGAAACACATTATACTTTTGTTATCATAAATAAAAATCTACAAAGTTTGCAGAAAAAACTTAATAAACAAGCTCTTTATGCAATTTAAATCAATCACTCTTATGTATCATAAAGCATATTATATAGTAAGATATCTTTTTATAATCTTTAATCCCTGCATCAGAAAAAACAGGCTTTTACTCATACTAAGTGCGTTTTAGAGGGGCAAGATACCTATATACAAGTAGCATTTAAGAGCAACTATGATTCATGTTAAGTTAATCTCCCATTTGAACTAACTCATCTTTAAGATTCTCGCAAGTCAGGAGGCGATACTTATGGATTATAAGGAGTGGGGAACCCCTGAAATTGAGGATTGGGACGAAGACCTAGAATCTCGAGCAAAATCTTATCATTCAACTATTGGAGTAGGTTTTGCTATAGGCTGCACACCTCGCCATACTTGTGCTCCTAGACTGTGCTGGCCTAGGCAAAGTTGCTGGCCTAGACAAAATTGCTGGCCACAGCAAGGATGCTGGCCGCAACAAGGATGCTGGCCACAGCAAGGATGCTGGCCACAGCAAGGATGCTGGCCGCAGCAAGGATGCTGGCCGCAGCAAGGATGCTGGCCGCAACAAGGATGCTGGCCACGACGAGGATGCTGGCCGCGACAAGATTGCTGGCCGCGGCAAGACTGTTAACCGCATGTACAAATATTTGTACAAACGATTTCTTTATTATATAAATGTTACAAATTAACAAGAGCTAGGTAAATTCGTAACCACGAATCCCTGGCTCTTGTTTTACTATTTTGACAGCCTTAGAACACTAATTTAGCTATACCAGCTGCACCTTATACTCTCTGAGCCAAGTATCCACCTGAATCAAATAAGCAAATAACTGAACACTCGACATAAGCTGACCAAACCAGGGTATATTTGATATTTCAGCATTCTGTTGAGCCATTGCACGTACTTTATCCACATCCACGATTCTTCGTAATGGCGAAGATGTATCATCTAAAATTTGTAGAACCCACAAGCGAACAGCGTTCAAATAAGAAGGATTATGGGTTTTTGGATAAGGACTCTTGCGTCTCCATAAAACATCTTCAGGCAAAATTCCCACTAATGCCTGTCGTAAAAGACCTTTTTCTCGATCATGGAAGTTTTTCATATGCCATGGTACATTCCATACATATTCAACGAGTCTATGATCGCAATATGGCACTCGAACTTCCAAGCCTGAAGCCATACTCATGCGGTCTTTGCGATCAAGTAAAGTAGGCATCCATCGTGTTAGACTCAAGTAGAAGATTTCTCGCATACGGGCATCCTTTGCATCCTCACCAGGCAGACGCGGCACTTCGGCTAATGCTTCTTGATAACGTTGCTGTAAATAATCATGAGCCTTTGTTACTGATTTCATTTCAGACGATAACCACTGCATACGTACATCTAAATTAGGCGACCATGGGAAACAGGAGGCATTAATCATATCTTCCCGATAAAACCAAGGATAACCGCCAAATACCTCATCAGCACATTCACCAGATAAAGCAACCGTGGCTCCCTTTTTTATTTCACGGCAAAATAGATACAAAGAGGTATCGACATCGGCCATACCTGGTAAGTCCCTTGATATTGTAGCCTGAGGCAGACTGCCTGCTAATTCAGGCGTATCCAGAATAATATTGTGATGACGTGTGTCAAAAAATTCAGAAACACGCTGTACCCAGGGAGCATCAGCATTAGGCTGAAAGCTGTTTGCTTGAAAATACTGTGCATTATCAAGATAATCTACAGAGTAGGTATGAAGATCACCTAAACCTTGCTGGCGATATGTACTGCATGCCAGAGCAGTTAATGCACTCGAGTCCAGTCCGCCTGACAATAAGGTACAAACAGGAACATCAGCGACTAATTGGCGCTTTACAATATCTTGCATCAACTCTCGTACAGTTTCCACCGTGGTATCAAAATCATCTGGATGAGGCATACTTTCCAATGCCCAATATTGACAAAGATACATGCCCTTTTCGCTATACAACATACTGTGTCCTGGTCTAAGCTCTGCTATATTACGAAATACACCATGACCTGGCGTTCGTGCAGGCCCAATAATAAGTACTTCTGCCAAGCCTTCGCTATCTATTTCTGGTTTAATTTCTGGATGAGCTAACAATGCTTTTAATTCTGAACCAAAAATAAATTTGCTACCTTGTCTCGTATAAAATAAAGGTTTGACACCAATACGATCACGAGCAAGAAATAAAGTGCGATCTGTTTCATCCCAAATACCAAAAGCAAAGATACCATTGAATTTTTCTACACAAGAAGGACCCCATTCTATATATGCAGTTAACAACACTTCCGTATCACAATTGGTACGAAAGACATATCCTAGAGCTTCTAACGCTTGCCTTAATTCAGGAGTATTATACAGTTCTCCATTATACGTTATTACATAGCGTCGCTGCCCTCTATCCCGAATCATAGGCTGTGCTCCATTTTCTAGATCGACTACACTAAGACGCCGATGCCCTAATGCCGCGTGCTTTGTTAAATACATACCTGAAGCATCAGGCCCACGAGCTGCTAACGTTTCCATCATGTTGGCCATTATATGGCCCTCATTTTCAAGGTTTCTTTCCCAATCTATCCATCCTACAATTCCACACATACGTTATCCATCTCCTTTGAGAAAATAAAGCACCTTCGCTATATGCCAACCACAAGATAATATATGAATCAAAGTAGAAATGTGATACGCAAAAAATAATAATTGTGATAGGCATCACAGAAATTGGATACATTAACCTGTACAATGAAGTTAAGATATCAGAAATGAAGTGGAGGATTAGGAATATGGAAAAGAAATTTATCAAAAATATTGAGTTTAGCAAAGCCCTAGAAATGGCGAATTTAGTAGAATATCAAGATGGTCGTGTTGTCAGTCTTACTCTTGTACAAAATGATACTTTAACGTTAACATTATTTGCATTTGCAAAAGGTGAGGCAGTAAGTACCCATTCTGCACCCGGAGATGCTATGGTATATATCTTAGATGGGGAGGCCTCTATCACTGTAGGAGAAAGCAAATTCATTGCGACCAAAGGACAAACTCTTGTTATGCCTTCAAATATTCCTCATGGTTTAGACGCCACAGAAAATTTTAAAATGATGCTGATTTTAGTAAAAGGGTAAATAATTATACACAAATTGCTCTGCACAAAAAATAAAAATATGATTATTACGAGCCTAGTGAAGCACTAGGCTCGTAATTGATCTCTGTATCCTCTGTGTCTGACACCCAATATATATTTTCTTTTTATTGCCTTTTTATCATCAATTGATTACACTTGTAATATTAGACTTTTAGCAAATGAACCTGACTACATTTACATTGTTGTCGCTGCTAATCTCAGTTTATTATAAGGAGATTCTTATGTTACCTGATCCTATTATTAAATACCGTCTTGAAGAATTGGATTTTGCCCGCGGTTTGGCAATAGTATTAATGATACTCTTTCATCTTATCGTAGATCTAAAAGATTTGTATGCTTATAAACTAGAGTATCTGGTAGGATTTTGGTATTGGGAAGGAAAGCTATCGGCAATCTTATTTATCTTCCTTTGCGGTTTGAGCAGTACCCTCAGCCGCAACAGTGTACGCCATGGTATCCACATTTTTATTTGGGCGCTCCTACTAACGTCTATTACCTATTTTTACAATCCAGATTTTTATATTCGTTTTGGTATCTTGCATTTTCTTGGAATCAGTTTACTTTCGTCGCCTCTAATTCGTCCTTTGCAAATTAGATGGTTATTACTGTTAGCGGTTACGTCATTTATTATGGGGCTGGTTGTTACGGCAAGCTTCACAGTTTCTCCATACCTCTTCCCTCTGGGCTTGCAGACTCGTACTTTTACATCCCTGGATTATTATCCTCTATTTCCTTGGTATGGAATTTTTGTCATCGGAATTCTAATCGGCAAGTTGTTTTATAAATCCAAACAGCCTTATATTTCTGCCTCCCTTCCCAAAGTAATCACTTGGCTAGGACGACATTCTTTAGCTGTCTATTTGATCCATCAGCCAATACTATTGGCAACTTTATATCTGCTACATAAAAAATAAGAGATGAAGATTTGCTTATCATGCAATTCTTCATCTCTTTCATTTACTTGAGGGCTTTTTGCAAATTTACTAAATTCTCACCCATGATGGTTAAATAATTTTTTCCCTCTTTCATTTCCTGCTCTGTTAGGCTTTCAATCGGATTTAATACAAGCAATTCCGCTCCTGTTTCCTTCGCAAGAGTCTGCGCTAATTTAGGACTCGTTAAGGTTTCAAAAAATATATATTTAACTTTATGTTCACGGCAGAATTCAGTGATCTTTGCCATTCGATCCGGTGTAGGTTCTGCATCGGGAGAAAGTCCCATAATACCTAACTGTTCAAACCCATAACGATTTGCCAGATAACCAAAAGCTCTATGGCTCGTAACAATTTCTTTTCGAGTAATTCCAGTTAAGACTTTTTTATATTGCTCATCAAGCTCAGTTAACTTTTTATTGTATGTTTCTGCATTTTGTTTGTAGTAATCAGCATTTCTTTCATCAACGGCAGTCAATGCCTGCTGGATGGTTTTAATTTCTTGCTGAACTGCTATTGGATCCAGCCAAGCATGAGGATCAAACTGATGCTCTTCATGAGCATGCCCATGCGTATGACCATGCTCTTCCTCTTCATCCTCTTCTTCATGTTTTGCTTCCAGTTTTTTAACATCTTTACTTATCTCTACAGCAAGAGCATCACCTAATACATCTTTATGTAATAATTTTTCAACCGGCTCAAAATCAGCTCCATGATAAGCAAAAATCTTCGCACTTTTAATTTGAATAATATCTTTTGCTGTCGGTTCCCAGTCATGAGGTTCTGCTCCTGGAGGTATCAGCATAACCACATCTACCTTATCGCCGCCAACCTGTTTTACAAATTCATATACGGGATACATAGTAGTGACCACTTTTATTTTCTTAACTTCTGGCTCTGTCGTTTTTGCAGTATTACTACCACATCCCACTACTAAAAATAAAACCAAAAGACACATACTAGCAGTTATAGACTTTTTCCATTTTTTTATCATCTACGACTCTCCTTATTAATAATATTCTTATCTAATAAATAATACCATATAATAACATCCTTGTCTATCATTGTTAAGCAAGATTTATTTTCTCATGCATCTTAAGGTAAAATCTGCTTTTCAGCTTTTATTTTATGTTTTACAAGTATATAATGATAGATATTGTAATGTTATATCTCTTCATTGCAGATACTTGTATCTTACGAATAGGGGGCTTTCAATTTGCGAATCATTAAAGATATTGTTGAAAAACATTATGATTCTATTGTTTCTCTGCGACGGCATTTTCACACATATCCTGAGCTTAGTGCCCAGGAATTCAATACGCAACAAAGAATCATGGAGGAATTATCAGCTTTAGGACTTACTCCTCGTAAAATTGCAGGCACAGGAGTAATTGCCCAGCTGCACGGAGCTTTACCTGGCAAGACCATTGCAATTCGCGCTGACATTGATGCTCTAGAATTACAAGATGAGTGCGGCAAGTCCTATCAATCTCAAAATCCAGGTGTATGTCATGCTTGCGGTCATGATGGTCATACAGCCATGCTGATTGGAGCAGCCAAAACGTTAGTAGAGTTAAAAGATCATCTAGCCGGCACAATCATTTTTTTATTTCAGCCTAGTGAAGAATGTTTTCCCGGAGGGGCAGTCCTCATGGTGCAAGAAGGTGCTCTTACAGACGTTGATGCCATTATTGGAACTCATCTTTGGCAAAGTCTTTCTGCTGGAACCAGCGGCATTAGCTATAACCGCATGATGGCTTCTCCTGACTCATTTACCATTACGATTAAGGGGCGAGGCGGTCATGGATCTATGCCGCATCAAACAATTGACGCTATTCTTGTAGCCTCTCAGATAGTAACAGCATTACATACGATTGTCAGCCGTAATATTGATCCGCTAGAACAGGCGGTTCTCTCTATTGGTTCCTTTAAATCAGGTGATACTTTCAACATAATTCCTGATACAGCCGTTCTTATTGGCACCGTACGCTCTTTTTCATTGGAAATAAAGAAAATTGTTTTTGAAAGGATCGAGCAAATTGTCAGTGGTATCTGTCTATCAGCAGGTGCCACCTTCCAAATTGAAAAGCAACTGGGCTTCCCCCCTGTCATCAATAATCCCAAAATTGCAGAGGCATTTGCTAATGCCAGTGTCGAGACTCTGGGTGCCGAAAATACCTTAACAATTGATCCCGTAATGGGCGGTGAAGATTTCTCCGTTTATCTCGAGAAAATCCCTGGAGCCTTTATCTTTATTGGCACAGGTAACAAGGACAAGGGCATTATTTATCCTCAGCACCATCCTAAATTTGATATTGATGAGAAGGCATTGGCGTATGGAACAGAGACAATGGTACGTGCCGCTATGAAATTGTCTTCCTCACTATAAATAGAAAGAACGCAAAAAGAGCAGCAATACTCTTTGCGTTCTCTTTCTATTCCTACATATTTAGGAAACATCTGATTTCATTGCAAACTTTTTCTGCGCCCAAGCATCTAACTGCTTAATTTGTTTTTTCCCTAGGGTAAAGCCATACACCAGCAATATTATAATCACCAAAGTAAAAACATCGACTTCTTTCACCACAATAAAGTTTATGACTCCTAAAATAACTTGAGGAATCACACCTGTAAGGGCAAATACTACAGTACTAAATTTAAACCATCGATCCGATTGCATTCTATACCTTGCATAAAACATAAATATGGTTACAGACCAAGCAGCAACCTCTAAGATAAATAAAACAATCCATTTGTATTCCATAATCGTATTCAATATCATTCTTCTCCCCTCACTTAACTATTGATCTTTTTCATAGCTACTCTCAATGTTTAAAAACTCAACAAAAAAACCTGGGAAAACATCTAGTATGTTCTCCCAGGTTTTTATCCTTCCGTGTGCACAGTAAAACTGTGGGTTTTCTCTCGGTCCAGACTGGTTAAACCACGGAACCCTAGAAAACTCTATTTATCTATTAAAATTTAAGGACTCTTTCTATCCATAGTATAGCACATAAAGTCAATATAGTAAAAAAATCTACTCCCGTACTTTCTCCATCAACCATACCCCGATTCCACAAAAAGCAGTAACATACGCTGCCATTATGATCAGGGATAGCACAGGAATTCCTCCGCCGGAGACGATTGCCCGTAAAGCATGGCTAGCATGAGTCAGAGGCAAAATCTCAATTAGCCAGCGCAAGATTGCCGGCAAATGATCTGGAATAAAAAATGTAGCACATAAAAATGACATAGGCAATAATACATACGTATTAAAATTAGCCATATCTTCATGAGTATCCATAATCATAGCCGCTACCAACCCCATTGACGCAAAAACTAGACAGTTCAGTACTAATGCAACTGCAAACCAGACTGTAATTAAAGCATGGGCACCAAAAGCAAAGGCTAATAGAATAATAATCAGAGATGATAATAAGCCGCGCAGCGCACCTGATAAGACTTTCCCAAACACAAAGGAGATAGAGGAGATAGGAGCAATTAAGTATTCTTCTAAAGTCTTGTGATATACTCTGCTCATATTAAGAGGGCTGCCGACAGAATTAAAACTGATATTCATGGAATTCAATGCAATAATTCCCGGAACAATAAAATCTAAATAATTACCTTGATTAACCTGAATGCTGCGTCCTAATCCCCAGCCAAAAGCCACCAGATATAATATAGGCGAGACCATTCGAGACAAAATAAAACGGCCAATGCGTCTTTTTAGCACTAACCAATCACGCCAAAATACTGTCCAAATATCATACAACATTATCCTATCACCTTCCGCCCAGTCAATTCTACAAACGCATCCTCTAGGTTTGTCTGACGCAAAGTTGTCGTTGTGATTAATGTAGCTGCAAAAGTGGATGCCTCATTGCGATCAGCGAAGAATTTTGTTTTTGTGCCTTCTTCATCTGCCCACTCCACTGCATAGGAGCCAAGCCGCTGGCATAATGCCCCAGGAGTATCCAGAGCAATTAATTTCCCTTTCTCCATAATCGCAACCCTCTGGCATAAGTTTTCAGCCTCTTCAATATAATGTGTAGTCAGCAATACAGTAAGTCCCTCATTCTTCAAGTGGCGTATCAGATCCCAAAGACGGCGGCGTACTTGCGGATCCAGTCCTACTGTAGGCTCATCTAAAAAAAGTACTTTAGGCTGATGCAATAACGCTCTTGCAATCATTAAGCGCCGTTTCATACCGCCAGAGAATTTCTGCACCATCTCATGGGCTCGGTCTTCCAGTTCTACGAATTTTAATAATTCTTCAATCCGTTGATTACGCAGTTGGGGCATCATATGATGAAGTCTGCCATGAAGCTCAAGATTTTCCCAGGGTGTTAAATCATTGTCTAAATTGAAATGCTGAGGGACTACACCAATGACAGATTTAATGTGCTGTTCCTGATGGGAAGCCTCACAGCCATCAATAATAATCTTGCCTGTTGTCGGTCGTGTCAGCATGGTTAGTACGCGAATGGTAGTTGTTTTCCCTGCGCCATTTGGACCTAATAGACCAAAAATTTCTCCTTTGGCAATTTTTAAAGATAAATTATCTACAGCGGTGCGTTCATCAAATTTCTTACTAAAATTCTCAATGTGAATCATTTACTATCCCCTACTTCTCCTAATTAAATGATTAATTTTTAGGCGTTAGTCCTCGGATCATTACCATTGGTTTGCCCGATACATCAAAGGAAATTTCGCTTTCAACCCTAAATACTTCTCGCAGAGTATGTTCCGTAATGACTTCCGCAGGCTCACCTGCTGCAAAAATTTGCCCTTGCTGCAAGACGGCAACGTAGTCTGAATATTTAGCAGCATGATTAATGTCATGCAGTACCATCACAACAGTAAGTTTATGTTCATGATTAAAAGCAGCTAGCAATTCCATGATTTCTAGCTGGTGGCAAATATCAAGATAAGTAGTAGGTTCATCTAATAATAAGATTTCTGGCTTTTGTGCTAAAGCCATGGCAATCCAAACCCTCTGACGTTCACCACCAGAAAGAGTACTCACCACTCGATCAGCCATTTGTATAAGTCCAGTCTGCATCAAAGCCCAACTAACACAAGCCTCATCTTGCTCTGATTTTCCTCTCCACCAGCTTTGATGAGGAAATCGCCCAAATTCGACTAAATCCCTTACTGTTAAATCACTGGGAGCCTGAGGAGATTGAGGCAAGACAGCCATTTGCTGTGCTAACATTTTACCGCTAAGCTGAGATAAATTCTGACCATCTAAATAGACAATCCCTTTATTCGGTTTTATATTCCGTGATAAGACATTCAATAAGGTACTTTTACCTGACCCATTAGGACCTAAAATTGAAATAATTTTTCCTTCCTCAATTGCTAGGGAAAGGTCTTTCAAGACCATTTTATCATCAAAATTCACGGATAAGGCTTCTGCCTTCATATTGGACATTATGCATCCCTCCTTAGCAAGTAGAGAAAGAATGGCGCACCGACAAAGGCCATAATAATCCCTACCGGAATTTCAATTGGAGCAAATGCCACTCTAGCCAAAGTATCACTTAGCGTTACAACTGCGACTCCCAATAAGGCAGAGGCAGGAAGAAGGTAGCGATAATCCGACCCAACCAATAAGCGGGCTGCATGAGGTACAATCAAGCCTACAAAACCCAGCAGGCCAACAACACTGACCGCACTTGCCGCCATTAATGCTGCTACAGCTGTCAGAGCAATACGAGAAACTTCAACATTTAACCCCAACCCTCGGGCAATTTCATCTCCAAGGTTTAGGATATTAAGCCGCCTAGCACCCAATATAGCTAAAATTCCACCTATTATCGTATAAGGCAAAATAATATCAAGATGCGGCCAACTGCGGGCTGACAATCCTCCCACCATCCACATCAATGCTCCATGGACCCGATCACTGTAAAATACTAATAATGCAGAAATAGCTGAATTCAAAAAAGCTGATACGGCTACCCCTGCTAAAATAATACGTACTGGCCGAATGCCGCCCTTCCAAGCCAAAATATAGATGAAAATAGCTGCTAACATAGCACCAAAAAAGGCAACAGGAGTTACCAAATATTCTTTATGAGGGAACAGCACCATAATGCTTACGCCAGCTAAACCAGCTCCTGACGAAACCCCAATAATATGAGGGTCAGCCAGGGGATTTTTCATAACCCCCTGTAAAATGGCTCCAGCTAAGGACAAATTAATCCCTACCAGTGCGCCTACTAAGGTTCTTGGCAGCCGTATATTCCATATCACTTGTCGATTTGCTCCCGAAGTATCAGAAAAAATAGCCGTTATAATTTCATTTAGACTAATAGATAATGCTCCTACGCTCAAACTAAGAGCAATTCCCCCTAAAGCAAGCAATAGGAATATTATCAAAATAAATGCTCTCCATTCGCTTCGATCGCGCACGCCCCTACGGGAAAAAATCTTCTTATTTAACATTTCCATAAACCTCAGGATACATTACTTTTGCCATATATGCTACTGATTCATGAAAACGAATACCGGGATTGAGTTGGAATAATTCTGCTGGCAGAAAATAAACTTGTCCTGTTTTTACTGCACGTAAACCACCCCAAGCCGGATTGCTTTCAAGGTCAGCTTTCATTCGTTTTTCAATTTCAGCCATGTTACCCATGGTAACAACCAAAATAGCGTCTGCATCTCCTTCTACCAGCTTCTCTAAGCTATAAGGAGTTGCTTCATTGTCACCATCGATTGGCGTACTGCCTGCAGCAATATTTTTGAGTTTTAAGATAGAAGCCACATTTCCTGCAATACTATTCTCAAGCTCGACAGTAACATTTTTGGCGGTGGCATGCAATATAATTACTTTTTTACTTTGATTCGGTAACTTAGCTGTTACCTCGTTGATGTTAGCTTGCATGTCAGCAAGCAGTTTCTCAGCCTGTCCTTGCGTGCCTGCAATATCGCCAAATAACTTTACTTTCTCTAAAATATCATCATAGGTCTTCATCTTTAATATGAGCATAGGAACCTTACTGCTTTCAAATGTCGGAATTAATTTATCATGAATTCCTTGAAAACCAATTATTAAGTCTGGCTGAAGGGTTAATACCTGCTCCACATTAACATTGTAAATAAATCCTACTTCTGGAATATCCTGCTGAGCAGGAAAAGTCTGAGGTGTTTTAGAGCTAGGCCTTCCAACAGCTTTGCCACCTACTCCATATAATACATCTAAGAACGAGGTAGATAACACAACAATGCGTTGCGGTTTTTGTCCCAACACTACATTACGCCCTGCATCATCCGTTATTTGCAGATAATGATCTGGAGATTTTGCTGCGGATTTTTCCTGGACTGAAGAAGCACATCCCGCCAAGATTACACTCATTATACTTAGCATGCAGAGTAAATATGTTAATTTCCCTTTCACAACTTGCTCTCCTTCCATATATACAACAAATGGGAAAGGCCGGATATACAATCCGGCATCCCTCTTACTACTCGCTTAATTTTTATTTCAAACCATTAATGGCATCACGTACATGCTGTACATAAATATCTTGGATTCCAGTATTTTCACCTAAACCATGAATATACGTGTCCACTTGATATCCATCTGCAAGGAATGTATTCTTCCAAGAATCTTTTTCATCCCCAGCCATATCGTTATTCGCATGATCACCAGCAACTAACATGAGCGGCATCAAGGTAATTTTTTTAATGTTTTTTTCTTTCAGTAATTTTTCAACATCTTGAAGATTAGGATGATCCGTTTCTTCTACAACGCCAACAATCACATGCAATCCAGCTGCATCAAATTGATCCTGTAAGGCTTGGTACGCTGGGTTATGCTGATGTGGTGAACCATGTCCCATAAACACAACCGTTTTACCTTGCAATTGCAATGCAGGAAGTTGTTTTTTAAGGGCATTTACAGCAATGGCAAAGTCATTAGGTTTACCGTTTTCACCATGAAAGAATAATACTGGGCGGCCTATAGAAAGAGTTTCAAAAGAACCATTAAACTTTTCTACAGTTGCCACAACTTTTTTATCATATTCTTCGCCTGGTGTTAGATGAGTTGTTTGTACAATAACTTCTTTATATCCATCTTTTTTTAAGTTGTTTAATACTGTTTCCAAATCATTCACATGAATATTGCTATTTTCCGCCAAGCGTTTCATAACAATTTTGGAAGTAAAAGCCCTATATACATCATATTCAGGAAAAGCCTGAGCAATACGGTTTTCTACACCCTCAATATTTAATTTACGAGCTTCTGCAAAAGTAGTACCAAAACTAACAACAACAATGGCTTTTTGACTTTTTGGGGCTGCTAGCGCACTTGCATTCGATAAGCCAAATACACTAGCACCCAGCAATAAGGAAACACTTAATGCAAAACTCATTGCCACTTTATATAAAAAATTCAAATTCACTTTGTACAACTCCCCACTCAGTTTTTTCAATCTGCATCAATCAGATTACAGTTAACCAAGCTTACGTTTTTTAGCCAAGATTGTAGACAAATAATTTACATTCGTTGGGTCTACTTCATCTAAATTATAGCTAATTTGCTCATCAGGCAAACCACAGCGACTAATCATAACAGAGTTTTCACCAAAGCCATGCTCTTTTAATTTCGCTACAACCTGTCCAAAATTTTTGTAAACTTTCATTAATACAACATTGTCGACGACTCCCAATATAGCATCTAATTCTTCTTCTGACATCGTCGCAGGAATAATGCTAAGTATATCATTTCCCTCTGCTAGAGGCTGACCTAATTGACTGCCAATCGCACAAAAAGCTGGAACTCCTGGTATAGTTTCAATCGCATAACCAGAGTTTTTTAATAAACGATATACATACATATAAGTGCTATAGAACATAGGATCGCCTAATGTTAAAAACACGACTTTTTTCCCAGCCTGTAATTCTGCCAGAATACTATTTTTATTGTTTTCCCATGCATTAGCTAGCGTATCTGCATCATTTACCATCGGGAAAACCAACCTTAATATCTCAACATCTGTTTTCAAGTAAGGATGAGCAATTGATAGCGCTGTACTACCTTCCTTTTTTTCTGTTTTAGGAGCAATTACCACATCCGCGTTTCTTATCACCTCCACTGCTTTTAATGTGAGCAGCTCTGGATCTCCCGGCCCTACACCAACACCGTAAAAAATTCCTGCCATAATGGCCTCCTTAACTATAATTTGTGGTACAACATATACAAGTACAATAACGATAACTGAGTAAAACGAAAATTTGCACTCTTAATTTTACCATTATCCAGTATTCTTGACCAGTACTCTTAAAAATCAGAAAATTATCGAAGAAAGAGTTACTCCAAATATAATTCTACTGGATAAACATCGTTACTAGCGCAAAAAATCTTCCGTCACTCATAACGGAAGATTCTAATAAATACAATTATAGTCGCCTGCCATCATATAAACACGTCATTATCGTGTGTAATGTACAACAGTATAACTGTACGAATCTCCTCCCCATCTCTCGCAGGTTTTAACGGTGATTGCTGTATAGGCAGTTCTCCTGACTTTGAATCATCGCTCTCCCAAGCCTTCCCAAGATTTATATCTCAGTGGCATAATTATGGGTTTACTCCTCATTACAGTGGCGGGACCGCGCCGGAATTTAACCGGACTTCCCTATTAAGCCCTAAAGGGCACCTATACCATCCATATTAAATTTTGCTGTCCACTCTTACTTAGAGTATAATAAATACATTTTATTGTCAAGAACATACTTACTAATATTCTACACCGTTTTTCCCACGATTATGTCACAAGACTGTTGATGTCTTCCTTCACCGCATTCAAATACGGGCTTAGTAAATGCATTGGTTTTGCTCTTATCATGAACTTGATTTATAACGGCAATCAAATTCTCAGCAGTAATCGGCTTTAAGATATAACTTTTAGCACCGCACTCTAACGCTTCCATCACTTTATATTGCTGACCTAATGCGCTAACCATAATCACTTTAGCATCTTTGTCATAAGCCATGATATGTCTTAAGGCTTCAATACCGTCAATTCCAGGCATTGTAATGTCCATAGTAACAATATCTGGCATATATTCTTTATACATCTGTATTGCCTGTTCACCATTTATAGCTTCAGCTTCGGCAATATACCCAGCATTCTCAATCATTTTTCTGATTGTCTTCCTCATCATTAAAGCATCATCAACAATTAACACTCTTGCCATTTTATCCTCCCCTTTTATCTACTCATTTTATATACTATGCAGCAATGGTACTATTAAACGAAACTCGGTTCCCACTCCCATTTCACTATGGACTTCAATTTTTCCGCCAAGCTTTTCTACTTCACTACGCACTGCATAAAGCCCCACACCCCGTCCAGATATGTCATCAGCGCAGGAAGCACTCGAAAATCCATCAGCAAAGATTAGCTGCATCGCTTCGTCATCGGACAAGGACAAAGCTGCTCTTCGATCTAATATTTTTCTTTCTACAGCAACTTTTTTTAAACGCTCGGTGTCAATACCACAACCATCATCTTTGATCATCACAAGAATATCATTTTCTGCAAGTTGTACCTTGCAAGAAATTCTGCCGCTTTCTTCTTTTCCAGCATCCAAACGCTCTTCCATCGTTTCCAGCCCATGGGCCACCGCATTACGGAACAGATGGACAAAAGTTTGCGCAGCATCATGATAGGTTTCAGGATTAACAAAAACCTGCTCACCTGTAATAACAAAAGGATGTACCCCTTTTTCATATCGCTTTGCTAAGCTTACCGTATATTCTGGGTATGCTCGCAGCAGATCTTGGAATGGCCGATAGGTTAACATCTCCAATCCTAAGGCAATTTCCTGCTTTTGAGATGATCCTGGCCAGTGTCTGATTTTTTCTTTCAGTTGATGCAGTTTTGCTTTTTCAATGTTGACCATAGTATGCTGCCTTAAAAAACCGTCTCCCAAAATACGTTTTAAGATATTGGTATCATCCGTAAGCCAGCTCACCATTCGTTCGGAAGAATAGGCGCTAATCAATTCAATAAAGGCTGCTGCAGGAATGACTTCTTCTTCACGCAGCGCAGCCAGTTCCCCTTCTACATTATGCAATTCTTTTACAATATTCTGCATATTGAGTTGAGCAAAAGTGCCTTTCCATGTATGTATGATACGAAATATCGTACTCAACTTTTCTGAAATTAGACAATCTGCTTGTACGATACCAGGCAATTCATCCTCACAAAAAGCAGTATACCCCGCTACAGCATCGGAAAAATCCTCATATTGTGTTACTACTTTTACCACCATTGATAATATATCTTTTTCTTCTTGAATCTGCTCTTCCATCTTTCGTACTTCCGTAACGTCCGTTAGAATCAGCATAATTTCCTTATGGCTCTCTTTATGTATAAACTTATAATCAATTTTAATATAAGTGCAATCGATTGCTATTTCACTAGGTAATAACGTAAAATATGTTTCTCTTAAAAAATTATCTTCTACTGTAAATATTTTTTCCAATACGTTTGTAACAAATTCTTCTTGTTTTTCATCTAACGGATATAATAGCTTGGCAATACTCTCTTCGGCAATTTCCTTCTGAAATATCGTAATACATTCTGCACTATATTCAGGTGCTACTTTTAACTCTTGACCAAAAGATACAAATCCTTGTCCTGCATGGTCAAGTAAATTTCGCACTTTATGCAGCACTTCTGTTAATTGCTTTGTACGATTTTCCAGTTTTTTTTGTACGATTAGCTGCTTCGTATATGCCTGCTCCAATTCTTCTTTTTGAGATTGTAAACTTTCCTCATTTAATTTTATATGATGAGCCATCCAATTCATGGTACGCATTAACTCTACCATTTCATTTTCATCATCGATATCACTAGACTCATTTGGCACTGGTAAAAATACATGATAAGACCCATCTTTTACAGCAAGGCAAAACTCTTTAATTTTCTCTAACTGCTTGCCTAAAAACCAGTATTTTACTGCACCAGAACTAAATAAACCTAACAAGATAGAGGACATTAAAGCAAGAGCCACCGCATGCTCAAAAGCATTATTTCCTGCTAGTCCTGCATTTTTCCCCAGCCAATACACAATCATTAAAGGCATAATACTGAAACCCAGACAAATGATCCGGAGACGTTTTTTTATTGTCATCCATCTACCCCCTGTTTATTGATATATAGATTATTTACTATTTTTATAATGATAATGATTATCATTATCTAAGTATGTCAAAAAAATCACTTCCTGTCAATTCTTTCATCTCACAAAAGCACTTTATATCCTAAAAAAATAAAGCAAACCAACCAGAGTTATTTTGGTTGGTTTGCTTTATTTTTTCATTGTCATTAATTTAACACGCAGTTAAGCCTCCATCCACTGTCCAAACTGCGCCATTAACAAAGGACGCCTGATCAGATGCCAGAAAGCAAATTACATGAGCCACCTCGTGTACTTTAGCAATTCTTCCTATTGGATACATCGATGCCATGTCTCGTAAATATTCCTCTGGATTGTTTGCCTCTGCTAATTGTTGCTTAAGCATAGGTGTATCCACATCACCAGGGCATACGCAATTAGCACGAACACTATAGTGAATGCTTTCTAAGGACAATGCCTTTGTAAAAGTCGTTACCGCTCCCTTTGAGGCGCAATAGGCAGTACATAAACAATTACCATTGATCCCTGCATCAGAAGACACATTAATAATAGCTCCACCACCCCTCTGACGCAAATAAGGCAAAGCAGATTTACAAATAAAATAGGTACCTTTTATATTGATATTCATGATATGATCAAACTCATCTTCCGTAACTTCACCAATGATTTTTTCCATATATGTACCAGCAGCATTGATAACAATATCCAGACCACCAAACTGGACCGCCGTTTTTTCTACGACTTCCTGGCATTGACTCACAGAACTGACATCACCTTGTATAAAACATACACGATCAGCATAGGATGATAATTCTAATAAAGCCATCTGCCCTTTTTCCTCTTGACGCCCAATTAAGGCTGTCTTAGCCCCTTGGGCCAGCAATTGACGAGCAGCTTCCAAACCAATACCAGAAGTCCCGCCAGTAATCATCACTACTTTTCCTACAAATTGGTAATTCATGATTCAACTCCTACTACATTATCCAAACTAGCTTCTTACTTATACTATATCACAAATCGAATAATTGAAAATGCACTCTCTCTAAAACTGCAATAAGTGCCCTGCTTTTCTACGATTTTTACCTACTTAAAACGAAAAGTAACTGGCATGTTGGTATAACACATAATACTGGCACCGCTCTCTGGATCCTTAGCTGGTATAAATCTCCATTTTCGAACGGCTGCTACCACTGCAGCATCCAATATATCATGTCCTGATGTCTCACTAATGGATACATCGCCAGGTAATCCATTCGCTAAAATTTGAATTTTTACCTTTACGGTGCCTGTTAAGCCAGCTGCCTTCGCTCCTTCAGGATAATCAGGATCTACTTTAGATAATATCTGAGGACGAATAACCTTACCTTTTCGTCCGCCATTTCCGCCACCATTAGAACCAGCATTAGTGCCGCTGCTGCCGCTCCCATTATTCCCAACTGCATCACTGCCAGTAGAAGAAATTCCAGTAGACTCATTACCACTTGCAAACTGAGATGAAGTCACTGCTTCAACTGCTTCCATCTCCATCTCATTGTCCACGGCCACTACTTGAGCGGCAACAGTTGAAACGGCTGTCTTCTCCCTGATTTGCATAGTCTGGACAGGTGCAGCACTAGGTGCACTTTGGGAATTGGGTAATGGATCATCTAATCCTGAATCCTCTATAGACGCATCGGTAAGTAATTCTAATTCAATGTAAGGCTCTTCTTCTATGGATGTAATAGCCTTATCAGCCAACCAACAGATTACACCCAAAAATAGTATATGAAAAATTATAGAAATGCCGATGGCCTTACGCCAACGCGGTCGGTATGTCATACGCTCTATCTTCCTTTCCGATCAGTAGCCACAGCTACCCTATGTGCTCCTGACATTTTGAGCTCATCTAATACTGCCACTACCTGACCATACTCTGCTTGTTTATCTGCTCGTACAACAAATATATTTTCTGGTTGTTTCGCCAGTTGGATACTAATTCGTTTTTGAAGCAAGGGAAAAGGAATTTCTTCTTGATCAAACATGATATTACCATTTTGTAGAATCGTAATATTAATGTTTTTAGAAAGCTCCTTCTGTGCAGCTGCAGCCTGCGGTAAATTGATAGGAATAGTATGCTGCTCAACCATATATAAGGTACTCATCATAAAAAATATTAATAAAAAAAAGATAATATCAATCATGGGAATAATCATTAATTCCGGCTGTTTCTCAATGCGTAAGCTACGCAATTTCATGATTTTCCCTCCGAGCCCTTTTATTGCCTGCCAGTCGAGTCATGATGAGAGTATAGACTTGTTCCATATCCGTAACCAATTGATCTAAGCGATGAGTAAAATAGGTGTGCGCAGCCAACGCCATAATCGCAACCATTAAACCAGTAGCGGTTGCCACTAAAGCTTCGCCAATTCCGCCAGTGATAGCCATGGGCTGACCATTTTTCACATTGAAAACACTAAAGGAATTAATCATACCAATTACAGTTCCTAATAATCCTAGCAAAGGGGATAAGGTCACAATGAAACTTAAATAATTCAAATATTCTCTTAATCTGGCTGCTGATAAAGCGGCTGCTCCTTCCATAACCACCTCTATGTTGCTCTCCTTTTGGTACGCTTCTAACCCTTCTGCTGCTAAACGTCCGATTACGGCGGGCGTATCTTCACATAATTGCTGGGCCTCACCAATTTTCTTTCTTTCTAATAAAGGCTGCAGCTTATTAATAAACAGCTGGGTATCTGTAGACATCTGCCGGAAATAAATATACCTCTCCACTGCAATTGTCACTACAGCCAAAGAACACCCTGCAATCACATACATGACTGGGCCACCTTGATGGAATAAATTAATGCATTGTGATACAAATTCCATTTATTATCAATCCTTTCTTCATTTCATACCATTTACAACGTGAATACTATTTTCTACTAACAAGTCATACAGCTTAATAAAATCTTGCTCAGTGACAATCACTAAACTGTTGACTCCAGTCTCACCAATGAGTTGAGATGCCTGCAAAACCTCAATGTCAACTTCGTATCCTCTTGTCCCACAATAGAGGAAAAGGATAAATCGCAGATCATGTCATCTATGAACTGCTGGCAACATATTTTTCTCCAGGGATGTAATAAACTGTGGAAATGTCATCACAGCAACTTGAGGCATTTTTACTAATTTTGTATATAATTCAATTGCTTTCCCCTCAAGAAAATCCCGCTTTTCAATGGGTGTATCCTCAATCACAATTAAATTTTTAGCCGTAAAAGCAGCTTGTAAATTGTCAATATTTTGTTCGCCATAGGTTAAATCTGATAATACCACCCAATCGGCCGCACTAATTTTTCTGCGATTTTCTTCAGCTGCCAGTTCATCAATGCTTGAAAAAGGCTGCCCCAGCAGGCAAGACAGATGAAATGCTTCTGCTGCATTAGCATCCGCATCACCTGGCTGTATTACTCCAAGGGTCAACCGATAGCCCCTTTCATAAAGCACACGAATAATTTTTTCCCCCGATCCCCCGCCGCAAATAATATGAACCTTCGTATCTTTATTAGGATTATCATCATCAGCAGCGTAGGTGTGGATATCTAGATTACCAGTTACTTTATTCATAAATACAGCAGCATGCAAACCATAAGCAGCTTGTAAATTTTCTTTGGTTATCACCTTCTCAGGAGGACCATCCGCAATCATTGTATTTTCTGCCAATAGCAGCAGCCGAGAGCAAAATTTAGCTGCCAATTTCAAATCATGTGCTACTATCAATACCGTTTTACCTTGCTGTGATATCAATTGACAATAACGAAATATTTCTTCCTGGTAAACTAAATCCAGGCTAGCTGTAGGCTCATCTAAAAAAATAAGCGGCGTTTCTTGTGCCAGAACTTTGGCCAATAAAACACGCTGTTTCTCACCGCCTGACATCAAATGGACCGGTTTTTCCGCTAATGCTTCTACTCCTGTAAACTCCATATATCGATGAGCTATTGCTTTATCTTCAGCCTGCTCATGCTGCCACCATTTTAAATATGGATAGCGCCCAGTTAAAACCACCTCTAAGGCAGTAAAACCAAAACCTACATTTACTTCCTGCTGCATATAGGCAACCTGACGAGCCAGTTCCTTATCAGACAAAGTTGTAATGGGGCGACCAGCTAACAGTACCTCACCTGCAGCTAAAGGCACAAACCCACGCAAAGCAAGCAGCAAGGTACTTTTTCCTGCTCCATTAGGACCAATAATCCCCACAAATTCTCCAGCACTTATGCTGCAGGTAATATTCTCTAAAATTTTCTTCTCACCAAATACAATACTAGTATTACAGGCGGCTATGATTTCCTGTGTCATGAGATTCCTCCAGACTGTTGCGTTTTACGCAGCAGATATAAGAAGTAAGGGGCTCCCAATAATGCCGTCATAATACCTACACGAATTTCATTAGGAGGAAAAATCATTCGTCCTAAGGTATCACAGAACACTAAGAACAAAGCACCTGCTAAGGCACTGCTTGGCAGCAGCCATCGATGCTCCGGTCCCACTATAATTCGCATAATATGAGGTACAATTAAACCGACAAAACCAATGGTACCGCTCACACATACCGCCATTGCCGTAGTAGCAGCAGCCACAAATAATAAAAGCAGGCGCAATGCAACTACAGGTACCCCTACGGATCGAGCCTCTTGTTCTCCTAGTACAAGAACATTCAAATGCCGTGCCAGCAAGCATAAAACAATCAGGCCGATGAGAATTGGAACAACTGCCAGGTAAACATGCTCCCAGCGTCGATAGTCCAGACCTCCTACTACCCAAAATAAATATTCTCGTACTCGATACTCATTCATCAACGTCAAAATTCCAGATGTTAGAGCTCCCATTAGCATACTGACAGCTACTCCTGACAGCAGTAAAGTCATCACGGGAATTTTGCCTCTTGACATAGATAAAAAAACGGTTGCGCTCACTGCTGCAAGGGATCCGGCTAATGCAAACATCGGCATAACAAATATACTATAAGACGTAAGACCAAGAGCAATGGCAGTAACAGCTCCAAAAGATGCTCCACTGGAAACGCCAATAATTCCCGGATCAGCCAGAGGGTTACCAAATACCCCCTGCATAACAGCTCCCGATACACCTAATGCAGCTCCTACTAGCACCCCTACAAGTACCCGGGGCATACGAATATTCCACACTACAGCCTGAAATTCGGCATTCACAGAGGGGAAGTATCCGTTAATCATGGGCACATGCTGTCCAATAATTGCTAGGGTATCTTCCCATGGAACTCTTATGGTCCCCCAAGATATAGAAAACACAATAATACAGAGCAATAATATACTAAGCACCATCATAATCTTCCAAGCCTTATCTCGATTCCCTTGTGTCTTCTTTCGCATTGTTTCTCTCATTGGCTATACTGGGGATAGGCTGCCTTAGCAACGTCCTTTACTCCTTGTACAATATATTGTGATGAAGAGCTTAAATGCCGATCGGGAATCGTGAATAGCTGCTCCTCTTTGATTGCTCTAAGGCTTTGAAATGCAGGATCCTCTCGTACCTCTGTTTTAAAGTCCTCTACATTGGTTTTGCCATTATAATTCCAGGTTGGCATGATAAAAACGTCAGGCTTGGCAGCTACAATCTGTTCTTTAGTCATCATTTCATTCTTACCAACGCCTACTTTACTTGCTCCATTCACCACACCTGCATATCGGCAGATATCATCAAATAAGCTGCCTTGTCCTCCGATTCCTCCCATTAGGGAGAAGAGGATTACCGTTTTTCGCTCTTCAGAACTCACTTTCTCCAGTGATTTTTGAATCATTCCTAATTGCTTGTCCATTTGGATTACCATTTGCTGCCCCATCTGTTCTTCTCCAACAACATCGGCAATTTCTCGAATCACATGTTTCACATCTTCAATGTTGCTGGGTGTTTTATATACATAGACAGGAACTCCTGCGTCACGAATGGTTTGAACCAATTCTACAGGCTGCCAATCAGCAATAAATAATACATCTGGCTGTAATGCAATAATTGCTTCCGGATTGGCCTTCACCTTTTTGGATACCGATTTAGCCTTTTCACTTATATTGGATATTTCCGGGTCATCTGCCAAATAGGTCAAGGCTAAAATACGTTCCATTGGAACCAGGTCCACCAGTATCTCATCTGTCCCCAAGGACAAGGACACAATTCGGCTGGGCTTATGAGGAAGTTTTATTACATGCCCTTGGAAATCCTGTACTTCATAGCCTCCTGTTTTAGGTACATCCGGCAATTGGTTAGAACTGCAGCCGCCAACTAGCAAAAGGCAGCAACTTAAGAGTAAAGCAATAAACGATAATTTTTTCATCTATTAACGCTCCTTATATTGCAAGGCCTGCTGCTGAATCCTGATTTTTTCAGACCAATCATTAATCGATGTATACATAAACTCATGTACTACGTATGTAGGTTGTACACAATTTATAATCTTCTTCACGCAGGGAGAACTAAAGGGTAAATGCTCATCAATTCGCAGCACATGACTCATAGCAGCTGCCAAAATATCTTTTTGAGGCATAGCCGCACCCCTACTCTGTTTGATATAATTTCCGGACAAGGAATAATGCAAATGCACACCGTGAATATAATGTTTATATTCTTCCAGATTATCAACTATCTTCAGTACATAATCTACACCAGCATCCTGATTCTTTAATTCTGGATTTGTATTCATCAAATGACCGATATCCAGCATGATCCCTGCCTTGGGATGTTTTACACTATCAAGTAACAACGCTGTAAGCTCTTTATCCTTCAAAGTTAATCCTGGCCACCACAAATTTTCAAATAATAATTCCATATCCCCTGGTATACTCTGAACCAGCTCATTAATTACCTCAACCGTAGCTTCAATGATTTGTCGATCAGAGAAGCTAAACTGCCAATGAAACAACTCTGGAATTCGTGCCTGACTGACATGAAAGACGACATATTTGGCACCTGCCATTTTAGCAATACGAAGATTCTCACGATAAACATTTAGCCAGCCTTCACGGGTCAATGCGCCATAACAAGCTTCAATTTGTGCATCACTGCCAAATTGCCTGAGCAGTTCCGCCCTGTCTCCTCGCCAGAAGTCCAGCCAATTCGGCCAAAAACGCAAATGCACTCCTTGTATCCACTGTTTCTTATGGACACGCGGATTCCAAGAATCACAAAACATCATTTCCAAGCCATCTAAATGATGATGATTCAAAAAAGCTTCTAAGCATACAGGGTTATTATGAATGAGTTCCAGATCAGATGCATAATTGGATAAATTCACAAGTTGTAACATAGTATAAGTCCTTTATTGTTTATTTATGAAGAAGATGCTACTAGTAGCATCTTCTTATGATAACCTAGAACTGATATTGAATACCAATTTGATAATTGCGGCCAGGGCTTGACCACCAGTCTCCGGCAATTGGGTCAGGATATCCGTAAGCAACATTAGAAAACTCTGCATAATATTTATCTAATATATTATTAACTTTTATAAATGCTCTTGCTTGCTTTGTAATTTTATAGTTAAATGATGCATCCCAGACCCAATATGTGCTGGCAGGTAATGCAGGCAATCCATTACTAGGCGTAGGACCAACTCGATTTATGATTCCACGGCCAAGTAAGGCAGCATCATACCGATCCTGACGATAATTTAAACCCACATTCCAGGTACCTTTTGGTATATATCCGTTTGCATTATCTTGCTGATCAGAGGTTTCAGTGCTGATGCCGGTAAAGCCAACAAAGCCGCTAAGCACGTTAGAGAATTTTTTATTTAATTGTACATCCCAGCCATGTACCTTCTCCTTATTTCTATTAATATAATGGCCTTCATATGTGGTCAAATCAGTATATACAAAGCCTATTACGTTATTCGACTTCCTCTGAAATATGTGAAATGTACCTGTCAATGTTTCATTAAACTTGTGGTTTATACCTGCTTCAATAGTACGTCCATCTTCAGGATCTAAGTCTCGATTTCCATAAGAAGCATCATATAGTTGAACTGGAGTAGGAGCAATAAAGAACTCACTATAGGAAAGATAATAATTCGTATTATCATTTTGCTTATATCCTAAATTCATGTGGGGTGTTGTATGACTGCCAAAGTCAGAATGGTTATCGTACCGCACACCAGAGGTTAACTTCCATTGGTTATTCATGTTCCATTCATCTTGTGCATATAAAGCCCGGTTTATCAGTTTAACTCCATTCAAATTTACTACCTTATCCTGGTTAAAATCAAAACCCGTAGTAAAAATATGACGATCATCCATTTTTTGCGTGAATTGCTCTTGAATTCCAATAGTCTTAACTTTTGTTGTGGTTGAACCCCATGTAGATCCTATTCCATAGGTAGTATCATAGTCACCATTGAAAAAAGAGACTTGGTTGTGACCTTTTTCCGAAACCTTGTTATTATAAATCATTTTCCAAGAAGAATTATCCGCATTTCCAGCTCTATGATTATCCGTTCCAAAAGCACTATCTGCATAACGATAATCCGCCTTATAATTTTCATACATCAATGTTACATCAGAGTCATCGTTGATATTTTGAGTTAGCTTAAATGAATTAGTCTCTCCGTTTCGATGTTGGGGAATTCTTACACCATGACCATCTTTATAATCTCCTAAGATATCTTTCTGGCTCGTTATTACCCAGCTAAGATCCCCTGATTTTCCCTGATTCAGCAGCGAATAGCTTTCCTTACCATTACTGCCTCCTGTAAGGGTTAGAGAGGTGCTATTCCTTTCCGCTTTGCGGGTAATAATATTAATCACGCCACCTTTGGCGTCGGAACCATACAATGCAGATGCAGACCCCTTTAGTACTTCTATTCTTTCAATATTTTCAAGAGCGCTATAGGCACCAAAAGGAAAAGGCCCACTCGTAGCAGCATTGACTTTTATACCATCTACCAATACGACAATCTCTTTTGCTCCATTAATTCTTAATCCATTAGTTTCCTCATACCCTACACCGCCGCCGTAATTATACACAGCAACACCTGGTACATCCCGCAACACTTCCACCAGATCATGATAATGATTTTTTTCAATCTCATCCCGTGTAATTACTGTCATATTAGCATTAGCTTCAAATACCTTTACTGGTGTTTTAGTAGCTGTTACTACCACTTGATCAAAGGAATATTCTTCTTGCTCTTCCGCCTCTGCAGCGTGTACATTCGGGATATATAATAGTAGAGCACTTCCCAGCACGCAGGCACATAACTTGGCTTGTTTTAACTTTATATTCTTCCCCACATTTTTCCTCCTATCTTCTTATATAAATAATACTTGGCTTTAGGTGACCATTGCTTTTTTGATAAAATCAGGTTTCTCTTGTCTTTGTATGTACTGATTCCACAAACCTTCTATCATACGACTACTTCCTTGCAACCCCATAAATGGTCGATGTTTAAGGATCATTTCATCGTAAACAGGTGAAGAAATATGCTGATAAGCCACGTCTTTCACTGCTTTTTGATGCAGGATCGCTTTCTCTTTGCTGCTCGCCATCAGCAATCCGCCTCGTAAACCTGTCAAGTGTTGTTCAATTTTCTGCTGATCCTTATATCCATCTAACACAATTCCAACATATTCAGGATAACTCTGCTTAAAGGCAACACCATTTTGCAATACAGTTATGATTTTCTTTGCATTTATCCACTCTCCTCGTACTGCCTGAGATATAGCAAAGGCTACAGAAGCAGGGGCAGCAATCAAAACACTGTCGAACCAGATATTTCCCCAAATCTTTTGCTGTTCTTTATTCATAATTCCATGCTTTTGTTCTAGGTAATTTGCTTCCTGCTGAAGAGCTTTTAATCCATTACTCTCCCCTGACATGTAGTAATCAATCGCTTTTAGCCAGCTTAAGGAACCTTGTATCCCATAAGGGGGCAATAAGGATACATAGGGCATATCATACTGCTCTTCTAGAAGCTCTGCCAGCTCATGTCCTAGTTCATGATGAACTACAATATTCAGCTGTGCCTGCGTCATATTAATAATTTCCTGCATCGTACTTCCTGCCCCCGGACAAGCAATTACCTCATAACCAGCTAAGGTTAGCATGCGTCGCAGCTCTTGCAGGTCATGGACTGCATTATAATAACCAACACTGCATCCTAAAAGATTAACCGTCCCCGACTTTATAGCAGTACGAAGCTGCAGGGGCACCTCACGAAAATAAGCTTTGGCAGCTGCCTGATACCCTGCCCAAAATCCTTCTTCCAAATCATGACGATCCAGACAAATTACAGGGCAATTCAGGTTTGCCTGCTTGGCAATTTGCAAAAGATCCTCATTACGGGTACTGTCAGTACAGCTGTTAGCCAGCAGCACTACCGATGGCTGAGCCGTCTGTTGTATGGATTGTAAAATATGCAGCAAATACTGTTCTGTACCAGCAAATACAGCATCTTTGTTCCTCTGGGAGCAAAAGAAGCGCATTCTTGCGGTTGGGCATTGTTTTTCAATATACTCATGAGCTGAAAAGTAACACCACAAGGAACTGTTAAGCACCATTACAGCATCTGGAATACCTGAAAAAAAGGTTGATGCACCTGTCAATCCACAACTATTGCCCTCTTTGCACATATAGGTTGAAAGACTTGTAACCATACACAATACCTCCCTTTTTTTGCAGTTCTCCAACAATAGCCATAAAAAAATCTCTTAACCTAAAAAGGTCAAGAGATTTTACAATAGCATAAAGCAAATAGTAATCCCGACGTATATATACGTCGGGGAAAAATAAGCACAATAAAAAAACTATCGTACAAATCCCCTCCCCATCTCTCGCAGGTTCTAGCGGTGATTGCTATATAGGCAGTTCTCCTGACTTAGAATCATTGCTCCCCCATACCTTCCCAAGAACTTTGTCTCAGTGGCATAATCATGGGTTCACTCCTCATTACAGTGGCGGGACCGTGCCGGAATGAAACCGGACTTCCCTATTAAGCCTCAAAGGGCACCTATACCATCCATATGAATTTTTTTACATGTTATAAGATTCACTTTATAATATCTTTAATGAATTGTCAAGCAATTCAGTGTAATGATTTCTTTTAAAATTCTATCCCTTTTTGTGCCTTTATCCCCTTTTTATAAGGATGTTTAATCTCCTTCATTTCTGTTACTAAATCCGCCTTTTCAACAATCTCAGGACGGACATCCCTGCCTGTCAGCACAAGATGTAAGGCAGAGGGCTTATCCTCTAATAAATTTAATACTGCTTCCAGAGATAGAACACCAAACTTAATCGCATAGTTAATTTCATCTAAAATAATCATATCCCACTGGTTTGATTCAAATTCTTTTCGCGCCATCGCCAATGCCTCCTCGGCTGCATGGCGATGCTCTGCCATAGCGTCTTCGCTTGCATTGCGAACAAAACCTTCCCCCATCTGACGCATTACAAATTTAGATCCCAAAGCCTCTGCCGCTTTTAATTCTCCATACTTCCAGCTGCCTTTAATAAACTGTATAATCAACACTTTGAATCCCTGTCCCCAAGCTCTTAATCCAAGACCTAAAGCTGCTGTTGTTTTTCCTTTGCCATTTTCTGTGTTAACAAGTATTAATCCATGTCTATTTTCCATATAACGCCCTCCTCTTTTCTTACTATATCATGATATTAACAAACGATATATCTCTTTTTTGCTTTAACTGTGACTAGCTCCAGTCAAGCATGTCCGTTCTGATTTCCATGATGTTATGTAATAATTTTTGCCATGCACTTAGGCAGCTTTCTAAATCTGGTTGCTGAATTACAGGACATTCTGCGCCAAATTTAGCTGCAGCTAAGCATAGTATTGCATTTCCAGCTTCTATCACTTCCTTACTAGTTAACAGTTTCCATATTAATTGATCCAGTAAATGAACATACAAGGATGTGTACGTTACTAATTGCTCATCTTGGTCTATAACATATAATTGCTCTAAAAATTCAGCTTTTATGATTGCCCCTGCATGATCTTTCCGATAACTCTGCCATATCGTCTCTTCTACTACACCAAAGCGTTTTATGCGTCGCAGTACACTATGCTGTTTTTGAGGACAAAGACCAGATTGCTGTTTTAAAGCATCTTTAACAGCTTTCTTCACCACACAGCCAATTAGTTCACCTAATTTCGAATGTTTCCCTGCACTTTCTAAATATAACGGAGAATGGGGATTCGCAATAATCATTGTTTGATCCGTCCCTGAACCGGTTGCCAAACCATTGGAATAATTACTCCCAGCCATCAATTCCTGTAATGCTGCTGTCTTAGCCTCCGTACAAGTAACCAAGGCCCTGGACAATGTCCCTGGCGGCATATCGGAGTCAATCATCAGTATTATATTAATCGTACCTGGTTTTTGTAATGTAGACTTCTCAATAGGCTGAAAATAAGCAGCAGGATCGCCTACCCTTCCCCCGTTCACTTCGATACCGCCTGTTACCAAAGCTGTTACCTGCAGATTTTCATAACTTTCAGATTGAATCGCTACATTATCCATAGAGGCAGCTGTTGCCATACCAGAAACAGAATCTGCATGGAGCCCCACATCTTGCGCTACCAACCGCATGTGTTCCTCATAAGTAGGGGCACGCAATTCATAAGCCATACCCGCGCCTGGATTGCAATCGTGATTAAATACAGCTGTTAAATCTTCACGATATCCACCATTATACACAGAAGTACTAAGTACCTTGCGTGGCCTCCCAAATAAAATCACAATGCTTTTATAATATTTATATGCAATATCACCTGTTGATAAGGTACACAGTTTCATGAAATATCTCCTTTCACTAATCAAATGCACTACAACATAACTTACATAATCTCCATTTAAACTCCCTGTTGACAGCGGCTAATGTATTGGTTCCAGAGTCTTTCATTCATATGGCAAGCACCTCGTATCCCCATGAAGGGACGTGTACTAAGAATGATTTCATCATACACCGGCAAAGCAATATTTTGACAAAGCACATTAGGCACTGCCTTTTGCTGCAGCAACGCTTTTTCATTACTGCTGCCCAGCAGAAGTCCTCCTGTCAATCCTGCCAGCTGACTTTCGATTGCCTGACTGTCACCTTGCCCACTCAAGATTCTATCAATACAATCTGGCACGGCATTGGATAAAATGCCATTTTGCAGTATTACGCTTAAAAATCCCGTATCGATCCATTCTAACCGCAGGGCTTCTGCTATACCTAAAGCAATTGAAGAGGTAGCAGCAATGAGTGTCTGATCAAACCATAAATCACCCCAAATTCGCTGCATATCTAATATTGCCCCATCCATTTTTTTACTCAAATCATCTATTTCTTGCAGTACAGGTGCGAAACTAGCATCACTCATCCACATAATTTGCCCAATGGTTCTCAGCCACCTCATTGATCCTTCCATACCATAAGGCGGCAGCAAGGATAGGTAAGGCATTCCATATTCCTTCTGTAAATATTGTGCAATACCGTCTCCCAGTTCCTCGTGAATTACAATATTCAACTCTGCTTTTGTCATAGCAGCAATTTCTTCGGTACTGCTACCCGCCCCGGGGCAGGCTAATACTTGGTAACCAGCTAATGCCAATAAACGTTTTATTTCCTCTATATCGTTAGCAGCATTATAATACCCCAATGTACAGCCTAGCAAATTTACTGTACGAGGTCTTGCTTCTCCGCGAGACTGCAGTGGAATCTTAGAAAAATATGCCTTAGCTCCCGCTTGGTATCCTTCGCTAAAGGTCCCCTTTATTCCGCCACTATCCAGACTCACTACCGGGCAAGACAAATTCGCCTGCTTGGCAATCCCAGCAACATCATCGCCGATTAAGCTAATTGCACAACTATTTTCGATAAACAATACAGAGGGCTTAGATTTTTCTCTGATAACCTCTAATATTTCCATTAGACAATCCTCGGTACCATAGATCACCGCATTATTATCTGGCTGAGTGCAATAAAAACGATTCCCTACGGTTGGACATGCTCTTTCGATGTACCGCAAAGCATAAAAATAGCACCATAAGGGCCCATTCACAACAACAGCAGAATCTGGTATGCCAGCAAAAAAAGCTGCAGCACCAGTCAAAGCACAACTATTAAACTGAGTATGCACATTATCCCATGCCTGCTTATCCATATACAATTCCTCTTCTCTCTTTCGATCGCCCTGCTAGCCTTGCTAATTTGCAGAGTAACCTTATCATTCCACCTACACCTACAGGTGGTATTACAGGCAAAAAGAACTGTCGCGGTATCGAATCGGATAATTCATGAGTCGTAACAGCTATTTCTGCCTTTTCTAATTCCTTGTCTTCATCTTCTTGCCGAATGGGCGCTAACGTGTATTTTTCTAATTCTATTCTCATCTCTTGCTGCTGCTGTTCGGTCAGCCCTTTTAATAGAATAATTCCCGTTACATTTACTTTAGCCTGCGCAAGCAGCTCCAATGCCCATGCGGGTTGGAAATAAAGAAGAGGACGACCAATGCATAGTACTACTTTTTCATTCTCCAACTTAGAAGAATAGGAAGCAATTGCATGCAGTAATTTTTCTTCTTGTTGACGGATTGCTGCTAAAGCGTCCTTTTCTTTTCCTAATAACTGCCCCATCCTCCTAAGCCAATCTTTGGTTTCCTGCCGCCCAATAGGGCATGGTGCATCAAAAAAAGGAATATCAAATTTTGTCTCTAAATCAGCGGCTAAGGTGTGAATCCCCAGATGTGACTTTGCTCGTCCTCCCAATAAAACGCAAAGAGAGGACGATGGTACCTGCTGTATTTCTTCTAAAGAAGCATACCCTGGAAACTGGCAATGAACATCAAGTCCAAAAATCACAAGCAGTTCCTTAATTTCCTGTACATCAATTCCTTGAGGACCGCCCCGATCCCCCAATAAAGTAACAGTATTTTTTTTCTTTTCCTGCTTACACATAAAACGCTCTATTAATGTAAGGCCAGCCTGATAATAGCCAGTATCATAATCGTTAAAAAAGCCCTGAGAATCGACTGATAGCATAGGAATATTCCACATCCCTTGCGCAGCAGTCGTTACTGACTTGACATCATCACCAATCACACCGGCTACACAGGAACTTGCGATCACAATATACTCTGGTTTATACCTCTTAACTACGTAATCAATGCATTTACGTAATTGCTCAGTGCCGCCAAAAATAGAGTGCTCTTCCTTTAAATTACTTGTAATTAATGGTGCGGTATATTGCTGCCAATTCATTTCCTGCCTTGCTAAGGACCGATAATAACTCCCTAACTCCATAGTATGAGTGACATGTCCGCAGGCTTTGGGACTATGATAGATCACTAAAGCTCCCTGATTGTGCGCCACAGCATTCCACACGCCAGACATACTACAACTGTAGCTTCGTTTCATTGTAATTACATTTTTTTTACTAATTGCCATAAGCAAGCACCAACTCCTCTACTCTTTCAAATAACATAGGTGCAGGCACAGTTAAATTATAATGCAACTCCATATAAGTTCTCTTGATTTGACTTCCTAGAGAGAAGACTGCGCATCCTTTTTTATTCGTATCAAGTACAGATAACAGTTATAGAATAGCTAGATATTTACAAGAAACATCTAGCTATTACGTTATTTACCTATGTAATTATCGTATTTTAATGCTTGCACTTACCATATCCGGCTTTTTTGGTTCATGGCATCCTTAAGATGCTGCACATAAAGATCTTGAATCTTCGCATTTTCTCCTAAGCCATGAAGATAGACATCCACTGTGAAACCCGCCTTTACTAACTGGGATTTCGCAGAATCGTCCTCATCGCCAGCCATGTCATTATTGACATGATCACCGGCAACCAGCATAAATGGCATCAATGTTACTTTCTTGATATCCCATTTTTTTAACTTTGCAATCACACTTTCCAGCGGGGGGAAACCTTCTACAGTATACACAAATACATGATTTAGCCCTGCTTCTTCCATTTTCATCTGCAATGCAGCATAAGCGGTATTGGCAGGATGTACACCGCCATGTCCCATAAACACAATGGCTTTCTGACTTTCCACAGTAGGCAATTGTGCCGTCAAAGCCTCAATTGCTTCTGCATAATCATCTGGTCTGTCTTCCTGTCCGGTATAATAAAGCAAAGGACGACCGATTATAATTTTGTCAAATGCCTTTTGGTGCTTATGAATGTATTGGGCAACGGTGTTTTTAATCTTGTCGAATTCTTCGCCGCCAACCACATGCAAGGGCTGAATATATACTTCTTTGTATCCTTCATCCTCCAACCTTTGGATTGCTTCTGTTTCTGTATCAATGTGGATACCATCTCTGGCTGCTAATCTTTTAATAACGATTCGAGATGTAAAGGCTCTGCGAACTTCATATTCGGGAAAGTTCGCTTTAATTTTATTTTCCACGCTTTCAATATTGAGTCGTAACCCCTCCTGATAGGTTGTACCAAAACTCACAACTACAATAGCCTTTTTCATCATTTGCCACTCCTTATTTCTTCTTTTCTGCTAGTGAATACATATAAAAACCTCCTAACCAATGGTTAGGAGATTGAAGTTTTCATTAAGTAATTTGACTCATTCTATTAAAATTCCAGCCTTTATGCGCCAGAAAAAATACAACTAGCATCTGTACTTAATCCCCTCCCCATCACTCGCAGGTCAATTGGTGATTGTTATATAGGCAGTTCTCCTGACTTAGAATCATCGCTTCCTCAAACCTTCCCAAGATTTTATCTCAGTGGTAAACCTAGGGGAATACTCCTCATTACAGTGGCGGGACCGCGTCGGCATGTAACCGAACTTCCCTATTAAGCCCTACGGGCACCTATACCATCTATATGTACTTTTTACCATACCGCTTGTATCGTATAACAAGCGGTATGATTTGTCAATGCAAGAGAATCATGATTGAAATAACTGTGGATAAAAAGCTTTAGCTAACCATTGAACCGTTTTACCGCTTCTGATTCCTCCATTCATATCATTGAAAGAAAAAATAACAAATCGTTGTTTCTTGATAGCTCCTACCTCTGATAATGCCGGATTCTTTACAAGCATTTGTATTGTCTCTTGGGCTGATGTCCCAGCATACTCATTAACCACGATCACTTCTGGATTGCGTCTTATGATCTCCTGCCAGTCTGTTTTTTCCCAGCTTTTCTCTAAATGTCCAAAAACATTATCGCCGCCCGCTAAACGTATTAAATCACTTTCCAGCGATTTTCCTGCAATTAGAACCTGATTCCCTGTCGCTTCATCAATTACCATAATTTTGACCGGCTTATCGATAATATCAGTTTTTTCTTTAACTTGCTGAATCTCATTTTTCATACTTTTAATGAGATCCTGTGCATTTTTTTCAACATGAAAAATTTTTCCGATATTGTTAATATCATTGTACACTTCCTGAATCGTTGCATGCTCCTTAAGTCCCCCTTGGGTGATATAGGACTTAACATTTTGCTTTTCAAGAATATCTACAGTACCAATCCACTTATCCTCAAAAGCTTCGTTATAACCATAAATAAAATCAGGTTTTACTGTTAATAAAGTATCCTTTGAAGGATATGTATCTGATAAGACTGGAGGTTTGTTATATTGTTCCTTGTATTCATCCTGAATTTCACCGTCCCTATGGGCTGTTCCTACTATTTTGTCCGAAAGTCCCAGTGCCAGCATAATTTCAGTTGCATGCTGGTTTAGAGTAACTACTCGCTGAGGAACATTTACAAATTCAATCACACGTTTATGATTATTTATTATAACTCGTCCTTGTTGTTCTTTAGATCCATCACTCGTTACTTGTTTATTTATACAGCCGGTAAATAAGAATGAAACCAACACGATCATCACCAAAAACAGATATTGTTTTTTTGTTATCCTCATCATTTCCTCCTAAAATAAATTTAAATATGGCATTCATAACGCTGCTTTAAATCCAAAGGCTCACTGTCCTTAAATGAAAATCCTCCAGCAACAAGAGGCGGAGGATTCCCAAACATTTCCTCACTACCTTCAGCCAGGCTAGTACTTAATACTGCTCTCATTTACGGCTAAGACAGAACAGCAATATCCCAGAACCATTGTGTCTTTGTAATATCCTTCGTTCGTATTTCTTTTTTAGTCTTCTGGTTATCTTGTTTAATTGCGAAGCCATTCTTGTATTGTTGCTGTATCCCCATAATTTCACTTGTTAATTCCATGTTATATAGCCTCCAGTAAGTTTTATATTTTTTATTGTTTCAATGTAAAATGGATCTCTCTTATAATCATCTTTACCTCTTGCCATAAAAGATGATTATAAGAGAGATCCATTTTGCTTAACCATTTTAAGTAAAAGACAACCCAAAATAGCCTATAAAGTAGACGCCTCAAATAATCTCCTTCCCATCGCTCGCAGGTCAAACGGTGACTGTCAAATAGGCAGTTCTCCTGGCTCTGGATCATCGCGCACTCAAACCTTCCCAGGAAATCATCCCAGTGGCACATCTTGAGGTTGCTCACCAATACAGTGGCGGGACCGCGTCGGCATTCAACCGAACTTCCCTATTAAGCCCTTGCGGGCACCTATCTCTTTCTATTCTATTTTTAAATAGAGACCACTAGGTAAAATTTAATTTGACTCTTAAAGAAGGAAATCCCTATATTACACCACCTTTTAAGAATCGTAATTTTTTTGTATGACTTTTGACAAATAAAAAATAGATTTCTCAACTAGTCAAACCTAACTCTTCTCTGGAAGAATTGACTATTTGAGAAACCTATTTTTCCACTAGTATCAGTTGAATAACAACTTGAAACAAACCTATCAAATAGATGCCTCGAATAATCTCCTCCCTGTTTCCTCGCAGGTCAAATGGCGATTGTCAAATAGGCAGTTCTCCTGACTCTGGATCATCGCTCTTTCAAACCTTCCCAGGATTTTTATTCCCAGTGGCATATACTTGAAGTCGCTCACCAATACAGTGGCGGGACCGCGCCGGCATTCAACCGAACTTCCCTATTAAGCCCTTGCGGGCACCTATCTCTTCTTATTAGATTGTACCTTTTGTAACTTACCTGTTTAAAATACCATACTCCAGCCCTGCTGTCAATTAGTTTTCACTTAATTGATCCTATTTACATAAATAGATATCTAACCTTTTAATAAAAGCAGGCCTCATCATATTATACGAACTGTCTACATATATTTATCATGTCTATATAATAACTACAATGGAGTTATCTGGCAAGGAGGACAATCGTGCAGCAAGGAAAACCCAGTCTACATACTACTTCCTGGCAGTTAATCACCTCTTATTGGTTTTCAAAAAAAGCACCGCTGGCCTGGGGATTGCTCCTTACAACCATAACGCTGAATATAGGAATTGTTCTGATTAATTTTTATTTAAATCACTGGCAAGGGAACTTTTATCATCAACTTCAGTATTACAATTATGCCGGTTTCATTAGTGCTTTATTTGATTTTAGCCTTATAGGCAGTGTTTATATTATTATCTCCGGGTTTCAGGTCTTTTTTCAGATGATGCTGCAAATGCATTGGCGGCGATGGATGACTCATCATTATCTGCAGCGCTGGCTTCATGATAAAACTTATTATTATATGAATCATTTACTCCATAATACAGACAATCCCGATCAGCGTATTAGCGAAGATGTACATCTACTTGCCACTAGCACACTCAGCCTCTTTCTAGGACTACTAAAACAACTTGCTACCCTCATTACCTTCATTACCGTTCTATGGCAGTTATCTGGAAATATGATTCTTACGGTTAATCAAACTTCCATAACCATCTATGGTTATCTAGTTTGGGCAGCAATAGGATATTCCATTGTAGGCACCAGCCTGATCACCTGGATAGGCCGCCCATTGGTAAAACTCAATGTCTTGCAACAGGGCTATGAAGCTGATTTCCGCTACGCTCTTGTCCGTTTCCGAGAAAATGATGAAAGTATCGCATTATATAATGGAGAAACAGCCGAAAAAAATAAATTCATGCGTATTTTTCACAATATTTATACCAACTATGGAAAAATTACAATCACCAGTAAAAATATAACTTGGCTTACTGTAATTTATTCTCAAGTATCCATTATTTTTGCTTTTCTTATGGCCTCCCCTCGTTATTTCAATAATGAAATACAACTGGGTCAACTTTTTGAAATATCAGGAGCCTATTGGTACGTCCATTCAGCTCTCTCTTACATTATTGATAGTTTTGGCAAAATTGCAGACTGGCAATCCATCCTGATTCGCCTTGCACGATTTTCTCAAAATATGCGAAAAGCCCAATTATTACTAAAAGCAACACAAGATCTTACGATACATCCTCCTGTAAACGACTCCTTTATCGCAAAAGACCTTTCTATACAATGTCCTCGCAACGAATTCTTATTAAAAAGCTTGTCTCTGCGGGTAACTGCCAAGGATCATATTCTCATAACAGGTCCATCGGGATGCGGAAAAAGTACACTGCTAAAGACCTTAACCGGTATTTGGCCTTTCTCCCAAGGAACGCTTACACATCCACCGAAGGAGAAAATAATTCTCCTGCCGCAAAAATCTTATATTCCCATCCACACATTGTACCATGTGCTCTTATACCCTAACCTTCATACTCCCATCACGAGACTTGCTATGCGGGAAACGTTAAAACTTTGCCAGCTATCCTTCCTCATAGAACAATTAGATCAAGAAAATAATTGGGGGCAAATTTTGTCCTTAGGTGAACAACAAAAATTAGCAATTGCCAGGGCAATACTGCATCGACCAGAGTGGCTGCTGCTTGATGAAGCAACGTCTTCTCTCGATACAGAGACGGAATTATACATGTATGCTCTCTTAAAAAGAACTCTGCCTAATACCGTACTCATCAGCGTCGGACATCAAGATGCTTTAAAGAAATTTCATACATTAAAACTAGAACTCGATGGTCTAGGGAGTTGGCAATTATCAAAGCTGCCAGTAACATGAGAAAACAGATATTTGGGCTATTATAGTAAGAATAAAGGGGCTGTCGCACTAGCCCTAAAAAACAAAAATGGCAACCGGCAGTAGCCGGGAGCCATTTTTTTGTGTAAAATCAAGTTTGTTGGAACATGAAAATACAAGCAAATTATATAACAGACACAAATATATATCAACTAGTCTTGCCGATGGACATCGGCGAGATGATCCCAGAAGATGACTCGGTACGGTTACTCAGCGCAGTGTTAGAAAGGCTGGATTATAGCAAACTGTACACTACGTACTCCCGAATGGGGAGAATCGAGAGATCACCGAAGCGTCTATTTAAAATTCTTGTCTATGGGTACATGAACGGCATCTATTC
>NZ_FOTS01000127.1 GCF_900114615.1 Pelosinus propionicus DSM 13327 | reverse complement strand
CCTATTGCAAACCAATGTGTTTCTGTATGAAAATCCCCTCCGGTTGTAAAACCTGTAAGGGTAAATGATTCAATTTTGGTTTCTGACGTATAGCTCATTGTACCTCCATATTCCGACAATTGTATGTTACATACCGCTGTCGGAAAGGCAATCGGAAAAGTAATAGGTGATGAGGTAGCTCTACCCCATTGCAAGATTAAGCCATTACTCAATTTTTGATATCCGATAGACGCGGCAAAGGAATGGGCTGAGTCGTATGCAATATCCGTGACGGCAGCAGAAACAAAGGCTGTCGTAGCAATCTGTGTTGTGCTTGTTCCTGTTGTTGCCGTTGGAGCTGCAGGAGTCCCTGTAAAAACTGGAGAGGCAAGCGTGGCTAGGGTATTAGGTGTGGGAGTATTACTTATTGTTATTCCAGTTTCATCTGTAATCATTGATATTTCCCATCCAGAGGAAAATAATCCATAATTAGTATGACCTGCTATTACATCAGTGATAACTATTTTTGGATGAATCCAGGTGGAAGATGTAGTTCCTAATAGAATACAACAATAAGTTCCGTCATGTCCAAATCTTACAGAAGTGAAAGGGCAGGTAGGGGACAGAGTTACACAAATTGAGTTCCATTCAGGGGAAGTGTAGTTATATCCACTCAATTCTGCGTCCCAGTTATTTGTAGATGATGAAAGGTTATACCCTTTAATACTTATTTGCAACATAGTACTAGTCCAACTAACAGGAAGGGTAATTTTTATTGTCCCAGTAACAGTTCCTGTAGAGTTATTGTATGCAACTAAATCCTTATAATGATATATTGATCCCCCAGATAACCTATTGTAATTTAAAGTTCTATCTATTGGTTGATAACTAGCACATCTCCAAACCCCATCTCTGTACACCATTGTGAGCATATCTCCAGCCACTGTTGTTATATTTAATGATCCAGGTAAAATTAAAGCTGCAGAATGGGTAATAACAACCCCATTAGACGCAAATCTAAGTATTCTACGAGTACCATCAGTAGCTGGTGTGCCAAAACTTGTTATTGTTGCTGTCCCAGTGATGTTTATAAAATTTCCTGCTGCTGCTCCTATATCTGTTGTCGCAGCACTTGCTAGTGTTGCAAATGCCTCGTTTATCGCCCCTGCAAAATCTGCACCTGTCAACGCTGCTTTCTCACTCGCCAACTCTGCTATGGCTGCCTGTACATTTGTTGCTGCTACATCACCAGTGGCGGTGCTAGATATTGCAGAGGCAGTATGTGCCCCGCTTGTAGCGGTTATGTGGGTATTGGCCGCCTC
>NZ_FOTS01000044.1 GCF_900114615.1 Pelosinus propionicus DSM 13327 | reverse complement strand
GCTTTTGGGGTTCTTAAAGAGGACATGGGCTTTCGGCGATTTTTGATGCGTAGTCAAGTTAAAGTGCATACTGAATTTCTATTGCTGTGCATGGCATACAACCTAAAGAAACTCCACAACAAAATCCAAAACGGTCGTTGTGGAAGTTATTTGCATATTCCCAAAGCGTCCTGATAACGGTATATAATTTTTTTGAAGGGAAGTCGATTCCTCTGTTTTGTTATGCCCATAATCTAGCTACGACTTCTTTTTTTCTTCCGATCAACAAGAGATTTCTGCTTTTTTATTAAAAAAGAGGCGTACCGCAAAACGATTTCAATAAACGTTTTGCGACACGCCCTTCTTTATTTAAAAGATCAGATGTAAAGAATCGACTGTTCGTCGGTTTATTTGTCTTAGTTTAGAGGATTTTAGAGCTTTGAGGAGAATTACTAATATATAAATCCAATAATGTTTAATAGTCGGCAAACTTAGCGAAAGTTAAGGACGCAAAGCTATGGGACTAATGATTGTAGATCTATGTCTGCCAGGTTGCTATATGAATTATTGTTCATGTAACAATCTGGCTTTTCTTCTGAAAGGAGATGCAATAACGAGTTATTATAGTCGTCTCAATAATTAAAATGTAAAGGAGTTATTTTATGCGTAGAATACCTATTGTTGCACAATTAGGAGGCATGTTCCTCACTTCTATTTCCTTTCTGCTTATATTACTTGGATATACAGCATATCAGTATTCGACAGCAAGCGATACATATGAAAATTTAATTACACATACCTCTGCTAATATGCTCTTACTGACCAAGGCACAGGATGGTATGCATAGTGGAATTGCTGAGCTGCGAGGATTTATGGCTTACTCAATCAGCAGCTATGAACAAAATTCCAGAAAAAAATTCGATGATAGCGCAAAAGACTTAAAAGTATTTGTATCGGGTGTGAAGAATCCAGAAGTGAAAATAGAAGCTGTTAAACTAGAAAAGATGATGGATGATTATAGTCTTAAAATGGGACAGCTTATGGATGCTAAAAAGGCAAATAGCCCTTCTTTTGATACGTTGCTTACGGAAGGTAGAAATTTATCACAACAGATTGATCTGCAATTTAATACAACCTTTCAGTTAGAAGAAAAATATTTAAAACAATCAACGGATAAGCTCTTGCAGGAACAAAAGGATACTAAGAATTTGGTTGAAATTTTAAGCGTGCTTATTATACTATTTGTTTGTAGTTTAGCATACTGGTATAGCAAATATATGGCGAAACGTTTGCATCGAGTTCGTAATGAAATGGATGCAATCAGTAATTTTGATTTGACAACTACTGAACAGCATGTTGCTGTTAATGATGAGATCGGTGACATGATTATTTCAATGTCCCAAATGAAAACTGCATTACGTTCACTAGTAGGGCAAATACGCCAAAACTCTGAATCTCTGGCAGCATCAAGCCAGGAATTAAGTGCAACCGTAGAAGAGCAATTGCGTGCAGCAGAAATTGTTTCTAATACGATAGCGGAAGTTGCGAGTGGATCGTCCCAGAATACAACGAATATAACTGAAATGTCAGCTACGATTCAGGAACTTTCTGCAAGTACAGAGGAAATGAATTCTAATGCCTATGAAGTGAATACGAATACTCAAAATGCTGTTGAAGAAGCAAGTCAAGGGATGAATTTACTGGAGCAGATCGTTACACAGAATGATACGGTTGCAAAATCAATGGTTAGCATTACAGAAGCGGCAAATTCCTTAGCGAAGGGATCTGAAAATATTCGTGAAATTGTTACAGTTATACAAAGTATTGCAGGTCAAACGAATCTATTAGCGTTGAATGCTGCTATTGAAGCTGCTCGTGCTGGTGAAGCTGGAAGAGGTTTTGCAGTAGTAGCAGAAGAGGTCCGAAAATTGGCAGAACAAAGTGCTGAAGCAACACGCCATATCGGTGAAATTATACAAAAAATGACGCAAGACATTGATTATGCTGTTTTACATGTTAGTGAAGGTAACCATGAAGTAGAAGCTGGAAAACAAGTAACATTCAACACTCAAAAAGGGTTTAAAGTTATTATTGATAAGCTCGATAAAGTGAAAATAGTAGTTACGCAAATAACTCATGCGATTGAAGAAACAGCAAAGGGAACACAGACAATGGTAGGAAATGTTCAAAATATTAGTGGTGTTGCTGAAGAAACGGCAGCAAGTGCACAAACGGTAGCCGCTGCATCCGAAGAACAAAGTGCTAGCATGCATGAGATCAATAATAATGCGGAATCTTTAGCTAAAATGGCAGAAGAACTCAATGAAATCATCAGCAAGTTTAAGTTATAGGTAATAAAATAGGTAATGGCATCACGAGACAAACTTGTCTCGTGATGCCATTTTTTTTATCAGCCTGTGTTTTCTTTTAAGCAACTTTGCATCATACTTGGGCAGAAGCCTGTACGCTTCTTAAAAAGTTTACTGAAATAGTAAGGATCCGTATAGCCTACGCAAACTGAAATCTCTGCTATTGAGCAAGATGTAGTACATAAGAGCTCTTTGGCGCGGCGTATTCGGTATTCGATCAAATATTCATTAGGTCCCATGCCTGTATGTTTTTGAAATAAATAAGCAAATTGTTTGCTCTTTAAATTATACTGTCCGGCTATCATTGGCACAGTAAGGGATTCCATGTAATGGCTGTGAATGAATTCGATAGCCTGTTCTACGATTTCCTGCCCGCCTTCGTTGCGCCGGTTGCTAGCACTAGTTAGAATTTCATCCATAATACCAAAAAATAATGATTTAGCTCGCAGTTCTGGCAGCTTGCCTGAAGTTGTACAACTATTATACAAGCGATGCAATAGATCATTGATGCGTGTATTATAGCCAGATTCTAATTGGAAATGGGCTAAAGCATAAGGAAAGGAATCAGCTACTCTAGCATCAGTCTGATAATGTATCACCATAAAATCCCACTCGGAACGGCCTTGCACCTCTTTATCTAATGACATATTCGGACCGGCATGAAAAATTTTTCCGTATTCCATTTCATAGGGGACACCATTAAAGAACATCCGCGCCCGCCCGCGCAATGGAAAAACAATTCCTGAAAATGGAGGGGTATACCGACCGAAACATCTTCCGCCAGGGGGCACGATAGCTCTGGCAACATCAATAATACTAATATCTATTGTAGCATAATAGTGGGCCAGTTCATTGATATCTACGTTCATTTAAGGGTTGCCTCCCTTTTTCCTAGAAAGATAATTTGCTTTATGTTATAATTGATATCGATTATCAATTATAACTTTTTAAACCAACGATTGTCAATGGCTATTTAACTCTATTTATTGATAGAATTTTTATTAATATAATAAGGGTGTATTTATTTTATTAGGAAAAAATCCAGGATTTCTTGGGAATATATCCATTTACTCCTGCATTTGTACTTGCTATTCTATTAAATAAGCATTGAGATTAATCCTCATTTAGACTAAATGCTTAGCAATTATAACTAAAAGTATCATATCCACCTAGAGTAAAGTGCACGTAAAGGAGTCGAGAATATGAAAAAAATGTCCCGTACCAGAAAAAGATTGCTGTATGCCTTAATTGGCAGTAGTCTATTCTGGCATGCCCCTATAGTTTCACATGCAGCAGAAGAGACACAGGATCCTGCCCCTGCCACCGGACAAACTGTTGAGAAAGAGACTGCTTCCAGTAGTCAAATTACCGGACAGCGTGAATTTGTGTTGGAAGGAGTTGAAGTTACCGCCAATCGCAGTCAGGCTCTTCCTCCCGCCTACGCTGGCGGTCAGGTTGCCCGTGGAGCCAATCTTGGAGTTTTGGGCAATAAGGACTTTATGGACACACCCTTTAACGTTACCAGTTATACTGCCCAGACGATGGAAGATAAGCAGGCTGACACACTATACGATGTACTTATTAATGATCCGTCCGTTCGTTTCACTACCTCCACCGGTCATAACAATGAAAATTACATGATCCGCGGATTAGAAGTAAACTATCAGCATCTCTATTTTAATGGCATGCAGGGGCTGGCACCCCAATACCATGTTCCAGTTGAGTTTCTCGAACGAGTAGAAGTACTTAAAGGTCCCAGTTCCTTCCTTTACGGCGGCGTAAGCACCTCGGTGGGGGGGGCTATCAATCTAGTTCCTAAACGGGCCGGTGAGGAGGACGTGACTAATTTTACAACCAGCTATACCTCTTCGTCTCATTTGGGCGGTCATATTGATATTGGACGTCGGTTTGGCGAAAATAAAGAATGGGGCATTCGTTTCAATGGCCTCTATGCAGACGGTGATACAGAAGTCGATGGACAATCCAAAGAACGGCTGCTGGGATCTCTGGGAGTAGACTACCAAAAAGACAAATGGCGTCTGTCCATGGATGCATACGGCTCCCAGGAAAACTATGATAATGGAGCTACCTCTATGTATTACCTAGCCAATGGTTACGTCCAATCAGCTCCAGATGGATCAACCAATGCATATAAGGGGACATCAGGGACGACACGGAATAATGCTGTACTGTTCAAGGGTGAATATGACATTACGAATAATTTAACGGCTTATGCCGGTATCGGTAAATTATCAGCCAGCGCAACCGGCTTGATTAACGGCAATCATGTTTTGAATCTAAAGTCCGATGGAAGTGCAACGGCCCGAAATGTCTTTAAGCAATACTTTTGGACTGATACCACTTCATCGGATTTGGGACTGCGCGGTACTTACCAGACTGGTTCAGTAAAGCATCAGCTTGTTTTAGGTGCAAGCTTCCAGGATACAGATTATTCTAATGCTTATAACCAAGGAAGCGGTAATTATCCAACCAATATTTATAATCCTATCTCACTCGCTGACTACTTTAATAGCGTGACGTCACCAGGTAAGGGGAATAAGACACTCGTTACTGAACTTTCTAGTTATCTTCTGTCTGATACACTTTCCTTTAACGAAGATAAAGTTCAGTTAACTTTGGGGGCACGAAGGCAAAATATTAAACAGACAAGCTATAAATACTCAAATACTGCCGCTACTGGAACACCGACCTCAACCACCACTTATGATGCCGATGCCACTACACCAATGGTCGGCCTCATAGTTAAACCGTGGGGAGAATCAGTTTCACTCTATGCAAATTATATTGAAGCGCTTTCCCCTGGAACTGTGGTTGCTACAACATATGACAATGCAAATGAAGTACTGGCGCCGTATAAAACCAAACAACAAGAAGTCGGCGTCAAGTGGGACAAAGGAAATTTCGCCAATACACTGGCTTTTTTTCAAATCAAAATGCCAAGCTATATGACTACTGATAATATTTATTCCTATGACGGCGAACAGAAAAATCGCGGCATTGAATGGAATACCTTCGGCAGCATAGCGAAAAATCTTCGCATTTTAGGCGGAATTGCCTATACACATGGTGAATTGGTTCGTTCACGCACAACGGCAAATAACGGAAACATCCCATTTGGCGTACCCAAATGGACTATGAATGCTGGCGTTGAGTGGGATACACCGTGGAATAAAGATTTAACACTTTCTCTTCTAGGGGTATATACCAGTTCTCAATATATTAATAATGCGAATACCATAAAAATACCAAGCTGGGTCCGCTATGATGTGGGTGTGCGGTATAAAACCACAGTCAATAATGTTCCGGTTACGTATCGTGCCAGCGTTGAAAATGTATTTGATAAAAATTATTGGGCAGGTTGTTTTAGTAACGAAAATTATGTCACTTTGGGTGGACCTCGTACCTTTAAATTGTCGGCAACCTTCCAGATATAAATGGGTATATAATCATGAACACCGTCATACAGAAGCCTTTTAAACAGCTAAGAGAACTTCTAGCTGGTACAGATAAAACAACTCAAACCATATTGCGCATTCTAGCCGCCGTTTTCGGCGGCTATGCGCTTACCTCCAGTATAATGGCAGTTTTGGTAGTGCTGCTGCCTTGGGAAAAAGCCGATGTCTTGTTTTTTAGCGTGCTGTTTCCTCCAATCATTTATACAGCAGCATTGATCTGGGCCTTTGCTGCTCCTACTGCCCAGCGCGCTTGGCGAAATTTACTGGTTATTACGCTTTTTTGCGGGATATTGGCGCTAGCTGCTGTCTGGGTAAGATAAGGAGAGATATATGAATCAACTTAAAGAAAAGAAAAGCTTTACCCTAGGCATGAGTGAATTACATACTTGGGGTGGATTAGTATTTGGCTGGCTATTATTTGTCATCTTTTTTACGGGTACATTAGCGGTATTTGAACAAGAGTTGACTCACTGGATGCAGCCACATGTGAGAATCAATGAAGTGGAGCCGATACAAGCGTTAGCATCAGCTGAAAAACAACTACGAAAGCTTTCACCCAAGGCGGATACCTGGATGATCGCATTACCGCAACAACGCCATCAAGATTTAGAAATTACCTGGATAAAAGGCAAAAAATCAGTAGAGAAGCATGTGAATCCTCAAAGTGGGGCAATCATTAAACTACCGGAAACCGGAGGTGGCCATTTCTTTGCACATTTCCATTTTGAGCTGCACAGTGGTAAGGTCGGTTTATGGTTAGTTAGTTTAGCTTCTATGATGATGCTTGCTGCGCTTGTATCCGGTATTGCTATTCGCCGAAAGGTCTTCAAAGAGTTTTTTTGTCTGCACTGGCGAAAAAACTGGCTGAATGTTCATACTATGACAGGCGTTTTTACCCTTCCTTTTATTCTTTTGATTACCTATACGGGGCTGACTGTCACTTTTTTAATGCTGCTTCCAATAGCTCCTCAGATATTATATGGAGATTCATGGAAAGGACCGCAGTCCGTTGCTGCTAAGACTTTTGAACGCCCCCGATCCAATATGCCGGGAGAACTAGTGCCGCTCACTCGCCTTTTGCCGCTGGCTGAGGCAGAGCTGGGAGAAGGAAAAATCTCTTTTATTCGGATTCGTAATCCTGGTGATCAGAAGGCTGTAGTTACTTTCTTTAGAACTGTTGATGATACTATTGTTGCAATCAGCAATAGGGTTGTTTATGATGGAGTTACTGGTGAATTACTTGGAAGCCAGACAGCCTGGAGTAAATATGTTCATATTTTTCGTTCTCTCGTCGGTTTACATATTGCTAGATTTGGTGGATATCCGGTGTCCTGGCTGTATTTTGCATTTGGTTTGATCAGTTGTGTCATGATTGCTGCTGGGTTGATATTTTTTACTATTAAACGTCGAAGCCGTTATGCACGTGATAGTCAGATGGCTCAATGGATGTATCGTGCAATTGAGGCATTTAATACTACCGCCATAACGGGTCTTATCATTGCATGTATCGCTTATTTATGGGCTAATCGGTTACTGCCCTTTGGTATCAAGGAACGGGCTGACGCTGAAATAACAGCATTTTTCAGTATATGGCTGATCATGCTGCTCCACTCATTCTTGCGCCCTCCGTTACGTGCCTGGATCGAGCAGCTGCGTATCGCTGCAGGATTTTGTATCGGATTACCAGTGCTGAATGCACTCACAACGAATGTCGGTCTATTGCAATCAATTCCCCGAAATGACTGGATGACTGCTAGTGTCGATCTAACAGCTGCTTCACTAGGAATCATATTGGCATTGGTATCCTGGCGTGTTTCGTTACATCAAAGGAATAGTGAAAAAGAGCATGTAAAACTGGGTGAAGCAGAGCAGAGAATTAAGTAAAATTAAAATAGCGAGGTCACTGGATGAAAAAATCCAATGGCCTCGCTATTTTATATTTAAAGCTTGGTAAAGGCCATAGCTTAAATTAACTTGAATTGTCAATATGATGTTGTTATAATCATCTCATGCGATAATACGTATAGAAGAATCAAGAAGTCATTGCGGAATGAAATTATACTTAGGAAAGAGGTAACTAGATATGATAACAATCACGGAAGATATGTTAAGAAGTGTTGAATTTTTTAAAGAGAAATTGCAGCAATATCATGAAGGAAAATTAGAAAATTTGAAAGCCTTTAGTTCTATTATGGGAATTTATAAAGAAGGACCTAAGGATACATATATGGTAAGACCCAGAATTGCTGGTGGAGTAACAACTGCAAATCAATTGCAGGGATTGAGTAAGGTCGCTGAAAAATATGGTGTTACTATGCGTTTTACAACAAGGCAGGATATTCAGCTGCATTCCGTAAAAGTTGGGGATTTAGGCAATGTGTTAGATGATCTGCTAAAATGTGGACTCATTACGCGAGGAGCGGGTGGTGATGGTGTAAGAAATGTTGCCTGTTCACCACTTTCTGGAGTCGCACAAGATGAGATTTTTGATGTGACTCCGTATGTTAAAGCTGTTACGAATTTTATGATGACAGATCCTGTTAATCTTAATTTGCCCAGGAAATTTAAAATTGCATTTTCAAATAGTTTAGAAGACACTGCGAATGCAACCTTAGCTGATATTGGCTTTATTGCTAAAATAGTTGGCGGCAAAAGAGGATTTGAAGTATACGGGGCCGGTGGGCTTGGTGGAAATTCTAAAATTGCTTTAAAACTCGAAGATTTTGTAGCGGACGCAGAAGCTTTATATTATGTAGAAGCAATGAAAAAAGTTTTTGCTAGAGAAGGCGATAGAAAAAATAGGCATAAAGCTAGATTGCGATATGTTCTTCAGAGATTAGGAGAAGAAGAATTTGTTAAAATGTTTAGAAATGAATTGGATGAACTAAGAAAATCCGAGCAGGACTTAGCACTTCATATTGAGTCTTTTGAAAAAAATTCACAGACCACCCCAGAGAAGCTGTTTCCATGGGATCAGCAATATCAAAATCTAATATATCCACAACAACAAGCAGGATACTATTCTGTATATATTCACCCTAAAAAAGCAACAATCACTACCCATGATCTAAATGAACTTTTGACTTTCTTAGCAGACTTAGATTATGAGACCTCAATACGTATAACGTTAACACAAGGTCTTTTTGTAAGAGATGTGAAGGAAAAAGATGTGAAAAACTTGCTGATGATAGCATCTAACTATTCATCTAAATTTAACATAGAAAATTCGGTTGCATGCGTAGGGCCAACGATTTGTAATTTTGGACTTAATGATTCTCAAGAGTTGCTAGAAAGTATTTTGAAAACTTTTAAGGATGTATCAGAGGATGTTAAGGATGCCTTGCCAAGGGTGCTTATTTCGGGCTGTCATAATTCCTGTGGACAGCATCAAAAAGGATTAATTGGATTCACAGGAAAAAGAGGACGTACAGAAAATGGAGTAATTCCAACCTATGCGATTTCTTTTAATGGAAAGGTCGGTCCGGGTGTAGCAAGATTTGGTGATGTATATGGCGATATCCCTGCTGAAAAAATAGCAAATCTTTTAGTGGATTTGGCCAAGTTAAAAGTAAGTTCAAAATATATAGATTTTGATGAATTTATGAAAGAGAAACAAGCAGAAATAAAAACATTAGTTGCTAATTACTCTTTATAAGGATTGGTAGTAGAAGTCTGGAAATAAACAATCATAAATGACATAAGTCAGCCCTCATTCTAAAAGGAAGATTCCTTTGAATGAGGGCTTTTCTGTATTATTAAGAAATAAATATTTCTTTTATCAGTATCCTTTTTATGAAAATGTTGACTAAATAAATATAATGTATTTGCATAATGATTTTGTAAATGTTATTTTAATCATTATGACCAATCTGCTTAATAGATTGGCCAATGATATAAAAAGAATAGAGGAGGTTTTATTCATGGCGCAATTAGGTGAAGTATTTGTTTGTCCACTCTGTGGAAATGAAGTTACTGTAACTAAGGCTGGTGGTAATCCAGAAGTACACTGCTGTGGGCAGGCAATGAAGAAAAAAGAGCAGTAAGTAAAAGTAGGCAGCTAGAAGAAGCATAATGCTCACTAGCTGCTTCCTTTACTTTTATAAGTTAACTAACCAAGGAATATATAAAGGGGCAATAAAAGAAATGAAAATAGCAGCTACAGCCATGGCTATTCCTGCCATAGCACCTTGAAGTGCCCCTTCTTGGAGAATTGTAGCCGTACCTTGCCCATGAGAAGTAACTCCCATGGCTAGTCCTCTTGCAATGGGAGTTGTTATTTTACAGAAGGAAAGGAGACTAGGTCCGATGATAGAACCGAAGGTACCTGTAAAGACTACGAAGGCAACAGCAATAGCTGGATCGCCGCCAGTTAGGCGGGAAATCTCAATAGCAATAGGAGCTGTTATGGATTTAGGAGCTATGGATGTAACGATAAGAGCATCAAGTCCACTTAATTTTGCTAGCAGAATAGCTGTTGTCAGGGTTGCCAGAGCACCGAAACATATGCCAAATATGATTGGAAACAAGGCTTGTAGCAGTACCGTGCGATTTAAATAAAGAGGTAAAGCCAAGGCTACGGTAGCAGGCCCTAATAAAAAAGTCATAATATCTTTACCTGGTTTGTATTGTTCAAAGGTAATGCCTGTATAATGAAAAATAATTATAATGATTGTCGTACTTAATAATACTGGATTGAATATTGGGTTTTTAGTGCGTAAAAATATTTTACGGCTAATGAGATATAATAGAACAGTAAGAAAAATCGTAAGAAATATAAACATTGTAGTAGGCAAACTAGTTCGATCCTCCTTCTTGTTTACGAGATTTAATCAGAGATTGAACAACGATTCCAGTTGCGATCAAAGCGACTAAAGCACTAATGACTAAAGGCAGGAAGAGAAGATGTCCTTTTTCGGTAAATAACTTTCCCCATTCCATAAGACCCACGGCGATAGGAATGAAGAAAAAGGATAGATGTTTAAGTAATGGATTTGCGCCAAGAGCAAGCCATTCTTCTTTGATAATGCCCCCAGAGAGCAGTAAAAACAATAGCAGCATGCCCAGTACACTGCCCGGTATTGGCAGGTGAAAGAACTCTACGATCCACGTACTGATAAAATAAATCAGCCATAATAAGAATATTTGTCCGACTGTTTTTAGTAGATTGTGCAATCAGGATCACCTCTCCATGTATGATGTACAAGTAGTTTAAGTCTATAGTATAACGTAAATCTGAATAATGAGTAATAGAATTTAGGAAAATAATGCTCATTATATACATTTTAATTGAATTTAGTATATAATACTTTTATAACGTATATTTTTATTGAGGTGTAGTAGTGGAACAATTAATAGTATTCTTTCAAAATTTTGGGGTATTGGGACTCTTTATCATATCTTTTATCGAATCGATTTTTTCACCGATTTTACCTGACTTGCTATTGGTTCCTATGGCTTTGTCCGTTCCTGAAAAGGCCATTTATTATTCGGTTATCGCGACCGTCGGTTCAGTATTAGGTGGGATTGTTGGATACTTTATTGGCAATAAATATGGAATTATTGCCGTAAAAAAATATGTTCCAAATAAATACGTGGAGAAAATTAACGGTTGGCTGGAACAATATGGAGGATGGGCTATCTTTCTTGCTGCCCTTGCACCAATTCCATATAAATTTGTCAGCATTAGTTCCGGTGTCTTTCGCATTAATATGGTAGTCTTTTTAATTGCTTCAGTTTTTGGAAGAGGGAAACGATTTCTCTTGGAAGGAATCTTGATCTTTTATTACGGGCCGCAGGCGATTGAGCTAATTAAAACTTACTCCAATGTCTTTATGATTGGCATAACCATCTTTATCGTTCTTCTTATCGTGGGAATTGCAGTGATGAGGAAAGCTCCTCAAAGAAAACTAAGCTAAACATAGCGTGTATTAATTCTAGTTTAATGCCAGTCTGTATTCACATGCAGACTGGTTTTTTCTTGAATGCGAAGTATTTTCTTAATTTTAGACTAGGATTCTATAATCGTTTACCGTATACTGGTAGTATAATGGACGCTAAATAGAGGTGGATATATGGAAATTGGGAAGGCTCCTCAGATGCCTGGAAAAGTTACAGAAACTGCTCAAATAGGGAGCACTCAACAATCTCAAGAAGTAAGTGAAGTATCAAGCAGTAATCAATTGTTGCAAAAAGATTTTCAAGTTAACTTAGAAAATAGTATCCAAGCAAAGCTGGCGGACTTAGCAAAGTCACTGCAAAATCGGGAACAATTACTGCAATCATTGCCAGAAGATATAAAGAAGATTGTCCAGCAGCTTTTGCAGCAAATGTCGTCAACCAAGGATGTTTCTCAGGGGATGGATTACTTATTAAAAGCCCAGAAAAATATCGCAGAGCAGCTTCATAATTTAGGGAACATCTTAGAATTAGCTTTAACCTTGAAGCAGGATACGTATCAAGATGTAAAACTTTTTTTAAATAAAGTGGCAGAATTTTTAAAAGGGCAAGATGGAATCTCCCCTGAGCAATTGGCTAATCAGTTACTGTTATTAGCTAAAGAAGGGACAGTTTTAGTGCAAAGCAATCTTAAGCAGGCTGTAGAACAATTTTTACAGCAGCTCTCTTCAGAGAACTTGCAGCAATTTGACAGTGATAGCCACGAAACTATAATACTGCAGCTCGCCAAACAGCTTGCTGGTGGCAGCAGTTTATCCCAAGGTGATGTAAAACAGATCGCAAAACAATTATTGCAGCAAATTATGCCAGAGAATATGAGTCAGCTTACGGAAAATGACCAGAAAGCTGTTACCCAATTGATGAAGATATTGGAAAGTAAGATGCCGCTGACACCGCAGCAAGCAGCGGAAAGTGGCTTGCCCGATTTACCTGAAATCTGGTCAATTGCAAAAACGGTAGAGGCCCAGCAATTTAAAGATATTGCACCTAAGGTTCTCCAACAGGCTGCAGATGCATTAGATCATCTTCTACAGGAAATGAAAGCATCAACTGACAAAAGTGCGGTGGCTGCAAAGCTGGAAGCTTTTGGGCAAAGTCTTCCGCAGGAGATTGGTAAAACAGTGCAGCAGCTTATTAAGCAAGGCATAACAGAACAAAATCTAGTGAACTTAGGAAAAACGCTTGAAAATGCAGCACTATTAAATGGAAAACTATCGGAACAAGTCAAAAATCTTGTATCAAAACTGAGCGAGAATATGAATGCGAAATCTTTGGCAGCACCAGCATCGGATTTACTAGCTTTAGTTGCAAAGCAATTAGTAGGAACCACCACAACAATTGAGCAGTTAACAGCACTTATGAGAAAGGTTAATCAACAACTGTCTTTGCAGCAAGCCAAATTGTTGGAGAATGCCCAGTCTGGATTAGAACAGCTGACAAAGGCCGTGGAGCAGAATATACCCCAGGCATTACAGGAGATGGCAGCCAAAAGTAAATTGCCGGAACTATCGAAAATGTGGGTGCTGCTAAAAGCTGCAGGAGCACAGCCATGGCAAAATGCAGATTCGCAGAATTTGCAAAGGTCGGCAAATACTATAAAAGAATTAGCTCATTCGATGTATAAATCAATTGCCGGTGATACGGAAAGGCAAGTCGATCATAAAACGCTGTCCTTTTCGGTACCACTCTATTTCGCCGATGGAACATCTTATCCTACCCATATTCATATATATCACCAAGAAAAAGAAAACAGTAATCAGAGTGCAAAACGGCAATTTGAAACATGGATGAGAGTAAGTGTGGATACGAAAAATATTGGTATTGTGGATAGTGTATTTCGGCTATATGAAGAAAATAAATTAGATTTGCGAGTCTTTTTTCCTGATACAGAAGCAATCAGTGAATTTAAACAAAACTTGCCGGGCATTCGAAAAAGTATTGAGGATACGACTCTTGCACTTACAAATATTATGATAAATAAAATTTAATTTTCACATAATACGTTAAAAAATGGTTGTTTTCTGTTATTCAGAAAACAACCATTTTTAGATTGTGAAATGACCAACAAAGTTGATTTTTCTGAAAAGTAAGCAGCGATCAGCCTTCAGCAGTAGTAAAAAATCAAGATTAAGTAAGTTAAAAAAGTAACATTCTATACGAGAATTACTTCACAATTATGTATAGCTAAAACGCATGAGTGCGATTACTATAAAAGATTTTACCTCTTGTATATTCTGTTGTAAAATAAAAAACAAGAATTGTCCGATAAAATACTAAATTCGCTAAATACAGTTTATTTAGGCTTTTTGCAATATTTAGAAAATATTGTGAAAATATATATTAAGTTCTAAAGTCCCGTAATTTTGCAGAGTAAAATAGGAGGTGTATTTATTTGAAAATTATAGTTCTTGTAAAGCAGGTTCCCGGAACTGATTCGGTAAAATTAGATCCTGTAACCGGTGTCATGGTGCGTACTGGTAAAGATACGATTATTAATCCCTTAGATGAAAATGCATTGGCTGAGGCAATTCGAATTAAGAATACCTATCCTGATGTCAAAATCACTGCTGTTAGCATGGGTCCAATTTCAGCGATGAAAGCAATCAAAGAAGCAATTGCGATGGGGGCTGATGATGGAGTTTTAGTATCAGGCAGAGAGTTTGCTGGGTCTGATACGATTGCAACAGCGAAAGTGATTGCTGCAGCTATCAAGAAAACAGGCGATTTTGATATGATTCTCTGTGGAGAGCGGGCTACTGATGGCGAAACTGGTCAGACCGCAGCCATGATTGCTCACTATCTTGGAGTCCCTGCACAAACCTATGTTTCTGCCTTAGAAGTATTAGAAGACGGTGTTATTGTTAAACGTACAGTTGAAAGTGGTTTTGAAAGAGTTCAAGTTACTTTCCCAGTACTCGTTTCTGTAAATAAAGATATTAGTGATACAGGATTCCCTACGTTAGATGGCAAGTTAAAAGCAAAAAAAGTCGATGTTCCAATGCTTGGAAATGCAGAACTTGGCTTTGACAAAAGCGAACTTGGTTTAACTGGATCACCAACTCGTGTGGTTAAAATTTTTAGCCCTAAACTTTCTCGGGATACGATTATGGTTAAGGCCAATGCGACAATGCAGCCAATTGATGAATTGTTGTCGTTCTTAGTTCAAAAGGATGTTTTATAAAGGGAGGTAACAATAAAGATGTCAATGTATGTAAATTGCAGCATAGCGGAAGCTAAGAATCTTTCCGAGTTTAAAGGTGTATTTATACTAGGTGAACAACGGGATGGAAAAATTCAAGCCGTTACTTTTGAACTCTTAACTTGGGGACGTGGAATTGCCGATGACCTTGGCTGTGAACTTGCCTGTGTACTGTTAGGTGACGAAATTGAGAATTTGGACGAAGTCATTCTGCGTGGTGCAGATAAAGTCTTCTTTATCCAAGATCCTATATTTAAAAATTTCTTAACCCAGCCTTATAGCAATGCAATTACTCGCTTGGTAAATGAAGAAAAGCCAGAAGTTATCATCGCTGGTGCAACAACTACGGGTCGTACAGTAATGCCTTTAGTTGCAGCTAAAACCAATACTGGATTAACAGCTGATTGTACAGAACTTACTATCGATCCTGATACAAAGCTCTTACTGCAAACGCGTCCAGCAATTGGCGGCAATATTATGGCTACCATTAAGACGCCTGATACACGTCCACAGATGGCAACCGTACGTCCAAGATCCGCAAAACAATCTCCTGTAGATACCTCTAGAACGGGTCAAATCATTGTTAAGAATTATGCAGGCGCAACAACAATGACAGTTGAAAAGTTCTTAGAATTCATTATAGATACTACACAAGCAGTAAGCATTGAAGAAGCAGATGTAATTATTGCTGGTGGTAAAGGAATGAAAAATGCCGCAGGATTTAAATTAGTAGAAGAATTAGCCGACCTAATGGGGGCTGCTGTAGGCGCTACCCGTGATGCTGTTGAACTTGGCTGGTCCACGTATCCTCACCAAATCGGACTTTCTGGTAAAACCGTCTCTCCTAAATTAATTATTGCGATGGGGATTGCAGGTAAAATTCAATTTTTAGCAGGTATGCAGACCTCGGACGTTATTGTGGCAATCAATAAAGACCCTGAAGCACAAATCTTCAAAGTGGCCGACTTCGGTATTGTAGGCGATGTGTTTGAAGTGGTGCCTATGCTGATTGAAACAGTTAAAAAAATGAAAGCTAAAGCATAAGGAGGTAGGGGTAGTAATGCAATTTAACAAAGTAACAGAGAACATCATTAAACAATTAGAAGCAATTCTAGGTAAAGCCAACGTAGTTGTGGATGAAGAAAAAATGGAAATGTACTCTCGTGACGAAACATCTGATAAACTTTGGGAAAAAATGCCTGAAGTTGTTATAAAACCGGAAAATGCTCAGCAGATTGCGGAAGTTGTGAAGCTGGCAAATCGTGAATTGATTCCCATTACGCCTAGAGGCGGCGGTTCTGGACTTGCAGCAGGTGCTGTTCCACTTCATGGTGGTATGGTACTTTCGTTAGAAAAAATGAATAAAATTCTAGAAATCGACAAAGAAAATTTATTCATGGTCTTAGAGCCTGGCGTTACGACAGGAGATGTGCAAAAAGAAGCGAAAGAGTTAAATCTTTTTTATGCAGGTGATCCTTGTTCAGCAGAATCTTCCTTCATTGGGGGTAATGTTGCAACAAATGCTGGTGGCAACAAAGCCATTAAATACGGTGTAACAGGACGTCATGTATATGGCTTAGAAGTGGTTATGCCTGATGGAGAAATTGTTGTTTATGGTGGTAAGAACGTAAAAGATGTTACTTTCTATGACATGGTACATCTAATGGTTGGTTCAGAAGGTACATTGGGAATCATTACTAAAATTTGGTTGAAATTAATGCCATTGCCTCAATATGTCGCTGATTTGTTAGTTCCTTTTCCAGACATGCAATCTGCTATTAAAGTAGTACCTAAGATAATGACTGCTGGTATTATCCCGACTGCTGTTGAATTTATGGATAGTTTGTCAATTAAAGCAGCAGAATTGTATTTGAATAAAAAGCTGCCATTTAGTGATGCAGGCGCATACATTATCTGTGAAGTGGATGGCAATACGGAACTGCAAATACAAGAAGATTATGAAACCATCGGAAAGTTATGTAAAGAAAATGGTGCTCTTGAAGTATTCGTAGCAGATAATATTTCTACACAAGATCGCATCTGGAAATCGCGTAAAGCCTATGCGGAAGCACTTCGTATGCTGAGTCCAGTGTATTGTATGGAAGATATTGTAGTGCCAATCGCAAATATTCCCGCAGCTTTAGATGCGATTGAAAAAATTGCAGCAAAATTTGATTGCAAAATTCCTAGTGCTGGTCATGCGGGTGATGGAAATATTCATGCGACCATTTTACGCGAAGATCGCGATGAACACGCTTGGCATGATTTGAAAGATGTTGTGTTAGCTGAAATCTATGACGCTGTATATGCCCTTGACGGTAACTTATCTGGCGAGCATGGCATTGGCGCAAAAAGAATATCAGCTATGTATAAGCACATGACTGAAGGACAAAAGAAAGTGTTACGTACAGTGAAGGAAGCCTTTGATCCAAATAATATTATGAATCCTGGAAAAGTCGTTCTACTTGGTACAATTGCCGAATCATAAGCAAAAGCAGTCTAAGTCTCTTATCCCGAGATTTAGGCTGTTTTCTTACTTAATAGCATATAGCCACACAACAAGTCTTCTTTTCTTTATCAGTCATAAGGTAGATTGAAAATGTATAAAAATGTGATACAATAATAAAATACTAAGTTTGTCAGTAGTAGGAAGGATGAAATAGGTGTTTGATTTTTCAAGTATGAGTTTAGAACAGTTAGTAATACATAAAGTTGGAAATAAGCTGCGGGATGAAGGTGTTTTTCTTTCTCCAAGTTCTTATGATATGAAAGATGGCAATGTAGAAGAACTGTTGCTAAAATATTTTTTATCATCCTTTAAAGAAAAAGTATTGTATAAATTTTTTCATGAAACCGATATTCATTTAAACGAATTATATATGTATGTAAGTAGCATATTTATAGAACCTGAAACTTTTTATGAACAATCAATTAGCATTTTAAAACATTTATATGAAAAATCTTCTCATCCGCAAATTAAGGGTGGGGAATTTTATATGGCATATTTTAAAGATTGTATAATCAATGATCAAAAAGCTGATGGAATTGGTATTTTTAAGACAGAAAAAAAAGAAACGTACTTAAAAGTAACCAAATATGCAGATGAGTTTATGATTGGCAGTGATAAAGGGATTAACGTTAAAAAGTTGGATAAGGGATGTATTATTTTTAACGTAAACTCCGAAGATGGTTATCGAGTTGCGATTGTTGATGCAGTAAATAAGGGAGATAATCAAGCCTTATATTGGAAGGATGAATTCTTGCGCCTGACGAATGTACAGGATGAGTATTTTCATACAGAAAATTGTTTGCAGGTGTGCAGAGATTTTGCGGAAAATATTTATGGAGAAATATATCAAGCGGATAAAAAAGATCAGGTAGTATTTGTCAATGAGGCAGTTGCATATTTTGATAAGCATAATCAATTCCATTTGGATGATTTTGTACAATCTGTTGTGAAAGAACCGGAATTAATCGAGCAATTTATAGAGCATAAACAAAATTATGAAGTGAATCAAGGATTTGTACCTGCAGAAGGGTTTACGATTTCCACTCCTGCAGTAAAGAGTATCAAAAAGAAATTTAAAAATATGATTAAACTAGATACTGAAATCGAAATTAAAGTAAAAAGCCCTACAACGGAAACTGGTAATATGCAGTTTATTGAAAGAGGCTTTGACGACGAAAGAGGTATGCACTTTTATAAAGTCTATTTTAATGAAGAAGAATAAGCTAAGAGAAATGAGGAGAATATAAAATGAATTCGAAAACCGAGTTAGTTGAACTTATTCAGCAATTACCTGAAGAGAAGGTCGCTGCTGCCATTACTCTAATTAAAGGACTGCAGGAAAAGACAGATGGTAGTGAAACAAATACAGATCCTTTATTCGATTTAATGAAAGCAGTTATATATGCTATGAATAATAGTTTATATGATTTATCCATAGAAGCTGGGCGTAGGGAAGAAAAGGTACTGTCCAATCGTTTGGAATCGTATCGCAAGAGAGTTTCAGAAGCGTGGGAAGTTTATAAAAAATAGCATACCTAATTGTAAAAGGCTTTATCTTCAAGATAAGGCTTTTTATTAAATAAAGTATAAAATGTTATCCAATAAAACGATTATACTGTGCAATAGCATGAATTATTACACAAATCAAAATAAACACATAATTCCAACACGTTTAAAACACAAATAAAACAAGTTTGATTGTATTGTTTAGAATAAGAACAGCAGTAGCTCATTTTATAGGAATTAGCTAGGAATTGCTTATCTAATAACCGTGTTAGAACTTTTGTTTTGAATAATACAGGTTCTGGCATGATTATTGCAAGAATATTAAAAAGATAATATTAAAAAGATAAGTGAGGACACAAGATGGTTGGTGTGGTAATTGTTGCACATGGATGTTTCGCGAGTGCCTTACTTACTACTGCAGAACAGATTGCAGGCAAACAGGAGCAAGTTATATCTCTTGATTTTGCAATAGGAGAAAATACAGCTGATTTGCAGTTACGCATTAAAGAAGCTATAAGAGGAGTAGATACAGGTCAAGGTGCTATAATTCTTGTGGATTTACTAGGAGGAAGCCCTTATCATGCAGCAGCTATAGTAACTATGCAGCAGCCAGGGATTGAAATGATTTCTGGTGTTAATGTGTCCATGCTGCTAGAAATTTTACCTGTCAGAAATGATAAATTGATGAATGTAGCAAGTGCTGCTTTAAAAGGCGGTCATGATGGTATTCGTGATTTGGTGTTTAATGAAGTAACGATAGTAGAAGGAAGAGATTAGGTGGGAATTGAATTAGTAAGAATTGATGATCGCCTTATTCATGGACAGATTGTTATGGCATGGTGCAAGGCGATAACAATCGAACGAATTGTTGTGATTGATGACGAGGTTGCGCTAGACTCCATTCGCAAGATGCTCTTTGAAGCTGTAGCACCTCCTGGTATCGCTGTTTCAATCTTAAATGTACTGCAAGGGATCGAAAGTTTGAGAACAGATGCATTTGCAAAAGAAAAGTTGCTTATATTAGTTACCAGCCCTGCTGCTATATTGACATTAGTAGAAAATGGCTTAGTGATTAATAAGGTCAATATTGGTGGGATGAGTTTCAGCAAAGGAAAGACCGTAGTGACAAAAGCTGTATCGATATCAGCTACAGACAAACAAGCTTTCAAAGAACTTCATGAACAGGGCCTTAAGTTGCAAATCCAACAATTGCCTCATGATGTTCCATTAGATCTTATGGGAAAGATCAATTAAGGGGTATCCACTGCTATTGTAGTGTAATAATATACTTAACAAAAAGAAAGGTTGTGTAAAAACATGGAATTAAATTTACAAATTAAAAATCAGGCAGGGCTTCATGCTAGACCAGCAGCTATGTTCGCACAAAAAGCTTCCTCATTTAAATCTAATATTTTAATATTTAAAGAGGGAAAAAACGGTAATGCAAAAAGTATCATTAGTATCATGGGCTTAGGGGTAAAGAAAGGTGATACTTTACTTGTCAAAATTGATGGTCCAGATGCTGCTGAGGCAGGTGCAGCCTTGAAAAAATTAGTGGATGACAAATTTGGAGAAGAGTGATACTATGTGGAAAATTAAAGGAATTGCAGCTTCAGCAGGAATTGCTATTGGAGAAATTATGCATATGCAAGAGGCGGTACATGATTTCTGTCGCCAGGTAGATGCATCACAGACCCCAGCTGAAAAAGAACGTTTTTATTCAGCGCAGCAGGCTGCTGAAAAAGAATTAGAGATCTTACAAGAACGTACAGCAGCAACGATGGGAGAGCAGCAAGCAGAAGTTTTTGCTGCTCATAAGTTAATGGTTACAGATCCTTCTTTTGTCGAAGTTGTCTTAAATCATCTTGATAATCAGGCTAGTGCGGAAGCAGCAGTAGAAGATGCAGCAAATGAAATTGCTGCGATGTTTGCTGGTCTTGATAGTGAATATATGCAGGAGAGAGCAGCTGATATTAAGGATATTGGCAAACGCTTAGTGAGAATATTACAGGGGGGAACAGCGGAAGTCAACTATACAGGTATTCTGGCAGCTCAGGATTTACTGCCTTCTGATACCGCTGCTCTTGATTTAAATTGTGTATCAGGTTTCATTACTGCTTTAGGAGGAAAGACTTCTCACAGCTCCATTTTGGCTAGAGCAGCAGGAATTCCTGCTGTTGTAGGGGTTGGCAGCGCATTAGAGAAGCTGAAAAATGGAGATACAGTGGTTGTTGATGGGCACGTGGGAGAGGTCTTGGTGAATCCTGAGGAGGATGTATTAAGTGACTATCGCTTGCGTATTAAGAATGAGCAGGAAAGAGCTGCACTTTTAGCATCTGTAGGCCATTTACCCAGTGAAACAACAGATGGTCATCACATTGAGTTGGCTTGTAATATTGGAACACCTGGGGATATGGAAAAAGTAATTGCTGCGGGTGCAGAAGGCGTAGGTCTATTCCGTACTGAGTTTTTGTTTTTAGATAAAACCAGTGTACCAACAGAAGAAGAGCAAGTTGAATCTTATAAAGCCGTTCTTGCGGCAATGCCTGATAAGAAGATTGTAATTCGTACTCTGGATGCTGGCGGAGATAAACAGCTGCCTTTTATTGGCGGATTGCCAGAAGCAAATCCGGCTCTTGGATTACGAGCTATTCGCTTATGTATGGTGTACCAGGATGTATTTAAAACGCAATTACGTGCTTTGTTGCGCGCAAGTGTAGCAGGAAACTTGCATATAATGTTCCCAATGATTGCTACTGTAGATGAATTGTTAAATGCAAAAGCCTTATTAAAAGAAGCGGCTGAAGAATTAACACAAGAAGGAGTTCCCTTTAAAAGTGATGTGGCAGTAGGGATTATGGTTGAGGTTCCGGCAGCAGCTGCGATTGCAGATATTTTGGCAGAAGAAGTAGACTTTTTTAGCATTGGTACTAATGATCTTGTTCAATACACAATGGCAGCAGATCGTATGAATGAACATGTGGCATATCTGAGTGATTATTTTCAGCCGCCAGTAGTTCGCTTAATTGGCAATGTAGCTAAAGCGGCAAAAAAAGCTGGCAAATGGGTAGGCATGTGCGGTGAAATGGCGGGGGATCCTCTAGCGACTCCGTTATTAGTGGGACTTGGTTTAACTGAATTATCTATGAATGGCCGGGCGGTTCCAGTAGTCAAACATCGCATACGTCAACTTGACATTAAACAGACGGAAAAATGGGCTGATGATATATTAGGTCTGCGCACTGCGGCTGATATTAAGAAAAGGCTAGAGGAAATAGCCTCAGCATATGAAATCTAAGATTTCGTAGAATATCTTAATGAAAGTAGGGCGAAAGAGCATTCTTCGCCCTTTCTGGAGAAGTAGCAAGAAAAAGGTGGAATGTATGATGTTAAAGCGTATTGCTGTCATGACTAGTGGTGGCGATTCTCCTGGTATGAATGCAGCCATTCGTGCTGTTGTTCGTGTGGCTATCCATGAAGGGGTAGAAGTATGGGGAATTTACAATGGCTATGCAGGCATGTATGAAGATAACATGATAAAATTGGAATCTCGTTCAGTAGGAGATATTCTGCATCGTGGAGGAACATTTTTAGGAACTGCACGTTGTGAAGTCTTTAAAACATTGGAAGGCCGTCAAAAAGCTGCTGAAAATCTGAAACGCCGAGGAATTGAAGGTGTAATTATTATTGGTGGCGATGGATCTCTTACAGGTGCGCAGTTGTTATCAGAGCTAGGGATTGCTGTCGTTGGTTTGCCTGGTACGATTGACAATGATATTTGGGGAACTGATTATACTATCGGCTTTGATACTGCTATCAATACAGTCGTAGAAGCGATTAATAAGCTGCGGGATACAGCCTCTTCACATGGAAGGGTAATGGTTCTTGAAGTAATGGGACGAAACTCAGGATGGATTGCTATGACAGCCGGACTTGCTGGTGGTGCAGAGCAGATTTTGATTCCAGAAATGACTGTAAATTTAGATGAATTGTGCTCCAAGCTAAGCAAGTCTCGGGATACAGGGAAAAAATACAGCATTGTAGTTGTAGCAGAAGGTGTAGGCAGCGCCGTAACAATTGGTGACAAGATTGCTAAGGATACTGGTCTTGATACTCGAGTATCAGTATTAGGGCATATACAACGAGGAGGATCCCCGAGTGTTTTTGATCGCATTTTAGCTAGTACACTAGCAGAGCATGCTGTGATGGCACTGATTTCGGGCATCTCCAATGTATTATTTGGTTCGAAAAATGGTGCAGTCGTTGCAATCGATTTAGCCGATGCCATTGGACATAAACGGACTATTGATACCTCTACCTTTCGGCTGGCAACGTTATTGTCCAAGTAATATGAAATTACAGGTTAGAGTTTAGGCCTAATAACATAAAGCGACCTTCTGATAAGCGGTAAAAGCATTGGTATATAAAAAACCATGCTTTTATTTTTTTCGCATTTCTCTGCCGCGCCTTTGTACCTTTAAGAGTAAAAGTCCTTCATCAGTTCGTTCTATTTATAGGAAAAATATGGATAAATATCCGTAAATCTATAAAAAAATTGTATTACGGATTGTAACGTTTTATAATGTATTAGAAATGACTAGTAGTCCACCAAGCCTAAATCCATGGTGCTCTTGTCGCGAGATTTCCCGCCCAGCTTCGTTGTCGTCACCTTACATATGTCCGATATGCGCGGCTCCTCCGCCTTGCTGGACGAAAAATCTCGCGCCATTCATCCCATAGCTTTAGTCTTGGCGAACTACTAGCTTATGCTGTCTTAAAGGAGAGCGAAAAATGAAACGTCAATTAAAAATTTTAGAAATTTTAGATGAATTGTGCATGAAAAAGCTAGATAAGAATATGATGCAGCAGCATAAACCATTAGGTTTTACTGCAGAAGAAATGGCGGTTTTGGCGGGATTTTCTCGAAGTAATATTAGCAGCGATTTAAATGCTTTACATCGGGAGAAATTGGTAACAAAAATAGTAAGTCGATCTACCTATTATGTCACAGTGAAATGGGTAGAAGGCATCTATCCTGTCTTGAAAGGAAAGGTTCCCGAAATGGTACGGCACCAGCGGCAAATTGAAGAGTTAGCTGCGAATGAAAGTTCCCAATCAGAAAAGGGAAGAGAGATAACGGATGCCTCTCACTTTAAAAATGATAATGTCCTCTATAATAACGCTGAGAATTATGACTCTTTTGATGGTTTAATTGGTGCTCAAGATAGTTTAAAAGTCGCAGTTGAGCAAGCAAAGGCTTCAGTTCTTTACCCTCCAAAAGGCTTAGATACACTATTAGTTGGTTCTACTGGTGTCGGAAAAACCTTATTTGCTGAATATATGTATCGATTTGCTTGCAGTCAGGGAAAAATTGTCCATGGAAGACAGTTTATCGTATTTAACTGTGCAGACTATGCAAACAATCCTCAACTTTTAATGTCTCAGCTTTTTGGACATGTACGTGGCGCTTTTACTGGGGCGGATAAAGATAAAGCCGGCTTAGTAGAAAAAGCTGATGGCGGTATGTTATTCTTAGATGAAGTACATCGTTTGCCGCCAGAAGGGCAGGAAATGCTATTTTATCTACTGGATCGTGGAGATTTTCGTCGTATGGGGGATACTGATAAGATTCGTCATGTTACCATAAGAGTAGTAGCAGCTACTACCGAAAATCCAGATTCGGCTTTATTAAAAACCTTTTTGCGCCGTATACCTGTGGTCATTTCACTGCCTGATTTAGCCAGCAGACCATTACATGAACGATTTGAATTAATAAAATTTTTATTAGCACGGGAAGCCGTACATATTCAAGCCAAGTTAATTGTAAGCCAAGAAGCTTTGTGGGCATTGCTGTTATACCGCTGTCAAGGCAATATTGGGCAGCTGCGCAATGATTTGCAGCTAATATGTGCGAAAGCTTTTTTACATCGAGGAGATAAGAACGCGCCAGTTCGTCTGGCTTATGAAGAGTTGCCGCCTAAGATTAAACAAGCAATTGTATATGATCCTCAAGCTCGTTTGGAGACTAGTAAAATTTTATGTACATTAGGCAGTGAGTTGTTTATTCAGCCGAATGGAGTAGCGGCGGATGAAGAAGCAGATCGAAGTTTGCCAAAGAATTTCTATCAGACCATTAGCGAGCGCATGCAGTTTCTTAAGTCCCAAGGAATTGGACAGGCAGAGATTATTCAATGCATTGAGATGGATTTTGAAAACTATTTCCAGCGCCTAGGTCCTGAACAGCTGGAAATATCCCAGGAATATTTACAAAGTGTATTGCCACAAGAATTTCTCAGTGTTTTTGACCTAGCCTGCAGCCTAGCCGAAAAAATGGGAAAAGCACTGAGCCGTAGATTATATTATGCCTTAGCCATTCATATTGCTGCTACCGTAGAGCGCATTCGCAGCGGGCTGCCTATTGTAAATCCTAATGTCAGATCTGTAGCGGAACAGCACCCTAAGGAATATCTTGTTGCAGAAAAAATGGCACAATGCATTGGTGACCAGATGGGGATTTTAATTCCTTTGGACGAAATCGGTTTTATTGCTTTAATGCTGGCAACCTTTGACGACCGCCAAGGCAGAGAAGAGCGAAAAGTCGGAGTTTTAGTAATTACACATGGTAAATCCACTGCTACCAGTATGGTGGATTTTTCTAATAAGCTGCTAGGAGTTACTCATGCCAAGGCAATTGATATGCCGTTAGAGGCCAATGTAGATTGGGTGATTGAAAAAGCTGTCCAGGTGGCGAAAGAAATTGATCAGGGAAAAGGCATAGTTTTATTGGTTGATATGGGCTCTTTATCGGGTGTAGCGAAAGCTCTTACAAATCGCACGGGCATCATGGTAAAAAGTGTAGAAATGGTAAGTACTTTAATGGTACTGGATGTATTACATAAAGCAATATTACCGAAAAATGATATTACTATTGTGTATCGGTCTGCCTGGACAGCACGCAGTATGGTTCAAAGAGAAGTACAGGCAAATAATCCGACTGACTTTATGAATGGTAAGGATAAGGCTATTTTGACTACTTGTCTTACAGGCCAGGGAGCAGCCGCCAAAATTAAGGGCCTATTGGAAAAATTATTGAACCAGTGGCAGCTATTTAATATACGTGTAATTGCGGTAGAAGCTGGTAATTTGGAAACATTGCAAACTCGCCTGATATCTTTGCAGCATTCTTATAATATCGTAGCTAGCGTCGGCAGTATTGATCCTCAAATGGAGGATAGACCGCATATTGCCATCGAAGAGCTCATACAAGGAGGGGCTGGAAGTGAACTGCGCCGTTTACTTACGGAAGGGTTAAAAGCCTCCGATATTGCAGATCGCTATACAGACAGGGGGATGGATTGGGAGGTGATGCGTGGTATGGTTGCAGGAATGTTAGATGAATTTTTAACATTTGTTAATCCGCGTAAAGTGATGGATACGCTTATGATCTGCATTAGAAAACTAGAAGATGAACTGCAAGTGGAATTTTCTTCTTCTGGACTAGTACGTATGTTAGTACATTCTGCCTGCATGGTGGAACGCTTGCTTACACATGCTGAAATCAGTTATCCAGAAACCACTGCATTTATTGCTGAGCATCCTCTTGAATATTCAGTGTTAAAAAAAGTAAGCAATGCCTTAGAAGAACAATTTTCAGTGAATGTAAACGATGAAGAAATATGTCATCTGATTGAGATTATCAAAATGGAGCGACGAAAGAATAATGTAGAAGAAGAGTAAGACTGATACAGAGGACCATTCGAGAGGCTTTTAATACAAAAGCCTCTTTCCTTGTTACAGCAGTAACTAGTTTGCAGTTCGATTACGTTTTAGGACGTAAGCGTTTTTATTTTAATAGAAAGGAAATAATTATTAAAGTAAGTCATTTTTACGTATTTTTAAAAATAGTAAAAGTGTAAGCAACATGATGAAAAAACGTAAGTAAATTTTAAAAAAAGTAAAAAAAACATAAAAAGTGTGATTCGATTCAATTTTCAAAAATTTATTTAGTTCAATAATATCCAAGCATTTCTCTCATTAGTAACATAATTAGCCACTTGTTGGCACGGGTTTTGCAATAATAAGAGACAGGAGGGTTAGATGTGAAAAATAAACTCCGCAGTATCCTTTCAAAAGAAAATAAGAAAGAACCGCTAACGGATCTGCAATTAGGTGAAAGTTTATTAGTAAGCAGAGAATACATGACGTTGCTGCGTAAGGAATTAAAGATTGCAGATTCTCGAGAACGAAAGAAGATCTATATTTGTGAAGAAATATCCCAAATATTACAGGAAAACGAGAATATTTCCTATCGCGAACTGACTAAGATGCTGCAAAATAGCGGATATAAATTATCGCGTTACTTGGTAGTCAAATATTTAGAAGAAATTAAAGGAGCCCAAGGTAATAAACAGATCATAGATGAGGCTCCTCTGTTGAAAAATGGTGTAAAAAAGCAAGAAGAGATTCAAGAAATTCAAGCTTTTCAAAATTTAATCGGCGGGAATGGAAGTTTAGAAATACAGATACAGCAAGCGAAGGCTGCAGTATTATATCCTCCTAATGGTTTACATTGCTTGATTTTAGGAGAAACAGGTGTAGGAAAAAGTGAGTTAGCAGAGTCGATGTACAAGTTTTCTATCGAAAGCGGTAGATTAGCTAAAGAATCTCCGTTTATTGTTTTCAACTGTGCGGATTATGCTGAGAACTCACAATTATTGATATCACATCTGTTTGGAAGCGTAAAAGGTGCTTATACAGGAGCTACGCAGGATAAAAGAGGATTAATTGAGCAGGCAGACGGTGGAATCTTATTTTTGGATGAAGTGCATCGTCTTACATCTGAAGGACAGGAAATGCTGTTTCAACTCATTGACAAGGGATGTTTTCGCAGGCTAGGTGAGTCTGATTTTACTAGAAAAGCAACGGTACAGCTCATTGCCGCCACTACTGAAAATATTGAGACAACCTTATTAGCGACTTTTAAAAGACGAATCCCAATGATTATTGAAGTTCCGCCGTTAAGTAAACGTCCCTTAAATGAAAGATTGAAATTAATTAAGAATTTCTTTGGTTATGAATCAACGAGAATGAATGCACCAATTCATGTAGCCTTAGATGTCATGAAATCCTACTTGATGTATGAATGTTATGGAAATATTGGACAGCTAAAAAGTGATATACAAGTAGCTTGTGCCAAGAGCTTTCTAACTTATGTTATGGATAAAGAAGATTGTGTAAAAATTGATGTAAGAGATTTAAATCTTCATGTTAAAAAAGGTCTTCTGAAAATAAAGAGCATGCGAGATGAAATTGAAAACCTCGTCTGGCAAGATTTTAGATTCAGTCCTAAAAAATATAAAAAAATCGCTGAACTTGAAAACGATATTTATAGCTTTCCAAAAGATTTTTATAGCGATATTGAAAAAACTTATACGGAATATGTAAAACAAGGACTAAATACAGAAGAAATTAATCGAATTATCGGGATAGAGATTGAACGAAAATTACAAAATGTTATCAAACATGTTAAAGATAATTTGCATCCCTTATCTCCTGATGAGATTGCTAAAGTCGTGGGAGTTGAAATTATTTCCCTAGTAGAGGAGCTTCTTAAAATTGCTGAAATGACATTAGGGAAAATGGATCACTCTATATTTTACTGCTTAGCCATTCATTTGAATGCAACCTTTCAGCGTATTAAGCAAGGAAGGGAAATTATTAATCCCAACTTAGAAGACATCAAAAGAAAATACAGTCTTGAATATGCTGTAGCCCAAGAAATGATTGCGCATATTGAAAAATACTATAGAATTCATTTGCCGGAGGATGAGGTTGGTTTTATTGCACTCTATCTTAGAGGTAATAAACAAGAAAAGGAAGGCAAAGTTGGTATTCTGGTTGTTACTCATGGCAATGTAAGTGTTGGAATGCTGGAAATTGCAAATAAGCTTTTAAATATGAATCATGGAAAAGCGGTAGTTATGACCTTAGATGAGAGTCCTAGTGAAGTGTTAGAACGTTTGACTACGATCATACAGGCAACTGATGAAGGTAAAGGTGTTTTAATGCTGGTTGATATGGGGTCGTTGCTGACCTTTGGAGAGCTTATTTCAGAAAGGACAGGTATCCAGATCGAGACGATTGACCGAGTAGATACCGTAATGGTAATTGAAGCAATTCGCAGAAGTATATTACCTGGATCCCATATTAAAGATGTGGTGTATGCAGTAGAAAATTTAAATTACACCTTTAAGAAAACGCGAGTCGATCATAAAGTTTTGAAACGAAAGAAAGCAATTATTACAGTTTGCTTGACTGGAGAAGGTGTAGCACTTCAATGCGGAAGTCATTTAAAGAAAATATTTGGTGAAAAGCTAAATGACATTGAGTTAATTCATATGGGGGTCATTGGAAAACGTGATCTTCATAAGCAAATACAAGATACGATTAATACTTATGAGATCATTGCGATAATCGGCAGTATTGATCCTAAATATCACGGTATTCCTTTCTTACCCTTAGAGACTTTGTTTAACGAAACAGGAAAAAATCAAATCATGAATTTAATTGAGTGTAACAATCATTATCGTATGAAAAGTTACAGCAGCCTCATCCCTCACGTTGTGAGAGAGGCCAAATTTATCATGCTGCCGGAAGTGGGCGGGAAGGAAGAAGTACTGCAGCGTATTTGTAGTAGCTTGTTAGAAGAAGGCTATGTAAAAGAAGGATATTATGAAGCTGTTATGGAGCGAGAAAATATGGGAAGCTATGTGATTAATCAAGAGGTTGCTCTGCCCCATGCTGACAGCAGTTATGTAAATCATCCCGTAATTGTAATTGCCAAAGCTGCAGCGCCAATTTATTGGGATCATGAGAATACTGTATCATTAATTTGTTTGCTGGCCTTAGACATCGATGGTAAAGATGGGGTACGGTTTTTATATAACAAATTTAAAAGTGAAAAATTTATTGCGCAAATGCAGCAAGCTAAAACAGAAGATGAAATTAGGGAGGCTCTATTACATGAATCATGTTAATTTTGATGAAACATTAGTGATAAGAAATATAGAAGGTGAAACTAGTTCAGAGATTTTGAAGCATATGGCAGCTAACTTATATCAAAAAGGTTACGTAAAAGAAAGTTATGCTGAGGCAGTTATTGCAAGAGAGAAAAAATTTGCAACGGGCTTGCCAACTAATGGCTGTGGGGTTGCCATACCACATACCGATATTGAACATGTTAATCAATCCGCTATTAGTGTTGGCATATTAAAGAAGCCTGTAGAGTTTGGTATTATGGGTGAGGAAACAGAAAGAACTCCTGTAAAATTAGTTTTTATGCTGGCGATGCATGATAGTCACTCTCAGCTAACAATGCTGCAAAGTTTAATGGGAATCTTTCAAGATGAAGAGATTCTACTATATTTAGCAAAAGAAGAAAGTGAAGTGAAAATCAAGGAAGAAGTAAGTAAACGACTTAATTTAAACAATATGAAAGGAGGTGAATAAAAGTGAGTGAAGTAAGAAAAGGTAAAAAAACTGTATTAGTAGCTTGTGGAACCGGTATTGCAACGTCTACTGTTGTATCTGATGCCATTGAGAAAATGGCTAAAGAAAATAATATTCAAATTGAAATTGTTCAATGTAAAGTGACAGAAGTTCCTGCATATGAATCAAGGGCAAGTTTGCTTGTTACCACTACAATTGTTTCCAAAGAGTATCCCTTCCCAATCATCAATGCAAGAGCTTTCTTAACTGGAATAGGATTAGATAAATTGAAAGAGCAAATCTTAGAAGAACTTAAGAAATAATAAAAAGCTGAGGAGGTATTATTATGGATGTAGTTCAAATTTTCCAGGCCTTTCTAGGGCTAGGACCAACGGTTATTTTGCCAGTTGCAGTTTTTCTGCTGGGAGTAGCTTTTGGGCAGCCGGCAAGTAAAGCCTTTCGCTCCGGTTTGACGATTGGGGTAGGTTTTACAGGTATCTTTTTAGTGGTTGATTTACTGGTCTCAAATCTTGCGCCAGCAGCGCAAGGCATGGTAGCAAGATTTGGTGTTCAGCTAAACATCATTGATGTTGGCTGGCCAGGAGCCGCAAGTATAGCTTGGGCTTCTCCAATTGCAGCGTTTGTTCTTCCTTTAGGTTTATTGGTTAATGTTATTATGTTAGTTACCAAAACCACAAAAACAATGGATATCGATCTTTGGAATTATTGGCATTTCACTTTTATGGGAGCCTTTGTATATTCAGCAACTGGAAGTCTTGTACAAGGTTTAGTGGCAGCAGTTATTTTTGAAATTATTGTCTTAAAAATTGCTGACTGGACTGCACCAATGCTGGAAAAATATTTTGATTTGCCAGGTATTTCTGTCCCTACAGGCAGTACTGTGTCTTATGCAATTGGGATTCCCCTTGTGAAATTGGTACAGAAAATTCCTGTTATTAAAGATTTACATGCGGATCCTGAAACCATACAAAAAAGATTTGGGGTTTTTGGTGAACCGCTTTTCATGGGAGTATTTTTAGGGGTTGTGCTGGGTGCACTGGCTGGATATCCAGCAGGGCAGACCATAAAAGTTGGTATAGCAATGGGTGGCGTTATGGTGTTAATGCCTCGAATGGTTAAGATCCTAATGGAAGGCCTTATCCCGCTTGCTGAATCTGCCCGGGAGTTCCTAAGCAAAAGATTTGGTGATCGAGATATTTATATCGGATTAGATGCTGCAGTTGCAATTGGGCATCCTTCCGTAATCGCAACTGCCTTAATTTTAGTTCCAATTACAATCCTTTTAGCAGTTGTTCTACCAGGAAATAATGTATTACCCTTTGGTGATTTAGCAACAATTCCATTTATTGTCTGCTTTATTGTAGGAGCAGCTAGAGGTAACATCGTTCATTCGGTTCTTGTTGGGGCTGTTGTAATTGGGATGTCATTGTATATGGCGACTGATGTTGCAACATTCCATACGCAAATGGCAATCGATGCACATTTTAAAATGCCAGCAGGCGCAACTACAATTTCTAGTATTGACCAAGGCGGTAACGTAATTCACTATGTGATATACAAAATATTCACACTATTTCATTAATATAGGAATAATAAAAATATGATTCTTGTCTTGAGCTAACATTACTTGCTTGAATGAGAAGAAGTGTTAGCTCAAGATTTCATCAAAATTAATTTTTGGAATGAGGAGGAATAAGGATGCAGGCATTAGTCAAAACAGCATTAGGTCATGGGAATCTAGATATTGTTGATAAGGAAGAACCAAAAGCTGGTAAGGATGAAGTGAAAATCTTAGTCAAATATGCAGGTATTTGCGGCTCGGATTTACACACTTATGAAGGTAAATATAAGGTTAAGGTTCCTGTAACATTAGGCCATGAGTTTGCTGGTGAAGTAGTAGAAGTCGGAGCTAACGTAACAGAAGTTAAAGTTGGTGATCGTGTAACCTCAGAAACAACTTTTTATATTTGCGGAGAATGCAAGTATTGCAAATCAAAAGACTATAATTTATGCAGTACCCGTAAAGGACTGGGATCACAGCAGGATGGCGGATTTACAAAATATGTAGTGGCGCGTAAAGAAAGTATACATGTATTGCCTGAAAACGTAGATTATCTATCTGCATCCATTACAGAAGCATTAGCCTGCGCCCATCATGCAGTGGCTAAAAGCAGCATAAAGAAAAATGATGTTGTAGTAGTATTAGGACCTGGTCCAATTGGTTTACTGGTAGCACAAATTGCTAAAACTTTTGACACTAAGGTTATTATTACAGGGCTGGAAAAGGATAAAAGCCGCTTAGATAAGGCTAAGGAATTAGGAATTGATGTATCTGTTGACATTCAAAATGAAGATATCAAGCAGATTGTACAAGGGCTTACCGACGGGTATGGTGCAGATATTGTGTTTGAATGTACAGGAGCTCCACCCTCAGTTAATTTAGGTTTAGATATCCTTACTAAAAAGGGTGAATATGTACAAGTAGGGATTTTTCCAACAACAGAAATTCTTACTGATTTTGAAAAAATTATTCAAAAAGAACTTAAAGTAATGGGGTGCAGAAGCCAGAAGCCAAGTGATTGGGAACCATCTTTGCAACTTATGAATCAAAAACTTGTAAATGCCAAAGCATTGATTTCTCACCAATTTAATATTACGGAATGGGATAAAGCATATGCAGCGATAAAAAGTGGGGAAGCCATTAAGGTTGTATTAACTGTTGAATAAGAAAAAGTAAAAGTATGAAAGATTATAGTTTTCAAATAGAACTGACACAGTTAGGCCTAACTGTCCAGAATAAAGAAATAGATCTGTTACTGAGCTCAATAGCAATTTTTAGAATTAAAAATTATAAAATTTGAAAGAAATGATCCTTCTGCATGCGTGGAGTAAGATGGATCTTCAATAGAAAATAAAAGAATAATTACAATAAAATTAAAAGTAGGTGTTTGTAATGAATCGAGAAACATTGATCGAGATGATTGACTATACCTTATTGAATCCCACTGCGACTAAAGAACATATTCAGATATTTTGTCAAGAAACGATCACACATGGTTTTAAAACTGTATTTGTTAATCCTTATTATGTTTCCTTCGCCAATCAGTTACTGAAAGAGCATGATATTAAAGTAGGTGTACCCATTGGCTTTTCTTTGGGAGGCGCTACGACAAAAGTAAAAGTGGCAGAAACCATAGATGCCATAGGTAACGGTGCAAGAGAAATTGATATGCTGATTAATTTGGGCGCTTTAAAGTCCAAGGAATATGATGTTGTGAAATATGATATAGAAGAAGTTGTCAAAGCTTCTCAGGGCTTGGTTACCAAGGTGATTATAGAAACGGCACTTTTAACTCAGGAAGAGAAAAAAATTGCTTGTAATTTAATTAAAGAAGCTGGAGCAGACTTTGTCAAAACCGCTACCGGGTTTAATGGCGGTGGAGCAACTATAGAGGATGTTGTACTGCTGCGATCCGTAGTTGGCAAAGATTTTGGCGTAAAAGCAGCTGGAGGAATTAGAACGTACGATGATGCAATTAAGATTGTAGAAGCTGGTGCAAATCGGATTGGAACAAGCAATGCAATAGCGATTATAACAGGCAAGACTGGGTCTGGCGGATATTAATCAAAAAAATGATTTCAATAACAAGCAATAATGGATAGCTGAGATTGGAGGTCCTATGGACATTATCATTTCTCCCTCTTTATTAGCAGCAGACATGGGGAATTTAGAACAAGAATTAAAAACCGTAGAATTGTGTGGTATCGATTCATTGCATATTGACGTAATGGATGGAACGTTTGTCCCTAATATAGCTTTTGGCCCAGATCAGGTCAGTATGCTCCGCCCCCTAAGTAACATGCAGTTTGATGTTCATATGATGGTTCAAAATCCAGATCGCTTTATTTCTTCCTTTGTGGATGCAGGGGCTGATTGTATCACTGTTCATGCCGAAGCTTGTACTCATTTGCACAGATCGATACAAGTGATCAAAAGCTTTGGCATGAAGGCTGGCGTGGCATTAAATCCTGCTACTCCAATTGGAGTTCTTTCTCATGTATATGAGATGCTGGATTTAGTACTCATTATGACCGTAAATCCAGGTTACGGCGGTCAAAAGAATATTGCAGCAATGAATCAGAAAATAAAAGAACTTGCTGACATGAAACGAGCAGGCGATTATTCTTTTGCAATCCAAGTAGATGGCGGAATTAACTTGTCTACAATTCATGATGTCATAGATGCAGGTGCAACGAATATTGTCATTGGATCAGCTGCCTTTCAAAAAAATAAAACGAAGCAGAATCTAGAAACATTTTTAAAAATAGTAAATGAGGTGACACTGTGAAAGGTGCAAAAATATATGGAATTCGAGATATAAGAGTAGAAGAGTGCCCTATTCCAGAAATTAAGACTCCAGAAGATGTAATTGTTAAAGTAAAGGCTGTAGGATTTTGCGGCTCCGATATATCAAGATATGGGAAATTAGGACCGCATACAGTAGGAGCTATATTTGGGCATGAGCTTTCAGGTGAAATTGTGGAAATTGGCGAAAAGGTAACCAATGTAAAAGTAGGCGATGGCGTTGTTGTCTGCCCAACAATTCCATGTTTCCACTGCGAGTATTGCCAGTTGGGGAAATATTCAAAATGTGAAACCCTGCAAGTAATTGGAGCAAAAGAAGACGGAGGATTTGCCGAATATGTAAGGCTGCACTCCAGAAGTGTACTAAAAATGCCTGAAGGTCTAGATTTTGAGACAGCTTGCGGTATGGAACCAGCTTGTGTGGTAATGCATGGTTTTTATCGCACGAAGATTCAAGCCGGCGATACGGTAGCGGTTTTGGGGGTAGGTCCTATTGGGTTATTTGCCGTACAATGTGCCAAAATATTTGGTGCCACAAAAGTGATTGCCATTGACGTTTTTGATGAAAAGCTAGAAATTGCTAAAGAACTAGGTGCTGATTTGTGCATTAATGCAAAAGATGTTGATCCAATACAAGTTGTAAAAGAGATGACGGGCGGCAGTGGGGTTGACATTGCTGTAGAATCAGCAGGGAATCCATTTACGAGTGCACAGGTTTTATCTCTGCCTAAAAAGGGGGGCACTGTGGTATTTATGGGGATTCCTTATGGGGATGTGGCGATTCCTCGCGAACATTTTGAAAAAGTAGTGCGAAATGAACTGACAGTATTAGGCTCATGGAATGCCGTTTCTGGTCCATTTCCCGGGAAAGAATGGCCGACTACGCTGCATTTCATGAAAGAAGGAAAGATAAAGGTTAAGCCTATGGTAACTCATCGGATTTCTCTTGAACAAATCCCCGAAACTTTTGAAAAGATCTATAAGCGCGATAGTTTTTTTGGCAAAGTTGTCGTCTTCCCCGAGGGGAAAGAATGTTAAGTGTGGCATAAGTGATACTTCTTTAAAGAGAAGGGACGAGAATAAAATGGAAAACACAAAAATTATAATTGGCAGTGATCATGCAGGATTTACACTCAAAGAAAAGGTTGTTCGCCTTTTAAAAGAATTAAAAATAGAACTAGAAGATGTGGGTGCTTATTCTGCAGACAGTATTAACTACGGACCGATTGCAAGACGCGTAGCTGAGAAAGTAGCCGGTAATGATGAGTGGAAAGGAATTCTAATTTGTGGTACTGGCATAGGAATGTCAATTATGGCAAATAAGGTAAAAGGTATCCGGGCTGCTGTTGTGCACGATACTTTTTCTGCTAAAGCAACTAGAGCACATAATGACTCTAATATATTATGTATGGGGGAAAGAGTAATCGGCAGCGGCTTGGCACTGGAGATTACGAAAGAATGGCTTACAGCATCATTTGATGCGGGTAAACATGCACAGCGAATACAGTTTATTCTTGATTATGAAGTTGAAAAGCAGCAGTAGTAAGGATCTTGTGGAACGTCTTATTTGCAGCGGCGAAGGATGAGCATAGCAGCGTTTCAGGTTGCTTGCCTATGGTGTAATTCTGCTCATCCTTTGACCGCTACGGTTACATAGTAGTTTTTTGAGAGTGTACTCAATATGTAGGGAGGTTATTTTATGGAGCCAATGAAAATATATGCAAATCAATTAAGAATCCATATTATCAATATGTTAGCCGCAGCGGGATCTGGGCATCCGGGAGGAGCTTTATCGGCAGCCGATCTCTTAATCTACCTCTATTTTAAAGAAATGAAGATCGATAGTGAAGACAAAGAGAATCCAGATCGAGATCGCTTTATTTTAAGTAAAGGGCATGCAGCTCCTGTATTATATGGAACTCTTGCTATGAAAGGCTTTTTTAATACTAGCGAATTGACAAATTTGAGAAAGCTGGGAAGTTTTCTGCAGGGGCATCCAGATATGCTGAAAGTTCCAGGTGTAGAAATGTCAACAGGATCATTGGGGCAAGGTTTTTCTGCATCAGTAGGGGTAGCACTAGGGGGCAAAATTGATGAGAAATCATATCGAGTTTATACCTTGTTAGGAGATGGAGAGCTTCAGGAAGGAATCATTTGGGAAGCTGCCATGGCGGCTTCCCATTATAAATTGGATAATCTAGTGGCGATCATTGATCATAATGGCTTGCAAATCGATGGAACAAATGATGAGGTTATGAAAGTCAACCCATTAAAAGAGAAATGGGAAAGCTTTGGCTGGAATGTAATAGAGATTGATGGTCATTGCTTTACAGATATTGAAAAATCCTTTAAACAGGCAAAGGAAGTAAAAGGGAAGCCAACAGCAATTATTGCAAAGACCAGTAAGGGAAAAGGTGTTTCCTTCATGGAGAATCAAGTAGGCTGGCATGGGGTGACTCCGTCAGAGGCAGAGCGAGTTAAAGCCATTGAAGAACTGGAAAAGAATATTTGATAAGTAATATAGAGATATTCTTTGTGATATGAATACGAATACCTAGGAGGAAACAAAATGATTGCTACAAGGGAATCCTATGGAAATATTTTAATTGAATTGGGAAAAGAAAATAAGGACATTGTCGTTTTGGATGCAGATTTATCCAAATCTACTAAGACTGCAGGATTTGCAAAGCAGTTTCCAAAACGTTTTATTAATGCAGGTATCGCCGAGCAGAATTTGATGGGAATGGCGGCAGGACTTGCCACTACTGGAAAAATTCCTTTTGCTAGTACCTTTGCTGTTTTTGCTACAGGCAGAGCCTTTGAAATCATTAGAAATTCCATTTGTTATCCCAAATTGAATGTCAAAATTGCTGCAACTCATGCAGGAATTACGGTGGGAGAAGATGGGGGGTCTCATCAGTCCATTGAAGATATTGCCATTATGAGATCCTTACCTAACATGAAAATCATAGTACCGGCAGATGATGTGGAAACAAGGCAGGCAGTTAGAGCAGCAGCTCTCATTGATGGGCCGGTGTATCTGCGTTTAGGGCGTTTGGGAGTGCCGCCGATTTTTGATGAAAATCACACATTTACCTTTGGTAAAGGAAATGTCCTAAAGGATGGTAAGGATATTACTATTATCGGAATGGGACTTATGATTAGTAAGTGTTTACAAGCTGCGGAACTTTTAAAGCAAGAGGGAATTTCTGCTAGAGTCATTAATATTTCAACGATTAAACCTATTGATGAAGAATTAATTATTAAAGCAGCGAAAGAAACAAAGAGAATTCTAACAGTAGAAGAGCACTCCGTCATTGGTGGCCTGGGGAGCGCCGTTTGTGACGTACTATCGGAGCATTATCCGGTACAAGTGGTGAAAATGGGGATGAATGATACATTCGGTGAATCGGGTAAACCAGAAGAGCTATTACAAAAATATGGACTAACTGCTGAAAATATTTATGCTACAGCAGAAAAAATAGTGAAAAACAAATAGTAAAAACTTTTACTATTACAACCAATGTACTAAAAAATGATATGTATTTTTCAAACACTATGCAAAGCTGTTTATGCAGATACAGAGAACACAAAGAGGTACACATCTTTGTGTTCTCTGTGAATTTCTGTGTTCTTATGTAACATCTTTTTAGTGTACTTGGTTAGTCTGCAGAATAAAATATTGATTTTAGTATAGATGGAGAAGGAGATCTGACTCGTGAAAAAAATAGGAGTATTAACCAGTGGAGGGGATGCCCCGGGTATGAATGCCGCTATTCGAGCTGTTGTGAGAACCTCCATATATCACAATCTTAAGGTTGTTGGTATCCAAAGAGGTTATACGGGGCTCTTAGATGGTGAGATGAAAGAAATGGATATCGCGTCTGTAGGAGATATTATTCACAGGGGCGGAACCGTTCTTAAAACTTCCAGATGTGAAAAAATGAGAGCAGACGCGGGTATTAATGAAGCAATTCGTGTATTAGAAAGAAATCAAATTGATGGTTTGATTGTAATTGGCGGAGACGGTTCTTTTCAGGGAGCCAATAAAATTAGTTGTGCCGGTATAAAAGTAGCGGGAATTCCAGGTACGATTGATAATGATTTAGCATACACCGACTATACCATTGGTTTTGATACAGCCATTAATACAGTACTAGATTCTATCAGTAAAATAAGGGATACATCCATGTCTCATGAGAAGGTAACCATTATTGAAGTGATGGGAAGATGCTGCGGGGATATTGCGCTTTATGCGGGTCTTGCAGGTGGAGCAGAAAGTATTTTAGTCCCTGAAGAGAAATATGAGGTAACTAAGATTTGTGAGAAAATCTTACAGGGAAAAAAACGGGGAAAAGCTCATAATATTATTATATTAGCTGAAGGCAGGGAAGCTGCAGTAGAACTGCAAAAAGAGATTTTTGCTATTACAGGGATTGAATCACGGGTTACGGTACTTGGATATTTACAGCGGGGCGGGGTTCCAACAGCTTTTGACCGAATCCTGGCAAGTAAAATGGGTGCTAAGGCTGTTAACCTATTAATCGAAGGAAAATCCAATCGTGCAATTGGCATAAAAGATAATCGTTTAATAGATATTGATATGATGGAGGCACTTACCAAAAGAAAAGTATTTGATCACGAAATGTATAATTTATCTCAAATCTTATCAATATAAAAATTCTTTTTACTAAGTGCAATAAAGGGGCTGCCTCGTTTCGATTATTAAAAAATCGTGGCGAGGAAGTCCCTTTATTGCATTTAATTCGATGTACCTAATTTGGCTGTACTTATTTTTTTGACTGGCATAGTTCTTACCAAGTTTCTGGCAAGGTTCATTTATGTGTTAGTAGATAAAAAACAATTCGTAAGATTTCATCAACAAATTTGCGGTACCGACTTCATGGACAGGGGAGTCTTCATGGTTCATAAATTCTTGCATAACAATAAGGTTATCTCATCGCAATTTTAAAAATCATGAGATAACCTTTAGATTGGTACTAACTTTAATATTACTTAGAAATGTAACACAAGACTTATTGAGGTGTAAACTTGTTTTTATAACCAAGATCTAACGATATGTCGTTTGCAGTTTTTATGACTAGAGGAATCATTTTTCCGATAACCTCTTGTGTAAATCGTACTGTTGGCCCAGACATAGATAAAGCAGCAATTATCTCCTCATTAGCGTTAAATATGGGTGCAGCAATAGCTGCAACTCCTTCTTCACGCTCGGCAAGACTAGAAGAAAATCCTTTTTGTTTAATTATATCCAATTCATTTGGGGATAATGATGAGTCGGTAATTCCATATTTTTGTCGTTGATTTTCTGTCATCCAAGCTAATAATACTTTTCCGCCAGCACCTTTTGTAAGTGAAAGACGATCGCCTACATGGATAACTCGCCTCAAAGGATGGGTTGTTTCAATTCTATCAAGACAAACACGGTGATTATCCAGGACAACATACAAACAGACACTTTCATTAGAAAGAGAAAAAAGGTGTTGAAGATGCGGTGCAGCTATAGTTCGTAAATCTAAAGAATCTAATGACGGAGAAAATAAACAATAAAATTGAGAGCCTAGCTGGTATTTCTTTGTTTCTGGATTTCTGTTAATATAGTTACGTTTTTCTAAAGTGGCAAGGATTCTAAATGCAGTACTTGGATTAAGTCCTGTAGTAGCGGCAAGTTCGGACAATGATAATTTTGTGTTACTGTGACAAAAACAATCTAAGATATCAAGCCCGCGTTCAAGTGTTCGAAGCGAGGTTGTACCTTGTTTATCATCAATTATATTATCTTTCAAAAAAAATCACCATTCCCCTATATTAAATTTAAAATTTGTAATGTATATATAGAATCTTAATACGACTTGGCAATAAAACATCCCTGCTTTTAACAGGGATGTTTTTGATTTTGTAGAGATTTATCATTGCCTTTCTTACTAGTAATAAGTTACATGATAGCCAAAATTTTAAAAATATATGTAAAAATTAAAAGAAAATTACAAAAACATCTTGCAAAAAGATTTAAAATATGTTATTTTCATTAGGTGAAAACCGTTTCCATCAGATGAAAGGTGTGAAAATTATGTCTTTATTATCAGGTATTCGAGTATTAGATGTTTCGACTGTAATTGCTGCTCCCTTTGCAGCGGGGTTAATGGCTGATTTTGGAGCAGATGTTATTAAAGTTGAAATGCCAGAAGGCGGTGATCCTTTTCGTAGATTAGGCCCATATCACAATAATGAGGCAATGCGCTGGGCATCTATGGGAAGAAATAAGCGCTGTGTAACGTTGGACTTGCGTAAAGAAAAAGGAAAAGAACTGTTTTTATCCTTAGTAGCGAAAAGTGATGTAGTTATTGAAAATTTTCGAACGGGAACGATGGATAAATGGGGACTTGGCTATGAAACATTAAAAAAAGTTAATCCCCAAATTATCGTGTGTCATGTTACAGGCTATGGGCAAACTGGTCCCAATGCTAAAATGGCTGGCTTTGGAACTCCTGCTACTGCTTTTTCTGGAATGACATATATAACTGGTCATAAAGACCGACCGCCAGTTAGTCCTTCTTTTTCGCTGACGGACTATGTTAGTGGTCTATATGCAGCTATGTCAACAATGATGGCGCTATATAGTCGAGATGTATTGAATGGTGAGCCACAGCAAATTGATGTGAGTTTATATGAAAGTATTTTCCGTATGATGGAGATTCCTATTGCAGATTATCATAAAAATGGAATCATTAGAGAACGGAGTCCTAAACTCAGTGGTACTTCTAGTCCTGGGGGAACTTATGAAACCCGAGATCATAAATGGGTAGTACTAGTCTGTAGCACAGATCGGACTTATGAATACTTAACAAAAGCTATGAATCGTCCAGATTTATTAACGAATTCTTTATATGCCACAATGAAAGACCGATTAGCCAATGATGTTTCTTTAAATCAGATTATATGTGATTGGATTGGCATGCTAAATTATAAGGAATTAAAAGATATTGTAGATGCTGCAGGCGTTCCAGTTAATTTGATTTATAGTATCGAGGATATTTGTAATGATCCGCATTATAAAGCTCGTAATAACATTGTGGAAATGGATCACCCAACTCTCGGTACGATAAAGATGCCAGGCGTTGTTCCTGTTTTTAGTGCTACTCCAGGTGAAATTAAATGGGTTGGTCCTGAACTTGGTGCTCATAATACAGAGATATATCAAGGATTGCTTGGTCTTAGTGAACAAGACCTGCAGGAGCTTACAAGTGAGGGGGTAATATGACAATGCAAAACAAGTTAGCTTGGCCTAAAAAGATAACGGTCTGTGAGGTTGGACCTCGGGATGGACTGCAAAATGAAAAAGTATTGTTAACTGTTGAGCAAAAGATAGAATTAATTGAACGTTCGGTGCAAGCTGGAGCTAAAATTATCGAAATTGGATCGTTTGTCCATCCTAAAGCCGTACCGCAAATGGCGGATACGGATGAGGTAGTGAAAAAAATGAAACGAGTAGATGGAGTAGAGTATCGTGCTTTGGTTATGAATTTACGTGGATTAGAACGTGCAGAAGCAGTTGGTATCAAAAAAGCAAAGTTAACTGTTTCAGCCAGCCCAACCCATTCTTTAAAGAATCTTAATAAAACACCAGAAGAAGCGGTACGTGGTTTTGCTGAATGTGCTAAGTATGCTGCTGCTCACGGAATTGAACTTTCTGGTGCCATATCCACAGCCTTTGGCTGTTGTTTTGAGGGACGTGTACCCTTAGAACAGGTCATATCAGTAGTAAAATGCTTTAAGGAAATTGGTGTTAGTGAATTGTCATTATCCGATACGACAGGCATGGCTAATCCTCAGCAGGTGTATGAATATAGTGTGAAAGTAAGAGAACAGTTTACGGATATAGATTGGGTGCTGCACTTTCACAATACCAGAGGAATGGGGCTGTCCAATGTAATGGCAGGCATGTTAGCTGGAATCGAACGCTATGATTCTTGCTTTGCGGGTTTAGGAGGCTGTCCTTTTGCTCCAGGAGCATCTGGTAATATTGCCACAGAAGATTTAGTTCATATGTTGAGCGAAATGGGAATTGACACGGGTTATGATCTAGCTGAAGGCATTGCCATCGGCCGTCGCGTTCGTGAATTTATTGGTCATGATACCGACAGTTCGGTGCTTCGTGCTGGACGTTGCAGTGATATAGTGATTGAGCAATAAAAAAAGTCTGTACCATTTTCAGTGGGTTTATAAATTAATCATAGATAAACAAATAGCAATCTGGTAATATGTCAAGCCCATAAAAAATAAGTTTTGTAAGTAATCCGCAAAAAATGGGTGCACTAAACAAGCCTCTTCTTCAAGCCGAAGAAAAAGTAAATAAATGGGATCTATTAACTTTGGCTTACTCTACTTGGAGAGTAAAGCTGATGGTTGGCCAGCAATCCAAAAATCAGCCGGATGAATTTACGAGCAGTAAGTGCGAGTGCGCGTTTGTGCTGATGAGTTTTAACTTCATCATACTTCTTCTGGTAAAAAGCTGCATATTCAGATAAATGATTCTTTACATGGCTAGTAGCTTCAATTAAATAGTATCTGAGATAAGTATTGCCAGCTTTTGAAAG
>NZ_FOTS01000040.1 GCF_900114615.1 Pelosinus propionicus DSM 13327 | reverse complement strand
ATTTTGAAAAGCATTTTAGGTGAGACTACTGATTTTCTGCCTTTACGAGAATACGCTTTGTATAACAGCGAATAATCAAGTTGATCCATTATCTTACTTAACAGCCTGACCGAATCGTTTTCTGGTATGAGGATTTCGATAGGAAGCGGTAAAACTAGTTGATATGAATTTGTTTTTGTTGTAGGATTTATATGTGTAAAGTTTTTCATAGCAGTTTAATTCTACACCAAGAGGCAGGTTCTTCGGAACCTGCCTCTTGTATTTTTAATACATATAAGGGACTATCTCAATTTCTTATTGAGACAGCCCCTTTTCTTATTTGTCGAAAAAAAGTAGATATTGTAATAAAAGGTAGTTTAATAGTATGTTGAATTATTCCATTATAAGATGTAAAATTAAAACAATACAAATCGAACGTATGTTCGATAGTGTTCGATGTATTTGAAGAAATTTTGGAGGTTTCGATGATGCAATATTCAGCTAAGGAATGTGATAATGACGAAGAGCAAGCTATTATTTATTGCGAATTAACAAGTCTTTGTGATTATATAGAGTATGATGATGGTATGGTACTTATTGATAAAGATTATATAGACTTATTATAAAGAGAACAGGGGTTAATCCCCTGTTCTTTTATTTCGCAATAATTCACCTAATTCAACTAGTCTCTTTAAATCATCTAAAGAATAACCTTTCATTAACTGAAGTTTTTTAATGCCGTTGTCGCGCAATAGTTGTGCTATTTCTGGGTTTTTATGGTCTTGAGTGACTATCTCTTTCCCGTCAGGAGTAATCATATCTGTAAGTTTATAATCAATATTTGATCTTCCTAATAAGAAATCAGTATTTACGTTAAAATAATCGGCTATAGTTTTGACGCTTTCAATATCTGGCGTCGCTCTTCCTACTTCCCAATTTGCTAATGTATCCCTAGTGGTATTAATAAAAGGTGCCAATTCTTTTTGAGTTAATCCTTTTTTACTCCTTAATTCTTTTAATCTTTTGCCGAATGTGCTCAAATATCACACCTCCAAAATAATAATAATCGTTATTGTGCATATAAACAACATTTGTGAAAAAAAAACACTAAATAGAAAAAATACTCTTGACTGTGCATCTTATACACAATATAATATGTGTATAAGATGCACAAAAATATAAAGGAGGTAATAATGTTGAGACGTGAAAATCTTTTAAATGCTAGAAAAAAGGTAAACAAAACACAAGCACAAGTTGCCTTAGAGTGTTGTATTGACAGAACTGTTTATAGTCGAATTGAGACAGGAGTTATAAAAAGGGTTGATTATGAGCTTGCTATTTTAATTGCAAGAGCCGTTAAATCAACGGCTGACCATATTTTTTTGCCAATTGATGTGCATAATATTCACAATAAAAATATTGTAGCATAAATTTAATATTCAAATTTAATATCCCCATTTTCCTTTTCGTATTCTTCCACGAATTGTTCTAAGATTGTAGAAATTTGAGCATTTCTAGAACGGGATTTACGATTCGCGATTTCAGCAATTTTGTTTGCTGTTACCTCGCGCAGACGCAGTGTAAACTCTATTTTATCGGTTGCCATTGACATCCTCCTAATAAGTGATGTCAAGAGTATAGCAACCAAAGTGGTATCAGTCAGTAACCAAAATGGTATCAGTTTTTTGTAGGAGGTAGTAATATGGAAATCCCCTTATTAATGACGCCACGAGAGTTTGCGAAATACTCCGGCATGTCGGAGCATGTTATACGTGAAAAATGCATTCTTGGTCTTTATCCACATACTAAAAGTTATTCTACGGATGGTAGACCATTTTTAAAGGTTTTAGTTAGTAAGACACTGGCTATCATCGAAAAAGAGTGCCTAAATAATGCTCCTTTTATGGCAAAAGAAAAACCATCTTCAAAATCCAGTGGAGCCGTAAGCGTCATGGCGAAGGCTTTAAAATATGGATAATTCAAAGGCAGAAGTAGAAGTAATCAATATTCGTTTTAATTCATCTGTAAAACAGTTAACTCATGAAAGTGAGATCTTAAAGTGCATATTCTTATCTATACTATTTCTGCTAGTTCTATTCTTGGTTCCTGGCGATTTATAAAAAGAATGCCTATCCAAAGGACAGGCTAAAGTGGGGTGAGGAACGTTATAAAGTATTGTCCTCTAACTTGAGTATAGCAAATAATTCTGTGTAAAGGGTTTATGATTTTTACACAAAGAAAGGGGTAGAAAATTGATAGATATTACGCTCTTAGATCCTAGCTTACTAGAAAATATTCAGGATATGCTGCAACTCTCTATGATGTGCTGCGATAGACCACCAAAAGCATTAGCTGCAGATATTGGTTATTCGGTCAATTCGATATATGGGGCACTAACAGGAGAGCGAAGTATACCCGCAAAGGCAAGGCGCAAGTTGTCTCAACTTAATTTTATTGCTGCCGCGACTGTTGCCTTAGAAGGGACAGGGTTTACTAGATTGTTTGGGTATCAGAAAGTAGATAGGCATATACAATCGATGATCATTCGATTGAAAAAGCAAGACAAAGAAGTTACGGGATTGATCGATGATTTACCAATTATTCTTTTAGATAAAATTTCAAAAGATGACTTATCAGAAGATGACTTGCTAATCCTTAATGAAATAATGGAAAAGCTTGTTGATCGGACAAATTCAACTTTTAATCTCGTAATGGAACTAGAAAGTAAATATGGTTTAGGTGTTACTGAGTATATGCAAGGAAAAGAAAAATCGCCTGTGTTGGCGCACAGACGATTAAGTAGTTAAAAAATTTATTTGTTACCTTCATTATATCACGCTGGTATAGTGGCGGTCAATCGGAGGATTGGAAAAATGAAAGAACCAGTAAGAGGAAATCTTTGCACAAAAGCAACTGCTCGTGAATGGCGGATATGGTTTAAAGCATGTTCATTTGTTAAGAAAGTGAAAGCGTAGTTATGGTTAAACGTAATGTGCGTAAAAACTGCCCATATTGTTCTGCTCCAGGCAGGGCAACTAGTATGCATAATAAAACGGATACCCGTATGAGGTGCTTTGTCTGTAAAGAAATATGGTACTCCAGATCTGGTATATACCCAGATTGTAATAAACCAAATGGATATGTTAGTGACAGTCCGTGTGCTAAATGCTATGAAGTGCGGTTAAAACGGAAACATCGTAATGCGGTATAGGAGGTGAGAAACGATGGATAAATTGTTAGAAGTGCAAGAGGCATTAAGTCAATTTGTTATTGACACCGCAAAAAACAAAAACCCTGGCAATGCTGTTCAAGTATTACCAGAGGCTGTAAAGGTTCTTATCGACTTAAATAAATTTACTCGGAATCTGCTAAGGGGGAGGTGTGAAGGTGAATAAAAGAAGGAAGAACAAGAAAAATAGCGGCAGAAAAGAATTTTATTTAATCGTAAAAATGTTAACAAAAATAGAAAAAGAAATGGTCGAAATCAAGCAGCAACTTGAAGATCGACCTAAGAGCATTAACGAAACTATTCATATTAATGCGATTTCGTCAGAGAAAATTGCGGAATGGTTAAAATCTAACTCCCTACGAATACAGCAATTATTTGATCAGAGAAAATAGTCAAAGCATCTAATGAAATTTTAGTTTGATTCCCTGATGGAATAATGGTCACATCCTTAAGAGCGATAACATTAAATTCGCTTATCGGTTCTACCTTATCTTGATTTTCGGCTTTAATAACGTGCCTCTCATTATTTAAAGAGTTTACTACAGTACCGTCAATTTTACCTCTTATTAATCCATATGCCGTTAAAAGATTCAAATATTGGTTAGTATCTTTTGACATCACAACATTAGCAAGTAATGTAAATTGTTTAGCAGAAATCATAATTATCACCTCCCTTAAGTGATAATTCGATAAAAGCCAATAATTTCCTGTAGGAGGTGTAAAAGTGAATTGCGTTAAAGGACAAGAGCAACTTGATGAACGGCTAATAAGCATACTTGATAAAACAAAAAAAGCTGTGCAAACGGGTATAGTAAGTCTTCCGCGAAACAGCGAGTTTGTTTACGCAGTAAAAATTAATGATGAAACCTACGTTGTGCAAATTGAGAAGTATACACATGCAAATCAATTAATAGAAAAGCATAGTTCTCTTTTAACTAAGCTGTAATCAAGGATGAATCAAAGTGAATGAAGAGAGGCAGGTGAAAGCAATGGAAAATTTAAAGAGTCGCTTGACTTTTCTAGAAAAAGAAGTGTCTGACCTCAAAGAGCAATTTGAAGGACAGCCAGTAAAAGTACATGAGTGTGATTGTGGTCGAAGCATCCACCATGAAGATGCTAAATTCTGCGGCAATTGCGGATCTTGTTTGACTTACCAAAAATCAATCACGATCGAAGGAAGATTGATGACTCATGAAGATTCTCTTTGTATAGCAACTAAAGAGGGAATTTATTTTGTGAATGGCACTATCGCAGATCTGGCAAATGAAATCGGACTTGACCGTAGTAAGTTTGTACGTCTTTTGTTTAAAGAAATTGATGAAAAAGCAATCGAAGTGGATTATTTAAAAAAATCATCTAAATAATCTTTACTCCCGCCAACGAAAATGCAGTCAGATCTACTACATCCATATGAATCACGGCAACTGGATTGGCATTGTTGTGGCTTGGATGGTAATTTGGTATAGCGTTTTTCAATAGAAACATAGTCATCAATTCTGGAACAATGGTATTTGGTAGACGTAATTTTTTTCAATGACAATATAAAACACCTCCTTCGAGGTGATAATTCGTTGAAAACTTAAAAAATCCCTTGATAAGTTTTATTTTCTTAACCAATAAGAGACAGGAATACTCCATATTTATAGCCTGTCCCATACCTAAAAAAATATACAAGGAGTGAATAAAAAATGTCTGAAATACTTGTAACTCTATCTAGTGTTTGCGGTGGCAGTCTTGAAGAGCAATTTCAGAAGCTTTATCCTGCTGTGATCTCACAGTTAAAACCAGGAAATTCTGGATCAATCTCTTTTACAGTTAAATTCAAACGTATGGAAGATACCGCAACAATGGTAAACACATCATTTAGTTTAACCCCTAAGTTCCCAGCTATTAAGAAGGCAAGTATCTGTCAAATCACTGGCGAGGGTAAGCTCAAAACGGATGCTCCAATTGAAAACAGAGTAACTCAATTAAATTTAGTAGGAGGAAATAGCAATGAATAATACTGAAAAGCAAATCAACATTACCCCAGGTAGTGATGTCTTGGTAATTCGTACAGGTGAGGCAACTCCAATATATACATATAAAGGATTTGCGTACACCGCCGATTCGACTGACAGTCTGATTGCCTTAGTAAAGGCTAAAGGATCAAAAAAGGATGCTATTGTTGCTTATAACGCTGATGGTATCGAAGTAATTCTCGACGACACAGTGACCGATCGAAAGCAGGATCGTTTAGCCTATAAGTTCAAAAATTCAATTCAGTATGAAGAATGGGAGAAGATTTTAACTCGTGGACATGCCTTTGACCAAAAAGATTTTATCAAGTTTTTGCAAAGGCGCGAACTAGGTGAGATTGAGAACATCGAAAGCTTAATGGCTTCTGTCCAGCAGTTTAAATATGTTACCAATATTGCTGGTGACTTTACCTATGATGATAACAATAATTACAACTTTGCAATTAAGGTCGGTGAGGCGGAAGGCACTGTAAGATTACCGCAGTTCATACTTGCAAAGATTGCAATTTACTTAGAATCGGGACTCATTCAAACCATGGAAATTGAAATGGAAGTCATTCGCCCCCGAGGTGAAGGGGAAAAGCCAATGTTTAACCTAAGTTGTCCAAAACTCAGTAGATACCTACAGGAAGCCGTTGACCATGAGATCAAAAAACTAAAAAAAGAATTAGATGGTTATCTCATAGTAGCTGGCAATATCTAAAATTTTTAAAGAGCTGGGTAACACCAGCTCCTTTCATTAACTATAGGAGGGTAGGATTATGTGTCAATGTAAAAAATGCGCTTATAGTGATAAAACGCCGATAGGCAGAAGTTGTTCTAAAGGCGTACAATTTTGTACCGTTTCAGCTTGCAAGACCTGCCGTCTAGTAATGGCTAGATGCCTAGCATACGAACAAGAAACGGCATGCACAGCCTTTATTGCTAATAGTAAACAGGCAAGGCGATTATGTAAGTTTTGTATTAATTTTAAAGGCGGTAAGTGCCTTGTTTTGAATAAAAAGGTTGGGTGATTCCTGGATGATGCAAACAAAAATATTATTTGATGAACAGCCCTTAGTAATAGCTCCATCATTAGCAGAATTAGTAGGGCTTAATGAAAGCATTATACTGCAGCAATTGCATTATTGGTTAAGTAAAAGCCCTAAAGAAATAGATGGTCATAAGTGGATCTATAACACCTACGATGATTGGAAAGATCAATTTCCTTTTTGGTCTATATCCACAATCAGAAGAATTATTTCTACGCTAGAGAATTCAGGGATTATTTTAACTGGCAATTACAATCAGCGAAAATTTGATAAAACAAAGTGGTATTCTCTCAATTATGAAAAACTTGAACAACTTGAAAAAAGTAGGGGTGTGAACAGTGCATCTGTTCAAAATGAACAGACGAGCTGTTCAACTTGGGCAAAGGAGCTGTCCAACTTGAACACACCAATACCAGAGACTACTACAGAGACTACTACAGAGACTACTACAGAGATAACTACTGCTGGTAACGCAGTGGTCAGTGAACAGAGAGCAGACGCAAACGAATGTAAGTTAAAAGTAAATCCTGTTAAAGAAGATGAAGGGATTGCAGAAGTAATGACCTTGTATCAAAACAACATACATCCTATTTGCGGAAGTATCGAAGCTGATAACCTAGCGGATCTCGTCGAAACTTATTCTGCTCGATGGGTGAAGGCTGCTATTGAGGAGTCAGTAAAGAATAGCGTTAGGAAACTAAGTTATATCAATGCAATTCTGCATCGTTGGCGGACAAGCGGAATTGATGAACCTTGGCTAAATAAAAAAAGCAGTTCTGAGACTGCTTCACCTGGCAATAAATCCTTTCATCCACCTGCCCAGATAGCTTGGGAGGAAGTACATATTAAGTTAATTGTTAATAAGCAAAAAGGCGTTCAATGGTCCAATAGTGTCATAGAGGATACTGTTAAGAAAGTCGGATATATGAACCTAATGAATCATGGAGCGTCATGCATGGCTAATTTTATAACTCAATATAACGAGGTGATACGTAATGGAAAGCTTGGCAAATAATCTGACAGATTATCGATCTATCGCAAGAGCAAGACTTGAACCAGAAGTAGTAAGTTTCGCTTATAAAAAGTTCCCAGATATCAGCGAAGAACTGATTCAGCAAAATATTTGTGAACTGATAACGGCTCAAGATGCAGAATGGAAATGCTCCGCTTGTTGTGTAGGACTTGGCATGTGTCCTGAATTGTTAAATACCGCTGGGTACACCTACGTTTTAGCCATGCAAGCCAATGGAAAAATCAAAATGGAATATGCTCCATGTGAGTTTAACGGCGGCAAGAAAAACGAAATAGCCGTTGTGAGGGCAGATAATTACAAGCAGCTTGAAATGTTAGGAGGGTAGCTATGGAGCAATTAAAAGTCGTATATGTGGCTCATCCTCTACGTGGCAACGTTCAGGAGAATATCAAGAGGGTAACGACAATTTGTAAAGATATTGCGGACGAAGGCAAAGTGATTCCGTTATCGCCAATACATGCATTCGGCTTTATGTCAGCAGAGGGTGATCAAACCCAAGTCATGCAATATTGCCTTAACCTGCTAAACAGGGCGAATGAATTATGGGTATTTGGTAATTGGCGATGGTCGGAAGGTTGCCGAATGGAAGTAGATTATGCGCTGCAAAATAACATCCCGATTAGGTATGTAGAGTAAGGAGATTTTATGAATAAGGTAATTATAGTCGGTTATTTAACAAGAGATCCAGAGGTTCGATACACACAGACTGGCAAGGCAGTAGCAACTTTCAGTGTAGCAGTTAATACCGGCTATGGTGAAAATAAACGAGCCGATTTTATCCCTGTAGTTGTGTGGGATAAGCTGGCAGAAGTATGCGGTAATAACCTCACCAAAGGACGCCGTGTTCTGGTGGAAGGTCGTTTACAAATTCGTGACTATGAGAAAGATGGTCAAAAGCGTAGAGCTGCTGACGTGGTAGCGCAAAATATTGAATTTCTGGATAGCAAACAGCAACCATCAGCATCAGAGAAAAAAGATCCATCTGATCCTACCCAATTTGGTACAGAAGTTTTCCCAGAGGAAGAGATCCCTTTCTAGTAGAGCCTCCAAAACGGAAGCGTAGCGCAAAGAAGGCTGAAAAGCTTGTGCGGCGGGGGCGTGGTAAATAAATACCATAAGGCGGGATAAAGTGAATATCATCCATATGCTTATTGTATTTGGAATATGTTTTATCGCGGTCACATTGGGAGAATAGTTAGCGTGGATAAAGGCATTTAAGAAGCGGAGGGGATAGAGAGATGAGTTGGAAGGTTTTCTTATTAAATAGTCCTGTAAACTATGAGGACATTAGTAAAAGTAGGACAGGAGATAATTTAAAGCCGATTGGACTTATTAACACAAAGCCTAAAATTAGTGATAACTTGCAAATCAATAACAAAATTTATCACGTTTGCATGCTGGTTTTTGAAGAGAAATATATCGGCGTACGTGAAATAAGTTTTGTTGATGAAGATGAGGTTGATGAAACAGTCGAAGAAAATTTCACTTGTCCTTATTGCCAATATATAGATCCAGATGCTTTTGAATTAGAGGACGAAGGCGAGCGTAATTGTCCTGGCTGCGGTAGTGAGATCAAATATATAAGGCGTGTATCTGTTGAATATGTTGTTGAACCAGTGAAGAGAGCAAAGATATGGAGATCGGATAAATGAAGCTCGATTTTAAAGTATACAAACTTAAAGAATCATCAAAAATGTTTAAGCAACTACTAGCCAATGATGATACAAATGAATTTATTGTAGTTGGTGAAGACGCTGAAGCTGGTTTTTTAAGGGTGCAGCAGTTTGGCAAAAAAGGAATTGTCCTCTTTGGTGGTTTGAATATCGATGAATGTGCCTACTTGGTTAAAAAAGAAGATTTAGAACTTGATTGTGATGATATGAGTCATTCCGTATTTGAAATTGACATACCAAAGAAGTATTTAACACTTGATATAGTAGACAGCATTAAGAGACTAAATGGGGCAGAGTGATGGCAAAAGACCTTATTGTAATAACGGCAATAATTGTGCTTATTGTTTATATTTTAGATGAATTTTCTAAAAGTGATACAGATGATTAGGAGGCAAAGCATATGCAATTTGATCTATTTGCTCCAGTAGAGTTAAAAGATATTCGTCGTGACTTAAAATACTGGCAAGATACTGCAGATAAGATGGCAAGGAATTATCCCAAGTATCAGTATGCAGTGGTTGAGGATATGTTTGGCAGTTATGTTTGCATGCCAATAACGGAAAAGTTTGATCGGGAGATTGTGTATCAGACTGAGGGCGGGATATGTTGCTAGTATTACCTGGTAGTCTTCCAGGTCACAACGAGTATATAAAAGCGTGTCGTGCTAGTAAGTACGCAGGGGCGGAATTAAAAAAGAATGTTGAAGAATTGATTCAATGGCAAATAAAGCGGCAGATAAGAAAGAAATTCACCTCTGTTAGGCTGGAATTCATCTGGTATGAGCCTAACCGTAAGCGGGATAAGGATAACATAGCCTTTGCTAAAAAGTTTATTCTAGATGCACTACAGGCAACAGGAGTACTATCTGGTGATGGATGGGGACAAGTAATAGGCTTTAGTGATGAATTTTTTGTAGATAAGGTTAATCCGAGAGTGGAAATATTTATTGAGGCGGTGTGATATATGGGATATAAACCTAAAGTAATTCGAGGTACCGTTAAGAATACAAATACACCTTTAGACGGTGTAACACTACATCTTTCATTATGGAGCTATGACGATCATTCCAGTTATCACCTATACGGATGGGATAACGAAGTTGATGAAAAGGTAATGCAAGCCATGTACCAAGAGGATGAACTTTGTAACGATGTTTACACAGAAGAAGAGTTTCGTGAACTATGGAAAGCTGGGAAATATGAACCAGACATGGTGTACTGCATTGATCTAGATAAAGTAGATGTAATTGAGGTAGTCCAGGAAGAGGTAAAAGAGTAGTAAGGGAGGCATGAAAATAAAAATACTGACTACTCGCTGAACGAACAGTCAGTATTCTTATAAAATACTGTAGAAAAAAGGAGTCTCCATATTACATAGTATGATATTTTTCAAAAAATGTGATTTTTATAAACAAATTTATTAAAAAAGCCCTCCAACGGAGAGCCGAAAAAAGAATTGTGGATTATGCGACTAGGAGGTCGCAAACCTAGTATGCCTCATAAGTAGGGGTTATATACATTAGAGCGTAAGGGAGGGGTGAGTAATGAGCGGAGGCAAGGCTTGCAATTGTCCAGAGTCAAAAAAGCCAATTAGTGAACGCAATTGGATTGTACCAGGGCTAAAATGCAATTACTCATATTTTGGACATCCAAAAGGTGGATGGAAACGTAGTGAGTATTCACAGGTTAAATGTAAAAGTTGTGAAGCCACTTGGCGTACCAAATCGGATTATGTTTTTAAATTAAAGAAGGTGTGAACATGCGACAGATTAGTGTAAAAACATCATGGAAATGGCTACGTAGAAACTACCGTATCCTAGCCTATATCACATATTTGGATGGTAGTAGAGAGGTAATATTGGGGAGGGCGGGATAATGAGCGAGAAAATCACAGCGGAAGATATCCGCGAATCATTACGCAAAAGGTTTACTAGACCAGAATGGGCGTTATTCTTCGAGGTAGGCAACGGCACTGCTGGAAATTTAAAACGTTGGGCTGATGCTCTAGCAATGAATATGTATCCTTCTAGGGGGCTTGCTATCGTTGGATTTGAAATCAAGGTAAGCCGCAATGACCTTAAAAAAGAATTAGAGCAGCCGAAAAAAGCGGAGGCAGTAGGATGCTTTTGTAATCAATGGTATCTAGTGGTGCCAAAGGGTTTAATCAATGGCACCGACATTATACCTGCAGCATGGGGGATATTGGAATATAACAATGGATCATTACGGCAGACAAAGAAGCCGAGTGAATTGTCTTGTCAGCCTATAACAAAGGAATTTGTAGCTGCTATTCTCAGGCGTGATGATGAGGCACATGCAAAGAACATTGCGCAACAAGTACAAAGTCTTTCTGAGCAAAGAATAACCGAATTAAGGCAGAGACATGAAGAAAATCTTAAAGCAGAAAGAGAAAGAATGAGTGAACGGCACAAACAATTATGGCAATCAATAAAAGACTTTGAAAAAATATCGGGTATCCGCATTAATAGTTATAACGGTGAAGAATTAGGCAAGGCTGTTGAAATATTACAGAAAATAGGGATAACAGGCTCTTACAGTCACTTAAAAGCGGTAAGACGAAACATGGAAATGTTTTTAACTGAGACGGAAAAGATCATACAGGATAATGAGAGGGGCGGGATAACATGAGCGATTACACAGTTAAAAAATCAGTATGTGAAAGATATGATTTAAGGTTTGGCGATTTTGGATGGGCAACATTCACAATCGATGAAAATGGCGGTCTGTTTAATTGTCAGTCTGATTATGGTGATTATTCTTATTCATGGCCGAGGCATGGCAGAAAAACATTTAAGCATTTTCTAATAGAGATTACGCGCGATTATCATTATTTGCTCAATAAGATATCTGATACAACATACTTCAATTTCGATAAGACAATATCTGAATGGAAAAAGCTAATTATTGAGTGGCGCAAGGATAACGGAATCAACAAAAAACAGGCAAGGGAAGCATTTGACGATATTGTCAATATTGATGATGGTTCAGCGGATTATGTTTATATGCAATTAACTGAAAGCGATATGATTAGAGAAATTTGCCCTGATGCATGGGAAGTATTTGATTGTGTAAAGGAGTTTCCTGCAGCTGCCATGGCGTTTGCAACGGAAGTAATGCCGATGTTTTCCGAGATACTTAAACAAGAAATAGAAGTTGAAAGGGCGGGATAAATAATGAACGGATTTGTAAGCGGTTATACCAGTAGCGCAAATTATTGTCCTAGGTGCGGGGAAATTATACGTACAACATACGGTAATGGTAAGGCAGCCTGCGAGTGTGGATTTGTATTTTACATAGTAGAAGATGATGAAAGCGATCCAAAAGACGATGAATAGGAGTGTGATCAGATCATGAAAGCAATAACCATCCTGCAGCCGTGGGCGAGTCTAATCGCCTGCGGTGCAAAGCAGATAGAGACAAGATCCTGGGCAACTCAGTATAGAGGTCTAATAGCCATTCATGCAGGACTATCACAAAAATTCTATGTATTTCAACAAGAGGAACCATTTGCAAGTGCTTTAGAACAGCATTCTAAAGTTGTGGATATTGGTGGAGCGGTTGAAATCGAATATGAGGATAGGATCGAACTGGAATATGGCAAAGTAATTGCAATAGCTAACCTGGTAGATTGCAGAGAAATTGTACATTTTTATACATTGGCTCCGACAGTGCCACAAGCCAAACGAGCCATACTTGACAATGGGTATACGGTAAGCGGTAATGAAATTGAATTTGGAGATTATACACAAGGGCGTTATGCATGGATATTAAAAGACATACAAGCAATCAAGCCAGTGCCAGCAAAGGGCATGCAAAGACTTTGGAATTGGGCGGGTGAGGTGGTAGCAAAGTGATGAATCTAGATGATGCTATTAAACACGCAGAGGAACAAGGCGAGAATGAGAGAGATTGCCACTGTGCCGCTGAACATAGGCAATTAGCAGAATGGTTAAAAGATTATAAACGGCTCTTGGAGGTGTCATAATTGCTAACTAGACATTGTGATATTTGCGGTGCAAGGTTAATGGAAGAGGATATCGGATTAAGTATTGAAATTAAAGGGTGTTATAAATGGGCAGCAAACCGCTATAAGTTATTTAAAATGGATATTGGTAATTGCTGCGTACACGCATTCAGTGATGATTATGAATTATTTACGGAAAAATTCTTAAGTAGCAAAGATGAATTAATGCTTAAAAAGGCAGAGCGAATAAGTATTGATGATGTAATTAACTGCATGTCTATTATGGCAGATGAAAATTTGCAAAAAGGAAACACATTTTTAAACAAATTCTATTATTTAAAAATATTAGAATACCTAAAGGAATACAAAAAACAATTAATTTAAAAATGGAGGCAGAGTAGTGGGTAATTGTAAACACAACTGGCAGAAGACCAACCACGGCACAATGTACCTAGAATGCACCGTTTGCCATGAAAGATGGAATACAGAGCGATTAGTAAATGCTTTACAAAATAAGGTTGAACAGCAAGAAAAACCAGCTGAGCTTGGACGGTTGGCATTAACCACAAGAGCAATGGTATGCAGTAATAATGATTTTATCAAGCGAGGCGCGAAGCAATGTGAAAATCATTGTACTAACTATCAATTTTGTCGAAAACGAGCCGAATTGTTGAAAAATCAAACGTGTCCTAATTGTGACGGTCGGGGTTATAGCGAAACACTAGGTGGTCATGCTGGTGGCGTAGATTGTTATAGATGTAAAGGTACAGGATTGCTGGTAAAGGGAGTTGACCGAGATGAGTGAGAAAATTATTGAACATATAGTTGATGAACTCATGCAGTTAGGAGAAGAGAAATTCTTCAAAACCTTACAGTTGTTACACATAGTTATTGAAAAAACTGGAGAGAAAAATTCTGAGATAGAAGACCTTCGCGCAAAATTGGAGGCGGCAGAGGCAGTATTAGAAAAGATAAATAACATTCGCAATAGCATCGTTGGAACCCAAACAATTAATTGGTCAGAGCATATTTACCCACTTGTTGCCGCTTTAAATGAGGCTGGATTAAAAGGCATGGGTTATCCCAAAGCAAGAAAATATCTTGGGACCTTAATTGAACGCACTGTGACAGCCGAGAAAGAGTACGAGAAGTTACAAGCCCATAATGCGCTGCTGGTGAAGGCATTAGAATTTATTTACAATACCGCAGCAAAAGATATTGGATTAGTGAAATTTGAGACAATAAAAATATATATTTGCGCTAGGGATGCCTTGAACAGAGCGCGGAAGGGTGAGTAAAATGAAAATCATAGTAGCTAATCAAGCTGAAAAAGACTTGATAACAAGGCTTTTCAACGCAATGCATGAGTTTGGAATCTTAGAATATATCCATAAAGAAACCACAAAAGATACTAGTCCTAGAGATGGCACTGTTAATGATGATGATTTTATTATATGGTCGAACGAAGCTGATATTCTTCGAGAAGAAATATGCTATCCCCGGATTGAAATTGATAAAAACGAAAGCGATATAAAGGTCGAAGGTGAGTTGGTTACAGGTACTTGCAGGTTTTGCGGAATAACAACTAGAGGTATAGGCGAAGATTCAGAAGGTTGCACCTATGAAGAATATGTAGACTATCAGAGTCAAGAAAGCCAGAATAATTGGCGTTGTACCGAATGTGAAAGTAGAATTTGTGAATGTTGCGGAGAAAAGTTGACCGATAACGACGATGAAACAGAGTGCGCTGATTGTTTAACCAGCAAAGCGGAGGTAAAGCCATGAAAGCTGATTATGAGCAAATAGATCAATTAGTTGCCAGAGAGCAGATATTAAAAATGGTTCCAGGGCGTGAACTAGATAAACAAGTAGCCGCAGAGGTAATGAAGTGGGAAGATACTGGATTTGGAAATTCTACGTTTTGGGACAGTAATCGAAGACTAAGAATGCTACGCGGGTTAGGTAATACAAGGAAATTTAATCCAAGCACTGATATTTCAGAGGCGTGGGAAGTTGTAGAGGCGTTAAAAAGAAAAGGTTTATATATGGCTTTTGCTATGAATCGCGATACGTATAATTTTTCTGTTTGGGATAGCAATGGTATCGAATTAATAATTGATTGGGTTAGATGCAAAACAGCACAAGAGGCAATATGTAAGGCAGCCTTACTAGCCGTATTGGGGGCAGAGTGATGAATGTTAAAAATATTAATTGCGAATTGTGCGAAAAACATACTGCTACTATGGCAATTAAAAATAAGCATAATGGTAAAGTGTTTAGAGTTTGCAAGTGTTGTGCGGATTACGTTATAGGAAAACAGAGGGAGGCAGAGTGATGGAATTAGTAAGAGGTTATGATGAAGAAATTTTTGAGGGCAATGCCATAAAAAAAGATAACGAATATGAGTTTCCTTGCCCTATATGCGGGGAAGAGGTTATAGTAGATGATTTTGGACCTGCATACCGTTGTGGCACATGCAAAAAGCCGATCAGATTCCGAGAGGAAAACATTAAAACGGGTTATTATTTATGCGACTGCTGCAGAGATACTGACAATCCAATTGATGAAGATATCTATAATTGTAAAAAATGCGGAGGGCAAATATGCAATGCTTGTGTGATTAATCTTCAAGTAGGGGAAGAAATCCCTTGTGATGGTCAGCACGATATTAATCCTAAATATTGCCCATTCTGCGGAATCGTTAGCTATACTACCTATACAGAAGTAACCAAAGAGCTATTAGACACTATCAAGGTAGGAGATTTGATCAAGGTCAACGACTGGAAGAAGCCTATGAAGGTGCGAGGCGTATCCCCAAACTACGCTGTAATGACCGAAAACAATTTTGGCAAGACATATTATTCGGTTATCGAGAAAAAACCATGGGACGGGGATAGACGCAATGCTATGCGGGGCGGTCGCTATCACTGCGGAAGAGATAACTGGATATTCGGAGCACCGCACTTTGAATATAAATTTGATGATGAAAAAGCCGTTGCCGCTTATCTCCAAACATTCGAACGGGGAGAAACTGAATTATCAGTACGTAATGCAATTCCAATCCTGGAGCTACACATTAAACATGTGAAGGGAGAATCGAAATGCAAGAAGCTAGGATAAAGGAGATACCAAAAGGATTCGATTATCGCAAAGCGGCTTTCCATCAACCTACTAAAATAATCAGTAAGTGCGTGGATGTTTTTATAAATCAACCAGGGAAGCACTCAAACAGGAGGGACAAGCATAATGTCATGTAAATGTGCAACATATGATCCAGATAGTGGGCGTTGGGATTGTTCTGTGTCAGGCAGTGGGTGCATGTATTTGCATCCTAGCTCGAAAAGGTGTGCAGAAGAATATGGCGAAGGACCAGACGCATATAGCGAAGCAGAGTCACTGGAGGAAAATGACCATGGCAATGACTAGAGAAGAAATAGCGGAGCTACGTGGGCGGGATAAAAAAGAAGCTAGGCATGCAAGGCTAGGTAATGCAGTAGAAAAAAGGTTTGAAGAATTAAGAGAATATATCCCATGTAAGGGAGTCTATCAATCTAACCCATGCAGAAAAGTAGAAAATGATAAAAGTGGATGCGTACTGAAATATTACTGCGAGTTTAAGTTACTTGAAAAATCACAAGGAGTTGCTTTCCATGGAAATAACAGTATTCAGTAATTTAAAAGGCGGGATAGCCAAGACTACAACATCTGTCAATAAGGCACACATATTAGCTACAGTTCATAATAAACGCGTATTGCTTATAGACGATGATAAGCAAGGCAATGCATCTAAATTTTATAGATTACATGGTTATGATCACCCAAGTATAGCTGATGTGCTTATTGAAAAGAATTATGATATTCATAACGCTATTCAACACACACGATATGCGAATTTAGACATGATTGCTGCAAATATGAATTTGCTAACTGCTAACCTTAAGATAAGTATGGATGAATCAAGGGAACAGCAGACCATATTGAAAAAAGCCTTAGAACAAGTTGAGTCAGAATATGATTATTGCATAATAGATAATGCTCCCGATATAAATATCAGCATAATTAATAGCCTGGTAGCTGCTCATTCGGTTATAGTGCCAATCAAAATAGATCAGTATAGTTTTGATGGACTAGAGATACTCGTTGACCAATTTGAAGAAGTTAGAAAATTTAATCCAGATCTTAACTTTAGAGGTTGTCTCGTGACTCAATATGTCAATAATGAAGTAAATCGCCAAGGAAAAGCGTATTTAACTGACCAAACACAATACCCCATATTTGCAACACATATTCGTAGAACAGCAGATAAGGTAGATGAAAGTACATTTGCAGGTTTGCCAATTGTTGAGTATTCCCCAAGATGTGGAGCGGCAAAAGATTATCTGTCTTTCGTGGAAGAGTATCTAGGGGATAAGCAATGAAAGAAGTTTTAATCAATATAGGCTCTATTGTTGAGGTAGAGCATCATGGAGAAGTTGGGAACTATCTTATCACTGGAAAAAGAGTCATTCATTTTAAAACAATGAAAGCATGGGATTATTATTCTGTACCATACCCAGAGGGCGGGAAAAGGGATAAAGAAGGGAAAGATGATAACGGCTTTTACTTCAATCATCCTGATATAGATAAGATAATTCATGTTTGCAAAGTAAAGATAAACGACCAATAGAAAAATGTGTCCAATTCGGACACATTTACAGAGGGGTGGAGAAGTGGCGAAGAAAGGTTTCAGCCTAACAGATTTATTAAATTCAAATTCAAAATCTAATAAGGAATTAAACACAGATGCTACAGGGGTGGGTAATGCTTTTAAAGTGGTATGGCTTAGTGTGTATGACTTGAAACCATCGGAAGATAACTTTTACTCAGTGGAAGATGTTGCAGACCTAAAGGACTCAATAGAATTGTTTGGGGTACAGCAGAACCTAATAGTTAAGCCTATAAAGGACAGTAATAAGCATAAAGTCGTTGCAGGGCATCGTCGCAGAATGGCAAGCATAATGCTAGTGGAGGAAGGCAAAAAGAAATTTGAGTTAGTCCCTTGCTTGGTAACCAGCAGTAACGACATAGAAGAAAAAATGCTTCTTATCAGTACTAACTATACCACGCGGGAATTAAGTGATTGGGAAAAGGTCGAGCAGCTATCACGGCTGAAAGAATTATTTGCGGAATATAAGAAAGAGCATGATCTGCCAGGGCGGGTAAGAGAACTATTAGCAGGAGCGTTAAATATATCTACTACCCAAGTAGGGCGAATGGATGCTATAAACAATAACCTAGCTCCTGAATTTAAAGAAGAACTTAAGAAAGATAATATAAACATTTCTACTGCCGCTGAATTATCAAAAATGCCGCAAGAAAAACAGAAAGAAGCCTATGAGCAGCATAAAGTCAAAGGAGAAACAAGTTTAAAAGATGTAAAAGAAAAATCTGCCAAGAAAAGTGCATCGAAAAAACAGGCAAAGGCAACAATAACTGAACAAGAGCGTAAGAATGCTGAAAATGCAGGTAATTATATCAGAGGTATTTTAAAGCATTTGATAGCAAGGACTCCTACCATGCAAGCGGAGATTAAACAATGTTTTATAAAACTATCAGTAATAGAACAGTATTTGCCAGAGGTTAGTAATGATAAAGAAGGTGCATTATGAGTATAGAATATGATCTTGAAGATGCAGTGGATTTGCTTGAAGCATTCAATCGGGCGGGTATCAGTTATCGAATATGCCACGATGGAAAGTTCTCCTTTCATAGTGATAATGACCGAGAACGTGCCAAAAAGGTTATTGAAGAATTAAAGAAGAAAGCATAATAATATAAGATTAAAAAGGGAGGCTAAGACCTCCCTACAGGTGTTTAATGAACGCATTATCTGGAATGTAGTAATTGAATAATAATGTGGGGGTAATTATATGAATTGTATTAGGGAGGCAGAAAATTATTTACGATATTACAGGGAATTGTATCAAAGCATAAAACATGCTAATTATATGATTGCAAAGTTGTCATGGCAGACTGCTCCAAAAGAAATATCTGCTGTGTCTATGGATGTGACGGGTATACGAGCAGGTAAGCCATGCAACACGCTTAATCAAATGTATGAATTGCAAATGTGGAAGAAAATGAAAGATGCTACGATAGAAGAAATTGATAAAGTAGAATCTGTATTAAGTATCATTAGTCAAAATGAAGGCTGTGAGCGATATAGAGATATATTATTCATGTATTATGTGGAGAAAAAGAGTATGACATATATTGCAGAGGAAGTGCAATATACCGAAAGACATTTATGGAGGCTTAAAAAAGAGATTATAAAGAAGTTTGCTGTGGCGTTGTTTGGTGTAACGGCTTTACAGGCTGTATAAATGTCAGTATTATGTCATGGAAATTTGACTTAGGTCGTGGTAAATTGATAGTAAGTAAAAGAAGATCGAAGTAAGCCGTCCTATACAGGGACGGCTTTTGTCATATGAAAAGAGAGGTGACACATGAAAGGCTTAGAGTGTGATGATGCTCAGTGTATATATTCTAATCAAGCAGAAATTAAAGATAGGGAATGTACTGCAACTAAAGCAAGGATCATAGGCGGTAAGTGTGTCACCAAGTGCCATAAAGAAGAATTGAATGGTCTTATGACAAAGTATAAAGGTGGGCGTTGTGATCAACGAATAAAGGGCATGTTGAAATAACGCCTTAGAGGTAGGATGGTGATGTAGATGTTGGAAAAAAGGAAAAGAGTTGTAGACCCTAAAGGGATGAAGAAAGTAAAAGCCATTGATTACTGCGAAAGATGCGGCAGGATGAATGGCTTTTATTGTTTAGAAGTAGCTCATGTAAAAGGTAAAGGATGCAAGGGACCAGATATAAAAGAAAACTGCTTGAAATTATGTGGACCCGCATCTATGGGTATGGGGTGCCATGGTGCCGATCATAGGGGTGAAATTACTGACGATGAACTATTTAGTATTATTGCTAAGCGAGAGAATAAACCATTAGAAGTTATTCAAGAGATAGTTCATAAAGCATGGAGATTTAGAGAGTATCAAGCGGGTGAAGAAATATGACGTATGATCCTAATACATTACCTGAATATATATCAGAGGAATTAGAAGCACCTCAGTTGCATCAACTAGGGTGCAAGTTATCCAATGAGGTTGCACGTTTAACTAAAATAGTAGGTGGATATGAAATAGGCTTCAAGTCTGCAGAAAGAAATTATAAAAGGTCATTAGCTAAAGCTATGGTAATGCATAAGGATTATAAAGTAGCAACAATAGTCAAAGCCATGGCGGATAATGAACCATATATAATTGATCAAGCAGCTTTATTAGAGAAGGCAGAAGTTTTGTTGATCATGGGTAAAGCAGAATTAGAGGGACGTGATAAACAGTATCAAGCAGTCAAGAAGTTAATTGATTTAAAGGTTCAGGAATTAAGGACATTTAGAGGTTAATAAAAAAGCACCGTGTAAATATCGCCTCACAGTGAATGTAAATAAATGTAGCATAACTTTAGCTACTATAAGAAATAGTGAGGTGATTAAAATGTTAGATTTAAATGTAATACATCAAGGTGATTGCTTAGAGCTTATGAAAGAAATTAATGATAAGTCAATTGATTTAATTCTTTGCGATCCACCGTATGGAACAACAGATTGTAAATGGGATACGGTAATTCCTTTTGAATTATTATGGGAGCAATATAACAGAATAATCAAAGACAAGGGTGCAATTCTATTATTTTCTCAGCAACCATTTACAACGGATTTGATTAATAGCAATAGGAAGTTCTTCCGTTATGAACTTATATGGGAGAAGAATAGAGCAGTAGGTTTTTTAAATGCTAAGAAAATGCCTTTACGGTGTCATGAGGTTGTACTGGTATTCTATAAAAAACTACCAACATATAATCCTCAGATGAGCGAAGGGAAGCCATATAAACGTAAGGTAGATTCAGGAACGAGGAAAGCTACTGTTTATAGACAATTCAAGTCAATATCAAGGGATAATACTGGTACCAGGTACCCGCGAGATGTCATTAGGATCAATGGTGGAGATGGTGGGAGTTATCATCCAACACAGAAATCAGTATTCCTTCTTGAATATTTGATCAAAACCTACACTAATAAGTTTGATACGGTATTAGATAATTGTTCAGGAAGTGGCAGTACGGGGGTTGCTTGTGTAAATACAGATCGTAAATTTATTTGTATTGAAAAGGGTGCAGCATTTGTTGAGATGTCTCGACAAAGAGTTGAGGGTGCAAGAAGGAAATGTACGGGCGGGTAGGATGGTGGAGGTTTTAGGGAGGTGGTGAGGATGAGATAATGGCAGATATGCATGTAGATGCTGAACGAGATTATGTACTTGGCATGAAATACCAAGAGATTGCTGATAAATATGGGGTATCTGTTAATACGGTTAAGTCCTGGAAGCGAAGACATAATTGGAAAAGAGTCAAAGCAAACAGTGCACCTAGAAAAGAAAAAAAGGTGCAAATGAAAAAAGGGTGCAAACAGGTGCATATTGCACCTGTTATTCTTTTACAAGATGATAATGTATTAACGGACAAACAAAAACTTTTCTGCCAATTTTTTGCTAATAATAGAAATGCAACCCAAGCGGCTATTAGGGCAGGGTATTCAAAAAATACAGCGACAGAAATTGGATACGAAAACCTCACCAAACCTCATATTAGAGCAGAGGTTGATCGAATTAAGAAACTTATATCACAAGCTGTCATGCTTTCGCCCGATGATATTGTTGAGCGTTATATGCGGATTGCTTTTTCTGATATGACTGATGTTGCAGAATGGGGAACGGAAGAGATACCTGATATTGATAAGGCTGGTAATATCCAAATAGATCAAAATGGTAATGTGAAAATGGTTAAAAGAATTTATTTTAATATAAAAGATCATGATCAAGTGGATGGTGGATTAATCAGCGAAATCAAAATGGGTAGCCAAGGTTTAAGTGTTAAGTTAGAGAATAGGCAGAAAGCCTTAGACTGGCTATCTAATTTCTTTAATATGAACCCGATGAATCAGCATAAGGTGCGGTATGATAATGCTGTTCTTGCCTTACGTGAGAAAGAATTTAATCTAAAGAATTTTTAAATGGTGGTGGGATTGTGGCTCGTGCGGCGGTTATTCAAAGTTTTTATGCTTCATCGATATATCAGAAATTTAGATCAAATATTATATTGGAACGTTGTGTTCCTGTTGACGTTGATGGAGTTCTTGTTAGTGGGTTAATATGTGAAAGATGCAATAAATTGCTTGCAAGTAAAGGGGATGTAACTTTACATCATACTTGTGAACTGACAGTTCACAATGTATCTGACGCTATGATCTCTCTTAACCCTGATAAAGTTGAATTGATTTGTAGAGATTGCCATGACATAGAACACGAGAGGTTTGGGCGCAGTAAAGGTAAACAGGTATTTATTGTTTATGGACCACCTTGTTCGGGTAAGGGAGATTATGTATATCAGAACAAAAAAAGAAATGATTTAATTGTTTGTCTTGATAGTTTGTTCGAAGCTATCACAGGGCTGCCGAGATATGATAAGCCTGATAATATGCTGTCCAATGTTCGTGGTGTATATAATTTACTAATCGATCAAGTTAAGACAAGGTATGGCAGATGGCAAACAGCTTGGATTGTTGGGGGTTTTGCTGATAAATATAAGCGTGAGAAACTTGCCGATGATCTTGGTGCTGAGTTGGTTTATTGTGAGTGCAATGAAGATGATGCAAGGTCTAGAATATTGAATGATGATCGGAGGCGCAACATGGAGATTGAATATAATAAATATATTGATGATTGGTTTAACAAATATAGGGAGTAGTGGGTGTAGGCATATCCCCCCGGTCAAACGAAATTTTCGCGGAAAATATAAACCGAGGATGACTCCCAATTTTCATACACACTATATTTTTTGAAAATGTCTGGATGGTTTTAGAAATAGTTTACACTTTCCAGATGTTTTGAGAAAACTATAAATATTACCAGAAAGTAGATGGTCAAATGAGCAAACAAAAACAATATCAATTGGAACTTGATAAATGGAATGAGCTATTTTCTTTAACGACTCCTGAAACACAAAAGGCTGCATCTGGCTTAATTGCAAAAGCAGCCTATGTGCATTCGTTATGTTGGGAACTTGAACAAGCAATTATTGTTTCAGGTGCTATAAAAATTCATCCTGAGAATCCTACGATGCAAAGGGCAATCCCTGCACTGAAGGAGTATTCCCGAATGACTGACAACTACGCTAATATCGTTAATAAGCTAAATGGATTAAGAGTTGGCAATGTTATCGAGGAAGACGATGAACTTGGAGAATACGAATAGGTACAGGAAAGGGGGATACTACATGACATGTGTTGCAGCGGTTGTTTATGACAATGTGGTATATATGGGAGCTGACAGTGCAGGGGTAGCAGGGACAGATCTTACAGTAAGAGCCGATCAAAAGGTATTTACTAATGGCGAATTTTTAATTGGTTTTACTTCGTCGTTTCGAATGGGGCAACTACTAAGATATGCTTTTACACCACCTAAATATTATGCAGATGAAAAAGACTTATATGCATATATGGTAACTGATTTTATTAACGCCGTCAGAACTTGTCTGAAAAATGGTGGTTATGCACAGATAGACAAGGGAGAAGAGATTGGCGGCATTTTCTTGGTAGGCGTTCGCGGTAGGTTGTTTCAAGTTGAATCTGATTATCAAGTTGGTGAGTCTGCGTATCCATATAGCGCAGTCGGATGTGGTGAAGCCTACGCGCTAGGGGCATTGTCTGTTACTCATACCATTGATCCTGAAAAAAGGATTCAATTGGCGTTGAGTACGGCAGAGAATTTTAGTGCGGGGGTGCGGGGACCGTTTGTTGTACTTAACACATCAATGGTAAACCATGTATAAAGAAGCAAGTGAGTGAAAGTGTGGTGATTGCATGGTTGCTGATTTGCTATTAAAATACCCGCAATCTCATCTGATTAATTATATTTATAAATGCCAAACGGAAGAGATAATAATTGGTCACGAAATAACACAGCAACATGATTTATTGTTGGAACATTTTAGTGATCCAGATATTAGAGTTGACTTCACTGAAGCAAATAAGCGAATTAAGTTTATTGAAGAGAAATGTAAACATTCTGAGGCTCCCTTTGCAGGGAAGCCTTTTTTGTTAGGACTTTTTCAAAAAGCATTTATTGAGTCAATCTATATTTTTTATATTTACGATCAGGAGATATATGATCGGCATACCGATGATGAGCGCAGTAAAAGCAAGGAATTAAGTTGTGATTATGGATGGGTGAGGAAACACCAAGACGTACTGCTTTTGGTAGCTAGAAAAAACGGGAAAACTCCCCTAATTGCGGCGTTGTGTTTAGCTGAATTTTTCTGTGGTGAAAAAGGCACTAAAGCGTTATGTAGTAGTAATGATTATGCACAAGCTGATCTTGCATTTCAGGCAATTAATGCAATGCGTGAAGAAAGTCCGGCCCTTGAAAAGGTAACTAGAAAAAACATTAAAGGTATTTTCTTTGGTAATCCTAAAAATCCAAAACGGAAAGGGAAGTTTAGCTATGCGAATAAAGGAAATATATTAAAAATTTCTGCCAAGACTGGAGCTAAAGAAGGTAAAAATATTCGTGTTGGGATGGCTGATGAGATCCATGAGATGAAAGACAAAACCCCTATAATGCCCATCAGACAAGCATTGTCAACACAAGATAATCCAGTTTATTTTGAATTGACGACGGAAGGATTTGTGAATGATGGCTATCTTGATGAGCGATTAAAAGAAGCGAGGCAAGTATTAAACAGAGAACTAGAAAGACCACGTTGGCTAATATGGCTTTTTACACAAGATAGTGAGGCTGAAGTTTGGCAAAATGAAGCCTCATGGGTAAAATCAAATCCTGGCTTGGGTTTTATAAAAAAACGCAGTTTTCTACGTTCGATGATTGAAGAGTCAAAAACAAGTAATTCTACTCGTGCTTTTGTAATGTCAAAGGATTTTAATTTCAAACAAAACAATGCATCCGCTTGGCTAATGTCCGATGATATTAATAATACTGAAACCTTCAATATTGAAGATTTTAGAGGATGTTTTGCAATTGGTTCCGTTGACCTTTCAAAATCTGGTGATTTAGCAAGTGCGAGAGTCACTATTATGAAAAAAGGCAGTCGTAAAAAATATACGTTGCAGAAATATTTCATACCAGAATCGAAAATTGCAGATCTAAACAAGGATGATAAAGAAAAATTTCTGGATTGGATCAGAAAAGATTTGGTTACAATTTCACCTGGAAACGAAAATGATTTTAGTCTTATTACGGCATGGTTTGTTGGTTTATATAAAGATTATGGGCTTCGAATATATAAAGTTGGATATGACAAATGGTCTGCTGTCTATTGGGTTAAAGAAATGGAAGACATGGGATTTGAATGTATTCGAGTAGATCAGAGTTTTGGTAGTATGTCAGAACCAATGAAGCTGGTAGAAGCTGATTTAAAAGGGAAGCTGCTGAATTATGGAGACAATCCAATTGATAGATATTGTCTGGAAAATACAGCTTTAAACATAAATTCTAAAGCGGAAATTATGCCAGTTAAAATTCAATCAAAAGAAAATAAGAAGATTGATGGTTCTGTTACCATGATTATTGGCTATCGAATTTATATTGATAATCGGTCGGAATTTATCAGACTGGTTGAAGGGAGTTGAGTCATATAAAAAAAATACTTACTCGCATGTTACCAATTATTGAAGACCTATTACTGCTTATAGGTCTTAGTTTTATTTCAGGCGGTGTGTTTTTGATCTATTATCCGGCGGGATATATTGTAATTGGTTTGGGATTGATTAGCTTTGCAGTACTGTTGGCTCGGAGAAATACGTGATATCGGTGGTGATGAAATGCTGTTAGATAGTCTCTTTGGCAAAAAGAATAATAGCCAAATGTCATACGCGAAAATGCTTGATGGGTCATGGCCGATATTTTCACAATTTGGTAAAGACATTTATATGTCAGATGTAGTTCAGAATTGTATCGCCTGCATAGCCGATGAAATTGCAAAGTTGCAGCCCAGGCATATACGTACCGATCCGTCAGGGATGCAGTCGACTCCTAATAGCAGTATTAACAGATTGTTAAAGTTTGCTCCCAACAAGATCATGTCAACGTCGGATATGCTACAAAAAATAATATGGACACTATATAAAAACTACAATGCGTTTATCTATCCTGCATACAATTTAGTGCCTAATAACCGTGGTGGATATAGCAAGGAATACACAGGGATTTATCCTCTTGATCCAATTAACGTAACCTTTCTACAGGATGAGGCAGATCAATTATTTATAAAGATGGATTTTGCTGGGGGAAGCAATTTTACTTTACTGTACGATGATGTGATTCACTTACGTAAAAAATTTGGTGAAAACAGCATCATGGGTGGCAGTAGTAACGGCAGGCCGGATAATGCAGCCTTATTGAAAACGCTGTCTACAAATGATCAAATTACTGCAGGACTAGGTAAGGCTATTCAATCAAGTATGTCAATTCGAGGCGTATTGAAAATCAATACGATGCTTGACGATGAAAAACAGGCTGCGGAAAGAAAACGCTTTGAATCTGCTATCAATGACAGCAAAAGCGGTCTTCTGGTGCAAGATTTGAAGGGTGAATATACTCCATTGAATACCGACCCAAAGGTAATAGATGCCGACACAATGGCTTTTATCCAGTCTAAAATTTTAAATTGGTATGGGGTATCTTTACCAATACTGAATGCTGATTTTACGGATGTACAGTATGAGGCATTTCAGGAGAAGACACTTAATCCTGTTGTTGTTGGATTAAATCAAGGTTTTTCCAGGTGTATATTTACGGATAATGAACTTGCCCATGGCAATGAAATACAATTTTTTCAGCAGGATTTAATATTCTTGAGTGTGCAATCTAAGTTGAACTTAATAAAAACTGCTGGTGAAATGGGTATTCTTACGGATAATCAAAAGCTTGCTATTCTTGGCATGCCTCCTATCGAAGGGGGCGAACGCAGAACGATGAGCTTGAATTATGTTGATGTTACGATGGCGAATGAATACCAAATGAAGCGTGCGGGAGCTGCTAAAATTGATACAAATATTACATAAAGGGGTGAACTGATTTGATAACAAAAGATAGACAATATCGAAGTTTTGACTTTGAATTGCGAGAAAAAACCGAAGACGGAAAAATGATTATCGTCGGTAATCCGATTGTATTTAATCGTGAAACTGTTATTTGGGAATATGATGGTGTGCAGTATAAAGAGGTTATTGATGCAAAGGCATTAGATAGTGCCGACATGTCAGATGTCGTGCTAAATATCGATCATAAAGGTAAGCCTGCAGCAAAGACAAAGAATCGCACATTAATTCTTGATAAACGCATTGATGGATTATATATCGAAGCGGATTTAAGCCAGAATGCGACTGGCAGAGAATTATATGAGGACATAGATAACGAGTTTTATGATAAAATGTCATTCGCCTTTTCCGTATTAGAGGACAGTTACAATCAAGAGACTCATACACGTACGATACTAAAAATTAAGAGGTTGTATGATGTAAGTGCCGTAACGTTTCCGGCATATTCGGAAACATCAATTTCAGCTCGATCCTGGGCGGAGGCTCAGCATGATATAGAGGTAGCGGAGGCTGCGGCAACGGAGGTTGCCAACAGGGAAGCGGAGGCATCCCAAGTAGAAGTAATGAGATTAAGAACACAAATATTATTAAAGGGATAAGGTGATTGATAATGAAAAAGAAACTATTGAAAATGCTTCAAGCGAAAGAGGCTCGTAAGGCAGAACTCGGAACCAAGGCTAATACAACGGAAGATGTAAAAGAGTTACGCTCGATCAATACTGAGCTAGATGGACTGAATACAGAAATTGCGGAGCTGCGCGGGATGATCGACGGAATGCAAGATGATGATCCGCCTCCACAAACGGAACAACGTGGACAACAGTCGCCTGTGGGAACTGCGCAAATTTTAGGGTCATATGGAATAGGAGCACCGCCAAAACAGCCGGAGCAGCGTTCCGAGGAAGATCCATTTGCAACCATGGAATATAGAAAGGCTTTCATGGAATATTGCAAGTCAGGTACTATTACTCCTGAACTTCGCGCAAACGCTATGACAACAACTTCTGATGCGGCGGCGGTTATTCCTACGACAATTCTGAATGAGGTTATTAAAAAAATAACTAGCTACGGTCAGGTATATAGCCGTGTGCGCAAATTAGCGATTAAAGGCGGCGTAACGGTTCCAATTCTGTCTCTTAAGCCGGTCGCTACATGGATTGGTGAAACTGCTCCATCTGACAAACAAAAAGTATCGGCAAACACTAAGGTTACATTTAGCTATTACGGCTTAGAATGCAAAGTGTCCACATCTTTATTAGCAGATACTGTCTCACTGCCTATGTTTGAAAATACGATTATTGATGTAATTACGGAAGCTATGATTAAAGCTTTAGATCTAGCAATTGTAAAGGGAACCGGGGTTGGGCAGGCTCTTGGCATTACAATTGATACTCGTGTGCCAGTATCACAGGTTGTTACTTTGGCAGCGGCTGATTTTACTGACTGGTCTGGATGGAAAAAGAAAGTTTTCGCTAAAATGCCTTTAGGATATAAGGCTGGTGCTACCTTCCTTATGGCTAGTGGAACCTTTGAAGGGTATATTGATGGCATGGTCGATGCCCAGGGGCAACCTGTAGGGCGTGTGAATTATGGAATTGCTGATGGTCCAGTCTCGCGTTTTGGAGGTAAAGAGGTAATTGAGGTAGAGGATGACATTATCTCTCCTTATGATGATGCTGCTACTGGTGATGTTGTAGCTATTTATTGCAATTTAAGTAACTATGTAATCAATGGTAACATGCAAATGACAATGTTCCGCTATCTTGACCACGATACCAATGAGTATATTGATAAGGCAATCCTTATTATTGATGGTAAATTACTAGATCCAAACGGCGTTGTAATTGTAAAAAAAGGTGCATAAGTAAATTGATTCTGAGTAGGAGTAATGTCATGTTACTCCTACTTTTATTTCAATAGGAGGAAATCATGGCAAATATACACACGATATTAGGGACTAAATTTGGGACGTTTACAGTCATTCGCAGAACGAAAAACGAGCGTGGGAATAGAGCAAGATTTATTTGTTTGTGTGATTGCGGTAAAGAATATATAAAATTTGCGGATGAATTATTTACTGAACGTTACTCCAAATGCGAATGTGAAAGTAAGCAGAGTCAGGAAGCGAAAGCAACTGACATAATCGAAAATGCCGTAACAGAAGTATCCGTTCAGCCAGTTAATCCAATTGCAGATATTATAGCGGCTGTTGATGTAGACACAGCCACAGCTTCTGAGGCTGTAGAAAATGCGGCAGCAGAAGTATCTGTTGAGCCAGTTAATCCAATTGCAGATGCTGTAGCGGCTGCTGATGTAGACACAAAGAAATGAGGGTTTTGAATGCCTATATTAAGCGAAAAAGAGGCTTGTGAAGCACTAAATTACACGGAAATCGCAGAAATGCCGCCTAAAGTGCTGTCGATCTTATTACCAGGTGTTGATGAATTTCTAAAGTCGGCTACGGGTAAAGATTGGGGAACGCCAACAGATTCATATACAGTGATTGATCCCGTCGCTAAAATGGCTGCAGGAATCTTATTAGTAAGATGGTTTGAAGATAGTAGCGAAGTGGGTACTGCAAGCGGTATCGGGGTAATTGGTTTGATTGCTCAACTAAATGCAAAGCATTTACAAGAGTTGCAAAAATCTGCAGAGGAATAAGGAGATGATCTCCATGTCTACGCATGGTCAATGAGGTGATAATATGGGTGTAAACCGAAAAACAAAATTAATTGTATTAAAAAAGCCTGTTAAGCCGCCGGATGGTAGGGGTGGATCTAAACCAACGTATGAGACGGCTGCTACTGTGTGGGCAGAGTTTTGGAAGCCTACCATTACTGCAGTTGAAAGTACTGGCACGATAATAAGTGAGTTAATCCGAAAAATAGCGATATGGCGTAGGAGTGATATTCGTAAAGGATGGCAGGTTGTTTATAATAAGCGCACTTATAACGTGGAACATGCTTACGATCATGAAAAGAATGAAACCATGTTGGTATGCAAGGAAGTAGTACGATGAGTCGTGGTTTTAAAGTCAATTTTAGTTGTCCTGAATTAAAAAACGATTTACGCAATATCGAAAAGTATGATAATCAAACCACCGTAAAAATTGAGAATGCAATACAATCTTCTACGAGCGCGATTGCTAAAGGTGCAAAACAGCGTGTACCAGTGCGTACAGGGAACTTAAAGAAATCTATAACATCAAGCTTTAATGTAAAAGCAATGCAGGGTACTGTCAAAGCGAAACAATATTATGCACATCTGATTGAATTTGGGGCGAAGGTACATGATGTTGGTCCACCATTTATGAAAGCATGGACAACGGAAAGACCTTTTCTTCGACCAAGCTTTGAGCAGGAAAAGCCTAACCTTATTAAAAATATCAAGGATGCGATTAAACCATGATCATAAGAAAAATACCCATGGACGCCATACAAAAAGGCGTTTTTTCTATTTTATCTACCAAACAGTCAACACCTGTTTATGATGATGTACCAAGTGTGATGTATGATGAAGATGGGAATCCGATATTAGATGAAGATGAAAACCCTATTCCAGTAAGACTCCCATATATCACGTTAGGTGCATTCACTTGCAAGCCAAGTGGCAATAAAACTGTTGATATGTCTGAGATATCACAACAAATACATATCTGGTCTGATTACTCAGGAAAAACAGAGGTTAATGGAATTGCAAATGATATTACTGCGGTTCTAACCTCGTGGCCAATAGATTTATCTGCAGACGGGTTTGAAGTTATGAGCCAGGATGTTGATTTTTTTGAGGCATTTGCATCTAAGAATGATGGGTATCACGGAGTATTAACCTTTGTGTCAAAAATTCAAAATATAGGAGCGTGAAACAATGGTAGAGTTTAAGTTTAATTTACAAAATCATGCGGCTGAACTGCCGACTAACCCAAGCACATCAAAGGCAACAGTAGGTAAAGATTATTTGGCATATATTAATACGGGGACAGTTGATATTCCTGATTGGACGCTAATTGGTGGGCAACGAGGTGCATCCCTCGGTTTAACGGCAGATGAAATCGATGTCAGCAATAAAGGATCTGGTGGTTGGTCAGCTAAATTAGCGGGTAATAAGTCGTGGAGTATTGATCTGGACGGTTTGCTATTGCTCAATAATGATGGTATTGAAGCGTTACGGAGAGTATTTAATCAAAGCATACAAGCAAATATTAAATTCCGTTATCCTGACAATAACTATCAAATTGGTTGGGCATCAGTAACGGACTTTAGTGGTGAAGCACCGCATGATGGAGAAGCATCATTAAAAGCAACGTTGAATGGTGTTGGTCCAATTAGTAATATTTCTGTGCTTGTATCGAAGACTGCGCCAACGGATGAGACTTTCTACTTTGAAAAATTAGCTACTGCAACGGCTGTAAAATTAGGTACGACTTCCGTAACTGCTGAAAATTATATAGCTACGGAAGAAGGGGAAATCACGTTTGATAGTGATTATCTTGCGACACTTGCAGTAGGTGAACATCTATTTTATGTTGATCTATCGATTGGTGGGCAGTCTTTGGTTGCTATTAGAATTAAAGCATAATGAAAGGCGGCATTATGCCGCCTAATATTTATATAAGGGAGAAAGATGAAAATGAAAAGAAAAATACCATTTAACTTATTTGGTGAGGAACAAGAGTTATGTTTCACGATTAAAAAAATTGGTGAACTGGAAAAGGTAACGGGTAAAGGGATTCAGCAATTGATCAGATCTGAGGAAGCAGGAATCAACTTTTGTTTGGGTGCACTGCCAATTTGCCTAGAGAAAAAAAGTCCTGATTTTTATGTTGAAAGAATTGAAGAATATTTGGAGTCTGGCGGCGCAATTGATGATATCGCAACACCTATTGCCCATGCAATTCTAGCTACTGGAATTATAGGTAAAGTGGTATCCGATTCCGTTATGGCTATTTATTATCCTGACTTATATCCGAAGGTTATTGAGGACACAGAACAAAAAAACGAGTAGAGGACGGTGAAACAAAAACCGTCCTCTACTTTTGGGAATGGCTAGAATGGGCAGAGTCAATTGCCTATGGTCCGCTGAATTTAAAACCAAAAAGCTTTAATCGGCTACAGCCATACGAGTTCTTGCAACTATGGGAAGGTTACCAATGGCGGAAGAAAGATAGTGAAGATACGATGGCATATTTCGCGGCTTGCCAAATGTCTGTACATACTAAAAAGCCTGTAGAACCTAGAGAGTTACTAAAGCCTTTACGACAGACATTGGAAGGAAAGTCTAAAAAAGAAGATGAAGAATATCTAAAGGGAGTATTTAAAGAAAGTGTATGAAAAATAGGCGTAGTATACGCCTATTTAAACGAGAGAAGTGCCTTTTGTAACTCGATGTTATCACCAGAATATGCGATCAACTCATCTTTGGTAAAAAATTTACATATTGTTTTTACTTTGATTGCCGCTGCGCTCATTTCATTTGTAATATTCTTAGGATCAGGTGCAGCGTTATAAGTCTGAACATATTTTGTAATTGCATCAGTTAACGATGCGATTAATTGTTCTTTTGTCTGATATTCATAAGGAATAGATATACCTTCATCAGCAATTGTTTCAGTGGTATAGTTTCTTTTTGCATCTTCTATCCTTTGACGATCTATTTCTTCTAGTTTTTTCCTTGCAGCTGCCTCACTTCTTCGGTTAGCCTCTGGATAAGATACATGAATTGTTTGATATGCGAAATCAAAATTAACTGTATTAATGGGTGTGCCGGTATTCTTTTTATTTTTATTTAATATCCATGCGGAATAAGACGTTTGCGTTTTTATATTAAAAAGAACTTTATACCATAGTCCATCTGCATTGATATTTGCTGAATAAGAGTCGCTATATTCAGGGTAAATACCGTGATTTGTGATTTCCCACATTCCAGTCCGGCTCGAACTTTTTTCAATACTATTAATATCTACATATGCTGGTTTCCCATTGTATTCTCCGCAATAAACGTCTTCGGCATATACCGGCATAACGGGGAATAGTAATAAGAAGAAAATTAAGAATTTTTTTTTCAAATAAATCACTCCTTTGGTTACTATTTTACGTAGTTTGTCTTAGCTTAACAATAAATGCCTAAACTCTTGATTTTACGGGAAAAGAGGTGATTGTGATTTGTTAAATATCGGTACACGCTAAAACAAGAGAAGTAACGCTATTTCATGTTGCTCAAAGTGGAACTAAAAACAAAGCCAGTGTCGTTAACGTGCTCACCTTCCAATACTGTTATAAAGTACAAACCTTTAAAAGTTTTATCGGTTGATGCTAATACTTTTACCGGATTTTGAGTTATAAATATCTTTTTATCTTTTGCCAACTTAAGCAGTGCGGGAACGTCTTGAGTTTTAGCTACGGATGAAACCGTCTCAACATCTACTATATCAACAGTTACAATCGTTGGATTTAAGATCATTTCTTTTGATGCTGGTTCTTCTTTTTTACTATTAGAGCATCCTAAAATTAATAAAAAAATAAAAATAAATATCATTGCATGAATCGCTTTTCTTTTAAACATAACGTCATCTCCTGTTTTTTTCTTATATAATACCATGAAGCAATGGAAAGGAGGAATTTAAATTAGCACAATTGCAGAACTCTTAGTGAAAATTGGTGGGAACAATGCGGGACTGAAGAAAACTCTCAATGATAGCCAAGCTGATATAAAAAAAGCATTTGCAGTTAATCCCGTAGCCGAGTTGACAGGCGCTTTAACCAGTGCAACGGGTGGTTTAAGTAGCTTCGTAGGTAAAGTTGGCTCCTTATCTGCATTAGCGGCAGGCGGTTTTGGATTAAAGGCACTTATCGAAGGTGCGGTATCTGGCGGAGAAAATATCTATCAGTTATCTACCAAGATGGGCATAACTGCCTCAGAAGCATCAAATTTAAATAAAATATTGAAGCTGACGGGATCAGATACAGATAGTTTTGCAGCAGCAATGACAAAACTAGATAAATCATACAGTGCATCGGGTGAGGCTGGGGATAAGGTACGAGGTGTATTGTCTACATTTGGAGTTTCTCTCTCTGATAGCACAGGAAAGTTATTGCCCCTTAATCAGCAATTAGCTGAACTTTCTAAAGGTTATAAACTTGCTGCGGAAAACGGACTTGAACAAGAGTTTATCATGTCAACGTTAGGCGTGAAAGGTTTGTCTTTAGTACAAACACTAAAGGATTATACTGAGGCATCCGAAATGGCATCTAAATCTAAAGGCGTTGGTATTGATCCCAAACAAATGCATGAACTTGATAAGCAAATGAAGATAGTATCTATGCAAGCTGGTGCGTTGGGATCAGCGTTTACAGGGGCATTGGCACCAATAGCACAAGAAGTATTTCCGCCAATCATGGAAGGGCTATCTAGTACAGCTAAATTTTTAGCAGAACATAAAAGTGCAATAGGATCAACAGTAACAACATTAGTAGGATTAACGGCTGCGTATAAAACGGTTGGTGCGGCATCAGCAATTATTGCAAGCATAGGTAATGCGTGGAGTGTGGCATCTGCCCAGGCATTAGCGGCATCGACTGCTAGTACGACAGCAACAAGCACTCTGACGATTGCTCAAGAACGATCAATATCTAGAATGGTTGCTCAGAGTGCAAGGGAATATGCCAAATTGGAAGCAGCTGCTATAAAAACGGCACAAGCCTCTGCTGGAAGCACTGTGGCAGCATCTACCGTTATAGCAGGGGAAATAAATCGAATAGCGATAGAAGCAAAAGTTGCAGCCGATACAATACGTGTAAATATGACTGCCGCATTTGTTGCCCAGGCGGAAGCTGCTAAAGCATCTTCTGTGATAACGAGTGAAGCTCTTGCGGCACAAGGGGCAGCAGCTACTGCGACAGGAACTAAGACGGTTTTAGCGGCAGAGGCATCTACTGCAGCAACAGCAGAATCAATCCTCGCACAAGAAAGATTGGCTGCATCTCATGTAGTTACAGGGAATACCGCTGTAGTTGCTGGTGAAAAAACAGTGAGTGCTATGGCTGCGGTTAGAGCAATGGCAGGAAGTACTGCCTCTGCTATTTGGACTTTAGCTGGTGGATGGGTTGGAGTAGCAGTTGCTACAAGCTATGCTCTTTATAAACTCCAAGAGTATCAAGCCGCAAACAGAGAGGATCGGGGACAACGAGAAGCAATAGACAATCCGTTTACGCCTGCCGATGTAAAAGAACGAATTATAAACGAAAGGAATTCTCCAGCCGATTCAAAGCGTGCGGATAATGAGTCTATACAAGAAAAAACGCCTGACATTCAGAAATTTACCGATCCTGATATTTTAGCTAAAATGCAGGCTACTCTTGCTGGATCGGAAGAAAAAACTGGCAAGTCAGATGCTGAAAAAGCTACTGAGAAAGAAGCAAAGGCATATGAAAATTTGCAGAAGGCGGCAAAAGCTACTTCTGATTCCATTAAAGATGAATGGATTAGTCTAACGGGGACGCAATTAGACGCATTAAATAATTGGCGAGATAAAGAACAAGCAGACTTAGATGCTTCCGCCTCTGCCAATGCTGACTATGCGATAGACAAGGGAAGACTTGATGAAATTTACGCTGAGAAGAAGAAGAAAATTTTATCAGAACAACAAAAAAGTACGAATTCAATCTGGGATAAAGCTCTAGAAAGCGCAAAGGAATATCAAGATCGTACCGCTCAAATTGGTATGGGGGATGGCACAAAACAAGTATTTGAAATAAAATCAAATGCTGAAGCTGAATTCACTAAAATTAGAAATGAGGCTAGGGATACCGAACAGTCATTTGCTGATTTATCAAACGAATCAAAACTACAAACCATCCAAGCTATGACTGCTGCTGGAACAGTGTTCACTGTTAGTAAAAATGGAATGGTAATGGATGCCAAAGACCTTGTATCACAAGTTAACGCAGGTGCTGCTGACATGTCCAATACACAGATTGATTTGGCACAGGATACAGCAAATAAGATTGTACTTATAAAACAAGAGTCTATTGAAAAATTAAATGCCCTTAATGAAGCACAGTTAAATTATGAATCAGCCTTAAAAAAGGCGAGAGATCAAGGTAATCTAACAGCATATATGGCCGCTTTAAATTCAGAGAATGCCGCACTGACGAAAAATTTAACAGACCGCCAACTTATCATAGACTCATATGGTGAAGCGTGGAAAGAATCCCACAAATCAACGACGGAATATATCATGGAAGGAATTAATGGGATGTCATCGGGACTTACGACTTTCTTTGCCGATGCCATAAGCGGTACAAATTCAATTGGCGATGCGTGGAATGCTTTAGGTAGTACAGTTAATAATATGATTTCTAACATGGTTGCAGAATGGATCACTGGCAGAATGAAAATGTGGGCCATTGAAAAGATATTTGGAAAACCTGCTGATGACGCAACTAATAAAGGAATTGCGCAGGGGGCAGCGACAGCCGCAGCATGGTGGCCAGCGGCTGTCGCTGTTAGTTTGGCATCATTCGGAGCAAATGCAGGACCTGCCATTGGTGGAATGACAGCAGCATCCTTAGTTGGTATGGGATTAGGATCATATGCTACAGGCGGTAAAATTGTTGGTCCAGGCACAGGCACTTCTGATAGTGTTTTAATGTGGGGATCAGCTGGAGAGTATATGATGAAAGAATCATCTACGCGGTCAATAGGCATTGATAATCTAAATTACATGAATAAAACTGGTAAACTACCAGGCTTCGCCACAGGTGGACTTGTAACAGGACGTTCTTTATCATCTATAAGCGGTAGATATAATTCAGCAATGCCAAATCAAAAAACGTATGAAAAAAGTAGCGGACAAGAGGAAAAGGGATCAGTTAATAGTCTATCTTTAAAAATATCTGCATTAGATGGAAAATCAGTAGAAAAATGGCTAAAGACAAGCGGCGGGGCTAAGATTGAGAAATATTTTGCAAAACAAGCAAGTGCCTTTGCAGCGTCGGGGGTGAGGTTGTGAGCCTAGCTATTTTCCCTGCCCTGCCTACAATGGCATGGAACTCTGAAAAAAGACAGATATGGGATGTAACAGTACAAAAGTCAGGTAGCGGACGGCGCAAGACCTTATGCCAACAAGCTTATCCAGCGTGGGAACTGCAATGTTCATACACGGCACTAAGTGATAGCGACATTAAAAAAGCTGCTGGATTTTTTGGCATGGTAAAAGGCATGCACACTCCTTTTTTATGGCGAGACCCAGAGGATTATAAAGAAACAAATGTACGGATTGGTACAGGTAATGGGGTTACAAAAGAATTTCAGCTTCTGCGGAACTTCGGCGGGTATATGGTCGAACCCATAACCGATCCCATTGTCGAGACTATAACCGTATTTAATAATGGGAACAAGGCTGTCATTACACCTTTAACAGATGGATGGGTACAATTCGCGAGTCCTCCAAGTACAGGGGCTGTATTAACAGCCTCTTTTGAGTATTATTGGCGTGTTGCCTTTGATGATGATGGTTTGAGCTGGGCAAATTTTTGGTATGGTTACTATTCTTTAAAAACAATAAAGTTGGTGAGTGCGCGATGAAAGAATGCAGTGATGTATTAAAAAACTATCTACACTCTACAACGAGTTATCTAAAATGTGATTTATACGAAATTACATTGCAGGGCGGAATTGTGCTGCGCTATGCAGACTATGATATGGATATTAAATTAACTGATGGCAGACTCTTTAAAAGTACGGGTCCTATATTTGTGCGAGGGCAAACAAAGCAGACAGCAAAAATCGAAGTCGATAGCATGGACGTTTCAGTACTTGCTGATGCAAATGATATCATAGGATCTGCAACCTGGATGGAGGCGGCACAAACAGGAGCCTTTGATAATGCCGATTTGGTTTTATATAAGTGTTATATGTATAGTCCTGGGGTAGTCGTTGATATTTTGGAATGGTTTGGCGGTTACGTGGACGTGGAAGGTGGTGGCGGTATTGAAATGGAATGGAAAATCAAATCCGACATGCAAAAGCTTAACATTGATTATCCCACACGTAAATATTATCCCACATGTCCCTACAGTCTATATGGTCCTGGTTGCGAGCTGAATATTGCCGATTACACCACATCGGGCACCATAACGCAGGTGGTCAATAAGCAAGAAATACACACAAGCCTAGCCTTTGGTGACGGATATTTCGACCTTGGCGGGGTTGTCTTTACGAGTGGAAACTTAATCGGCAGCGATATGTCAGTAAAAAAATCCTACAGCGCAGGCGGTAGGATCATTTTTATTGTGTCCCTTGACTCCCTGCCCTCTGTGGGAGATACATTCACCATTTACCCTGGGTGCGCAAAAACACCTGCCGTCTGCGCCACTAAATTCGGCAATTTCTCTCGCAATCGATCAACGCCGTATATCCCCTTAAAGGAGACGATTACATAATGAACAATATCGTTGAAATTGCTAAAACATACTTAAATACACCCTATCATTCGGGCGCAAAAATAAAAGGAGTTGGCATTGATTGCGGTCAGCTCCTAATTGCTGTTTACGAAGAGGCGGGATTACTAAAAGATGGAGAATGTGACCCGGGACAGTACTCCAATGAGTGGCACCTGCACCGCTCAGAGGAAAAGTATCTTGGATGGGTAGAAAAATTTTGTGATGTAGTTACAGGAGATCCCCAACCTGGAGATATTGCCACATTTAAGTTTGGCAGATGCGTTAGCCATGGCGGTATTGTAGTAGAATGGTCTACAATCATACACTCGTATGTTGGCATGGGCGTAATTCTGTCTGACATACGCGAAGCCTTACTGCAAGATAACAAGGGGAAATCCAGGCTGTATGCAGTATATCGACATAGGCGGGTGGTGTAAATGGGCGGTCTATTTGGCGGTGGCAAAAATACCACCATTGACAATGGGAGTGTCGCAAATTTTCAAATCAATCAAGCAACCTATGGCATTACAGTGCCGATTATATTAGGCACATCAAGGCAAGCGGCAAATGTACTTGATTTTTATGATTTTACAAAAATTGATCATAAATCGACCCAACGCACAGGTAAAGGCGGGGGATCTAAAACAACTACGATAACCCATACCTACAAAGCGGCGGTGCTGCTTGCCCTCTGCGAAGGGCAAATTGATGGCATTGGTCAGGTTTGGATAGACACGGATACCATTACCACGTTAGTAGATACAGGATTAACCTTGTTTGATGGTTCCATCGGTCAGCCAGTTTGGTCTTACACAACATCAAAAAATCCTGACCATGCAATACCCTATAGTGGTTTAGCATATGTAGCAGGTTATATTGACCTTAATGATAGTGGCGGATTAAAACAATATAACTTTGAAATGCAGGGACAATTGAGAAGTACAGGCGATGGGGAAGACGTAAATCCAGCAAGTGCGATTACATACATTTTGACCGACAGTGTAAACGGGCTTGGATTTACCCTTGATAATATGCATACATCCTCGTTAAATGATTATAAACTATATTGCCAAGCATCGAATCTCTATATCACAGTGCCGCTAACCGATCAATCCAAAGCCTATGAGATCATTAATACCATATGCGAAATCACCAATACCATTGTATTTTGGAGCCAACGCAAAATTAAATTTGTGCCGCGCTGCGAGGAGGTCGTCACGGGAAACGGTGTTACCTATACGCCAAATCTGGTAACAGCATATGATCTTGATACAGATGATTTTATTACCAATGAAGATGGCAAACTGGTTACCTGGGAGCGTACTGATAATGCCGAAACCTATAACCAGGTAACGGTAGAATTTACGAACCGTGAAAATGGATATGAAACGGAAACCGTAGACTATCAGATTTTAGCGGATATTAATAAACGTGGCTTGCATCCCATGCCTACCGTTAGTTATCCCTATATCCATACAAAAGAAAGAGCCGAACAAGTAGCCCAGCAGATTGCCATGGATAGTTGCTATGGACGTAATACATATAAGTTTAAGTTAGGTATGGCGCATTCCTTACTTGAACCAGGTGATATTGTAACCCTTACGGAAGAAAAAGCGGCAGGACTTACAAAATTGCCTGTCATGATCGAAACTGCAACAGAAGATGGCGACGAATATTATGATTTTGAGGCAAAATATAAACCCTACGGAACCTATACTCCTGCACAATATGGAACCTATCCATCGGAACGTGCAGCAATTGACCGATATGTTGACCCAGGGAATATCAATGATCCTGTTATTTTTCATGCTCCGTCTGAATTAACTACATCGGGACTAGAAACATGGATAGCAGTATCGGGGGGAGAAAATTGGGGCGGTTGTGATGTTTGGGTGAGCTACGAAGGGGATGCATATCAAAATATAGGCAGGATAGCGGGACCTGCAAGGCATGGAATTTTGAAAGCGCAAATTGAGGCAGGAGAAGCAATTGATACCGTCAATGATTTGTTCGTTGAACTCATTAGTCCAGGGGAATTGGGCAGTGGCAGTCAATACGACGTTGATAACCTGGCAACATTATGCTATGTAGATGGAGAACTAATGGCATATAAGGCAGCTACCTTACAAGGTGTAAAGCAATATAATCTACACTACTTAGTGCGGGGCGTATATGGCACGGAGATTGTGTCCCATGGAATAGGTTCTAAGTTTGTGCGGCTGGATGAATCCTTGTTTAAATTTCCTTTCACCAAAGACCAAATTGGCAAGACAATCCATATCAAATTTACATCATTTAATGTATTTGGTGTTATGGATCAATCTTTAGCCGATGTTGAAGCATTTACCCATGTTTTATCCGATGTATATGTACAGCAAGTGACTGATTTAAAGCTAGTGCAGCATTTGCGGGAAGTACGAGACGGAACGAACCTATACGAACTAGAAGCATCATGGCAACCGCCGTCAACATCATTGTATGATCATAGTGACGTATATTTAAAAACATCCCAGCCGAATTGGGATGAAATAGAAACGTCCTGGGAGGACTTAGAAGATACTACCCTGGAGGATATGACAAATGCTAATGTATGGAAATACATAGGCAAGGCGTATAATAGCATTCTCATTGCTGGCTGCGCAACGAGTCAGACCTTTACTGTAAAAATTGTTGCAGCTACAGAACAAAACTTTAAAGCGGATTTTGAAGCAGCTCCAACTGTAACCCATGAAATCAAAATCAAGAGCTATACTCCTGCTACCCCTCAAAATCTCAGTGTAAAATTTACGGATGTGTGTACCTGGTCGTGGGAGGACGTAGAAAACACTGATAATGATTTTTACGAATTGCGACTCGATAAATCCTATGGAGATACATACAACCGCCTGGCGAGAACGAATGCAAATACAATAGCAGTAATGCCTCCGTCCAGAAAAGGGACGGTTTATTTATATGCTCACAATAGTAGTAATCAATATTCTCCTGCAACGTTTTTGGAATACAATAAACCTGCGCCAATTGCTCCGCAAAATGTAGCTATAGCCGATATCTTCCAGGGGATTGTAATCACTTGTGATTCGCTGCCGAATTATTGCCTCGGCATCAATGTTTATATTAATGATGGCACAGGCAATACGGTGTATTTCAGTCCTAACAATTCATACAATTTTAAAGCGACAGAAGGAATATTTGATATTCAGGTAGCTTATGTTGATTTATTTGGAGAAGGTGAAAAATCAGCGGAAATAACAAAGGTCATTAAACCTACCATTGATCCTGCTCTAATAGCTGCAGAGTCCTTGTCTCTTGAAATGATGGACAGTGTAGTTAAGGGGGCGATTGAAAAAGCGGAAAGCGCAGTAAATGAGGATTTGTTAAATGCTTCAATTTCCGACATAACCCAAACAACAAATGCTATCACACAGACGGTACAAACGAATAAAGCTACGCAAGACGGAATTAACAGTACTATGCTATCCCAAATAGATCAGCAGGCAGGACAAATTACACAGGTGGTCACAAACTTAAACAATGCTAACACCGTTATTGCGCAAAATACCGCTGCGATACAATTAAGAGCTACCAAAGATAACCTTATTGGACTCATTAATGTATCACCAGAAACAATTACAATAGCATCAAAGTTTAATCATATCGCTGGAGATACGCTGATTGATGACAATGTAATTGTAGGTAAAATGCTAAAAGCTAGCACTATAACAGCAGATAAAATGAATGTAGGATCTCTATCATCTATAAGTGCGACAATAGGCACTTTACGTACAGCAACTACAGGGGCACGTACGGAGATTAAAGATAATTTAATACTAGTATACGATGCTAACAATGTATTGCGCGTAAGAATGGGGGTTTGGTAGGATGCAAGGATTACAGTGTTGGGATGCAAATGGAAATCTTATTTTAGATGTGACTGATAGATTAACCCGTGTATTAGGTCAATTCGAAACTGGCACTACTAGTGGGTCAATAACTGATAATAGCTTAACTACAGGTACACCTTGGATGATATCTCACCGAAAGCCTACTGCTATAGCTGACCATAAGGCTCAATGTGTTGTTACTTTTTCTGGAAAGGTATTATCATGGTCTTTCGGTACTGGGGTAGCTATAAGTCACAAAATAACTTACGGGGTGTTTTAATATGACGGCTGGAATAGAAGTATATAATGATAATGGGTATCTGCAGATAACTGATACTTACAAGAACCTACAGTTCCTAAGAAAATATACTGTAACTATTCCCCAAGATAAATATTGGACTTTTGTAGAAATTGACCCCACAAAAGTATTAGCGGTTAGGGCTGAGTCTGGATATGTCTATACTGAGACACCATATGCCGAAGATGAGTCTGATATCTATGTTCTAAATATTCTTGCTCCCCATGGAACCGTTATTACTATCTACGAGTTTGGGTATCAAGATATACCCAGCGGAAATCATTTTGAGGTACGAAATGCGGATGGTGCGTTAGTTTTCTCGGATGGGGGAAAATGGATGAAAGTACTAGAAGGAAAGTCAGGTGCTCAACCAGCCTATACAGTGGAGGGACAATTAATAGCTAGTACTTTACATTCTTCATCTGTAAAAACAGCAGTAGTAGTAGGAATGTTAGCTTACACCTTGTCTTCGGCTACTAATAGTATCTATTATCAAGTAGCCCAATTTGAATCTTTACAAACAACAACAATATACCGTAAAGACCTTACTGCTTGGGGGCATGTCTCAGATTATGTTAATACATTCTACAGTTACCTAGTAATTGATGTAACAGGATTATAAAAATGGAGGTGAGAAAAATGGCATGGGATAATACAAGCTGGGGTGTGCAATCCTCTCCCAAGGATTCAATCCCTAAAATACAAAGCAACTTAGAATATCTGTATAATTCAATCGGCGGCAGCTCTGATATAACAGCTTTAATAGGAACAAAAGCACCTTTAGCTAGTCCTGCTTTTACGGGCACAGTAGCATTGCCACAAACAACTAGTATTGGCACTACAACCGATACAGAGTTAGGGTATGTACATGGAGTAACAAGCAATATACAAGCACAACTTAACGCAAAGTTATCTTCTTCTGGTGGGGATCTCACAGGGGCGATAAACGAGGCATTTGCAACACTAGCAAGTGCTGCGACAATAGATATAGGCGCAGCAACAGGAAACTTTATAAACATCACTGGGACAGTATCACCAGTTACAAGCTTTGGAACACCTCCTACAGATGGCACTCGTAGAATACTTAGATTTGCGTCTAGCGGTGTTGTTATAGTACATTCCGCAACTTTGATTTTACCAGGATCAACGGACATAAGAACAGTGGCTGGAGATATGCTCACAATGGTATACAGAGATGGAGTTTGGAGATGTGCTAGTTATCAGCCAATAGATAGAACCCTTAAATATAGTAATTTATCATCTGGATTCCATTATAGAGACGTTGCATCTTTTACTAATGCAAGTGCTCCAGCCACAGGAACCATAAAAATAACTCTCCCTCAAACATGGACCAATACGATGTTTACAATTAAATTGCAAGGTCATCTGCATACAGCTAGTGGATCTTGGGAAGCAACTTTAAATGGATTCGTTAGTATTACTAGTAGTTCTTGGGTAAATTCTGGCGCCGTTTTATCTCCAAATTGCCCATTTACTTCAGTAAGATTTGCACATGACGGAACCCATTGTTGTATATTATTAGGCACAACCTCAACAACATGGTTACAGCCTAAAATAAACATCACTGATGTATTTACTTATTTTACAAGTACAGGTTTATATTCTAGCGGATGGGATATATCTCTTATTACTGATGAGACTGGAATAACGGGGGTGGTTACGCCTACGCTAAAAACACTTGCTACATTGGAGAGCCCCTTATTCAGTGGGAATGTCGGAATAGGGAGAACAACTTCACCCACCAAGAAACTAGAAGTAAACACAGCACATGCAGTTAATATTGATGATGAAATAAGAATTGGCTCTTATGCTAGTAGCTCATCATTTTGGGGATTAGGGTTAAATTATCGTATAGATGATAGTGGTAATCCTTCTATGTTCCTCGTTAATTATCGCGGAAATACACGATATAATAACTTGCAGTTTAACGCAAATGAAATTTTAGCATACGGGAAACTATTTCCTTCCACTACCAATGCCTATACTTTAGGAGACTCAACTCATCTTTGGAGCCAACTTTATGCGGCAACAGCTACAATAAACACCTCTGACCGCAATGCCAAAACTGATATAGAGGATCTTGACTTAGGATTAGATTTTATAAATTCTCTTAGACCAGTAGAGTTTAAGTATAAAGTCCGACAAAACGTAGTTACACCGGAGCAAACAGGTACAGAAACCGTAGAGATTGCACCAGAGCGCAAAGAGATTGTCATTGTAACCCCAGCCGTATATGATGAGCAGGGAAAGCTAATCACTGATGCTGTAACAGAAGAAGTTATAATTCCTGCTGAAACAAGAGAAGAGCCAGTATTTGAAGAGGTTGTCACACCATTGCCAGGAATACGTCCTCACGCTGGACTTATTGCCCAAGAAGTCGAAGAAGCTTTAAATGGAAAAGATATAGGTATTTACATTATAGGGGAAGATGGTAGCTATGGATTGCGATACGAAGAATTCATTGCACCTCTTATTAAGTCAGTCCAGGAGTTAACAGTAAGAATTAAAGATTTAGAATCTAAAATAAGTGCATAAATTTAGGAGGAATAAAACATGACAAGTATAGAAATCAAGGCTGAAATTTTTGATATCATAGTATCCCAAGAAAATCTACAGAGTCAAATAAGCCAATTACAGGCAATTAAGCAACAAAAATTACAAGCATTGCAACAGGCACTTGAAGAAGAAAAAAAGGGGGCTGCTGATGTTAAGGAAAATGATTGATTTTTGGTATAGCAAAATGGAAGGGAAATATCTCTCTCGTATGGGACACTTTACTACAGGTTTTATGATTAGCACAATTGCGGGGCATCTAGTTAGCTTGTTAATTGGTCTAATCGCGGCAGTTATAGCAGGAATGGCAAAAGAGTGGATTGACAAAGAGTCTGGAAAAGGGGAAGTATCTTTTGTAGCGTTTTTACTTACTGCGTTGGGCGGGTTACTAGCATATACAATATTGGGGATTTAACGGGAGCCATGAGGCTCTATTTTTATTATCATTTTTGGGGGTGGGGTGTTGGATTTTCAGCGGGAAGTATTAGACCGTATGATTGTATTAGAAACTAAAATGGACGTAGTAATAAGTGGTTGTCCTACGTGTAAAGCCAAAGTGGATGCAAGCGAAATCGCACTAACAAAAACAATAGAAAGTACAAAGGCTGCGCATCACCGCATTGATGAAGTATATAAAACAGCGGGTTACATATCAGCAGGTATTGGGTTAATATTACAGGTTATCGCGTTCGCTGTACAAAATTTCAAGGGGGTACATTAAGTGACAATACCAAATGAATATCAAATTGCACTATTGGTCGCTGGGGCAATCCTAGCGGCTAATATTTTAGCTATGGGGTTGTTTGTGTTATTTGCAAAGCTTCGGGAGGGGCAGTTAAAAGAGTTTATTAGGGGAATTATTTACGAACTTGATCGATTTGCGGACAATATGGAAAACAGCGATAAACGGCGTAATGCTATCCAACAAATTAATGATGTACTAGGCTGGAGAAAATTTATCATTCCTGCTGCGCTCATTGGATGGATTATTGACACGGAAGTATCTGCTATCAGAAGAATGCAGGCAACAACTAATACACCAAATTTACATGAGGAGGATAAATGAATGAAAATAGTAATTAACGGAGGTCACTACCCAGGACTAGACAGCGGAGCAGTTGGAGCAAGCGGATTACAAGAGGCAATTGTAGCAAGAGACATCATGAAACGTACAGCGTGTTTCCTTCGTGCCGTAGGATATGAAGTATTGGAAGTACAGGAAAATGAACTATACCAGATCACAGATGCATCTAACAGTTTTGGTGCTGATTTGTTTGCATCCATTCATTGTAATGCTGCTACTAATACAGGGGCAAAAGGGACAGAAACATTTTATAGTGCGGGCAGTGTTAAGGGTGGGAAACTAGCACAATGTATTCAGAGTCAGATTATAAATAGCTTGGGCACTGTAGACCGTGGGTTAAAGACTAATAATCTATATGTAACAAAGTATACCAATTGTCCTGCGGTGTTGGTGGAAACAGCCTTTATTTCTAATGCAGAGGATGAATCTCTATTAATGAACGAAGGTAAGCGCGATCAATTTGCCGCTGCAATTGCTAGGGGTATTACTGATTATGTGGGAGGATTATAAGATGATCAATCTAGATACAAGTAAGTCTTTTATATCAAACAATTGGAAATATCTTTTAGGGGTAGCTGTGCTGCTATCTCTTTTTTATTTTGGAAATAAAGAGTATCAGCAGTGGAAACAGCACATTATTGATCAAGCGCAGAACGTCAATACGCAAACCGTTGTCACGTTACCACCACAAGTTATAAATACCAAGACGGAAACGATCAGAGAGGTAGCCATACAAGCACCAAGTCAAGAGGGAGCTATCCTTCAATTTGTAGAGCGTCAAGGCAAGGTTATTGCTATAGTAAACGGTCAAGAGGTTGAGGTGCCTAATACATCTGGTCAGCCAGACGTTAAGATAGGCGAGAATGGGGAACTTAGATTTTCTACTTCTTCTACTACTAAGATAGACGTTACCGACATGGCAAATGCGCAAGCAAGACTGATTGCAAATCAAGAATTAGAAAAACAAGCAAAAATAAATGCTGAAGAAATGAAAAAAGAAAAAGCCTCCAGGCAGAAGGAACGTATCGGATGGATAATTGGGACTGCTGCAGGGGGATATTTACTTACCCGCTAATAATTAAGAGCCGTCTACCTTTGATGATATGCTCCCCTTGTAATAGACAGTTGAAATAATAAAACTGTCTATTGCAAGGAAGGAGCATATTTTTTATGGGAAGCAAATTTACGGTTTCATATGAAGAACGCATTGATGCAGTTGAAAAGTACCTACGGAATGAATACTCCATGAACGATCTGTCAAAGCAATTAAAGGTAGCTAATACAAGCATTAGGCGATGGTTAGCAAGGTATCAGTCTTTAGGACCAGAAGGGCTACAGGAAACCTCGAAAAACCTATCCTATTCTTGGGAGTTGAAAGAAACAGTCGTGATGGATTATCTATCTGGTAGTGGTTCT
>NZ_FOTS01000070.1 GCF_900114615.1 Pelosinus propionicus DSM 13327 | reverse complement strand
GATTTAGAAGATTCTTGCTGCGTGGCAAGCAAAGCGTTAGGACTGAATTCTTGTTCTTGGCGATGGGCTATAACTTAAATAAACTACATAACAAAATACAGCAACAACGGTGCGGAAAAATGCTACACGAAAAAAAGACCGCCTAAAAGGTTGCAGGCACAGCAATTTATGAGGGGCATAATGCTCCTCTAGCTTTGCTATGCCTACTTTACTCCACTTAATTCGCAAAAAAGAGAAAATACCCTATTCGGTTAGGGATACAAAGAAAGAGCTATCTCAAATAGGTTTTAAAAACCTATTTTGAGACAGCTCCTTCATTTTATTTTTTACAATAAGAAAGGAAATTGATTGCTTCAGCTTCTGGTACTGGAGGGCTGATAATATATCCTTGTAAAAGATCGCAGTGACATTTTGCTAAATATGCAATTTGTATTTCTGTTTCTACACCTTCAGCAACTACGTTCATTTTCATAATGTGAGCCATGTCGATAATCGTTCGAATAATCGCTTTTTGTGCTTTATTCGTTAAGATCATATCGATAAAAGCTTTATCAATTTTTAGAGTCTTTACTGGCAGGCGTTGGAGATAGGTTAGGGAAGAGTAGCCTGTGCCGAAGTCATCCAGGGACATACGTATTCCCATTGCTTGAATTTTTTCAAGAATGTGAGTGCTTTCTTCTAATGACTCGATCAATGCATTTTCGGTTATTTCAATTTCCAGTTGGTTAGGTTCAATTCCTGCGCTATAGAGTGCTTTTCGTACGTCATCTATGAAATGGTCAGCGCATAATTGATAGGGAGATACATTTACGGCAACATGAATATGTCCCCAGCCTTTATTAACTAATTTGCGAGCGAATTGGCTTGCCTCTTTGAGTACCCAATTTCCAATCTTTTGTATGAGACCATTTTGCTCGGCCAAGGGAATGAAACGGGTTGGTGATATTGCACCATGCTCCGGGCTATTCCAGCGAAGAAGTGCTTCAAATCCAACAGTACAGCCATTTATATCTACTTGTGGCTGATAATGTAGCGATAGCTCTTGGTTTTCGATTGCATGACGCAAACTATTGATGAGCCGGATTTTATCATAGGCTTCTATTTGCATTGTTGTTTCGTAAAAGCGCCAACAGTTTTTTCCTGACTTTTTGGCAGCGTACATTGCATTATCTGCATTTTTGAAGATTTCTTCCGAAGTATCCCCATCAGCAGGATAAACGGCAATGCCAACACTTGCGGATGTATGAAAGCAAATTCCAAGGACCTCCATATCTTGATTGAAAGTTTCAATAATCATGTTGGCACTCTGAATAATATTTTTACGGTCGTGTTCACCAGATAAAATTACCATGAATTCATCTCCACCTATGCGACCAACAAAACCTTCATTGCCAACGGTTTCAACAATACGTTTTCCTGCCATTGTGATTAAGGCATCTCCATAGGTGTGGCCAAAAGTATCGTTTACCATTTTTAAGTCATCTAAATCAATGAATAAGACAGCTCCTGATGATTCGCCGCAGCGAGTCCGTTCCATTTCTTTTTTCAAACGTTTATTTAAAAGCGCACGGTTAGGTAAGCCTGTAAGACTATCAGAGTAAGCGATATTCTTAATAACTTGATTTTTTTTATTCAAAGCTTCTTGGGCTGCTTGGCGTTCCATGATTTCTTCTTCAAGAGCTGCATTCATATCTTGTAAATCTTGTGTTCGTTCATTTATTTTGTTTTCTAAATCAATGTTTAGATTTACAAGTGCAGCTTGAGCTGCTTGGCGTTCCATCATTTCTTCTTCTAGGGTGGCGTTAATTTCTTGAATTTCTAGCATATGGTTTCCTAGCTTCGCTTCATTTTGTTTAAGCAGAGAGATCGTATTTTTTATTTTGGTAATCATGTTGGAAAACGTTTCACATAAGATAACTAATTCATAGGGCATATTTTTTGAAACATTGTACTGATCGACTAGTTGATATTTTTCAGTTGCTACTTGACTTGATTGCCGAATCAACCAATCAATGGGTAACTTAATCTGATTGGTTATTCTCTTAGCCAGAGGGAGAATCAGTAATATTAAAATAGCTGTAGCACCAGCCATCATTGTCAGTTGTTTATAAATAGGGATTAGAACTTCATCTTCGTTGATTTTGCCGATCAGCATCCAGCCTCGTTCAGGTACATCTAGATAGGCACCTAGAACTTTATTTCCTAGATAATCATTCCAAGTTGTCGTACCTGACTCGCCTGGTGCAATCGCACGGAATGTATTTTCTGTGAGTTTTGAATTTGCTAATGCTGCATGCTTGTCGATGTCTTTATCATTTTGCGTGTTAAGGTACCTAGGATCGGTAAGCATCAGACCTTCTTTGTTAATCAAAAAGATTTCTCCCGTTTGTCCAATCCAATTTTCCCGTAAGAGTTTTTCTAATGTTATAATTTTGATGGTTCCAAGTATCAGTCCTTGGAAGTCTCCATTGTAATCATAAATAGGGGAAGAAATGTTTATTATGGGTTGATTATTATTGGGGTCAATCACTACATTTGAGACATATGAGTTTCTTGCCTTGGCCGCTTTAAAATAAGGATTATCGGTTGTAGAAGAATTACGCTGTTCTACAGTAGATATTTTCATATATCCTTTTTTATCAATATACGAAAAAGAATCAAAATAATTATCAAGTTGCTTCTTGAAATAAAGAGTGCGTTCCATTTGCGATTCGTCTAACGTTCGGAAAGCTTCTGCACGGCTTAAGTCACGAATATTTTCAACTCTCTCTTCCATCCAATAATCAATTAATCGTTTTTGAGCATGTACCCGTTGCTCGATTAATTCTAAATTTTGTTGCTTAGCTAACGAAATCTGACCAACGGTATAAATCGTCATGATTAGTAAGCTGGGGACAATAATAAGTAAAACGGTCCATAGTTTAATTTGGTATTGTAACGTTTGTGTCTTCATGCATCGGCTCCTTCAGTAGCATGTGTAACGCTTTCAAAAGTATTATTACCTAAGCATATTTCAGAATAATTTGAATTTTAACATGAAAATCATTGTAGTTTATAATTTGAGATCTGTTATTAGCTAAATTATACATTTCATTGATGAAATCCTTCCGCAAATTACTTAATTTGTAAAATTTATAAAAGTTTTGTAAACTTGGTCGATTATAGAAAAGGAAAACCTGCTATCATTTGAATGATAGCAGGTGCATGTTTATTGAAACAAGGTAGGCAGGAGGCCTTTGCGTAGCATTACGTACGTAATAGATCGATCGTAATGGAAGATCGGAATTCGTTTCATTTCAAAAGGGTTTTGAAACATTTCATAGCCATAGTGGGTTGAAAGACCTGCTTCATATCCAGCTTCCTTAGCGATTTTTAGTGTTTGTGTATTATAGCTGCCACCAGGATAAGCGATAAAATCTACACTTTTTCCCAGTAACTGCTCTAAGACGTGTTTAGAATTGATTAGTTCTATTTTCATTTCTGCAGGTGTTAATTCACCAAGGAACCGATGGGTTACGGTGTGGGAACCAAAATCCATACCTGCTGCTTCCATTTCTCGTATTTGAGAAGCAGTTAATCGGTCATCTTCTCCAATCATCCCAGTAATGATGTAAAAACTAGCTTTCATGTTATATTGCTGAAGAATTGGAAAAACATTGATGTAATTGTCTAAATAACCATCATCTAATGAGATGAGAATAGATTTTTCTGGAAGTGGTGCAGAGAGATTGGACTGTAAATGCTGTTTCACTTGTGTGAGAGATAAGCAGGTGTATCCTTCCCTGCTAAGTGTTCTCATATCGTCTTCAAATCTCGTTGGGCTAACAGTATAGTTATCTAATTGGTAACCGACTCTATGATAGAGTAAAATAGGTATACTTTTATTAACTTTTTTGTATTCCGAAGCAAATGATGCTCCGGAGAGGACGGCCAAAGTGCCTGCGCAGCCGAATAAAAATTGACGTCTGGTAACCACAAACTTCCTCTCTTTTCATATACGATATTTAAAATAATAGCTCATTTGGATTTTATATCATTTTCCCATAAAATGCAAATCGGAAGAGGCGTTTATAAAAGCTGTGAAACGGTATATTAGGAACAAGATAGGGGCTATACATTATTTTTGTGTTCCCACCACATTAGTAGGGATATACAGAAAAATAACCAAGTGGAACCTGCTGCGTATCCTGCTAGCACATCCGTAGGATAGTGTACTCCTAAATAGATACGGCTGATTCCTATGATAACAATATAGATAGCCGTTGCTATAAATAAGATAAGTCGCCAAGTCCATGAGGAAATCTTGAGACTAATTAAATAGGCAAGCATTCCATAAAAACATAGTGAGACCATTGCATGTCCGCTAGGAAAGCTATATCCTGTTTCCTGGATAACGCGAAACATATCGGGTCTAGCGCGAAGAAAAAGATGCTTTAATAAATAATTAAGCAGCCCGCCGCCTGTCAGGCAAATCGTTAACGCACAGGCCTCCAGCCATTTGCGGAAGAAAGCAAGCCCGATCAGAATCAGGATTGATAAGATTCCATAGAAAGGAGCTGAGCCTAATGCTGTAATATGAATCATGATTATATCGAGGTTGGGATTTGCATAATAACGGACAATACCAATGATTAGATGATCAAAAAGATCCATTTGATGTACAAATAGAGTCTTCCAAGCTAATTCAGCAAATTCAGTCAGCATTAATCCGCTAAGAAAAAATCCGAGTAAGATATACAAACCAGGCCATTTTTGTTGTAAGGAAGAAAGAAGATCTTTTATTGTGTTATACATATTAGCTCCTTATGCTTTTTAATGTTGCTTTCGTTTTAAAAGAAAAATTTATGAAATAGCAGGGGAGTTTGTCCTCGTTGTTGAATGTACTGTAACAAGCATAATTTGACAAAATTTGTTGATCTTAGGAAATAATACCTACCAATAGTGAATACATTTCATGTAATTGTGAGGCGATTTTCTTGAAGCACAGTGTATTATTTGTAGATGATGATAATTTTATTTTAATGGCACTTCGAAAGGCTATCGTAGAAGAAGACTATGTTCCCTATTTTACAACAAATGCAAAAGATGCATTAGCGATTATGGAGAAAACGAATATCAGTGTCATTGTAACGGATTTACAGATGCCGACAATGAATGGAATTGATTTGCTAAAGATTGTAAAAAAGAAATATCCTGATATGCAAAAAATTGTTTTGTCTGGATTCACCCAATTAGATCAGGTATTAGATTCTATCAACGATGGTGATATTAACAAATATATGACTAAGCCTTGGGCGGTAGAGGACTTACTAAGAACAATACGAGAAGCAATTACTTTTTATGCATTAAAAAAAGAAAAGGACAAGTTAGCGCAATCGTTAGAAGGCTCCAATACTACCTATAAAAATGTATTTAAAATGATGGGGGGAAGATTGGAATGTGTTGAAAAAGATGCTTTTTCAACAAGAGAAATTCTGGCTTTTTCATTTTCACAAATGAAGAAATATCATGGATCAGCGAAAATAATTAATTTATGCGAAATACTTTGTTTGACTTTCTTAAATTCAGTGCCAAGCTATCCAGTTGCTTTTAATCTTCAAAAGATTAAGGATGGGATTCGTAATGTTATGCCGGAGTTGATTGCCTCCGGTAAGCTGGTTGTGGATATTAAAGATGAAAAATGTCATGGTAACATTCGCTTTACAGTATTTTTATTTGAATTTTTGGCAATGCTATCTCGGCAAAATGAGCTTGAGATCTTTGAATGTAATATAATTTCGGTGACTTGTTCCGAGGGTATCACTCTGCAGAGCGATTTTAAAATCAGAGTCTGTGGTAACTATGCCCTAGATTTTCTTAATTTTTTAATCGAATTATGTAATACTTATGATCATTCGTTTAGAATCAAGGGAAGCTTAGAAAATATGGCTATTTTAGTAGAGCAGACGTATCAGCTCCAATCATAAAAGAAAACCATGGCATAATGCATGGTTCTCTTTTTATAATCTGGCATAATACCACTCAAAGAATTGGTCAGCAGGCAAAGGTTTTGAAAAATAATATCCTTGTATTTCAGTACAGCCACATTTTTGTAAAATTTCTAACTCTTCATTGTTTTCCACACCTTCAGCGATTACTTTAATGTGTAGTTTCTCGGCAAGAGAGACAATCGATTCCACAATTGCAAGGCTTGAAGCATGGGTGGACATCGCTCGTACGAAAGTTTGATCAATTTTAAGTTTATCAATTGGGAATTGGCTTAAATATTGCAAACTTGAATATCCGGTACCGAAATCATCAATAGACAATTTTACGCCTAGTTCTTTTAAGGAATGTAGTTCTCCGGTCGCTGTATCAGCATCTCTCATTAATATGCCTTCTGTTAATTCGAGCTCCAGGTAAGCGGGATTCATATTATAACTTCTTAAGATTCCTTGTAGAGTAGAGAGAAAATACTTTTCTTGGAATTGAATAGCAGAGACATTAACAGCAATCTGTATAGGAGGCAACCCAAATTCCAGCCATTTGAAATGTTGTTGGCATATTTCGCGAAGAACCCATTCACCGATTGGTATAATGAGTCCGGTATCTTCTGCAACAGGAATGAACTTGGCTGGAGATATTAAGCCATTTTGAGGATGGTTCCATCGAATTAAGGCTTCCACGCCAATGAGTTTGTTTGTTTTTATATCAATCTGTGGTTGATAATATAAAACGAATTCATTCCTCTCAATTGCTAACCTGAGACTATTTTCAAGAGATAAACGCTCTGTAGCGACTTCGTTTAATGACTCTGTAAAAAATTGATAATTATTTCTACCATTTTCTTTTCCGTGATACATGGCCAATTCTGCATGTTTAACTAATACCTCTGGGGTGTGTCCATTGTGGGGATACAAACTGATGCCAATACTAGCGGTGATGCGCAACTCATGGTCGTCAACTATAAAAGGCATAGAAAGGGTGGCAGTCAGTCTTGCAATAATTTTAGTAATGTTAGATGATTTTTCAATATCTGTCAATATGATAATAAATTCATCTGCGCTCATACGGCATGCAGTATCTTCATCACGGATACATAATTGCAGCCTTTCAGCTACTTCTTGCAGGACATTGTCGCCAGCTTGATGCCCTAGCGAGTCATTGATTGTTTTGAAGCGATCCAAATCTAGAAATAAAACTGCAAGCTGTTCGCCATTTCGCTTAGCATGAGCTAAAGCAATTTGAAGCCGATCATTGAAGAGCGTTCGATTGGGAAGCTTTGTTAAGATATCGAAATTTGCTAATCGATAAATTTTTTCCTTTGCATATTCGCGTTCTGAAATATCACGAATAACAGTTAACATACACCATTTTCCGCCGAGCATGATATGTTTCAGGCTCACTTCCAGATTGAGGTAATTTCCATGGTGATTTTTAAGTTTCCAATCAAATAAAGGAGTCTCGCCTTGAATTGCTTTTTGAAACAAAGTTAAGGCTTCTGTTTGTGTATATGGGATTTCTCCCGTGCCAAAATTTTGCAATTTGGTGTGTAAAAGTTGGTCTTTTGCTAGGCCAAAAATATCACAAGCTTTTTGATTGGCTTCAATAACAGATAAGGTTTCTACATCGTAAATGATGATTCCATCATTTACAGAGCTAAAAATAGCCTGATAGGTAGCTTCTAAAGCTGTTGCTTCTTGTTCTGCTTCAATCCTATCTGTTACATCCCGTGCGGAAAAAACAATACCAACGGAAGTTCCATTTTCTCCCACCTTCTCCCTTAGACTTTCAAGCCATCTTACTTCTCCAGAGGCATGAACATAACGATAGCAGACCCTGCGTTGTTCATTTGTAGCTAAAAATGAGTAAAAGGAGGTTTTTGCCTTTTCAAAGTCAGCAGGATAAATAAAATCAAAATAGCATGTCCCTATTAACTGATTCAGGCTATAACCTGTTAATTTTTCACAAGAAGGGGTGAGATATTCAATAATTCCTTGAGGGTTAAGCTTTCCCACAATATCTTGCATAGCATCAGTAACTTGCAATAAGTTTTCCTGGATCTTTTTTCGCTCTTCGTTCTCTAACTGGGCTGTACGATAGAGAATTGCGTTATAAATAGTCATAGAAGCAATGGTAGCAAATTGCTGGAAGACAGCAACATCATTCTGCGTAAATCTGCGGTGGGGCTCTGTGAAGGATAGACCAAGGACACCGACAATGTTGCTGCCAATTTTTATCGGTACTTGCATTTCTGTATGTATTTTATCAAAAAAGGGGTCATTTAGCCGATTGTTCCATGTACTATAGTCATCAATAATTGATATTTTTTTAGATTCAATAGTATGTTGTACTAACCCTTGATCTAAACGCATGAGTCGATTTACATCATTTTGATAAACTCCGACTCCCACTTTCCGAATCATTTGATTTTGATCAATTTCTACCAAATTGTAGTATCCATGTTCCGTCTTTATCAGCTGGGTAGCTTCTATTACTATTTTTTTGAGTAAATTTGTTAGATCGAGATGATTTAGCAATCCAAGAGCCGTATCATAAAGAACTGAAGAGATTGCTTTTCTGCGTAGAGTATTTAATAAAGCCTTAGATCCACGCAATTTATGCAGATGTTTCATATTAAAGCCTCACAATAAAATTGAATATTAGGAATGTATTCTACAATTAGTGTTCGACAAAAACTGCCACTTTCCTTTCCTAGTATTGGGTTTTGCACACTGATTTTTTACAAGAATGATAGTCATTAGCTTGCTTATTCAACACGTTGATAAATAAGCAATGACCTAATGGCAGGATCAAACATAACATACTGTATCACTATATCAGTTTGTAGGAGGACTGTAGCATGAGATTCTGTAGATTTGGTAATGTACTTTGGATTATTATACTCATTGCATTTCGATGTAATAATTACTGTATTAATACTTCCTCATGGAGAAAATGACAGAAGTTTCATATTGCGGATAAAGGATAAAATACCTCTTTGGTAGCACATCGATTTTACTCCAATGAACACTACTTAAAGAGGTATTTTATGAAAAAAATAAAATTGACTTATTGGTTCAAAAGACTAAAGGAATTTTCATGAATTTAGTGGAATTTGAATTATATTGCGATATCAAAGAAAATAGCATAAGTAAAAGGAGTGTTCCTTATGATGAAAAGAAAAGCTTTTAGCGCTGCAGGGGCGGTTTCGGTTGGACCTTATTCTCATGGTGTTGAATGTGGTGAAGTGATCTATTTTTCGGGACAGACTCCCATTGACTCTGAGACAGGAAAGTTGGTGGAAGGTGATATTGGGGCGCAAACAAAGCAATGTTTCGTAAATTTGTTCCATGTCTTGTCAGCTGCTAACTTAACACCGGATCATGTTGTAAAGGTGAATGTATTTTTAACGGATATGAGTGACTTTACGTCTATGAATCAAGTGTATGAAAAGCAGTTTGCAGCGCCTTATCCTGCAAGAACAACCATTGGTGTAGCTGCGTTGCCGCTTGGTGCCAAGGTTGAAATTGAAATGATTGCCCGAAAAGATTGACAGCAGAATGATTTCAGGTACAGTTAAGTGTGTGGTATGGATTGTTTTTCCACGAACCAGTCAATTAATCGTCTTGCTACACTTAGTTTATCAGGTATATCAGGAAGGTTATGAGCAGAAAACCAGCCAGCTTCCACAATTTCTTGGTTATCAATCGTTATCTTTTCTGTTGAACATTTGGCGGTAAAAGCAATCATCAAAGAATCAGGGAAAGGCCATGGCTGGTTTCCGAAATAATTGATAGAATGTACTTCAACTCCAACTTCTTCTTTTAGTTCTCTTTGCACGCAATCTTCTAGTGATTCACCTGGCTCAACAAAACCTGCAATAACACTGTAACGATTAGGTGGGAATCGGTTCGAACGCGCAAGAAGGATTTGATCACCTCTTGTCACAGCCACAATAATAGCTGGGGATATGCGAGGATAGGTAATATGACCGCAACTTGGGCATTGCATGGCAAGTTCTTGTTGGGAAGCATTCATGAGAGTTCCGCAGCAGCCACAAAATTTACTGGTTTTCATCCAGTTCATAATATGAAGTGCACGGCAAGCAAACCAAAAGCATTCTTCTTCCATATTTCCATACAAAGGTCGTACCTTTTTCCAAGAGAATCCTTCAGGTAATGTCTCATCCTCTAAGTTAGCAATCAAACATTCTTGCTCATGAAGGGTACCGATATTCTGGGCATTGATGGGGTTAAGCCTTAGTAATTTAATATCAGAATCTGAAAGGATCGTACTGATTCCTTCCACATCTTTGACTAACAGTTCATCATCATGAAATAAAAACCAGTATGTATTTTTAATATCCATTTTTTATTAACCACCTTAGTAATCAAATATATATTCTAGTTACTATAGTATCACAAAATTGAACAGAATAAAGTCAAAAATTTATTAGACTTTTATCTTACTTTGTTATATCATGATGTTAAAAGTTTAAAAAGTGAAGCAATGGGGCTCCAAAAACAATGTAGTATTGATTTTGGACGCTTTTTTTATGTTTTTAGCATTACTGAGGTCTGATTTGCATGGATATGGATATAACATGTAGGAATTTGCGGATATGCAGATGAAAGAAAAGGGGAGTTCATATGGAGAAAATCAATCCAAGTCGTCTTTATTTTGCTTATGGATCCAATCTTGATTTTGAAAACATGAATCAAAAGTGTACTAAACCTCTTGTGCTTGGCATTGCCCGATTAGAGGGTCATAGGATTGGATTTTTCGAGAACTCTGTTATTTGGGATGGAGCTGTAGAAACGGTTGTTCCTGATGTTCTAGCAGAAGTTTGGGGCGTTTTGTATCAGTTAGAATCTTATGCGTGGGAACAATTAGATAATTGCGAAGATGTTAGGTTAGATGGTACTGGTGAATATTTTCATTACCCAGTGGAAGTGCTTGATGAGCAAAATAGGGTTATAGAGGCAAGTATTTATAAAAAAGCCAGATTAGGAGAGCCCAAGCAGCCGAGTACTGAATATTTAAACATCATTATTCAAGGAGCAAAAGAGCAGGGATTGCCTAAAGAGTATATAGAGACACTAGAAAGTATTGCATCGAAACCTGCTTCTTATGCTGTACCTCGGCAGCGTGGTCAGAGTAAGAAACAAGCTTGTGGAGAATGTAATGGTTGTTCAGAATCATAAATATCATTGCGAAGGATAATATAGAATGAATTTGTAAAAGGCATACCATTTTGTTTGTGAAAACAAAGTGGTATGCCTTTTACAATAGGGGCAATTTTAATAACCATAGCTCATAGTGTATACTATTATTATAGTTGAAATTATTTTTATATTTACACTTTCAAGGAGATTGAAAGCATGAAAATTTTTAGTCATTACAAGAAAAAATATGGAGCAAAATTTTTTCTTGCCGTATTTTTTGTAATGTGTGAGACGATATGTGATCTTATATTGCCTGCTATTCTGTCGCAAATTATTGATGTGGGGATAGCCGGAAAGAATATGGAATATGTTCTTTTAAAAGGAGGCTTGATGCTCTTTATTACAGCATTAGGGGCTATTGCAGCGTCTGCTCGCAATGTTATATCGAGTACTGTTTCGCAAAAATTTGGGACTGAGTTGAGATTGGATTTGTATAAAAAGATTCAAACCTTATCTCTTGAAAATATTGAGCATTTTGATAAAGCTTCTTTGGTGACGCGCTTAACAAATGATGTTACTCAAATTCAGACTCTTGTAAATGGACTTATGAGAATCTTTATCAAGGGTCCTTTTTTGTGTGTTGGTAGTCTTATTATGGCGATACAACTCAATGCTAAATTAGCGTCAATCTTAGCAGTGGTTATTCCTATTGTGGGAATGTTAATCTTTATGAATATGAAAATGGGCTTTCCTCTTTTTATAAAGGTTCAACAGGTTCTTGACCAGTTAAATGGTGTAATGAGAGAATATTTGTCTGGTGTCAGAGTGGTTAAGGCGTTTAATCGATTTGATTATGAAGTAGAGAAATTTAATAAAGTAAATCAAGAGCTCCAATTAAAATCGGTTAAGGCCATGCGGATAATCTCTGTTTTTGGACCTGGGATTATGCTTACAGTAAATTTTGGAATTGTGATAGTGCTTTGGTTTGGAGGAAAGTATGTACATTTAGGAGAGATGCAAGCAGGTCATATTATTGCCTTCATTAATTACATGACACAAATTCTATTCTCATTACTGCTGATTTCTATGGTATTTAATATGTTTGTGAGAGCAAAAGCATCAACGGAGCGTGTTAATGAGGTATTTTCCCAAGTAAATACGATGAAATGGGATCATTATCCTCGTGAGTCGACGGCGATTAAAGGCAGAGTTGATTTTCAAAATGTATATTTCTCTTATGGAAAAATAGCGGAAGAGGCAGTTCTTAAAAACGTAACGATGACCTGTTTGCCAGGAGAGCGAATTGGAATTATTGGTTCTACTGGATCAGGCAAGAGTAGTCTTATTCAGCTAATTCCTCGTTTTTATGATGTAACGTCTGGTTCTGTCAAGGTTAACGGCGAAGATGTGAAAGACGTAAATCCAAAGTGGATACGAGAGAAAATGGGAATTGTGCCTCAACAATCTATACTATTTACTGGTACGGTTCTGGATAATATAAAATGGGGAAGAGAAAATGCTACTGCAGAGGAAATTGAAACTGCAGCTAGGATTGCGCAAGCACACGATTTTATTATTGCATTGCCTGAAGGTTATCAAACAAAAGTTGGACAGGGTGGCGTCAATTTTTCTGGTGGGCAAAAGCAGCGGATAGCGATTGCAAGGGCGATCGTTAGAAAACCAGAGATCCTTATTCTAGATGATGCAACAAGTGCTGTTGATGTACTCACGGAAGAGAAAATAAAAGAAGCTTTAAAGCAATATGCCGAAAAACTTACTTGCCTTATTGTTGCCCAGCGAATTGTCTCCGTCATGGATTTAGATAGAATTATAGTGCTTGATCAAGGGGAAATTGTGGGTGTTGGCAAGCACAGTGAGCTGATGGAAAGTAGTGAAGTTTATCGAGAAATATTTTACTCACAAATAGGTAAGGAGATGTAACGGTATGTCTCAAAAAGATGAGCAAAAAACAGAACGCAATCCATCGAGTTCTGATAATGTGGGAGGAATACGTGGTAGTTTGAGTGGACGCCGTGGGAGAGTTCCAATTGTTAAACCTAAAAATTTTCTAGCAACTTTTAAACGATTATGGCATTACATGGGTAAGGAAAAAAATGTGTTAGCCTATATTTTGTTATTTCTTCTAATAGAGTCATTCCTTACTCTATTAGGACCTTATTTGATCGGTCTTTCGATTGATTCAATGGCTGCTTCTAATGGCTTTGTTGATTTTAAAGCTTTAGAAATAGTAGTGATGGCCTTGATTCTTGTATATGTGGCTAGTGGAATTTTGACTTTTTTACAGGGATGGCTTATGGCAGGGATGTCACAGAGAATTATTGCAAATATTAGACGAGTTTTATTTAACAAACTACAATCTCTTCCTATTGCCTTTTTTGACATTCATCCGCATGGAGAATTAATGAGCAGATTGTCGAATGATATTGATAATATAAGCGGAACAATATCGCAGTCAACAATACAATTATTATCTGGCTCCATTATGATTGTTGGTTCGTTGACAATGATGATGGTGTTGAGTCCCTTTCTTACTGCAGTCAATTTACTTACGGCTTGTTTGGTGATTTTACTTGCTCGTGTTATTGCTAATAAAACCAGTACATTATTTAAAGAGCAGCAGACCCAACTTGGAAGATTAAATAGTCATATTGAAGAAACAATCTCAGGTATACAGTTAGTAAAGGCATTTAATCATGAAGATAAGGTAATTGCAGCGTTTGATGATGTAAATATGAAATTATGTGAAGTTGGCTTGAAGGCACAAATTTGGTCAGGATTCCTAATGCCACTTATGAATGTAATTAATAATTTCGGAGTTGCTTTAATTGCTATTATAGGCGGTGTTTTAGCAATAAAAAGTATAATTACAATTGGTGTTATTGCTAGCTTCTTGAGCTATTCAAGGCAATTTACCAGACCTTTGAATGACTTGGCGAATGTATTTAACCTTTTACAGTCTGGCATTGCTGGAGCGGAGAGGGTATTCGAGATTCTTGATGAACAAGAAGAAACGGGAGATTTGCCAAATGCCATGGTTTTAAAGAATCCCAAAGGGCATGTTGTTTTTGAAAACGTCAGTTTTGGCTACCGACCAGATGTTTCAATATTAAAAAATATAAGCTTTTTGTCTACAGAAGGTAGCAGTACTGCACTTGTGGGACCTACAGGTGCGGGAAAAACCACAATTGTAAATCTAGTTACTCGATTTTATGATGTAACCAATGGGAGAATATTAATTGATGGAATTGATATTAGAGAGTATACGAGAGATAGTTTGAGACGTTGTTTTGGTATTGTACTGCAAGATGCATATTTATTTTCTGGCACGATTAGCGAAAATATAAAATATGGAAAACCTGATGCAACGGATGAGGAAGTGAAAAATGCAGCAAAAATGGCTAATGCACATCGTTTTATTTCAATGCTTCCGAAACAATATGAAACTCAGCTATCAGAAAACGGCGCAAATTTAAGTCAAGGGCAAAGGCAGCTTCTAGCGATTACAAGAGCAATTTTGGCCAAGCCGTCAATTCTTATTTTGGATGAGGCTACAAGCAGCATTGATACTCGTACCGAGCTACATATACAGGATGCCTTGTTAAAAATAATGCAGGGGCATACAAGTTTTATCATTGCTCACCGCTTAAATACTATCCGTGGTGCAAATAATATTTTAGTAATTGATCATGGTGAAATTGTGGAAGAAGGTAACCATGATTTTTTAATCCAGAATGAAGGAGTCTATTATCAAATGTTTTTTGATCAGTTTAAAATATTGAGAGAATACAGAGTTTGAAAAAATCATATCTTGAAACGTAAAAATGTGCATTTGAAAGAATAAACACGTAGCATGTATATTAACCTCCCTAAATCAAAAAAAACTCGTAAAACTAGATTGCAAGAAACTTTGCATCTATGTAATAGATATGATATTATGTATACATCGTAGTAAACAAATGCCTGAAATGCACGTTATCTTTTTTATGTCCAACCTACTTTTATAACTGGGGAATCCAATGATATCCAGCTGCCGAGCCATCAGCGAATGGAAGGCAAAAATATATCTAGGATGCCCACCTGCGAGCTGCAGGTTTGGACATAGCAAAGAGACGATATTATGGGCTTTATTTTTCCTATGCAAAAAGGACTTATCAAAGGGTAAGTCTTTTTTTATTATATATAAAGTTGCGGAATGGGCAAAGAAAGAGGCAGGTGATAGTAAGTTGACCAATTGTATGTTAGCTGACATTGTATTAAAAAATGGTGTAATATATACTGCTGACGAGAAAGATCAGATATATCAAGCAATAGCAATTAAAGATAATAGAATTTTGTTTACAGGCAGTGACAAGGAAGTACAGCGTTTTATTAGTAATACAACTCAAGTCATTGATTTGGAAGGAAAGATGGTACTGCCTGGTTTGATTGATAGCCACATTCACCCGCCTGGGCTAGCCTTATCAGAACTTTACGAAGTTCAGTTATTTAACATAAATACTATAGAGGGATTGTGGAAGCTGTAAAAAAGTTTATTGCACAGCATCCTGATGCTAAAATGGTTTATGGCAGAGGATGGTCATGGGGGATATTAACAGGTGAAGACTTGATTAAAGGGCCTCGTAAAGAGTATCTTGATGCTGTTACGAGAGAAATTCCTATTGTTTTGCGAGCACATGATGGTCACACCTTATGGGTAAATTCCAAAGCATTGGAAATAAATGGCGTAACTATTGATACAAAAGTACCTAAGGGCGGTGTGATAGAAAGGGATCAGAGTCGTGGTGAACTGTGGGGAACATTAAAGGAATGGGCCATGTGGTTGATTGCCTTGCCTGAGTATAGTTTGGAACAATATATTACTGCGATGACTTCTTTCCAAAAGAAAATGCATCGTTTTGGTATTACCAGTATCCTTTGTATGGCGAGCCTACCTTTTGTTACCCTCTTTAAGGCTTGTGATGAGATGGAAAAAGCAAATCAGCTGCAATTGCGCGTACGTGGTGCTATGACGGTTAATGCCAGAGAGGATCTAGTTAGTCAACTTGCACATATTAGAGAGTTGAGAGACCAGTATCAGAGTCCTTTACTCCAAGTCATTACTGCAAAGTTTTTTACGGATGGTGTAATTGAAGGTTGCACAAGCTATTTACTAGAGCCTTATAGTATAAAAGCTGGAAAAGGAGCAGATTATTATGGTGATTTTCTATGGGAAATGGAAAACCTAAAGAATGCTTTTTATGCAGTAAATCAATGTGGTATGCAAATTCATGTTCACTCTACGGGTGATGGTTCGACCAGAAAGGTATTGGATGCCTTAGAGTATGCATATCATAAAACAACATCAAGGGATTATCGTAATACTATTACCCACTTACAGCTTGTAGATCAAAAGGATGTATTACGTTTTAAAGAGTTAAATGTAGTTGCCAGCGTACAGCCTTACTGGCAATTTAAAGGTCCTAATTGGTGGGATAATGTTGATTATCAATTTCTAGGTGAACGTGCTAATCTCGAATTTCCTTTAGGGACTTTTTTTCGAGAAGGGATCATTGTAGCATCTTCTTCTGATTATCCGGCTACCGCAGTACCCAATCCTTTTTTAGCGATCGATGTTGGTGTTACACGTAATATTGATAATGGTACTTTACATGGAGTAGAAGATATTACAGATATGGATGATGAAAGGTATCTTTTAAATAAAAGCGAACGGGCCACTGTGGAGCAAATGATTAAAAGTTTTACTATAAACGGTGCCTATACTTTATTTATGGAGTGTGATATTGGTTCTATTGAAGTGGGGAAAATTGCTGATCTGGTGGTAATTGATCGAAATTTATTTGTGGAGAATCCTATCAATATAGATAAAACGAAAGTAGTCATGACCTTTTTTGATGGTAAGCTAGTATACAAGGCGGATTAACTTCTTTTTCTATGCAAATGGCTTTGCATCTTAATAATTGATATGGTATTATATATTTAATGTTGAAAGATGTTTTAAATATATAAACATCTAAAGGCAGCAGATATTTATCGTCAATCATCTACCTGTGATATATGTTATCTTATATATGTCCAACCTACTTTTATAAATAGGGAATCTAATGATTTGGTAGCTGTCGGACCTCCTTTGAGTGGATGGCAAAAGCCAATCTGTGATGCCCACCTGCTAGCGGCAGGTTTGGACATATAAAAGAAACGGTATCATGGGTTTACTTATTTCATTAGCAAAAGAAGGATTCTATAATAGAATCCTTCTTTTGCTTTGATGACATCTTTTTTTGTTTGATACTATAATTTGGTGTATCGATTTGCAGGATAAAATAAGCTGTAAGGCGAATCATTTTCAAAGTATAAGAAAAGAATTCAGACTTTATGCTTGGGCAAGGGCATAATGCCGGCAACATTCTGCAGGAGGGGTAAAATGGTTGACGAAAAACAAAAATTTAGGTTAGTTACGCGCAGTGATTTTGACGGATTGGTATGTGCGGTTTTATTAAAAGAGCTCAATCTATTAGATGATATCAAGTTTGTGCATCCTAAGGATATGCAAGATGGGAAAATTGAAGTGACAGATCGTGATATTACTACTAATCTGCCTTATGTGCCGGGTGTTCATATTGCATTTGATCATCATTTGAGTGAAACGATTCGTATTACAGGGCAGCCTGCTAATCATATTATCGATCCTAATGCCCCATCTGCTGCACGTGTTGTATATAATTATTATGGTGGAAGTGAACGTTTTTCTAAGGTCTCTTTAGAAATGATGGCAGCAGTAGATAAGGCGGATTCGGCTCAATATGATTTGGAAGAGGTTTTACATCCATCTGGTTGGGCTTTGTTAAATTTCCTAATGGATGCTCGCACTGGATTGGGACGATTTAAGGAATTTAGAATATCAAATTATAATTTAATGATGGAATTAATTGATTATTGTCGAACTCATACCATTGATGAAATCATGAAATTACGTGATGTAAAAGAACGAGTGGATATTTATTTTGAACATAATGAAAAATTTAAAGAACAAGTTAAACGCTGCGCAACAGTTCATAAAAATCTTGTAGTACTGGATTTACAAGATGGGGAAACCATTTATAGCGGTAATCGTTTTTTAATTTATGCTTTATATCCCGAATGCAATATTTCCATTCATAAAATGTGGGGATTACATAAGCAAAATACAGTTTTTACTGTTGGTAAATCCATATTTAACCGTACTTCCAAAACAAATATTGGTGAATTTATGTTGCAGTATGGAGGGGGCGGACACGTTAATGCAGGGACTTGTCAAGTTGAAAATGAATGTGCCAAGGTTGTTTTAAAAGAATTGATAGAGAAAATTAATATTGATGGTTAATGCAAATAACCGTCTGTCGTATTTTTCGACAGGCGGTTATTTGTTTCATTTTTCGCAGGAAAAAGGAAAATATTGTCGAACTTAATGACTATGGGATTATACTTAGTTATAGGCGTAAGGGGTTGATATTATGTTTCAAAATAAATATTCTATTGGCTTCAAAATCACGGTTATATATGTCTTTGTTAGTGTTTTATGGATCATGTTTTCTGATTATTTAGTAAACAGTTTGATTTCAGACCCAGGGATGGTTATTAAAATAGAGGTTGTAAAAGGATGGTTTTTTGTAGCAATTACAGCCTTGGTGCTGTATCAACTTATTTCCAGTAGCTCTAGGCAGCTTAGAGAATCTGAAGAGCAACTACATAAGAAAAATGAAGAAATCATGACAACATATGAGGAGCTGCTTGCTTCCGAAGAGGAGTTAAAACAGCAATTTGATGAATTATTATATCGAGAGGAAAAAATAAATAGGCGAAATGAATGCTTGTATGCTTTGCATGAAGCCTCAATCGCGCTCATGCAAGGCTTTATTGTAGATGATCTTTTAAAGATTGTAGTTAGAAAAATGATGGATATAAGCGGAGCTCAATATGGATATATCTACTTACTTAGCGAAGATGATAATTTTATGATGTCAAAAGTCATAGAAGGATTCGAGTTAGATCAAATCCAGGGGCGTGTTAAAAAAGGTGAAGGAATTATTGGTAAAGTATGGGAGAGTGGAGATCTCGTAGTTGTTCCAAGGTATCATGAATGGGAAGAGCGATTACGTGATCCGGTTTATAATCTTTTAAAAACTGGTATTGGTATTCCTTTGAAAGCAGAAGGAAAAGTGATTGGTGTTTTTAGTATGAATTATACCGTGGAGCATGTTTTTGATAAGGAAGAATTACAAATGTTAGAAAGTTTTGCGGAGTTGGCATCGATTTCTTTGGGGAATTTTTTATTATACGAAGCATTGCAAAAGAGTCAACACCGGAATCAAAGGTTAATTGATGCATTGCCAGATTCAATATATCTTTTGGATCGCTTTGGTACTGTACTTTCATATAAAGATGGTAAAGAGTTTACTTCAAGAATGAATCATGAAGAGAAACTTGGTGAAAAACTAGAAAATTTTTTAATGATGGAAAATCCGCAAATTTTGAATGATAAAATTCAACAAGCAATTTTAACGGAAAAAATTCAATTCTTTGAGTATCAATACCGAGAAGTGAAAACGATAAGGTATCAGGAAGTTCGAATTATAGCAATTAATAGCAATGAAATTATTGCCATCGTCAGGGATATTACCCATCGAAAAGATATGGAGGGTAAGCTTCAATATTATGCTTTACATGACCGAATGACGGGATTATATAATCGAGTGTATTTTGAAGAGAAATTACAGGAGTTGGATAGAAATTTTCAGAGTTCTATTGGAATTGTAATATGTGATATTGATGGACTTAAATTAGTAAATGATACTTTTGGACATCAGGCGGGTGATGAACTTCTCATTAGTGCTGCGACGATCATTCAAGAGTGCTTTTCAGGAATTGCTGAGGTAGCAAGGATAGGGGGCGATGAGTTTGCAGTAATATTGTATAATCCAAGCAGTGTAGATATTGAAGAAATTTGTCAGTGTATTCGTCGGAAGGTCAATGAATTTCGTGAGACAAATACTAAGATTCCTCTTAGTATTTCCATTGGATTTAGTGTTAAAGCCTATCCTAAGCAAAGTGTCGCTGATGTATTTAAAGTTGCTGATGATAATATGTATCGGGAAAAACTACATAGCAGTCAAAGTATTCGTAGTTCTATTGTTAAGACTCTTAGCAAGGCTTTGGAGGTTTGCGATTTTGTTGATGATGGGCATACGGATCGACTGGAGATATTAGTTGTAAAGTTGGCAGAGGCAATGGGAATAGAGGCAAGTTGTATACCGGACTTACGTCTTTTAGGCCGTTTCCATGATATTGGTAAAGTCGGAATACCTGATCAGATTCTTTTCAAATCAAGCCGTTTAACGGATGAAGAGTTTATCATTATTAGACGTCATTGTGAGATTGGTTACAGAATGGCTCAGTCTTCTAGCGAATTATTACCAATTGCGGATTGGATATTAAAACATCAAGAATGGTGGAATGGGCAGGGATATCCTCTAGGGCTCAAGCATGAAGAAATTCCGTTAGCATGTCGTATATTATCTATCGCTGATGCCTTTGATGCAATGACGAATGATCGTCCGTATCGTAAAGCTATGGAGTATGAAGAGGCTATTGCTGAGATTGAACGTTGTGCAGGTACGCAATTTGACCCTAATTTAGTACCAATTTTTAAGCAAATTATTGCTGCAGAGTCTGATAAGTTAAAAGTAGTGCGTCAGGTAATTCAAGTTTGAATTGTAGTACTAATTTGTGAAATATAAGATCATAAATTTCAGCATTATCTCATAAAATACTCTTTATAATAGCTTATAAGGAGGCGCTATACTTGTTAATTCATATACAATGCGGAGGGACAGTGCATTTTAATAGCTCTGGAATGGGAAAATGTTTAGGATGTGGCAGGATTATTAATGTGCGAATATCTTCTAAATGAATTTATTGAGATCAGAAGGTGTAATAAGAGTGCCTATAAAGACTTTAGGTTGTGATGCAGTAGAATCACAACCTTTTTTATATATTTAAAATAGTTGTAAATGAAGAAATCTATCTCAAGAATAAGTAATTTGAATTAAATAATTAAATTCAAATTAAATAACTAAAAAAAACGGAGAAATCCTGCGAATTCGAGAGAATTCGCAGGATTTTGCCGTTTTAATGGCAAACTTGTATAAGGTGAAAAAGAGGAAGGCAAGTATAAAAAGTAATGAAAAATTGCTTTCGTGACCTTGCTGCACTCTTAGAAAGAAAGGGGAATGGTAAATAATATGATTGGTTTGGAATTTTTAGTGGTATTAGGCTGTCTAATCTTAGGTACTCGCTATGGTGGAATGGGGTTAGGGTTAATAAGTGGTATTGGTCTTTTTATTCTTACTTTTGGTTTTCATCTACAACCTGGTCAACCACCTGTCGATGTTATGCTAACGATCCTAGCAGTAATTGCCTGTGCTTCTGTATTGCAAACTGCCGGAGGTTTAAACGTGATGATGAAGGTTGCTGAGCGTATATTACGTCGTCACCCTTCCTATATCACAATTCTAGCCCCAATAACTACTTGGACCTTGACCTTTTTATGCGGTACTGGCCATGTAGTTTATACGATGTTTCCTATCATCTATGATATTGCGGTTAAAAAAGGAATCCGTCCCGAAAGACCAATGGCTGTTGCTTCCGTTGCATCCCAGATGGGAATTGGGGCATCCCCTGTATCTGTTTCAGTTGTGTCTATGGCTTCTATTTTAGCTCAATCCCATGGTGTAGGTAGTGCGATTGGTCTTCTTGATTTATTGTCTGTTTCGATTCCATCTACGTTGCTGGGGGTTATTGTTGCTGCTCTTTGGAGTATGAGGCGTGGAAAAGATCTAGATAAGGATGAAGAATTTCAAGCAAAGATTAAGGATCCAGAGCAAAAAGAATATATTTATGGAACTTCTGATACTCTATTAGACAAGGTATTCCCAAAAGAATCCTATTGGGCAACCTGGATATTCTTTGCTGCGATTGGTGTTGTTGTTTTATTTGGTGCATTTCCTAATTTGCTTCCTTCTTTTGGTCCTGTTGGTAAGTTGAAACCATTATCAATGAATCTGGTTATTCAAATGTTAATGCTAATCGCAGGCGCTATTATTCTTATTGTTTGTAAGGTAAATCAAAGGGAAATCGCCAATGGTCCTGTTTTTAAAGCGGGTATGGTTGCAATTGTTTCTGTCTTTGGTGTAGCATGGATGAGTGAGACCTTCTTTCATGCACATTTTGACTTATTGAAAAGTACGTTAGCTGGCATTGTTGCTAGTAAGCCTTGGATGTATGCTATTGTGCTATTTCTAGTGTCAAAATTAGTGAATAGCCAAGGTGCTGCTGTTACTGCAATTGCTCCCTTGGGTCTTAGTTTGGGAGTCGATCCCAAAATGATGGTAGCCTTTTTCTCTGCATCCTATGGGTATTTTGTTTTGCCAACCTACCCTAGTGATTTAGCGTGTATTGGATTTGACCGATCCGGCACCACTCGAATTGGTAAGTTTATTATCAATCACAGTTTCATTGCTCCTGGTTTAATTGGTGTAGGAGTTGGATGTATTACAGGTTATTTCTTAGTTAAAATACTCCTGTAAATAAAAAGGGGCTGTCGCACTAGCCCTAAAAAACAAAAATGGCAACCGGCAGTAGCCGGGAGCCATTTTTTTGTGTAAAATCAAGTTTGTTGGAACATGAAAATACAAGCAAATTATATAACAGACACAAATATATATCAACTAGTCTTGCCGATGGACATCGGCGAGATGATCCCAGAAGATGACTCGGTACGGTTACTCAGCGCAGTGTTAGAAAGGCTGGATTATAGCAAACTGTACACTACGTACTCCCGAATGGGGAGAATCGAGAGATCACCGAAGCGTCTATTTAAAATTCTTGTCTATGGGTACATGAACGGCATCTATTCAA
>NZ_FOTS01000111.1 GCF_900114615.1 Pelosinus propionicus DSM 13327 | reverse complement strand
TGAATGCTATTATGAAGAGCCGGATGCCTTAATAGGGCACGTCCGGTTCCGTGAGGGGGGCTAGATCGTGAGGTCTGCCTCTACTCGACTTCTGTAACCTTCTTCTGTAACCTTCTGTAATAGTTAAAAAGCAGCACGAAATATTGTGACGCTGGTAATAGCGACAAATAGTTCCAACCCTTGTTAGAAATAGGGATGGAGCTTTTTTTATATGGTATTTTTTAAGTAAATCACTAGAAAACATCTTTTGGATCTTTTGATCCAAAAGATGTTGACAGGTAAAGAATAAGAATATAAAATTATATATGGAATGATCGATCCAAATATAATTTAAGGAGCATTTATTTAAATGAAAAAAAATATCAATAGTGGTGAAAAATATCGCCTTCCAATCTTGGGTTTATTAGCTTTAGCCATGGCGGGCTTTATGGCGATTATGACTGAAACTCTTCCTGCCGGCTTGCTTCCTCAGATAAGTAACGGACTCAATGTTTCGGAAAGTCTTGCAGGGCAGTTAGTTACTTTATATGCAGTTGGATCACTGACAGCAGCCATTCCTGTTATTGTTGCAACTCGACGGTGGCGTCGTCGTCCTCTTCTTCTATCAGCAATCTGTGGTTTTCTTGTTTTTAACAGCGTTACCGCTATATCATCTAGTTATATACTGACATTGATTGCCCGTTTTTTTGCGGGAGTATCTGCCGGTATTGCATGGGGATTAATTGCAGGTTATGCTCGGCGTATGGTATCTGATGAGCTTAAGGGACGTGGCATGGCAATAGCGATGATTGGTACACCCATTGCTTTGACTTTTGGTGTGCCAATTGGAACGTTTTTGGGTGCGTTTATTGGCTGGCGCTCGGTATTTGGAATTATGTCCTTTATGGCTTTTATACTGATCGGTTGGATACTCTGGAAAGTGCCGGATTATCCAGGCCAGTCTAATGATGAGCAGCTTTCAATTATTGATGTTTTCAAGACTCCTGGGGTGCGCTCAATCCTTTTTGTGGTTATGACTTGGATGACAGCTCACAATATACTTTATACGTATATTGCCCCCTTTCTTATATCACTTGATATGCAACGCGTAGATCTGGCATTATTTCTATTTGGAATTTCAGCACTCACAAGTATCTTTATTGTAGGCTCACTAATTGACCGTTGGTTACGTTTCTTGGTACTGAGCAGTATAGCTGTTTTTACAATCGATTCAGTTCTATTTGGAATCAATGGTGGTAATGCTATTGTGATATATATAGGTGTTATTATGTGGGGGTTAACATTTGGTGGTGCAGCGACATTATTACAGACAGCACTTGCGGAAACTGTTAAAGATGAAGCGGTTGATATGGTTATGTCGATAAACACAACAGTATGGAATTTAGCAATTGCAAGTGGTGCCTTAACAGGAGGTATACTTCTAAAAACAATAGGCCCAAGCTCATTTTCAGGGGCAATGTTTGTTTTATTACTCCTGGCACTATTTACAGCATTAAAATCAAAGCAGCATGGGTTTAATTGAATTTTATCCAGAGTAGAATTTTCAAGGTAAATAAACGATTAATTAGTTTAGTATAAGTACTTGTCTACAGTATTTTTATTAGTTATGATATATACAAACTCAGGAAGGAGGATCATCTTATGGTCAAGACAGGACGGCCGCGGGCTTTTAGCCGAGATAAAGCGATATTTGATGCAATGATGTTATTTTGGGAGCAGGGATTTGAGTCTACTTCGCTTTCACAGCTGAGAGAAGTTATGGGAAACATTTCGGCTGGCAGTTTTTACACAGCCTTTGAATCAAAAGAAAAGTTATTCAAAGAAGTGATTGATTTATATACATCTACGTATGGTCGAGTTATGTTAAGTCTGAAAGACAGCTCACTTGCTCCAAGTAAGGCTATTGAATTGGCACTAAGACAATCGGCCAAAATGCAAACCGATGGATGCCATCCTTTGGGATGTTTAACTGTGATTTCGGCAAGCACCTGCTCTTTGGAGCATATACATATACGTGAAATGCTCAAAGAGGAAAGGGATTTAGTACGGAGTTGGATGTCTAAGTGTATACGGCGTGCTATTGATCAGGGTGAACTTTCATCATCAACTGATATTGATATGTTGACGACGTTTTTCATATCCTTTTTGCACGGAATTTCAATTCAAGCAAGAGATGGAGTGCAGCTTGAGGCAATAGACGCAGCGATTACTCAAATTATGAGTATATGGGATGCTCTATCAATAAAAGACGATGATTAGTGGTGGGCATAATTTTTCCTTCTAATCCCAACATGCTCGAAGGTGTAGAAAAGGTATTTCAGTAACTACCCATCCATAGGTAGTCACTGATTTACAATTAATATGAAACCTGAAGCGTAACCTTGCCTGGTAAAAAATGATTATAATGTAAGAATATAGCAGTATTTAGCATTTATAAAAGAGAAGCTACCATAATAAATTGGTTAGTAATTTATTATGGTAGCTTCTCTTTAGTTGACACTGAATGATAGAAAGATAATTAAGAGTCGATTGGTAAATGGGACAAAAGACCTGTCCCCATGTCCCATAGAAAAAGAAGAGCGAGATACAATCGTGAACCAGTTGAAAAAAGTAGGATTATCAATAAGAGAGCTAGAAAGAGCGACGGGGATATCAAGAGGAATCATAGCGAAAAG